>NZ_FYAN01000004.1:0-331415 GCF_900185665.1 Pannonibacter sp. I15F10I1
GAATTGGCGGCATGGCGCTGGCCTTGACGCTTCATCAGATCGGCGGTGGCTACGGCGGCGGACGCAGCGGCGGCGGCGGTTACGGCGGTGGCCGTGATGGCGGCGGTGGCGGCTACGGCGGCGGACGCAGCGGTGGCGGCGGTTATGGCGGCGGCGGTGGTGGCCGTGGCGGCTTCGGCGGCGGTGGTGACGGTGATGGCGGCCCGCGCCGTCCGCGTCCCGAGTTCGACGGTCCGGTCGAGCGCGGCCCGCGCCAGATGGGCACTGTGAAGTTCTTCAAGGCCGACAAGGGCTTTGGCTTCATCACCCCGGACAACGGCGACGCCGATGTCTTCGTCCACATCTCGGCTGTGGAGCGTTCGGGCTTCCAGGCTCTGGACAGCGGTCAGCGCGTCTCCTTCGAGACCGAGCCGGATCGCCGTGGCAAGGGCCCGAAGGCTGTGAACCTGCAGGCTCTGGAAGGTGAAGCCACCTCCAGCGAGCAGGACGGCCAGGACGACGATGCAGGCTACGACGACTGATCTGGCCTGATACCGGTGAGATTGCGGTGGCCTTCCCCGGAGGGCCACCGTTTTTCTTTTCAGCGGCAGCCGCCTTGCTGTGCTCAGCCGCTCCGGCACAGACTGTTGTGATGCGCCGGAGACGCCAAGCCGCGCCATGAAGCCCGCAGCGCCCCGCCTGTGCCCCTGTTGCAGGCCCAGGGGCCGCGAAGCTCCCCTTGCCAGACACGCCTCTTCCCCATAAAGCCCATCTGAGCGCCGCATCTTTCGACATGAGGAACACCACATGAATTACCGGCACGCCTATCACGCCGGCAACATCGGCGATGTCCTCAAACATCTCGTTCTCGCCCGCTGCATCTCCTACATGCAGCGCAAGGACGCGGCGTTCCGCATCATCGACACCCATGCGGGCATTGGCGGTTATGATCTGCGCGCCGAAGAGACGCAGAAGACCGGCGAATGGCAGCAAGGCATCGCCAAGGTGCTGGCGGCTGACGTCCCCGCAAAGGCAGAACCCGTGCTGGCGGACTGGCTCGATGTGGTGAAGGGACTCAACCCGGGCACCGAACTCACCCAGTATCCCGGCTCCCCTGCCCTGGCCCGTGCCCTTATGCGCCCGCAGGACCGGCTGACGCTGACAGAGCTGCATCCCGCCGATTTCGAAACACTCGCCGCCCGGTTTGAAGGCGACTGGCAGGTAAAGACCATCCATCTGGACGGCTGGCTGGCGCTTGGCAGTTTCGTACCGCCCAAGGAGAAGCGCGGCCTTGTGCTGATTGATCCGGCCTTCGAAGTCACCAATGAGTTCGAACTCATGGCGGACGGGCTGATCAAGGCCTGGAAGCGCTGGCGCAGCGGCATGTATCTGGCGTGGTATCCGCTCAAGGACCGCAAGAGCGTCGAACGCTTTCACCGGACGCTGGAAGAGGCGGAGCTGCGCGATGTGCTGGTTCTGGAGCTCAACGCCGGTTACAGCGCACCCGACCGTCCGATGAAGGGGTCAGGCATGACCATCATCAATCCGCCCTTTACGCTGGCGGAAGAGATGCGCAACACTCTGCCCTGGCTGGCAGAGGTTCTGGCGCAAGGGCCGGGGGCATCGGCCCGGATTTTCCAGCTGATCGCCGAGTAACTCCAATGGACATGCGTCAAACTTTCAGCAAGATTTTTCTGATTTTATAGAGGCACTTTGCAAGGAGGGTTGCGCAAGATGCACGCATTTCTGAAGTCAGTTTCCGTCGCTTGCCTCATTGGATCCTTGGGCATGGTTTCGCCTGCACTCGCAACTCCTTCACAGCACCGTCTTCCGGTTTGCACGGCAACACATGTTCTCCATGCTGCGATGGCCCGCATCGCGGCTGCAAATGCAGATTACAGGAACGGTATAACCGTCAACTCGATCAGCCACATTGCCGAGACCGGCTACAGTGAGCCGCTTGGAAGTCCGCTCGCCATGCGCTCTTGCTCAGGCAGAGCGACCCTTTCGGATGGCAAGCAGCAGGCTGTTTACTTCCGTATTGCAGAGGGCCGTGGCACTCTGGGTCAGACTTGGGGCGTGGAGGCTTGTCTTCCCAAATTGGACAAATGGTATGTCTACGGTATTCGCTGTCAGGTACTGCAGCCTTGAAATCAAGGCCAGCAGCGCCGGGTCGTAAGGATCTGCCCTGTTAATGCTGCAGAATCTTATACGTTTGACCGTTCTGATTGCACTTCTGTTTATTCCGCAGGCAGTCAAAGCTCAGAACAGACTGGAGCCCTTCGATTTCTATGTCCTCGCCCTGTCATGGTCACCCGCCTATTGCGAACTGAACCGGCAGCGCGCGGACCCGCAGCAATGCGGCGATGACAAGAATTACCGCTTCATCGTCCATGGCCTGTGGCCGCAGCGTGAACGGGGTTGGCCTGATTACTGTCCGCTGCCGCGTGACCTTCCGCCCTCCGCCGGTGACATCCGGTCCATGCTGGACATCATGCCGAGCCAGGGCCTCATCCAGCATCAGTGGCGCAAGCATGGCACCTGCTCCGGCCTGCCGCCGTCAGACTATTTTTCCAAGACCCGCCAGGCCTTCGAAAAGATCCGCATTCCCGAAACCTTCACCCGTATGACACGCCGCGGCAGGATCAGTCCCGAAGGCGCCGAGGCCGCCTTTGCTGCGGTGAACCCGGGCCTCACCCGGGAAGGCATGGCCGTCTCCTGCAACCGCGGTATCCTGACAGAGTTGCGCATCTGCCTGACGAAAAACCTCGAGTTCCGGGCCTGCCCCTCCGTTGACCGCAGCGGCTGCCGCACCTCCAGCCTCGACGTTCCGGCCCCCTGACAGGGACGTCCGCTGCGGAGCGTGGCAAGCAGAAGGCATGCACAGTGGCCTTGCGCCTGCGCCAAGGGCATGCACAACTGACGTCCCCACAAAGGAGATTTCAGCCCGATGCTCATTCTGCGCTCCTCGCCTGCCTCCCCCTTTGGCCGCAAGTGCAAGATTGCCGCAAGCGTTCTCGGCATCTTCGACAAGATCGAGATACAGGCCACCGACACGACGAATCCGGCGGACACGATTCGCCTGCAGAACCCGCTCGGCAAGATCCCGGCACTGATCCTGGAAGACGGCACCGTGCTCTATGACAGCCGCGTGATCGTTGAATATCTGGACTTTTTCGCCGGTGGCGGCCGCATCATCCCGGCAGGCGAAGGCCGGTTCGAGGTTCTGCGCCTGCAGGCGCTGGCCGACGGCATGCAGGATGCCAGCATCCTGCAGGTTTATGAAACCCGCTTCCGCGCGGAGGAAAAACGCTCGGCCGATTGGCTCAGCTATCAGGCGGAGAAAGTCTCCCGCGCCCTGTCCTCTCTGGAGGCTGCCCCTCCCGCTCCGGTCAAGGTGGCCAACGGGGTGGATGCCGGTCAGATCGCCCTTGCCTGCGCGCTTGGCTATCTGGACCTTCGCTTCGAGGGCGCCTGGCGCCAGCAGGCACCCCATCTCGTCACCTGGCTGGACGGTTTCGAGACCCATGTTCCGATGTTCGCAAAGACCCGGATTCTGCCTGCCTGACCTGTGAACAGCACCCGAAGCAAAAGGCCCGGCGGAGTGTCCGCCGGGCCTTTGTCTTGATCGTCCGGACTGACCGGGATCAGAACTTGTAGCTCAGACCAACGCGGGTCACGTTGTCCTGCAGCTTCACGCGCTGGTTTACGCCGCCAACGGTGAAGTTGTCACGGCCGTAGTCGGAGTGCAGATACTCGACGCGGGCAGTGATGTTGTTGGTCAGAGCGCCTTCAACACCGGCGCCGAGGACCCAACCGGTCTTCGTTTCATCGCGCTTGGTGCCGGCAACATTGGTTTCCATGTTGGCGATCGCCAGACCACCGGTGCTGTAGACCATCAGACGGTCGAACACGACACCGGCACGGGCGCGCAGCGAGCCGTTCCAGTTGGACGAGTTCTTGATCGAAACGCCATTGCCGGAGCTGCGCTTGTCAAGATCACGGTACTGGAAGTCAGCTTCAGCACCCGCCAGGAAGTTCGGCGTGATCTGGTAGTTGTAGCCGCCATGGATACCGATGGTCGGGCCATTGGTGCTGCTCTTGACGTTGCCCGTCAGAGCGGACGAATTCTTGAACTCGCCCCAAGCCCAGCCTGCGTTCGCACCGAAGTAGAAGCCGGACCAGTCAAAGCGAGCGTCCGAAACCGGAGCCTGATCATACATCACCGGTGCGGCCGGCGCAGGGAGGTCGGCAGCGAATGCCGGAGCCGCTGCGGCGAGCGCAACCAGGGACACACCAGCAACTGCGAGACTCTTCATGTTTTTGCTCCACGCAATACAGGTTCAAAGTCGAGGATCATACCTCATGGGCAAGACAGCCGATTGTCGTGGCGGCTATCCCCATCCTCACCCACATCGAGGTATGCCCCCCGTTTGTGTCGGAAAATTTGGCAGAATATGGAAAAACCGTGGCAAGCCCGGGGTTCTTTCGGGATGGTAAGCATCCGGTAAAACCACCCGGCAGAAGCTGCCCGCCGTTGCAAAATGCAAGAAGTCCAGGGCAATGAGCGGTTCAGGAGAGTTGATCCGCGTTGAGCGATGCGCCGTATTCAAAGCATCAGACCGAAGAAGAGACAAGCACGAATGACACAGGCGGCCGGAACGGCACTCATCACCGGCGCATCCAGCCGCATTGGCGGAGCGATCGCCCGCGATCTGGCGGCGCATGGCTGGACAGTGCTCCTCCATGCCCACCACGGGCTGGAGCGGGCAGACGCCCTGAAGCAGTCGATCCTGTCAGGCGGCGGCACCGCACATGTCTTCCAGGCGGACCTGACCCGGCCGGATGAACTGGCTGGCCTGATTCCTGCGGCCATAAAGGCCGCCGGTCAGTTGGATCTTCTCATCAACAATGCCTCCATCTTCCAGCCCGACGAGGCCGGTGCTCTCGACCCGGCCCTTTTCGATGCGCATTTTGCCATTCACGTAAAAGCGCCGCTGTTCCTGACAGATGCCTTCGCCAGCGCCTTGCCTGCGCCGTCCGAGGGGCTGGTGGTCAACATCATCGACCAGCGCGTCTGGAAAACGACGCCGCGCTTTGTCAGCTACTCGCTCTCCAAGGCGGCCCTGTGGGAGCAGACCCGTATGATGGCGCAGGCCCTGGCGCCGCGCATCCGCGTCAATGCCATCGGCCCCGGCCCCAGCTTCCGCAACGAGCGCCAGACGGAAGAGGATTTCGCCCGGCAGCAGCAGGCCGTTCTGTTGCAGCGTGGCCCGGCCCCGGAAGAATTTGGCGCCACCATCCGTCATTTCTGGGCCATGCGCTCGGTCACCGGGCAAATGCTGGCACTGGATGGCGGGCAGCATCTCGCCTGGGAAACCGCGGATGTGGTGGGCGTCGGGGAATAGACCTGCATTTTCCTCGCGCCGGGCGCCCCCATATTAGCGTCAGAGCACAAGCCGTCTAGAATGGCGCCACGTTGGAGCAGATTCGCCGGGCCTTTGTGCCTGGCCGAGGTATAGTGAAATCATGACATCCCGCCCGTCAGCCATGGACCGTCCGGAAGAGGCCGAGGAAACCGTCGAGGTCCCCGCGGCGCCGGAGGTGACCTTCACGCCTGCCCAGGACGAGAACACCGCCGGCAAGAAAGGCGTCGAGGTGATCGCCGATGTGGTGCGCCGCCTGCCCATGGGGCCGGGCGTCTACCGCATGCTGGATGAGAATGGCGACGTGCTTTATGTGGGCAAGGCCCGCAGCCTGAAGAAGCGCGTCACCAGCTACACCCGCCTGCAAGGCCAGTCGAACCGCATCATGCGGATGATCATGGCCACCGCTGCCATGGAATTCGTGCTCACCCGCACGGAAACCGAAGCGCTGCTGCTGGAAGCGAACCTGATCAAGCGCCTGCGGCCGCGCTTCAACGTGCTGCTGCGAGACGACAAGTCCTTCCCCTATATCCTGCTGACCGGGGATCATGCAGCGCCAGCCATCGTCAAGCATCGTGGCGCGCGGCGGCGCAAGGGGGATTATTTCGGCCCCTTTGCCTCGGCTGGCGCGGTCAACCGTACGATCAATGCGCTGCAGAAAGCCTTTCTCATCCGCAACTGCACGGACAGCTATTTCGAGAACCGTTCCCGCCCCTGCCTGCTGTTCCAGATCAAGCGCTGCGCCGGACCCTGCACCGGCGAGACCTCAAACGAGGATTACGCGCAGCTCGTGGCCGAGGCGCGCGGCTTTCTCTCCGGCCGCAGCCAGGCGGTGAAGAAGGAACTGGCCGCCCAGATGGAGGCGGCCTCCCAGCAGCTCGACTTCGAGCATGCCGCCGTCTACCGGGACCGGCTGGCGGCCCTGTCGCATGTGCAGTCGCATCAGGGCATCAACCCGCAGACCGTCGATGAGGCCGATGTGGTCGCCATCCATCAGGAAGGCGGGCAGACCTGCGTGCAGGTGTTCTTCTTCCGCACGGGCCAGAACTGGGGCAACCGCGCCTATTTCCCCAAGGCCGACAAGTCCATCGAGGAAGCCGCCATTCTGGAAAGCTTCCTTGCCCAGTTCTATGACGACAAGCCCGCCCCGCGCCTGATCCTGCTGTCGCATGAGATCGAGGAAATGGACCTGCTGTCGCAAGCGCTGTCCGAGCGGGCCGAGCGCAAGGTGGAAATCGCCGTTCCCAAGCGCGGCGAGAAGAAGGAACTGGTGGACCACGCCCTCACCAATGCCCGCGAGGCGCTTGGCCGCCGGCTGGCAGAAACCTCCAGCCAGGGCCGCCTGCTGCAGGGCGTTGCGGAAGTCTTCGGCCTGCCCGCCGCCCCGCGCCGCATCGAGGTCTACGACAACTCGCACATCATGGGCACCAATGCGGTCGGCGGCATGATCGTTGCCGGGCCGGAAGGCTTCGCCAAGGGCCAGTACCGCAAGTTCAACATCAAGTCGCAGGACATCACCCCCGGCGATGACTACGGCATGATGCGCGAGGTGCTGACCCGCCGCTTCTCCCGCCTGTTGAAGGAACACGCCCGCACGCCGCTGGCCGCAGCCGATGATCCTGTCCCCGAAAGCGCCGGAGAAACCGGCCTTGAGGACGACGAGGAAGACGATGGCGTGCAGGCCGGCAACGCCGACATGCCCGCATGGCCGGATCTCGTCTTCATCGACGGCGGTCAGGGCCAGCTCAATGCGGTGCGGGAGATGCTGACGGAACTGGGCGTCACCGATGTGCCGCTGGTCGGCATCGCCAAGGGGCCGGACCGGGATGCCGGGCGCGAGAAGTTCTTCATGGAAGGCCGCCCGTCCTTCATGCTGCCGGAGCGCGATCCCGTGCTCTACTTCGTCCAGCGCCTGCGCGACGAGGCACACCGTTTTGCCATCGGCACCCACCGGGCCAAGCGCAAGAAGGACATTGCCCGCAATCCGCTGGATGACATTTCCGGCGTCGGCCCGGCCCGCAAGCGCGCCCTGCTGCGCCACTTCGGCACGGCAAAGGCCGTTTCAAAGGCGGGCATTGACGACCTGTTGACCGTGCCCGGCATTTCGGAATCGGTCGCAAAGCTGGTCTACGATCATTTTCACGAATGACCGTCTGTGCTAGGACGGGCCTGCCCGCGCTGCAGTGCAACAGGAGACGGCAGGCCCGATGACAGATCAAACCGGCGGCAAGACCTCGATTTTCGCCCGGCTTCTGCGCCTTGCCTCCGTCATGGGCCTGCTGGTGGCCCTGCTGTTCGGCCTTCTGTCCTTCGGGCCCTTCGTTGCGCCGGACGTCTGGGTTGCCGACAACATGAGCTTCTTCCTGCCGCAGCTGATTGGCGGCGGCTTTGTGGCCGTGTTTCTTGCGGCCATCTGCCGGCGCCTTGCCGGGCCGCCGCGCGCAGGCAAGGCCCTGCGGCGGCTGTTCCTGCTGACGGGCCTCACCCTATCGCTGGCGCTGGGTGTCTCGCTCTACCAGACATACAGGATCGTCGCTCCCGGCTTCGCCGAAGCCCGCATCCCCGGCACAAAGAACCTGCGCATCGTCTCGATCAATCTGGAAGTGCGATATCTGGGTGATCCGGAGTTCATGGCCTATCTGGAGAGCCTCAATCCCGACATTCTCGTGTTTCAGGAGGCCGAGTGGCATCATCAGATGCGCTACCGCAAGCGCCAGGGGGATGACACGCCCCTGATCGGCCTCGGCCCCTATTTCGAGAATTTCCTGATCGGCGATCTTGGCAGCATGATCGCCTTCTCCCGGTACCCGGTCAAATCCAGCAAGATCATACCAGTTGAGGGTGCCTGCGGCCCCAGACGCTATGGCAACAGGGAAATCTTCTCGGCCATCATCGATGTGGACGGGTCCCCGCTCAACTTCATCGCGGTGCATCCGGACAGCCCGCGCTCGCCCTGCCGCTGGCAGTCCCGGCAGGATTATTTTGCAGCGCTTGCCGGTGTGATCGACGCATTACCCGCCTCCGAACCGGCCATCATGATCGGCGACTGGAACACCTCCCCCCTTTCGAACCACTTCGAGAATCTGCTGGAGCAGGCCGGCATGCGTGTGCGCTTCCCGGCCGTGGTGCCCGTGATCACACGCTATTTCTACCACTACCGCTTCCGCTGGATCCTGGGCTCGGCGGTGGACCATGCCGCCGTCTCGGATGAAATCACGATCAGGGATGTTTCCATCGGCGGGGACGTGGGCTCGGACCATGTGCCGCTGATCGTGGACATCGCCATCCCCTGAGAAAGCCCGTCAGCTTCTGCCTTCCACAGTTTATGCCCGCAGCCTGCCGCCTGCCGTTTGTGTCTGACCGGCTGGATGGCAAGAGTGTGACAGACAGCGGGACCGATTCCCGCTGATGCGAACAGACCGGCGCAGGACCGATGGCCAAGCTCTATTTCAACTACTCCTCCATGAATGCCGGCAAATCGACGGTGCTGCTGCAGGCCTCCTACAACTATGTGGAACGGGGCATGCGCACCCTGCTGCTGACGGCTGCGGTGGATGACCGGGCGGGGGTCGGACGTATTTCCTCCCGCATCGGCCTTGTGGCAGAGGCGGATATTTTCCGCGCCGGCGACAACCTGCTCGACCATATCCGCAAGGCCCATGAAGCGGCCCCCATTGACGCGGTGTTTGTCGATGAGGCGCAGTTCCTCACCGAAGACCAGGTGTGGCAGCTGGCCCATGCCTCCGACCGGCTCGGCATGCCGGTCATGTGCTTCGGCCTGCGCACGGATTTTCAGGGCAAGCTCTTCCCGGGCAGCAAGGCCCTGCTGGCGCTGGCCGACAGCCTGAAGGAAATCAAGACCATCTGCTGGTGCGGCCGCAAGGCAACCATGGTCGCACGGCTTGACGGCAGCGGACGGATCGTCGAGGAAGGCGAACAGGTGGTGATTGGCGGCGAAGAGTCCTATGTTTCCCTTTGCCGCCGCCACTGGGTCGACCGTGACCTCGGGCCGCGCTGCGACTGAGCAATTTCAAGGCGTGATGCGTCAGCACCGAAAGCCTTGGTATAACGGGCGCAGATCACTTCAAACCGCAAGGACGGGACAGGCAGATGCTGGGAAAACTGTTCGGATCACTTTTCAAGGGCGGCTCTTCCGCTGAAGCCACCCCTGCCCCCGTGGCCACCGAGGATTACAAGAACTGCCGCATCATCGCCGAGCCGCGCCAGGCCGGCAGCCAGTGGCAGATCGCCGGCCGTATCCTGAAGGAGATCGACGGCGAACCGCACGAGCACACCTTCATCCGCGCCGACCAGTTGCCCACCCGCGATGAAGCCGCCGAATTCACCATCCGCAAGGCCAAGCTCATGATCGACCAGCAGGGTGATCTGATTTTCAAGAGCTGAGGGAGAGGGAAAGCTCGCTCAAGCGCAGCTTGTTTCTCAGCCCCTACCTCTCCATCGTCATCCCGGACGCGCATCGCGCGATCCGGGACCGGTGAGCCGAAGTGCCCATTGCTTCAAGAAGCTAGAGCCGAAAGACCGTGACTCACCGGTCCCGGATCTTCGCTTCGCTGCGTCCGGGATGACACCCAAGGTTGGCAAGGCCTCAGCAAGAGCGCGCTTCTCGCCTCCCCCCTCAGTCCCCCCGGCACTCCGCCAGACTGCGCTTCTGCCGGCCATCGGCGTCGAAATTATCCAGCGAGAGCCAGGCCTCGAAGCCGGCCTTCAGCCGTGGCCATTCCTTGTCGAGAATGGAGAACCACGCCGTGTCCCGGTTGCGGCCCTTGTAGACGGTCGCCTGCCGGAAGATCCCCTCGAAGGTGAAGCCGAGCCGTGCGGCAGCCGCGCGCGAGGGGGCGTTAAGATCGTCGCATTTCCATTCGTAACGCCGGAAGCCCAGCCCTTCGAAGGCATGGCGCATCATCAGATACATGGCCTCGGTCGCCAGCGGCGTGCGCTGCAGGGCGGGGGCGAAGTTCAGATGCCCAACCTCGATGCAGCCTGTCGCAGGCTCCACACGCAGATAACTGCCAACACCCATGGCCTTGCCGCTGGCCTGATCGATGATGGCGAACATCATCGGGTCCGCCTTGCCTTCCATCGTCTTCAGAAAGGCCATGCACTCCGCCTCTTCGGCGAAAGGGCCATAGGCCAGATAGGTCCAGACCCGGTTCTCCCGGTCGGCGGACCATGCGGCATGAAGCTCCGCACCGTGGCGCTCAGCGCTCAGCGGCTCAAGCCGGCACCAGCGCCCCTGCAGCACCTGAGCCACCGGCGCTGCCGCGCCCGTCCATCCATTCACCGGCTCTCCAATCGGCTGTCCCAATTCGTTCAGGCGCATGTGTGCAGATCTCCCACCATCAATTTGCTGTGACAGGCTTACCGCTCCATCCTTGCCGGCACCAGTTCAAAGACGGCATTCAGGGCCGTTTGCGCCCTCTCCGGCATTGTCAAAGTCACTCATCCGCCAGATGCGTTGACACCCGCGCGCCCTCATGCTTGTGTCCGGCTGACCCGCCGCCCGAGACGCGAAGCAGATACTTCACATGGCCAGACACGTCGCCCTGACCCTGCCTAACCTCTTGACCTATGCGCGCATCCTGGCGGTGCCTGCGGTGGTGGGATGCTTCTATTTCGATGGCCACACGGCGCGCTGGATTGCGCTGGCCATCTTCATCGCCGCCGCCGTGACCGATTTCTTCGACGGCTATCTGGCCCGCGCCTGGCAGCAGCAGTCCGCGCTCGGCCGGATGCTGGACCCGATTGCCGACAAGCTGCTTGTGTCCGTCTGCCTGCTGCTGCTGGTGGCCAAGGGGGATATTGGCGGCTGGTCGCTGATTGCCGCCATCATCATCCTGTGCCGCGAAATTCTGGTCTCCGGCCTGCGCGAGTTTCTGGCCGAGCTGCGTGTCAGCGTTCCGGTCACGAAACTGGCCAAATGGAAGACCACCGTGCAGCTCGTGGCCCTTGCCCTGCTGCTGGCAGGCCCCGCCGGGGAAGAGGTGCTGCCGGGAACCGAATTGTCCGGCCTTGTCGCCCTCTGGATTGCGGCTGTCCTGACGCTCTACACCGGCTACGACTATTTCCGGGCTGGCATTGGCCATCTGATCGAGGAGTAGTCTCTCAAGGACTGCCGAAGAAGGAGAGGCGCATGATCATCCGTTACTTTGCCTGGGTGCGCGAGCGGACCGGCGTGGAGCAGGAAGAGATCACCCTGCCGGACAGCGTGACCACCGTGGGCGGCCTGATCAACTGGCTGCAGACCATCGACGATGCCCATGGCCATGCCTTTGCCGAGCCGGAACTGATCCGCGCCGCCATCGACCAGACCCATGCCGAACATGACGCTCCGATTGCGGGCGCGCGCGAGATTGCCTTTTTCCCGCCCATGACCGGGGGCTGACGATGAGCCCGGTCCTGCGCGTCATCGTCCAGCCCGGCCCCTTCGATGCGGAGGCCGAATCCCGGCAGCTGTCCGAAGGCCGCGCCGATGTGGGCGCCATCGTCAGCTTCACGGGCCTGTGCCGTGACGAGGACGGGCGGCTGGAAGCACTGGTGCTGGAGCACTTCCCCGGCATGGCGGAGAAGGAGCTGGAGCGCATCGCCCGCGAGGCGCTGGAGCGCTGGCCGCTGACCGGCCTCACCGTCATTCACCGCCATGGCCGCATTCTGCCGGGCGAGCAGATCGTGCTCGTCACCGCCGCCTCGCGCCACCGCCGGGCCGCGTTCGAAGCCGCTGATTTCCTGATGGATTTTCTTAAATCCAGGGCCCCGTTCTGGAAGAAGGAAATCCTGCGTGAAGGCGGAACAGGCGGCTGGGTTGCGGCCAAAGCCGAGGATGAAACAGCGCTGGATCGCTGGAACGGCGTTCAGCCAAAAGCGTGAAATTTCCCGGAGTCCCAGGGTTGACCGACCGGTCAATTTGGACCACTGATAGGCAACACTGATATTTTGCACGCCGGAACGCAGGCTGCGGGCCGCGTTTCAGGCCGCTGTGCACCATACCTAAGGTTTGTTTATGTCCGATCTTGCCCGGAACACTGGCGCGAGCCAGACGCCCCATCCTGGGCTGTCCTTCGCCGAATTCGTCACCATGGTTGCCGCGCTGATGGCGCTGAATGCGCTGGCGATGGACATCATGCTGCCCGCCCTGCCCGACATCGGCAACGCACTCGGCATTGCCAACGAGAATGACCGTCAGCAGATCCTGATCTTCTATCTGATCGGTTTCGGCGGCGCGCAGCTCATCTTCGGGCCGCTGTCGGACTCCTTCGGCCGCAAGACCATTCTCGTCGGTGGCCTGGCGCTCTATGCCGCAGCCAGTGTCTTCGCCCTGTTCAGCACCAATCTCGATCAGTTGCTGATTGCCCGCGTGCTGCAGGGCATCGGCTGTGCCGGAACCCGCGTCATCGCGGTCTCCATTGTCCGCGACTGCTATTCCGGCCGCCGCATGGGGCAGGTCATGTCGCTGGTGATGATGATCTTCATGGCCGTGCCCATTGTTGCGCCTTCCATCGGCCAGTTGATTCTTCTGGTGGCCGAGTGGCACTGGATCTTCAGCACCCTCATGGGCGCAGGCGTTCTCATGCTGGTCTGGACCGCTTTCCGCCTGCCGGAAACGCTGCCCGAGGATGCCCGCCAGTCATTTTCGCCAGGCTCCATCTCCCTGGCCTATCTCAAGGTGGCGACGACCCGCATCAGCGTCGGCTACACCATGGCGACGACCTTCATCTTCGGCGGCCTTTTCGCCTTCATCTCCATGGCGCAGCAGATCTATGTCGATATTTTCGATCTCGGCGTCTGGTTCCCGCTCGTGTTTGCCGCCGTCGCCGTCACCATGGCCATTGCCTCCTTCCTGAACTCGCGGCTGGTCACCATCATCGGCATGCGGCGCCTGTCGCATGGCGCGGTGCTGGTCTTCACCGCCATGGGCCTGCTGCAGGTTGCCCTCGCGCTGGCGGGTGTCGAGAACCTTGCCATCTTCACCGTGTGCATGGCCATCAACATGGCCAGCTTCGGCTTCATGGGCGCGAATTTCAACGCCATGTCCATGGAGCCGCTGGGCGACATCGCCGGAACCGCCTCCTCTGCCATCGGCTTCACCACCACGCTGGGCGGCGCCATTCTGGGCTTCATCATCGGCCAGAATTTCGACGGAACCCTGCTGCCGATGTCCCTGGCCTGCGCCGTCTATGGCCTCATCGCGATCGGTTGGGTGCTCTTGGCCGAGAAGGGCAAACTCTTCCACGCCCAGCATCCGTCAGGCGCAAAACCGCACTGAAGCGGTAAGCACAGGCGGCAGAATCAAAAAGGGCGGCTGCACCGGATGCAGCCGCCCTTTATGACTTACCAAACAGGTTGACGCGTCACTCCGCCGCTTTCAGCCCGGCCGGATCGGCGCGCACCAGCGCGTCATAGTCCAGCATCAGCGTCTTGGTGATCTCGCCGACGGTGAAGCTGTGCGGCCCGATCTCCGAGACAGGCGTCACTTCAGCGGCGGTGCCGGTGAGGAAGCACTGCTCGAAGCCGTCCAGTTCCTCCGGCATGATCACCCGCTCGATCACCTCGAAACCGCGCGCCTTGGCAAGGTCGATCACCGTGCGGCGGGTGATGCCATTGAGGAAGCAGTCCGGCTTCGGCGTGTGGATCTTGCCGTCCTTGACAAAGAAGACATTGGCACCGGTCGCCTCGGCCACCTGACCGCGCCAGTCGAGCATCAGCGCATCGGCATAGCCCTTGCGCTCGGCTTCATGCTTGGACAGGGTGCAAATCATGTAAAGGCCAGCCGCCTTGGACTTGAACGGGGCCGTAGCCGGGTCCGGTCGGCGGTATTTTGCCATGTCGAGGCGGATGCCTTTCAGCCGCTCTTCCGGCTTGAAGTAGCTCGGCCATTCCCAGGCGGCGATGGCCAGATGAATGGTGTTGTGCTGGGCCGACACGCCCATCATCTCGCTGCCGCGCCAGGCAATCGGGCGCAGATAGGCATCAACGAGGTTCATCCGCTTCAGCAGCTCTTCCTTGGCGGCATTGATGACCTCGGAAGAATAGGGAATCTCGAAGCCAAGCACCTCAGCCGAGGCATGCAGGCGCTCGGTGTGCTCGGCGCTCTTGAAGATCCGGCCGTTATAGGCCCGCTCCCCTTCAAATACCGCGCTGGCATAGTGCAGGCCATGCGTCAGCACATGCACCTTGGCATCGGCCCAGGGAATGAACTTCCCGTCGAACCAGATTTCACCATCGCGTTGATCAAAGGGAATACCAGCCATTGTTCTTGTCTCCCGCGCCTTGTCACCCGGCGCAATCTGCTTCTGTTTGTCCGACTGAAGGGAACCCTGTTTCCGGCCTCTGGCCCAGTTCAGGAGTTTTGCATGCACCCGTAACAATCGGTATCTTGTTTTGACGAGACGGCGGGCCCGGATTCTCTTAAGGGAATGAGGGCCATGTACGATCCGGACAAACACCCGGCACGGGGGCGCATGCGACCGAACATTTCGTCAAGGTGCCGCTACAGGTAACAATCGATCAGAAATAAGTCAATATGGCTGACATAAATTTCAAGACAGCACCTGCAGCGCCCCAGATGGCCCAAGACAGCACCCCCGTTTCAGGCAGCGGAACCACCGGGTCCACGCCTTATGACCTGATCGAACTGCTGTTCTTCGCCTACCGGGATTTCACCGCAGACCCCGATCAGCTGCTCTCCGGGCTCGAATTTGGCCGTGCCCACCACCGGGTACTGCACTTTGTCGACAGAAATCCGGGCATCCGCGTATCGGATCTGCTCGCCATCCTGCGCATCACCAAGCAGAGCCTTGGCCGGGTGCTGAAGCAGCTGGTGGATGAAGGCTTCATCGATCAGCGCCCCGGCGAGACGGACCGCCGCCAGCGCCTGCTGCACACCACGGACAAGGGCCACAAGCTCTCCCGCAAGCTGGATGCCCTGCAAGCGGTGCGCATCAACGCAGCCGTGGATGCCCTGCCCGGACAGGATGCCGCCATCGTGCGCCAGTTCCTGTTCCAGATGATTGATCCGGAGCGGCGGCCCGAGGTGGCCCGCATGCTCTCCAACATTCCCCAAAGCGGCAGCAGCGGCCCAGCGCCCGAGCTGGCCGATACGGAGGCTTGACGCAATGACACGGGTGCCGGACGACAACGCCATCCACATCCTGCTGGTTGACGACGACAGCCGTATCCGCGATCTGCTGGGCCGGGTGCTGCAGGAGAACGGCTACCGGGTGACAACAGCCGCCAACGCCGCCGAGGCCCGGCGCTGCCTGTCTGGCCTCGCCTTTGACCTCCTGATCCTCGACATCATGATGCCGGGCGAGAACGGGCTGGATCTTGCGGCCTCGCTGCGGGCGGACAGCCCTGTGCCCATCCTGATGCTGACGGCCCGCGCCGAGGCGGAAGACCGTATCGCCGGGCTTGAGGCCGGGGTGGATGACTATCTGCCCAAGCCCTTCGACCCGCGCGAGCTGATGCTGCGCATCGCCGCCATCCTGCGGCGCGGTGCCACCCGCAGGATAGACCGCCAGCCGGAAATCCGCTTCGGCCCCTTCGTCTTCGTCACGGAGCGGGGCGAGCTGCGCCGGGGCGACAGCCAGATCCGCCTGACCGACCGCGAGCGCCAGATCCTGACCATTTTCGCCGAACAGCCCGGCGCCACCGTGCCGCGGCACAAGATCGTCGGTGATGACAGCGGCCTTGGCGAGCGCACGGTGGACGTGCAGATCAACCGGCTGCGGCGCAAGATCGAGGATGATCCGGCCAATCCGGTCTATCTGCAGACGGTGCGCGGCATCGGCTACAGGCTGGCCTGTGACTGAAGCGCCCGCCCGCCTCCGCAGCCTTTTCGCAGGCCTTGGCGCATTTCTGGCCCCGGCTGCGAAACTGGCGGGCAAGCTGCTGCATCCGCTGCTGGTCCCCTTCGCCTTCATCTATGACAGGGTGGCCGGGCGGATTTACCGCCATATGCCCAAGGGGCTTTATACCCGCGCGCTGCTCATCATCGTCACGCCCATGGTGCTGCTGCAGTCCGTGCTCGCTTTCGTGATCATGGAACAGCACTACCAGCAGGTCACCTTCCGCCTGTCACAGGCGGTGGTGCGCGAAATCGCGGCGCTGGTCTATACGCTGGAGAACTACCCCCAGGATGCGGATTACCGGCTGATCGAGGAAATGGGCAGCCGGACGCTGGACATGTCCGTCTCCATCCTGCCCCCCGAGCCCTTGCCCCCTCCCCGGCCCAGGGCCTTCTTCGATCTGGTCGCAGAAAATCTCAGCCGCGAGATCTCCCAGCGTATCGGCAAGCCCTTCTGGGTGGACACCATCGGCCGCTCCCGCTTCGTCGAGATCCGCATTCAACTCAAGGACAAGGTGCTGCGCGTGGTGGCCCGCCACAGCCAGACCTATGCCTCCAACTCGCATATTTTTCTGGTCTGGATGGTTGGCAGCTCTCTGGTGCTGATCTCCATTGCCATGCTGTTCCTGCGCAATCAGATCCGGCCCATCGAGCGGCTGGCCAATGCGGCGGAAGGCTTCGGCAAGGGCCGTCCGGTGGATGATTTCCGCCCCAGCGGGGCACGCGAGGTGCGCAGGGCCGCACAGGCCTTCATCGAAATGCGCCGGCGCATCGAGCGGCAGATCGACCAGCGCACCACCATGCTGGCCGGTGTCAGCCATGACCTGCGCACGATCCTCACCCGCTTCCGCCTGCAGCTTGCCCTCATCCCCGAGACGCCGGAGACCGAAGGCCTCAAGCGTGACGTGGACGAGATGAGCAACATGCTGGAGGATTATCTCGCCTTCACGCGCGGCGACAACGGCGAGGCCGTGGAAACGGCGGACATCACCCTGATGCTGGAGGAACTGGAGGAGGCCGCAGAGATTTCCGGTGCCAGCGTTTCCTCCAGTTTCACCGGCGAGCCGGAAGTGGAAATGCGGCGCAATGCCGTGAAACGCAGCCTCATGAATCTCGTCATGAATGCCGCAAGGCACGGCAGCCGTGTCGATATTCAGGGCCGCCATGTGGACGGCTGGCTGACCGTGATCATCGACGACGATGGACCCGGCATTCCGGAAGAGGAGCGCGAAAACGTCTTCCGCCCCTTCTACCGGCTGGACGAAGCCCGCAATCAGGACGCCTCCGGCAGCGGCCTTGGCCTTGCCATCGCCCGCGACATAGCCCGCAGCCACGGCGGCGATATCCAGTTGGAAGAAAGCCCCCTCGGCGGCCTCAGGGCCCGCTTCCGCATTCCCGGGTAAAGCTCAGAACAGGCGCCCGCCCAGCGGAGTGTCCTGATCGGCGGCAATGAGCACCACTTCGCCGTCGGCATCCGGCACGCCGAGCGTCAGGACTTCCGAGCGCATCGGGCCGATCTGGCGCGGGGGAAAGTTGACGACCGCCAAGACCCGGCGGCCGACGAGGCCTTCCGGGGTGTAGTGTCTGGTGATCTGGGCGGAGCTTTTCTTGATGCCGATGTCCGGGCCGAAATCGATCACCAGCTTGATCGCCGGCTTGCGCGCCTCGGGAAAGGGCGCAGCCTCGATGATCTGCCCGACGCGGATATCCACCTTCAGGAAATCGTCAAAACTGATCGGCTGCGCGGGAGCGCTCGGGGTCATGGCAGGTCTCCGGAAAATCCATGCGAAAGGATCTTCACAGTGCCGCGCCCGGCGCAACCGCGCAAGCCCTTGCAGACAGGCAGAGGACGTCAGACCGGCTGAGCCGCAGCCTCTCCGCCAGCCTCAGAGGTGGCCCCTGAGGCTGCTTCGCCGCGCCGGGACTTGCGGCGGGACATCGCCTTGCCGGCGAGTTTGATCAGGCCGCAGGCCACGGGGCGCGTCACCCGTTCCACCGCTCCCAGCCGCCGCAGCCAGTCCTCGCCCCGGTCCAGTTCCCTGTCGAGGGCTGCCATGGTGCGCGGCAGGCTTTCGTCTTCCTCCTCAAGGAAAGTTTCGAGCACACGGGCGAAGGAAACCGCCAGCCCCTGCTGCACCAGACGGCCCTTGATGCCGGGAATGGAAACACCGGCAGCGGCCAGCATCCAGCCCTGCGAGCGCACGGCAATACCGTTCAGGCACATGGCCAGCGCCGGATCACGCATGGCGTCCTTGCGCAGCTGGGCCAGCGCAGATTTGTGGGGGGCCAGCGCATCCAGCCGCGTCATCAGCACATCAAACAGCCGGTCGCGCGGCGGCTGGTCAAACATGCTGTCATCGCGGCCATCCAGCACGGCGGCATCCACCTGCCCGGCGAAGGCAGCCAGAAGCTCGCTCTTGCCGGAAACCGCCTGCCGGAGAGCCGAGGGCTTCAGCCCGGCGGCTTCGGCGATATCAGTCAGGGAAATGTCCGCGTAGGACCGGGTGGCGAGCAGACCGAGAAAAGCCTCGACGGCCATCGTCCGGTCATCGGAACGTGGCGGGGCTTTGCGGCCGCTCTTCCCGGTCTTGCCTGCGGTGCCTTCTGCTTCCGGTGCCATGTCCGCCTCCTTCTTGGATGCCTTGGCAGGATGTGTTCCCCTTATAGGTAGGCACATCCTGTCCGCATGGAAGAGGCAAAGGCAAGCAATGCGGCAGCCGCGTCAGGAACCGGCGAGTTCCCGGGCGCGGCGGGCAGCAGCTTCGACAGCTGCATCCATCAGAGGCTGAAGGCCGTTTTCCGCCATCAGCACGGAAAGAGCCGCAGCCGTCGTGCCATTGGGCGAAGTGACGTTCTGCCGCAGGATTGCGGGCGTGTCGTCAGACTGGTGCATCAGTTCCCCTGACCCGCTCACCGTTGCTTCGGCAAGGCGGGCGGCGAGATCCGCCGGAAGACCGGCGCGGCGGCCAGCTTCCGCCAGGCATTCGGCCAGCAGGAACACATAGGCAGGGCCCGAGCCGGAGACGGCGGTGACAAGATCGATCTGCTCTTCCGAGGTCAGCCACTCGACGGCACCGATCGCCGACAGAAGCTGTCCGGCGGTCTCGCGCTGAGCTGCCGTGACGCGGGCGTTGGGGTAAAGCGCGGTGATGCCACGCCCCACCATGGCGGGCGTGTTGGGCATGGCGCGAATGACGGCGATATCGCCGAATGCCGCTTCGAAGGTGCGCACCGGCGTGCCGGCGGCAACCGACAGCACCAGCGTATCGTCAGCCACCGCAGGCTTCAGCCCCGGCAGCACATCGCCCATGATCTGCGGCTTGACGGCCAGCAGAACCATACCCGCCTTGACGCCTTCCGGCACCTTCGGCGCATGGGCAATGCCGTGGCTGTCCAGCTGGGCCACGAGAGCGGCGGGCGGCGCGGGATCAACGACCAGAAGGCTGGCGGCATCGACGCCGCGGGCCATCCATCCGGCGATCATTGCGCCGCCCATCTTGCCCGCGCCGACAACGGCGAACGGGCGCTCAGCTGAAAAACTCATGCTTCTCCTGCGGTCTCGAACAGGGCGCACTCCAGCGCCTCCTGAGCTGTCTTGCCAGCCCAGACAACAAACTGGAAGGACTGATAATAGCGCTCGCAGGCTTCCAGCGCATTGGCCAGCAGCCCTTCGATCTGCGCACCGGAAGCTTCCGCACCGCCTGCCAACAGCAGGGACTGGCGGAACATGATGACGTTTTCCTTGCTCCACAGATCGAAGTGACCCATCCACATCTGCTCGTTGACGAGCGAGAGGAGGCGCATCACCTCGGTCTTGCGCGGCTCGGTGACCTTCAGATCGAAGGCACAGGCCAGGTGCAGGGCCTCCAGCTCCTCCATCCAGGAGAAGGAGACGTGATAGTCGCACCAGTATCCGCCGATGGAAATGGTGATCTCGTCATCATCCGAACGCTCGAAAGCCCACTCGTTGAGCGCAGCCACGTGTTCGATCAGATCGACGGGATTGTCGGGGCGTTCAAAGTCGATTTCGATGAGGCTCATGGCGATCCTCCCCGTTTACGGGAGCCGGATAAGGGGCGGATTTCCGCAAATCCAGCGTCTTCCCCTGAACAGAGGCCGCGCCAAACCGCCGATGGCGGCAGGGTCAAAACAGGACCCATTTCGGGGCGCGTGCGAATCCCTGTTTGGAATCAGTATATAAACTTCCTTCGCAAATGCAGCAGGAAACCGGCCTGAGGTTTTGATCAAATCCTGTGGACGATTGTTTCCTGCGCACCGGCGCAGGCCGCTTCACGGCATTGTGACGGCGGAAACGCCTTCCGCCGCCGCTGCATTGCAGCCGCAAGGGCTTGATCAGCCCTCGGTCTTGGCCTTGCGGGCAGGCTTTGCCTCGGTTTCAGCCAGCTTTGCCTCAAGCGCCGCGATCCGGGCTTCCAGAGCCTCGATCTGGTCCAGCGCGCGCACCGCCATGTCACGGGCGACGTCGAAATCCTCACGCTTCACCAGATCCATATCGGCCAGGAAACGTTCGGCCTGAGCGCGGAAAGCGGTCTCCACCTCACGGCGGGCTCCCTGCGCCACACCGGCGGCGTCAGTCATGAGCTTGGCGAAATCGTCGAAAATCCTGTTCGGGCCCTGGGTCATGACGCACTCCTGAAGATGGTGACGGCCCACCCTTGCGCTTGCTCTCCGGACCAATCCGGCGAGGCACTGCGGGCCGTGTCACACAGGTATTGACCTTTTGCTCCAAGTTCAAGGCGGCAATGCAGCGCCTTGACGCACCGGGGGGAATGCGCAAGGTCTGGTGCCGCTGGCAAATCGCCCCGGATCAACAGCACTGGACCCTGCATGCCCGTTCTCGCCCTGCCCTTCCCCGCCGTTGACCCGGTCATCTTCGAGGTTGGCCCCTTCGCACTGCGCTGGTACGCGCTGTCCTACATCGTGGGCATCCTGCTGGCATGGCGCTACATGCGCCTTGCGGTGCAGAAGGACAGGCTGTGGCAGGCCGTTCCCCGGCCCGGCCTTGTGGATATTGACGATTTCGTCACCTGGGGCACCGTCGGCATCATCGTGGGCGGGCGGCTGGGCTATGTGCTGGTCTATGACCCGCTGACCTATCTCGCCAATCCGGTGGAGATTTTCGCCGTCTGGAACGGCGGCATGTCCTTCCACGGCGGCTTTGCCGGAACCGTGCTGGCCATGGTGCTGTTCGCCCGTGCCCGCGGCATCCCGCTGCTGACGCTGTTTGACCTTGCCGGGATTGCCGCGCCCATCGGGCTTTTCTTCGGGCGGCTCGCCAACTTCATCAATGACGAATTGTGGGGCCGCCCCACGGATGTGCCCTGGGCGGTGGAGTTCCCCTCCGGCGGCTACATCCCGCGCCATCCGAGCCAGCTCTATGAGGCAGCGCTGGAAGGCGTGCTGCTGTTCCTCGTCCTGCGCCTCATGTCGCACCGCTTCGGCCTGTTGCAGAAGCCGGGCTTCCTGGCAGGTGCCTTTGCCGCCGGTTATGGCATCACCCGCTCCATCGCCGAAGAGTTCCGCATGCCCGACGCCCAGATCGGCTTCCTGCCCGGCGGCTTCACCATGGGCATGCTGCTGTCCGGCCCGATGATCATCGCCGGCATCGCGCTGATGGTCTGGAGCTGGCGCAAAGCGAAGGCCGCATGAGGAGAGACACCCTGCCTGCCTCGCCGCTGAAGGAAAAGCTCATCCGCCAGATCGCGGCGGAAGGCCCGATGACAGTGGCCGCCTTTATGGCCGCCTGCCTCGCCGATCCGCAGCACGGCTATTACACCACGGCCGCAGAGCCGTTTGGTGCGAAGGGCGACTTCATCACCGCGCCGGAAGTGAGCCAGATGTTCGGCGAGCTCATCGGCGCCTTCGTCCTCTCCACGTGGGAGGCTATGGGCGCGCCGCAGACCGTGCGGCTGGTGGAAACCGGCCCCGGGCGCGGCACGCTGATGGCAGACCTGTTGCGCATGGCAAGCCTGCGCCCGGCCTTCCTGCGCGCTGCCAGCCTGCATCTCGTCGAAATCAGCCCCCGGCTGAAGGCCCGGCAGGCCGAAGCGCTTGCCAATGCGCCGCTTGCGCCGAACTGGCATGACAGCCTGCGCGAGGTGCCGGACGGGCCGGTGATCCTTATCGCCAACGAATTTTTCGATGCGCTGCCCATCCATCAATATGTGAGAACGCCCGAGGGCTGGCGCGAGCGGATGGTCGGGCTGAGTGAGGCCGGAGCCCTCGCCTTCGGCACGGGTCCCGGCCGCCTGCCGCTGGCGGCCATTCCTCAGACCGCCGCAAACGCCCCGCTGGGCGCCATCCTCGAAACCTCGCCGCTCTCCACCGCCATTGCGCAGGAAGCTGCCACCAGAATCACCGCGCATGGCGGGACAGCCCTGTTCATCGACTACGGCTACCTGCGCTCTGCCCCCGGCGACACCCTGCAGGCGCTGCGCCGCCACGCCTATCAGGATGTGCTGGCCGAACCCGGCCTTGCCGATCTGACGGCGCATGTGGATTTCGAGGTGCTGGCCGCTGCTGCCCGGCGCGGCGGGGCAACCGTAGCCTCACCGCTGACGCAAGGCGAGTTCCTGCTGCGCATGGGGCTGCTTGAGCGGGCCGGGCAACTGGGCGCCGGCAAAGACGCCTCCATGCAGGAACGCATCCGCGGCGAGGTGGAGCGGCTGGCGGCGCCTCAGGAAATGGGCGAACTTTTCAAGGTGCTGTCCGTTGCTCAACCGGGCCTTGTTCCCGCCCCGTTTGACAGTGAGGCTCTTCCGCCGCACGCTGGCGCAAATTCCGGAGAAGCTTGATGATTACCGCTGACCTTCTGACCCTGCCCGGCGTCATCCGCCACGGCTTCTTCACGCGGCAAGGCGGCGTTTCCACCGGCATTTACAGCAGCCTCAACATCGGCCTTGGCTCCGATGATGACCGGTCGCATGTGCTGAAAAACCGCGCCCGCGTTGCTGGTATGCTGGACGTGGGACCGGAGCAGCTCGTCTCGCCCTATCAGGTGCACTCGCCCGACGTCATCACTGTCAGCCGCCCCTTCATGGAAGACGAAGACCGCACGGCGGATGCGCTGGTCACCGCCACCCCCGGCCTTGCCATCGGCGTGTCCACCGCCGACTGCGGCCCCGTGCTGTTTGCCGATCCTCAGGCCCGCGTCATCGGCGCGGCTCATGCAGGCTGGCGCGGCGCGCTGACCGGCGTGCTCGACAACACGCTGGCGGCCATGGAAAAGCTCGGCGCAAGGCGGGAGAACATCATCGCCGTGCTCGGTCCCTGCATTTCGGCCGCCGCCTATGAGGTCGGCCCGGAGTTCCGCGAGCGTTTCGAGGCGGAAGCGCCCGGCTGCAGCCGCTTCTTCGGCACGTCGGGGCGCGAAAACCACTTCATGTTCGATCTGCAGGCCTTCATCATCGCCCGTCTGCAGGCGGCAGGCGCGGGCCGGGCCGAAAGCCTTGGTCTGTGCACCTATGCCGATGAAGCCCGCTTCTTCTCCTACCGGCGCACGACGCACCGCAAGGAGCCGGACTATGGCCGCCAGATTTCCGCACTCGTGCTGACAGGAGACTGACCCGATGGCGCTGCATTTCACCGACGCGGAATTCGAGAGCCGGTTCGAGCGGCTGAGGATCCGGATGGAAGACGAAAAGCTGGATGCCATGCTGCTGTTCGCACAGGACAGCAACTACTGGCTGACGGGCTATGACACCTTCGGCTTCTGCTTCTTCCAGTGCCTGGTCGTCACGGCCGACGGGCGCAAGGTGCTGCTGACACGCTCGGCCGACGAGCGGCAGGCCAAGCACACATCCAACATCTCCGACATCCGCATCTGGGTAGACCGGGGCGGCGCCAGCCCGGTGGGTCAGCTGAAGGACATGCTCTTCGACATGGACCTGCTCGGAGCCCGGCTCGGCATCGAATATGACACCCACGGGCTGACCGCAAAGCTGGGCCGCGAGCTGGACGAAGCCCTGCGCAGCTTCGCCGAACTGTCGGACGCCTCGCACATCATCCCGCGCCTCAGGGCGATCAAGAGCGCTGAAGAACTGGTCTATGTGCGGCAGGCCGCAAAACTCGCAGATGCCGCCTACCTGGCCGGCCTCGACGAAATCCGCCCCGGCGCGGATGAAGGACGCATTCTGGCAGCGATGCATACGGCCATCTTCGAGGGCGGCGGCGACTATCCGGGCAATGAATTCATCATCGGCTCGGGCCGTGATGCCCTGCTGTGCCGCTACAAATCCGGCCGCCGGGCATTATCGCCGCAAGACCAGATCACGCTGGAACTGGCCGGCACCTACCGGCACTATCACGCCGCCCTGATGCGCACAGTGGCGGTTGGCGCCGCAACGCCCCGCCACATGGTCATGCACGAAGCCTGCTGCGAGGCCTTGGCGGCCGTTGAGAGCAAGCTTCAGACCGGCTGCACCTTTGGCGAGATCTTCGACGCCCATGCCGGCGCCATGGATGCGCGCAACATGCTGCCCCACCGGCTCAATGCCTGCGGCTACTCGCTCGGCGCCCGCTTCACGCCCAGCTGGATGGACTGGCCCATGGCCTATAGCGGCAATGATGCTGCCGTTGAACCGAACATGGTCATCTTCATGCACATGATTCTGGCTGATTCGGGTTCGGAAACGGCCATGTCACTGGGCCGGACCTATCTGACTGGCGTGGATGGACCTGTTTCTCTTTCGGAACTGCCTCTCGACCTTCCGGTCAAGGCAAGCTAAACCTGTCCACACACAGGATTTCCGGCGCTCAGGCGACTGCGGCCGCCGCCACCAGAAACGGTATTCGGGAACAGATGACGACACTCATGTCCTCCACGGCCAAGAGGCTTTGCGCCGCGACCCTTCTTCTCGCCGTTGCGGCCTGCAACCAGACAGCGCCCACACCAAGGACTGTCGCCCCGTCCGTGCCGGGAAACCAGGCCCTCACTCCGGCTCCGAAGGTTCCCGCAAGCCAGGCCACCTTTGCGTTTGAGCCCTTCACCGGTGCTCCGGGCAACACGGCGGACGAACTGGCGCAGGAGATCGGCGCCCGGGCGGGCACCGAGCGGCTGAAGCTGGTGCGCCGCATCGACGCCAAGCCGACCTACCGCGTCAAAGGATATCTGACAGCCACCGGAACGGCGGCTGGCGGCTCGGTCTTTTTCGTTTTCGACGTCTTTGATGCCAATGGCGTGCGCCTGACGCGCATCTCCGGCACCGAGGCCACTTCCGGCGTGAGCGGTGATCCCTGGGCCGCTGTGGATGTGTCCACCCTGAAGCAAGTCGCGGCCCGTACGGTGCTTGAGCTGAAGGCCTGGGTAAACACGTATTGAGCCTTTGAAGCATCAATTGCACGTCTAAGTATTCACCTTAGGTGCAACGCAGCAGAAAAAAGCAGCCGGATGGCCTTTTGTGGTGTTGTCGGAAGGCAGCGGGGTTGTTACAACGCCGCCGCCTGAGACAAGCAAAACTCAGGGTGCTGCGCACCGCCCTGGTGCGTGACATGGACGCGTAACTGAAGACGTGAGGCAGGGGCCTTCCGGGTCCGGCGTTGCCGCGTCGCACAAAAGGACCAGTCGCCCATGAAAATTGTCGCGGGCAACTCCAATCGCGCGCTTGCCGAAGAAATTTCCAAATATCTGGATGTTCCTCTGGCTGCCTGCCAGGTGCGGCGTTTCGCTGACCAGGAGATTTTCGTCGAGCTTCAGGAAAATGTCCGTGGTGAGGATGTCTTCGTGGTTCAGTCCACAAGCTACCCCGCCAATGACCACCTGATGGAACTGCTGATCATCATTGATGCGCTGCGCCGCTCCTCGGCCCGCCGCATCACCGCAGTGATCCCCTACTTCGGCTATGCCCGCCAGGACCGCCGCGCCTCGGGCCGCACGCCGATCTCCGCCAAGCTGGTGGCCAATCTGATCACCGAAGCCGGCGCCGACCGCATCCTGACCCTTGACCTGCACGCAGGCCAGATCCAGGGCTTCTTCGACATCCCCACCGACAACCTGTTTGCCGCGCCGGTCATGACCCGCGACATCAAGGAGCGCTACGCCACGGACAACGTGATGGTCGTGTCGCCGGACGTCGGCGGCGTGGTGCGCGCCCGTGCGCTGGCCAAGCGAATCGATGCGCCGCTCGCCATCGTCGACAAGCGCCGCGACCGTCCGGGCGAATCGGAGGTCATGAACATCATCGGCACCGTCGATGGCATGGACTGCATCCTCGTGGATGACATCGTCGACAGCGGCGGCACCCTGTGCAACGCGGCAGAGGCGCTGCTGAACAAGGGCGCCAAGTCGGTGACGGCCTACATCACCCACGGCGTTCTGTCCGGCGGCGCAGTTGCCCGCGTCTCTGCCTCCAAGCTCAAGGAACTGGTGATCACCAACTCCATCGAGCCGACCGCTGCCATCAAGGCCGCCGCCAACATCCGCGCCGTCTCCATCGCCCCGCTGATGGGCGAAGCGATCAACCGCACGGCGTTGGAAGAATCGGTTTCGAGCCTGTTCAACTGAACAGCCGTTTACTCGGATGGCCGGAGCAACCCGAGGGGCGCTCCGGCCCCCCGCCCCTAAGATGCTGAACCTGGTGATGCCCCTCCTGAAGGATCACCGGCAGATTGCTGTTCACGGCGGCCTGCGATGCACATTGCCTCTCAGCAGGCATACATGTATCCAGAGAACATCAGCACCTTGAGATTGGGGTGAATGGAATGCGAAGTGCCAAGTCAGCAAGCTGGAAAGCCGCAGTAGCGACCATCGTTATTGCGGCGTCCCGTAGGTCCAGTCACAACTGATCGCACAAGCACGGGCGCCGCACGGTTTCTCCAATCGAGCGGTTACTTTCTCATGTCTTCCAAACAGCCCAAATGGGCCTATTCACTGCCGGCAGCACTGCTGCTGATGGCACCCTTTGACATGCTTTCCTCGCTGGCAATGGATATCTATCTTCCTGTTGCGCCTGCGATGCCTGAGCTACTCGGCACATCAGCGCCAGTCATTCAGCTCACGCTCACTCTCTACATGGTTCTGCTTGGTGCCGGTCAGGTCATCTTTGGACCCGTATCCGACAGAATCGGAAGGCGCCCGGTCTTGCTTGCTGGCGCATCCATCTTCTTCGCAGCCTCGATTGGAGCAGCTTTCTCAACCGCGGCAGGAGCTTTCCTGAGCTTTCGTGTTTTGCAGGCTGCCGGTGCATCCGCGATGCTGGTCGCAACCTTCGCCACAGTGCGGGACGTCTATGCCAACCGCCCCGAAGGTGCCGTCATCTACGGCTCTCTCAGTTCGATGCTTGCCTTTGTGCCAGCCTTTGGTCCGATCATGGGCACATTCATCAACGGCCATTTGGGCTGGCGGGCAATCTTCCTGACACTGGCAGCTCTCACTCTGCCTGCGTTTCTTCATACATGGCAGCGATGGCATGAAACCAGCACGCTGGTTCAAACGCAGCCGAAGACAAGCGTTCTTGCGGTCTTTGCAAGCCTGAGTTTCCGCGTCTACACACTGGCATTTGCGGCCGCAATGGGAACGTTCTTCGTCTTCTTCTCGACATCTCCCCGCGTGCTCATCGGCCGGGCAGGCTATTCAGAGACCGGGTTCAGCATGGCCTTTGCAAGCGTCGCCGTTGTTATGATCGCGACAGCCCGTTTCTCCAGCGTGATCGCCGCCAGGTGGGGAATTGCCGGGTGCACTGCCCGCGGAATGGGGCTTCTGGCCTCGAGTGCCTGCCTTCTGCTGGCAGGTGAAGTCACCGGGTCTCCTTCACTCATCACCTATATCCTGCCAATGTGGATCGCTGCCGCCGGTATTGTGTTCACGGTTTCAGTCACCGCCAACGGGGCACTGGCAGAGTTCGATGATATGGCCGGGTCAGCTGTTGCGGTGTATTTTTGCGTCCAGAGCCTCATCGTCAGCATCATCGGAACGCTTGCGGTCCTGCTGTTTGACGGGCAGACGGCCTGGCCACTGATCTGTTACATGCTGGGCATGACAACTCTGGCGTTCTGCGGCCTGAGGCAGCTCAGCTTGCAGAAACGGCACCAGAGCAGATGAGACGGCGCTGAAGCTGCCGTCTGCTGTTCTTCGGGATAGCAAGGAAATCTTACATGCACATGAGAAGGCATCCGGCAACGGGTGCCTTTTTTGTCTGGACAAATGCCGGAATCCGGAGAACCGTCGGGCCCTCGACTGGCCACACGGGACGAACGGCACATGACCCAGCATCTGGAAGCAACCATCCTTGGCGTCTTCACGGGCAAGGCCAGGGACCGCTGGGAAGGCAAGGCCCCAAGTGCCATAGCCAAGCAGGCGGCGCAGGACAGTCTCTGGCTGTCGAAGACAGGGCTTTCCGGCGACGAGCAGGCAGACACGGCCGTTCATGGCGGGCTGGAAAAGGCACTGCATCACTATGCTGCCGATCACATGCCGCACTGGGCTGCCGCATGGCCGGAGCAGGCGGAGTTCTTCAACCCCGGCTGTTTTGGCGAGAACATCTCCAGCCACGGCCTGACCGAAGAGAGCCTGTGCCTTGGTGACATCCTGAAGATGGACGGCGCCACGGTGCAGATCTGTCAGGGCCGCCAGCCGTGCTGGAAGCTGAACATGCACACCGGCCTGCCGGGCATGGCCCCTGCCTTCCAGAAAACCGGCTTCACCGGCTGGTACTACCGGGTTCTGGAAGAAGGCAATGTGGCGGCGGGCGGCACGATCCGCCTCATCGAGCGGCTGCATCCGGACTGGCCGCTGAGCCGCGTGATCGCTGCGCGCTTCAATCCGCGCCTTGATGCGGCAGAGGCCGCAGAGCTGGCGGCCATGGAGGTTCTCGCCGAAGGCTGGCGCAACGCCTTTGCCCGCAAGGTTGATCCGGCCTTCGTGGAAAACACGGACCGGCGCCTGAAGGGCTGAAAACGCCAGCAATCCGGGGCGCATTGCTTGCGCTTTCCCGGCCTTTCGGCTATAGACCCGCTCGCGCCCGCACCCCTGGAGGCGGCGCAGGGACCGATCCCGTCACTCTGGCCAATGGGTCAGGGAGGCGCCGGTCCATTTTTACATCCGAAGGAGTACTGTCATGGCTGCCAGCTACGAGCTGAAGGCATCTGTGCGGAACCGGGTGGGCAAGGGGGCCGCTCGTGCATTGCGTCGCGAAGGTCTCATCCCCGCCGTCATCTATGGTGACAAGAAGGCCGCGCTGCCGATTTCCATTCCGCTCAAGGAAACCACTCTGGCCCTGCACAAGGGCGGCTTCCTGACGCACATCGCCACCATCGAGGTGGACGGCGAGAAGCACCAGGTCATCGCCAAGGACTTCCAGCGTCATCCGGTCCGCGACGACCTGACCCACGTTGACTTCCTGCGCGTGTCCGCCAACACCACCCTCGTGGTCAACGTTCCGGTTCACTTCCTGAACCAGGAAACCTGCCCGGGCATCAAGCGCGGCGGCGTGCTGAACATCGTCCGTCACACGGTTGAAATGACCGTTCCGGCGAACGCCATTCCGGAGTTCCTGGAGCTGGATCTTGCGAACGCCAAGCTCGGCGAGTCGCTCCACATCTCCGCCATCAACGTTCCGGCCAACTGCCATCCGACGATCACCGACCGCGATTTCACCATCGCCACGATCGCCGCTCCGGCTGGCCTGAAGGACGTTGAAGAAGAAGGTTCGGCTGAAGCCTGATCTCAGGCTCGCCGGAATTTTCCGCGAAAGGGGGCGCATTGCGTCCCCTTTTTGCGTCAAGCCTCCGCCAGGCTGACACCCTCAAGACCTGACCCGGCGATGCCGTCGCGCGCCAGTTCCGCCAGCCGCTGAAAATGAGCCTGACGCGGCGAGCCCTCCCGCCAGGCCAGCACGATATGCCGCTGCATGGGCCAGTCGCCCGGGCTCCGCAGCACCACCTGCCGCTCCCGCGCAAATTCGGAAGCCACATAGGCGGCCGGAAACAGGGAAAGCCCCATGCCGATGGCGACCATCTGGCGCAGGGCGTCAAGGCTGGTCCCCTCGTAGTCCTCACTCATCACCGCGCCGGACGCCGCGCACAGCGCCTGCACCTGATCATAGAGCCGGTGGCCGCGCCCCAGCGTCAGCATCCGCTCACCCTCAAGGTCGGAAACGGACAGCCCGGGCCTGGCAGCAAGAGGATGGCGCTGGGGCAGGCCCAGATAGATCTGCTCGCAGCATATCACCTCGCTGACGAGGCGGCTCTCCCGGACCGGCAGGGGCGTCAGGATGCAATCCACATTCCCCTCCCGCACGGCCGTTTCCAGAAGTGATGGCCGTTCCTCCCGGATGTAGAGCTGCAGGCCCGGCACCTGCTCCTGCAGAAGCTCGATGACACCGGGCAGCAGATACGGCCCGGCCGTGGGCGCAACGCCCATGCGGATCAGACCGCCCAGCCCCTTGTCGGCCGCCTGCGCCTCGCGGACAAACTCATCCAGCGTTTCCAGCACCGTTCTGGCATAGGGAAGCAGGGCGTGTCCGGCCGGCGTCGGCTGCACGGCACTGCCGCCCCGGTCTATCAGCACCACCCCCAGCCGGTCTTCCAGCAGCTTCAGCTGCGCCGACAAGGTCGGCTGGGAGACATGGCAGGCGCGTGCTGCACGGCCGAAGTGGCCATGCTCGGCAACGGCGACAAGATACTCGAGCTGGCGGTGCGAAGGGCGGTAGGGCATGTGATAGATATTATCTATCACAGCCATACAGTCTATGTATTTTTATAATCGCGCGAAGCACTCCATATGAGAGACGCTGGGTAATGAAAGGAGGAAAACATGCACCAGAAACTGGTCGCCTTGCGCGTTCGTCATGCCATTCTCGACGCAAAGATCGAGCGGGAGGCCCGCCGCCCTCACACCGATACCATCCGCCTCACAGCCCTCAAGAAACTGCGCCTCCGCCTCAAGGAGCAGATCGCGCAGGTGGAACGGGAGTTCTTCCGCAAGGAACTGCGGGGAAACGGGATGGCGCGCGCATGAACACCGGTTTTCCAGCCTTCTGGTTTGCCATGCATGGCTTCGGCCCCATCCGCCCCGCCGGGCGACGGAGCCAGCGGCTGACCGAACTTGACCGGCGGATGTCCGAATTCCTGACGGAGAAGCAGGGATCGGGCGGCAGCGAACTGCTGCCTCACGTCGCCGGTGAGCAGGCTCGCATTCGAGAGGCCTTGCGGGAAGGGGATTAAGTTACAACGTTCCGGCAGTGCGCACCCCGGCACTGCAGCGCTCCGCAAGACCATGAGAAAGCAGCCAGAGAGTGGGCCGTCTCGACAGGGGCGGCCCATTGCTGTAAGCGGACGCTGACACCGCGCGGCCCCAAGGCTGGCGCCATTTCCCGTTTGCGCAGCTACGGACATGCCATGCAGATCATCGCAGGCCTCGGCAACCCGGGCGGACACTATGCCCGCAACCGGCACAACATCGGCTTCATGGCCGTGGACGAGATCCACCGCCGCTACTCAAGCTTCTCGCCCTGGCGCGCCCGCTTTCAGGGCGAGGTGAGCGAAGGCACCATCGGTGGCGAAAAGGTCATGCTGCTGAAGCCCATGACCTACATGAATGAATCCGGCCGCTCCGTCGGCGAGGCCATGCGCTTCTACAAGCTGGAGCCGGCGGATATTCTCGTCATCTATGACGAACTGGACCTGCCGCCCGCCAAGTTCCGCATGAAGACCGGCGGCGGCCATGGCGGCCACAACGGCTTGCGCTCCATCACCGCCCATATCGGCGATGCCTACAGGCGCCTGAGGCTCGGCATCGGCCATCCGGGCGACAAGAAGCTCGTCTCCAACTATGTGCTGGGTGACTTCGCCAAGGCTGACGGCGAATGGCTGGAGCTGCTGTTTGACGGCATCGCCGGTCATGCGGAGCTGCTGGCCAAACGCCAGGACAGCACCTTTGCCAACAAGCTGACCCTGCAGCTGGAACCGGAGAAGGCACAGCGCCCTGAGAAGCGCAAGGCAGCGGAAACCGGTGATGCCACCACCCCGCCCGCGCCGCGCCCGGCTGCCAAGGGCCAGAGCCACATCCGCCAGGCCCGCCAGCCGAAGGCCCCTGCCCTGCCCACGTCCGGCCCCATGGCCGAGATGCTGAAGAAGCTTCTGGGCAAGAGCGGCGGACAGGACTGACCCGCCTTCCGTCTTCGCAATGCTTGACCTTGCCCGCCCCCTCGGGCAAGAAGCGGCTCAAATCTTCGATCAAACCGAAAGCGATCTCCCATGGGTTTCCAGTGCGGCATCGTCGGCCTGCCCAACGTCGGCAAGTCCACGCTCTTCAACGCGCTCACACGCACGGCGGCGGCTCAGGCCGCCAACTATCCGTTCTGCACCATCGAGCCGAACACCGGCGAAGTGGCCGTGCCGGACCCGCGCATGACGGCGATTGCCAAGATCGCGGGCAGCAAGGAAATCATTCCGACCCGCATCACCTTCGTGGACATCGCCGGCCTCGTGCGCGGCGCGTCGAAGGGCGAAGGCCTCGGCAACCAGTTCCTCGCCAACATCCGCGAGGTGGATGCCATCGTCCACGTGCTGCGCTGCTTTGTTGATGACGACATCACCCATGTGGAAGGCAAGATCGACCCGATCTCCGACGCGGAAACCGTCGAGACCGAGCTGATGGTCTCCGACATGGAAAGCCTTGAGCGCCGCCTTGCCCCGATGAAGAAGAAGGCACAGGTCGGCGACAAGGAAGCCAAGGCCATCGCCCCGATCATGGAAGCCGCCCTCGCCCTGCTGCAGGACGGCAAGCCGGTGCGCACGCTGAAGCTCGCCGATGCCGAGGAAGAGAAGATCCTGCAGGGCCTGAACCTGCTCACCTCCAAGCCCGTGCTCTACGTCTGCAACGTGGAAGAAGGCTCGGCCGGAACCGGTAACGAGCTGTCGGCGAAGGTTGCCGAAATGGCAAAGGCACAGGGCGCCGGTTCCGTGGTCATCTCTGCGGCCATCGAGGCGGAAATCTCCCAGCTCGACAATGAAGAGCAGAAGGAATTCCTCGACACGCTCGGCCTTGAAGAGCCGGGCCTCGACCGCCTGATCCGCGCCGGTTACGACCTTCTGGGCCTGATCACCTATTTCACCGCAGGCCCGAAGGAAACCCGCGCCTGGACCATCACCCGCGGCACCAAGGCACCGCAGGCGGCCGGTGTCATCCACTCGGACTTCGAACGCGGCTTCATCCGCGCCCAGACCATCGCCTTTGACGACTACGTCAGCCTCGGCGGTGAAGTGGGCGCCAAGGAAGCCGGCAAGGCGCGTGACGAAGGCAAGGAATACATCGTCAAGGACGGCGATGTGATGCTGTTCAAGTTCAACACCTGACGCCAGCACCAGAAAGACCAGCGCATCATGACGAGCTTTGTGATTGACGTTCCGAAGATCCCCGCCCTGCCCGTGGCAGGCACTGATGCGCTGTTTCCGGTGCGGCGGGTCTATTGCATCGGCCGCAACTATGCGGCTCATGCGGTGGAGATGGGGCACGATCCGAGCAAGGAACCGCCGTTCTTCTTCCAGAAGAACCCGGACAATCTCGATGCCTCCGGCACCTTCCCCTATCCGGGCAAGACGGCGGATGTGCATCACGAGGTGGAACTGGCGGTGGTGCTGAAGTCCGGTGGCAGCGGCATCACGGTGGCCGATGCGCTTTCCCACGTCTATGGCTATGCGGTGGCCCTTGATATGACCCGCCGTGACCTGCAGGCGGTGGCCAAGGACATGGGCCGCCCCTGGGACACGGCCAAGGCCTTCGAGCATTCCGCGCCCATCGGCTCCGTGGTTCCGGCCAGTGTCTGCGGTCATCCGCAGGCAGGCGCCATCACCCTCTCCGTCAATGGCACCCTGCGCCAGAGTGGCGATCTCAACCAGATGATCTGGAAGATCCCGGAAATGATCGCCTATCTGTCGGACTATTTCACGCTGGCCGCTGGCGACGTGATCCTGACCGGCACGCCCTCCGGCGTCGGTCCGGTTGTGCGCGGCGACAGGCTGGAGGCCAGCGTCGAGGGCTTTGCACCGCTGACTGTCGACGTCGTGTGATCAGCCTGCGGGCCCGTCACAGCTTCTGGCGGATGACACCGTACCAGCCAAGGCCCGCATAGGTCTCGTAACCCGGCGTCCTGTGGAAGGCGACTGTGGCACCGTCCCGGTCCACATAGAAACCATGCTCCTGGCCGCCGGTCTGGAGCTGGAACTGCTCGCTCAGCACGCCCTTGCCATCCGATGAGGCCAGCACACGGCCATTGCCGCTGACCAGCATCACGCGCGAGCGCTCCCGCTCCTGCGGTGTCAGGCGTACGCCGTCGACAATCGCCTTCGCCTGCGGCTCCCAGTCGAAGTGGACAGCCAGCATGCCGATCGGACGGCCATTGCTGCGCCCTCCCTCCCGCACGCTGGCAAGATACGTCGCCACCTGCCCGTTGCCGAGCAGAGGCTCGCGGGAGATCTCGTCCGCCACATAGTCATCACCGGAGCGCAGGGACCGGCCACGGCCGAACCAGCCGCGGGAAGACACATCCGCGCCGGCAACCTTGAAGCGGTCCGGGCGGCCATTGGCGATCACCCGGCCGTTGAGGTCACACAGCCACAGATCCGTATAGACCGTATAGGCCCCGAGAATGACGCCCAGCCGCTCGCTGGCATAGGCAACCGCCTCCGGCGTGGAGTTCTCCGCACAGCCAGCGACGGCCGAATCCGTCGCCCACCAGCGCACGTCACAGGTGCGTTCATAGAGGTTGCGGTCGATCAGTTCGATGGCGTTGAGCGCCAGATCCGTCAGGCGCGAGCCCTGCGCCTGCAGGGCCATCTGGCGCGTCAGCGTTTCCAGCGCCTCGATTTCGCCCGCCAGCTCCTTGGCCAGCGCGCCGGAAATGCCCTCGACGGCGGTGGAAATCTCACGCACTTCCTGCGCCACCACCAGAAAGCCGCGGCCCTGATCGCCTGCGCGGGCGCTCTCGATCATGGCATTGAGCGCCAGCATCCGCAGCCGCCCCGTTACGTCCCGGATCTGGCCAACCTTTGTTGTGGTCAGTTCACGCACCTCGGAGGTTCGTTCCACGATGTCGGACAGCGCCGGGGCACGCTCCGTATCGGCAATCAACTGATCCATCTAAATATCTACCTGCCGCACAGCCCCGGAGAGCCTGAAATCAGGAAGATATTACTGTCAAAAATCACTAACAAATCGGAAACCGGGAGCAGCTCCAGAATAATTTCATCAACGGTAGCGGACACTTGCACCTATTTGCCTAACGTCAAGCCAAAAGCAAAACAAATAGGCAGTTCCGGATGCAGGGATTTTTTCCTGCGCCCATCCAAACAGGCCACGCAGATATTTTTGTTCAAAAAACAGGCAGCAACCCCGTGCACGTTCGCCGTCAACACCGATTTGGCTGACCAAGGAGGGATATCGCGCTCCTTCTAACAAGCAGTCCTTTGGTCTCGAAGCATCTCTGCAAATGCATCTTCAAGGCCCCGGACGTACCGGTCAATGTCGAACAAAGCGGCAGTACCGCGCCCCTCAGCCAGCCGCAACTTGAAGGCTGCAATCTGATCCGGGTTTTTAGCGAGTGAGATCGCCAATGCCTCATACTCTTGAAGAGAATGCGTGACCAATTCAGGCAGTCCAACCGCGTTGTTGAGGCTCGCCGCGACACGTCCTGCAAACGTGTCCCCCAGGCATGTCAGCACTGGCAAGCCCGCCCAGAGGGCATCACTCGCTGTGGTGTGGGCATTCACGGGCACAGTATCGAGAAACAGGTCCGCCACAGCGTGCCGCGCAAGGTGAGAGGCAAGAGGAAGCTTTGGTGCAAACACCAGCCTTTCCGGCGACACCCCACGCTCCAATGCGGCCTTGCGGAGATTTTCCCGGGTTTGACTTGCGCTGTCGAACAGCCAGAGAACCGCACGGTCTACACCCTTCAGAATGCGCATCCAGACATCGAAGACTTGTTCCGTTATCTTGTAGGTGTTGTTAAAGCAGCAAAAGACGAAAGCGTCTTCCGGCAGGCCATGCATATTCCGCGATTGGATATGATCATCTATCTGCCGATGGCTGTTCGGCTGATAGCTTCCTGGCAGTCTGATCACTTTCTCGCTGTAGAACTGCTCATGGCCAGCGGGAATGACGGTTTCATCAGCGACGATGTAGTCGATGAACCCTGCCCCCATCGTGCCCGGATAGCCAAGATAGTTCACCTGAATGGGAGCTGGCCTGTAGGCAAGGATCTGCGTCCTTGCGCCACGTGTATAGCCCTTCAAGTCGATCAGAATGTCGATTGAATCTCCGCGGATGAGCTTCGCCGCCTCAAGATGAGACTTTCCACGCAGGTCGGTGAAGTGATCGAAGGCGCGTTCCAGCCTTGCCCGCATCCCGCTGCCATCATCCTCGCCAATCGAGTATCCGTACACCTCAAAACGGTTGCGGTCATGCCTTTCGAACAATTCGCAGGCCAGATAAGCGGTAGCATGCTCGTGAAAATCGGCTGAGAGGTACCCGACCCGGATCTTTGCCCGGTTCGCCGCGATTTCTGGGTTGAAACGCATTTCACATGCCGCCTCGAGATCGCGGGACCATTTTCGTGCCCATGCCAGCTGAGCCTGCATGTCTCCGCCGGTAGCAAGGATGCTGAAGGGAGGAACAGGCTTGATCTCAGCTCTCTCAGGATCGGCTATTCCGGGAACTGGCGCCGGCCATTCGCACACTTGCCGCTTGAGGTAAGCTTGCGCAAACATTGCCTCGCTGTCACCTGGGCTTAATTGACGGGCAATCGCATATGCAGACAGGGCTTCTTCATACAGACCCATTGCCGAGCAAGCTTCACCCAAACTCAAGTGAGCGCTCTGGTGCGAGCGGTCAAGCTGGATAGCCCGCTTGTACGCATCAAGGGAAGATTTCACATCCCCGCGATCGCGCAGAAGCTCCCCCAGAAGGAAGTGTGTTTCGGCACGCTGCGGGTCGAGACGCAGGGCCATCTGATAGGCCCCAAGAGCATCATCAGCATGTCCCTGCTTGAACAGCAGGCTGCCAAGGGCTGCATGCGAATGAGCGTTGCCGGGCCGCAGAGTGACAGCTTTGCGGGCAGATCTGACCGCCTCCGCAAGATCACCCGCAGCCGCCAGCACAATGCTCAGATTGCTATGCGCCTCTGCATAGTCAGGGCGCAGGGAGATGGCTTTCTGGATCAATTCGATGGCGGCGTGATGGTTCAGTCTCTGATGCGCAATCAGCCCAAGATGATGAACGCAACCGGCGTCTGCGGGATCCATCGACAGGACGCGCTTGTAAAGCGTTTCAGCCTGCTCCAGACGCCCTGCCTGATGCGCTGCGACGGCAGCATCCAGCAACCTCCTCTTGGGCGTAGAGAGCCCATCGTTTTTGCTACGTGCGCTCACAATCCGCCGCTGCTTGCGATTCATTGCTTCACTCTCATTGGCTTGCTTCTTCTCGCAACGCTAGAGAATGGAGCTTGTGTGAACCTATTAGGTGCCGCCCTCCGGGCCGAAATGCCACGCCAAGAGGGGCTTGTCTTCGCGCTTTCCCCTATGGCCAGGGCGGGCGGTCCACAGCGGCCGGATCGCGGCGCGCGGCGAAGGCTTTGCGCCGCTTCTGGTCGAGGTGATCTGCCCCTATTTCAACGGCAGGCAGATGTCGGTCAGAAGATCGGACGGGGCCGTGTCGCGAGGGTTGTTCAGGTAGATTTCCATGGCCGGCCCATCCGCCGGCTCATGGCCAGACGCCGGCAGCCAGGTGCCGTAGAGCCAGTCATAGGCGGCCTTCATGTCCGCATACGGCCCCTTGTGCCGCAATACGGCATAGCGCTGCGCCGGAACCTCGATGCGCTCCAGCGGCGCAGACAAGGCGATGTCCTGCCGCAGCTCGACCGCTGCGGCCGAACGCAGCTCCTGCTCCGGCACCACGGACGGATCGCTGTAGTAAAAGCCGATCAACATGCCTGTCTTGTCCATCAGGCCACGACTGGCAAGGCTGCCGATCAGATGTTCAAAGGCACGGCCGATTTCGATGTAAGGGCCCTTGTGCGCGATGCCGGCCAGCACGCGCTGCGGTTCCTGGCGGATGACGATGTCATGCATGGGAGAAGCTCCAAGGTCAGCCGGCCGCTTGCGGGCCGGCGGTGTCCAGTCCTTGTCAAAGCGGCGATGCGGACCCGCGTCCCGGTATGTGGCCGGCGGCAGGCCATAGGACTGACGGAAGGCGCGGGTGAAGGCGGTCAGGCTGCCATAGCCTGCCTCCCGTGCCAGCCGTTCCAGATCCGTCTCGCCCCTGGCCAGCGCCGTGGCTGCCCGCTGCATCCGGAGCCGCCGGACCATGGCAACCACACTTTCACCGAAACATGCCTGCCACACCCGGTGCCAGTGCCACCGCGACATGGCAGCGATATCGGCGAGCTGATCGAGATCAAGCGGCTCGTCGAGATGATCATGCACATGCTCGATGACGCGGGCGAAGCGCCGTTCGTAGGTTCTGGCCGGGGTCAGGTCCGAAGGGGGCTGGAAGGTCATGTTGCTCGCTCACTTTGACGCACTGGGCCTATCATGGGTGGTTTTGACATATCTTGCGGTTTAGATTGCGGGGGGTTCCCTCATCCTTTCCTGATCGGATCGCGCAGATGTTCTCCCGGTTTCTGTCGACTGGCCGCCGCGACTTTTCATCGCTGAGCGAGGCCGAAATTCTCGCCCTCGCGATCTCGTCCGAAGAGGACGACAGCCGGATCTATAAGGCCTATGCCGATGGGCTGCGGGATGATTTTCCCGCCTCTGCCGCCGTGTTCGATGCCATGGCGGAAGAGGAGAATGGCCACCGGCAGCAATTGATTGTCCTGTTCCAGGACCGCTTTGGCGACAGCATCCCGCTGATCCGGCGCGAGCACGTGCGCGGATATTACACCCGCAAGCCCGACTGGCTGGTCCGTCCGCTCGGCCTTGAAAAGGTGCGGGCGATGGCGGAGCAGATGGAGGATCAGGCCGCCCGCTTCTACGAGGAAGCTGCAAAGCGCACCAGCGATGCCGCCACCCGCAAGCTCTTGGGCGATCTCGCCATGGCCGAACGCGGCCACGAGAGCCGTGCAGAGGCCCTCAGCGAGAGCCTGACCCCCACGGATGTGCGGGCCGAGGAAGACAAGACCGCCCACCGCCAGTTCATTCTCACCTATGTGCAGCCGGGCCTTGCCGGGCTGATGGATGGCTCCGTCTCGACGCTGGCCCCGATCTTTGCGGCAGCCTTTGCGACGCAGGACACCTGGCAGACCTTCCTCGTCGGCCTGTCCGCCTCCGTTGGTGCGGGCATTTCCATGGGCTTCACGGAAGCTGCGCATGATGACGGGGTGCTGTCGGGGCGCGGCTCTCCACTGAAGCGCGGTCTCTCGTCCGGTATCATGACGACGGTTGGCGGACTTGGCCACGCCCTGCCCTATCTCATTCCGGATTTCTGGACAGCCACCAGCCTGGCTGCGGCCGTCGTCTTCATTGAACTCTGGGCCATTGCCTGGATCCAGAACCGTTACATGGACACACCTTTCTGGCGCGCCGCCCTGCAGGTGGTTCTTGGCGGATCACTGGTGTTCGCCGCCGGGGTACTGATCGGCAATGCCTGATAACTTCTTTGTCATATATACATCCAGTGATTGCATTATATCAATGCACGTTGATTATCGATACTAAGCGTCAGCTTTACAGGCTGTCGCAGCGGTGGTCTTGCTTTTCATGGAGCCTGCGGGCTGCGAAGAGTCGCAACTTGCCCATGGCTCTGTGGGGAGCATGATGAAAAGCTTCAATTTTTTTGCAGCGGCAGTTGCCGCAACCTTGACCGCAACCGCACCGCTGATGGCGGCCGGAACCGGGCAGGAAGGCTACTTCCAGATCTACAACAACACGGACAGCAACACGGTCGTTGGCTTCTACACCAACGGCGGTGACGGCTGGAGTGACAACTGGCTGAGCAACCGTCTGGCTCCGGGCGACAATGTGCGTGCCACCTTCCACGCCAATTCTGGTCCCTGCGAGCAGACTTTCCAGGTGGGCTGGCTCGGGACGGACGGCAGCGAAGTGCTGGACGACCCGATCTCCATCGACATCTGCGAAGCCTCGAACGTCTATCTGGACGACAACGAGATGTATTACGATTGAGGCCAATCGCCGGAGCGGGCGGCGGCCGCCCGGATCTGGCGCATGGTCTGACCCGCTGGCATTCAAGCTCCGCCAAAAGGAGCATTTGCCAGAAGCGGAATGAGCCCCATCAACCACTGGCGCGGGCGGTCATGGCAAGATAAAACAAGTCCCATGACCGCCCACCGCTACTTCGAAGACTTCTCGCCCGGCGAGACCATCCCCCTCGGCACGAAGACCGTCACGAAGGATGAAATCATCGCCTTCGCTGCGGAATTCGACCCTCAGCCCTTTCACCTTGATGAAGAGGCCGGCAAGGCCTCGCTGCTGGGCGGCCTCGCCGCATCGGGCTGGCACACCGCATCCATGTTCATGCGCATGCTGGTGGACGGGCTTCTGGCGCAGTCCGCCGGTCAGGGCGCGCCGGGCATAGACACGCTCACCTGGCGGCGACCGGTCTACCCGGGCGACACGCTGAGGGCGGAAGCCAAGGTGCTGAGCTGCCGCCGCTTGCGCTCGCGGCCCGGTCTTGGGCTCGTCACCTTCGCTTTTTCCGTCTTCAATCAGAACGGTGACACCGTGATGGTGCTGGAAAACCCGATCCTCTTCACCTGCCTTGAGCCAGCAGCGGAGGCGGGCGCATGAGAACCTGGTTTGACGAGATGGAGCTGGGCGAGCGCGTCGAGCTTGGCTCCCACCACTTCACGGCCGAAGACATCGTCCGCTTTGCCGCCGCCTTCGACCCTCAGCCCTTCCACCTGACGGAAGAAGGTGCAGCGGCCACACACTTTGGCCGCCTCTGCGCCTCCGGCTGGCACACGGCCTCCGCCTTCATGCGCCGTCTGATCCTGACCATGCAGGAACTGGACGCGGCCACGCTCGCTCGCGGGGAAACCCCGGTGGAGCGCGGCCCCTCGCCCGGCTTTGAAAACCTCAAATGGATCAAGCCCGTCTTTGCCGGCGACACCATCACCTACGCCAGCGTCGTGATTGCGAAGGATGATATCCCGCAGCGCCCGGACTGGGGTGTGCTGCGCGGCCGCAATGAGGGCACCAACCAGAACGGCGAACTGGTCTTCAGCTTTGAAAGCAAGGTCTACCTCCGACGCAGGCCGCAGCAGGCCTAACCTTCGTATTGCCGCAGCCTGGTACCAACTCTCGATGAGCTTGGCCCATCAAGAGCTGCTCAAGCCCGTGCGGCGCCTGAGCCATTTCAAGGCGTGATGCGTCAGCATCGAGAGCCTTGGTACAAAGCCTAAAGGCTGCGGCCGAGCACCACTTCGTCATGCAGCGGAATGCCGTATTCGCCCATGAGCGGGATTTCGGGCTTGAGCTGGCGCTCGTCATCAATGACGCCCTGCACGATCCGCTCCAGCCGGAAGCCACGCCGCTGATAGAAGCGGAAGGCATCCAGATTGTCATTCGATGTGCGCACCATCAGCCGGGTCATGCCATGACCGCGCGCATCATTGACCACCGCATCCAGCAGCTGCGTGCCCGTGCCTGCCCAGCGGCTGAGCGAATCGAGGGTCAGAATTTCCCATTCGCTCTCCCGGCGGATGACCGTGACAGCCCCGGCGAGTTGCCCGTCGTCCTCCGCCAGAAAGCCCGGCAGTGCCGAGGCATCGACCATGACGCCATCCAGCAGGATCTCCACGCCCGCCCACCGCTCTTCCAGCAGCTGTGCGAGCGACGCCCGGTCCTTGTCTTCAATCGGCCTGATGATGACTGCCAAAGGTTCCTCCTAACGGATGAAAATACGCCCTTCGAGCGGTGTGCGGGCCTGCCAGCCCTCCCGCTCCAGCTCCGGCACCAGATGCTCTTCCTCGGGAAAGCCGAGGCAGAGATAGCCGATCAGCTCCCAGCCGGACGGCACGTCCAGCGTTGTCTTCACGGCCTGCGGATCGATGATCGACACCCAGCCGAGCCCCACGCCATGCATGCGCGCGGCAAGCCACAGGCACTGGACCATGCCAACGGCCGAGAAGGCAAGTGTCTGCGGCATCGTTGCACGGCCAAGCCCATGGCCCTGCTCCGGGTCCGGATCGCAGAAGACCGCCAGCTGAACCGGCGCTTCGCGCAGGCCAGCCAGCTTGAGCCTTGCGTAAAGCTCCGCCTTTTCGCCCTCATAGGCAGCAAGGGCGCGGTTGTTTTCCTGCTCGAACAGCCTCGTCACCGCGTCCCGCCGGGCTTCGCTTTCCACCCGGACGATGCGCCAGGGCTGACTGTTGCCCACGGACGGCGCAAGGTCGGCCAGCGCCAGAACCTCGTCCAGCAGGCCATCCGGCAGACTGTCCTTGCGGAAGCGGCGCACATCACGCCGCCAGTGCAGCAGATCGGCAAAGGCAGCCCTGAACGCAGGGGAAAAATCCGGTCCGTGCCCGTGCTGCCCCGCCATGGTCAATGCCCCGGGAAAGACAGCAGCGTGCGCACCGGCACGCCCATGGCTTCCAGCCGCTGACGCCCGCCCAGGTCCGGCAGGTCAACGATGAAACAGGCGGCGACAATCTCCGCCCCCTGCCCGCGCAGCAGCTTGCAGGCAGCCTCCGCCGTACCGCCGGTGGCGATCAGGTCATCAACCACGATCACCCTGTCGCCCGGATTGATGGCGTCGCTGTGCATCTCGATTTCATCAAGGCCATATTCCAGCGAATAGGCAACGCTGACCGTCTGCCAGGGCAGCTTGCCTTTCTTGCGGATCGGCACAAAGCCGGCAGACAGCTGATGCGCCACGGCACCGCCCAGAATGAAGCCGCGCGCCTCGATACCGGCAATCTGCTCCACCTTGGAACCGGCCCAGGGCTGCACCAGCGCATCCACGGCCCGGCGGAAGGCGCGGGCATTGCCCAGAAGGGTGGTGATGTCGCGGAACAGGATGCCGGGCTTGGGGTAATCCGGGATCGTGCGGATGGCCTGCAGCAGCTCGTCGGAAACGCTGGGAATGTCCATATCGTCCTCTTAGGGCGCGTCGTGTCTTGAGTGGCCACTGCCCCGGGGCAGAGCCCCGGCTGCAGGGCCTTTGCCAGATCTTATATCAAGGCGCAGCTGCCGGGGGCAAAGGCATTACCACCTTGCCCACGGCCAATGCGCCGCAGCGCTCAGCCCCTGTCGAAAAGCACCCGGCCTGCCACGGCATCAAGCTTCGCCAGCAAGGCCGGGTCGCGCCGCTCCGGCGCGGTCATGATTGCATAGTCGAGGGCCCTGTCCGAGCCGACGGGGCAAGGCTCATGCTCGCGCGGCAGATCACGGGCAAGGCGCGCCACCAGCTGCTGGGCGTGATGGGCATTGTCATGCAGCACCTTGATGATCTGCTGGATATCGACCTCGCCATGGTCCGGGTGCCAGCTGTCATAGTCGGTCACCATGGCAACCGTCGCGTAGCAGATCTCCGCCTCGCGGGCGAGCTTGACCTCCGGCATGTTGGTCATGCCGATCACATCACAGCCCCAGGAACGGTAGAGGTGGCTCTCTGCGAGGGAGGAGAACTGCGGCCCCTCCATGGCCAGATAGGTGCCGCCGCGCCGGTATTTGAGGTCTTCCGCCCGCGCAGCCGCTTCCACATGATCGACCAGCCGGGGGCTGACCGGATAGGCCATGGACACATGCGCCACGCAGCCCGTGCCGAAGAAGCTCTTCTCCCGCGCAAAAGTCCGGTCGATGAACTGCTCCACCAGCACGAAGGTGCCGGGCGCCAGTTCTTCCTTCAGCGAGCCGCAAGCCGAAACGGAGATGAGGTCCGTAACGCCGCAGCGCTTCATGACATCAACATTGGCGCGGTAATTGATCTGCGAGGGAGAATGCAGATGGCCGCGGCCGTGACGGGGCAGGAACACCACCTTGAGGCCATTGATCTGGCCGATCCGCACCGCATCGGATGGCTCGCCCCAGGGGCTGCCGACGCCAACCCACTCCGCCCCCTCAAGGCCCGGCAGATCATAGATCCCCGACCCGCCAATCACGCCCAGAACCGCCTCAGTCATCGGCACCCCCAAATCAGACCGGCCTGATTAGGTCCGGTTTGCCGGTGCTTGTCAAACCCGGCAAGAGCCCCGGAAAATGCGAAGGGCCGCCCCATGGGACGGCCCTTCTCAGCATTTGCGGTCACCCGGCGGATGCCGGTATCAGTGCTCGACGTTGCGCCACAGCTTCTTCTTGGTGAAGTAGAGCATCGAGGCGAAGACGATCAGGAAGATCATGACCCGGAAGCCCATCTTCTTGCGCTCTTCCATGTGCGGCTCAGCGGCCCACATCAGGAAGGCGGAGACGTCACGGGCGTACTGATCCACCGTCATCGGCGTGCCGTCGGTGTAGTCGACCTGCTCATCCGAGATCGGAGGGGCCATGCCGATGAAGGAGCCGCTCATGAAGGCCGGATTGTAATACTGGCCTGCAGGAACCGTGACACCCTCCGGCACTTCCTCGTCGTAGCTCACGAGCAGCGCATGCACATAATCGGCGCCCTGCTCGTTGTACTGGGTGAAGGCGTCGAAGATGAACCACGGGAAACCGCGGTGGGCAGCACGGGCCTTGGCGATCAGCGAGAAGTCCGGCGGATAGGCGCCGCCATTGGCCGCACGGGCCGCCTGCTCGTTCGGGAACGGCGAGGGGAAGCGGTCGGCCAGAATGGCCGGACGCTCGAACATGTCGCCCTCGTCATTCGGTCCATCAACCACGGTATAGTCTGCCGCAATTGCCTTGGCCTGATCTTCGGTGAAGCCCGGGCCGCCCGGCTGCGCCAGGTTGCGGAAGGCCACGAACTTCAGGCCATGGCACGAGGCGCAAACCTCGCGGTAGACCTTGAAGCCGCGCTGCAGCTGGGCCTTGTCATAGGTGCCGAAGGGACCTGCGAAGGACCACTGCTCACGCGGGATGTGCGGCCCCTCACCCGCTGCGAAAGCGGGCGAGGCGATGGCAACCGCGAGGGTTGCGGCAAGCGATACGCCAAGGGCGCGGACGGTCTTGATCATGGTGCTCATTTCAAAAACTCCTGACCCTTTCCGTCACTTCGTCTGAGGTGCAGCAACTGCAGCCGCCGGCTTGCCGGAACCGCTTGCCAGCACCGCTTCGGAGATCGAGGCCGGCAGCGGCAGCGGCTTCTCAAGGAAGCCCAGCAGCGGCAGGATGATCAGGAAGTGGGCGAAGTAGTAGATCGTGCAGATGCGCGACAGGATCACGTAGATGCCTTCTGCCGGCATCGCACCGAGATAGCCGAGGGCCACCGCGTTGATTGCGAAGATCCAGAAGAACTGCTTGAACAGCGGGCGGTAGACGCCCGAGCGGACCTTGGACGTGTCGAGCCAGGGCAGGACGAACAGGATGGCAATGGCGCCAAACATGGCCAGAACGCCGCCGAGCTTGTCCGGCACCGCACGCAGGATCGCGTAGAACGGCAGGAAGTACCATTCCGGCACGATATGCGCCGGCGTCACCAGCGGATTCGCTTCGATATAGTTGTCGGCATGACCCATGTAGTTGGGCACGTAGAAGACGAACCAGGCGAAGAGGATCATGAACACCACGATCGCGAAGGCATCCTTGACCGTGTAATACGGATGGAACGGAACCGTGTCCTGACCGGACTTCGGCTGCACGCCCGTCGGGTTGTTGTTGCCCGTGGTGTGGAAGGCCCACACGTGCAGGATGACAACGCCGAAGATCATGAACGGCAGCAGATAGTGCAGCGAGAAGAAGCGGTTCAGCGTCGGGTTGTCGACGGCGAAGCCGCCCCAAAGCCAGGTGCGCACGGCTTCACCCACCAGCGGGATCGCCGAGAACAGGTTGGTGATCACGGTGGCGCCCCAGAAGGACATCTGGCCCCAGGGCAGCACGTAGCCCATGAAGGCGGTGCCCATCATGATGAGGAAGATGATCACACCCAGGATCCACGAGATTTCGCGCGGGGCCTTGTAGGAGCCGTAGTAGAGACCGCGGAAGATGTGGATGTAGACGGCGATGAAGAACATCGACGCGCCGTTGGAATGCAGGTAGCGGATCAGCCAGCCGAAGTTCACATCACGCATGATGTGCTCGACGCTGTAGAAGGCTGCCGTGGTGCTGGGGGTGTAGTGCATCACCAGTACGATGCCGGTGATGATCTGCGAGATCAGCATGAAGAAGAGAATGCCGCCGAAGGTCCACCAGTAATTGAGGTTCTTCGGGGTCGGGAAATCGACGAAAGAGCCGCGAACGAGCGAGATGACCGGCAGACGGCTCTCAAGCCACTTCGCCGCCGCGCTCTGCGGAACGTAATTGGAATGTCCAGCCATGGCTGTCTCCTGGGGTCTACCGGTCAACCGATCTTGATCTTGGCGTCTTCAACAAACGCAAACGGCGGTACGAGGAGGTTCTCCGGAGCAGGCCCCCGGCGGATACGCCCTGCAGTGTCATAGTGCGAACCATGGCACGGGCAGAACCAGCCATCGAAGTCGCCGGCATTGCCCAGCGGCACGCAGCCCAGATGGGTGCAGATGCCGACCATGACGAGCCAGGCTTCCTTGCCTTCGGCGGCGCGATTCGCGTCGGAGGCATCGGCGGTATCGGACAGGTTGAGGTTGCGCGCCAGTTTGTCCGGCAGTTCGGACAGCGGCACAGCCTTGGCCTCTTCGATCTCCTTGTCCGTACGCTGACGGATGAAGACCGGCTTGCCGCGCCACTTCACGGTGATCGACTGCCCCACCTCGACGGCGGAGACGTCCACCTCGATGGAGGCCAGAGCAAGAGCCGAAGCGTCCGGGTTCATCTGGTCGATGAAGGGCCAGGCGACAGCGCCCGCGCCCACAACGCCCATGGCGCCGGTCGCAAGATAGAGGAAATCACGGCGGGTCGGTTCCGCCGAATCCGTATGAGCCAAGGTCGCGTCCTCTCGAAACCTGTTTAACGTATACCGAATGCCCACAGGCAGACAGCCTCGCCCTCCCCTCCGGAACGGTCGGCTGCCCGGCGCGGGCATTAACGGCAAACGGGTGCGGCAATCGCCCGCACCACACCAAGCGGTGGTCTTTTTGCACCGTTCTGCCGCATTGTCCAGATGACCTTCGGCCAGAACGCTAAATGTCGCACCGCTTGGGATGCCGTCATCACCTTTTTGATGCCCTGAAAAGGCCCCAATTGAAAGCCGGATCGTTTGATCTGGATCAAACTTCTGCAGCTGACTGCAAAAATCCGCCAGACTGATGCGACCACAGCTGTGCATAGAGGCCGCCCCGGGTCAGCAGTTCTTCATGACGCCCCTCTTCGATGATTCGGCCCTTGTCCATGACGATGAGCCGGTCCATAGCCGCGATGGTCGACAGGCGGTGCGCGATGGCAATCACCGTCTTGCCTTCCATCAGGTCGAAGAGACTGTCCTGAATGGCTGCCTCCACCTCGCTGTCCAGGGCGGATGTCGCCTCGTCCAGCAGCAGGATGGGGGCATTTTTCAGCAGAACCCGGGCAATGGCAATCCGCTGGCGCTGTCCGCCGGACAGCTTCACGCCGCGTTCACCCACCTGGGCCTGAAGGCCGCTGCGCCCGTCCCTGTCCTCAAGTCCCTGAACGAACTCAAGGGCATGGGCCTTGCGCAGAGCCTCGATCACCTCCGCTTCCGACGCCTCCGGCTTGCCGTAGGCGACGTTCTCATAGATGGACCGGTGCAGCAGCGAAGTATCCTGCGTAACAACACCGATATGAGCGCGCAGGTCATCCTGGCGGACACGGGCGATATCCTGCCCGTCGATACGGATTGAACCGCTCTCAAGGTCATAGAACCGCAGCAGCAGATTGACGAGGGTGGACTTGCCCGCGCCGGAGCGGCCGATGAGACCGATCTTTTCGCCCGGACGGATCGTCAGATCTAGCGCATCGATGACACCCTTGACCTTGCCATAGTGGAAGGAGGCCTTGTCGAAGACGATCTCGCCTTTGGTGACCGTAAGAGGCGCTGCATCCGGCACGTCCTGCACCTCCCGCTCACGCGCAATGGTGCCGATGCCGTCCTGCACCGTGCCGACGTTTTCAAACAGGCCCGCCACTTCCCACAGGATCCATTGCGACATGCCCTGGATACGCAGGACGAGCGATACGGCCACCGCCACATCGCCAGTGGTGACCACTTCATGCTGCCACAGGAAGATGGACAGCCCGGCCGTGGAGAACAGCAGCAGCGTGTTCAGCGTGTTCAGCGAGATGTTCAGCAGCGTCACGTAGCGCATCTGGCCGAAGACGGTCTTCATGAAGCCCATCATCGAATTGCGGGCATATTCTTCCTCACGCCTTGCATGGGAGAAGAGCTTGACCGTCGCAATGTTGGTGTAGGCATCCACCACGTGGCCGGTCATCACCGAGCGGGCATCCGCCTGCTCCTGCGAGATCGCCTTGAGGCGGGGAATGAAGACACGCAGCACGCCAACATAGGCAAAAGTCCAGACCACCAGCGGAATCGCGAGATAGAGGTTGGCATCAGCGATGACGATCAGCGCGCTGGTCAGATAGACCAGCACATAGACCATCATGTCGACGATCCGCGTCACCACTTCGCGCACGGCCAGTGCCGTCTGCATCATCTTGTTGGCGATGCGGCCGGCAAAGTCGTTGTGGTAGAAGGTCATGCTCTGGCGCAGCAGATAGCGGTGCACGCGCCAGCGCACGGACATGGGATAGGTGCCGATCACGCCCTGATGGAACAGCAGCTCCCAGAAGGCCTGCGTCAACGGCAGGCACAGCAGGATGACACCGGCCATGAGCGAGAGCTTCACCCAGTTGTCGGTCCAGAACGTCGCCCGGTTGGCCTCGCCCAGCCAGTTGACCAGATCGCCCAGGAAGGCAAAGATCGCGACCTGAAAGATCGCGATCATCGCCCCCAGCACACCGACACCGGCCAGCAGCGGCCAAAGCGGCTTGGTATAGTACCAGCAGAAGGCCCCAAACCCCTTCGGCGGCACATCCAGCTTAAAGTCCGCGAAGGGATCGATCAGACGTTCAAATCTGGAAAACATTGTTCAACTCCAGAGATTTACGGCCCTCGCCCGCGGACCGGGCAGAACCGCGCAGACGCCTGATTTTAAGGCGCTGCCAATAGGGACGGCGGCCACCGAAGGCCAGCGAAAAGACGAAACTGACCAGCGCACCGGCAAGCACCAGCGTGCCAAGGAACAACTCGATCAGATGCGTGCGGTACTGAGCCGCGCTTTGCACCGCATTGCCGATCCGGACAGCCTCCAGCGACCACAGGTCAGCGAGGAGAACCGGCAGGAAAATCAGCATGGCGGCACCAGCCGTTGCAGCGGAAAAGACGGCAACAGCCGCCCCGCCAAGGGCCAGGCGCTGGCGCCAGGACAGCGTCACCCGCGGCAAGGACGCAGCAAAGTCATCCGGACGCGGCAGGTCCGGCGGATAAGGCAGATCGAAAGGATCCAAAGGATAACGAACAGACATGGTTCTGCTCCAGACGGAATCGGACTGATGAGGCACGGCTGGCGGAACGCGCAAATGAAAGACGCGCAGCACCGGAGGAGTCCGGTTACGCTTGAAGCCAGTCGCTATTCAGCTGGAATGTTTTGAAACGCCGTCTCAGGCTGCCGGGTGGCAGGAGATGGGAAACGGGCCCACGAGAGCAGGGGCTACGGTCATATGGACACGTGACGTATTGGTCATGAATACCCCTCCTCTGTTAGCTCGGTTGACGGCAATAGACAGCGCGGCAGAACGCGCCTGACTTTCTTAAACTGTTCGGTTGAAATCGCAAGGCCTCAAGCACAGCTCAAACATGCTTTACCTTCCGCCTGTTGCCATGAGGCAACAATGCAACCAGTCCTTGAGGGGCTCCGCCCCCTTCTCCAGCGCCTGTCCGGATCAGAGTGAACCTGACAGACGCCGGGTTTCTTTGTTTTCATTTGTCTTTTCGGGAAAACCGGTGGCCGCTTTCCCCTGACAAACTCCGGGCCCGCCTTCAGGCACGCCCTCCGTCTGCGGGCGGACAAAAAAATGCGGCGGAACCCGTCCGCCGCATGACATCGTCCTGTGGATTGCCTGCCTCAGGCTGCGCGGATGCTGGTGAGGAACTGACTCACCTGCGTCTGCAGGCTGGCGGAAAGATGGGTGAGTTCACCCGCTGCCGCGTGCATTTCATCCGTGGCCGAGGTGCTGGCCTGCATTGCTTCTGCAAGGCGGTTCATGTTGCCCCCCACGCGCTCGGTGCTGGCATTGGCCACGTGGACCGAACGGGAAATCTCACCGGTCGCCTGCATCTGGCTCTGAACCGAGCCATGAACGGCTTCGGAAATCTGGCTGATCTGCTCGATGGTCGCGGTGATGGAGCGGATCGCCCCGACCGCCTGCTCCGCCACGAACTGCACGGAGGCCACCTGGGAGGTGATTTCTTCCGTTGCCTTGGTGGTCTGGCCGGCCAGAGCCTTCACCTCATTGGCCACCACGGCAAAGCCGCGGCCCGCTTCGCCCGCACGCGCCGCCTCGATGGTGGCATTCAGGGCGAGAAGGTTGGTCTGGTTGGCAATCTGGCTGATGAGTTCGACAACTTCGCCGATCTGACGGCCCGTCTCCGACAGGCGGCCGACGATTTCATCGGTCTGGCGGGCTTCAAGCACGGCAGCGCTGGCGATCTGGGAAGCGTTTTCGACATCACGGCCGATGGTCGAAATGGAGACTGCCAGCTCTTCGGCAGACTGGGACATGACACGCACCGACTGACCGGCCTCTGCCGTTGCGGTGGACACTTCATCCACGGCGCGGGAGGAGTTGCCGACCGCCTGACGCAGATCAAGGGCATTGCCGCCAACCGCATGCGCCGTGCTGGTCAGCGCTTCCACGACGCTGATGACCGAGCGTTCGAAGTCGCTGGCCACGTCGTGCATCAGTTCCCGGCGCTCCTGTTCCATCTGGGTCTGCTGGGCCGCCTGGAGTTCAACTTCCTCCTTGGCGCGGGCTGCCAGCTTTTCACGGAACTGGACAACGGAGCGCGCAATGGCACCGATTTCATCGCTACGGCTGGCACCGTCGATATTCACATCCAGTTGCCCCTGGGACAGAAGATCAAGACCATCCTGCAGCCGGTTGAGCGGCCGGGCGACGCCCAGGGCCAGCACCACGGCCAGTGCCAGGAAGGCAATACCGATGGGCGAGCAGACAAGAACAATCTGCAGCATCTGATCGATGATCAGGCCATCAAGCAGCGAGGAGGCCTGCGGACCGAGAAAAGCCTGTGCCTGCGACGGGTCCCCCAGAGCAGAGGTCAGCGCTTCACGGAACACATAGAACGCATACCCCGTGCCGGCCACCATGATCAGGGCCGACGTCACAACCAGGACAAGAAACCGGCCAAGGATCGAAAGGCGGATGCCCGTACTTACATTATCGTGCATGTCCATTCCCGATGGTCAGAAGAAACGTTCTTCGGTCCGATACCATGGGCAATAGTACTAGGCAGCGAGCGTAAAGATTTTCTTCACGCGAAGGGATAAATCGTTCAGGACAACAGCTTATTCGTGATGGCATAGCCAGCGGCAGCCGATACCGCACTGAGGAATGCGCCCCAGGCAATGTCAACGAAAACAACCTCCAGCGGCCAGTTTCTGAGAGTTGCATAATTTGTCATGTCATAGGTTGCATACGCAATAAAACCTAGGACCGCACCACAGACCACTGCTGTCCAGATGCTTTCAGACTTCAGTGCAGGCAGCACAGCGAAGAAGACAAGACCGCCGACGTAAAGCAGATAGAAAATCGCCGCCGCACCGAGATTGGGCTTGTCCATCATCAGATGCCCGATGCGGTCAAAATAGAAACGCGTTGCCACTTTTCCGAGCCATACCGCGTCAATCGCAAGAAATACGGCGGCAGTGGCAAGGTAGGCGGTGATGATCTGACCCATGCGGAAGTCCCCCTTCTGGGAGATCTTACGTGGCCTCACGTCTGCCGGATCACGCAAGACGGATGTCACCTTTCCTCAACAGCCATCATTTCCCCGGCAGGCAGGAACCCGCCGGACTGGCGCTCCCACAGATCCGCATAGAGCCCGCCGCGCGCCAGCAGCGCGTCATGGGTGCCCTCCTCGACGATCTTACCCCCGTCCATGACGATCAGCCGGTCCATGGCCGCGATGGTGGAAAGACGGTGGGCGATGGCCAGCACCGTCTTGCCCTGCATCAGCGGCATCAGATTGTCCTGAATGGCTGCCTCGATCTCTGAATCCAGTGCGGAGGTCGCCTCATCCAGCACCAGAATGGGTGCATTCTTCAAGAGCACGCGCGCAATGGCGATGCGCTGGCGCTGGCCGCCGGAGAGTTTCACCCCGCGCTCGCCCACCTGCGCCTCGAAGCCGGAGCGGCCCTTGCTGTCTTTCAGGTTCAGGATGAACTCCAGCGCATGGGCCTGCCGCGCCGCATCCTCAAGCATCGCCATGGTGGCGTCCGGCCGACCATAGGCGATGTTCTCGCGGATGGAGCGGTGCAGCAGCGAGGTGTCCTGCGCCACCATGCCGACCTGCGCCCTGAGCGAGGCCTGCGTCACCTGCCGGACATCCTGACCGTCCACCAGAATGCGCCCGCTCTCCACGTCATGGAAGCGCAGCAGCAGGCTGGCCAGCGTCGACTTGCCCGCCCCCGAGGGGCCGACGATGCCGATCTTCTCCCCGCCCTTCACCGCAAAGCTCAGATCATCGATGACGCCCCCGCGCTTGCCATAGTGGAAGCTCACCTTGTCAAAAACGATCGCGCCCGCGCTGACCATCAGCGCCGGAGCGCCCGGCTGGTCCGTGACGGCAATGGGACGTGTCAGCATGTCGACACTGTCCTGCAATGTGCCGAAGGAGCGGAACAGGGAGTTGAGCTGGCCCAGCATCCGCCCCAGCAGAAGATTGAGCCGCAGCGCCAGCCCCAGCGCCACCGCCACATCGCCGGCCGTCAGGATACCATCCTGCCACAGCACAAGAGAGAACCAGCCGATGCTCACCATCATGACGCTGCTCAGCAGCGACATCAGCGAGCGCACTTCGGTCAGGTTGCGGGTGAAGCGTTTGAGCACCGCAAGGTAGCTCTCGAAAATCGCCCGCACACCGGCCTGTTCGCTCTCGCGGCTGCTGAACAGCTTCACCGTCTGGATGTTGCTGTAGGTGTCGACCAGCCGGCCCGTCGCGCCGGAGGCGGCATGGGCAGCGGCGCGGGAATGGTTGCGGATGCGCGGCACATAGTAGCGGGCGATCACCGAGAAGACCGCCAGCCAGACGAGAATGGCCGCGCCAAGGCGCCAGTTCAGTTCGCCCAGCAGCAGCAGCGTCGCCAGAGCATAGACCGCGATGTACCAGACCACCTGCAGCAGCGTGACCATGAACTCGCCCGCCGCCTGCCCGGCCTGCCAGACCTTGGACGAAATGCGGCCCGCGAATTCGTCGTGAAAGAAGGCGATGCTCTGGTCCATGATCCGCTGATGCGCCTGCCAGCGCACGCGGGCATAAAAGCCGGGCACCACGGTCTGCTCTTCAACGCCTGCGGTGAAGAAGGCCAGCACCGTGCGCAGCACCAGCACAACGGCCGCCATGCCTGCGAAAAGCTGCCAGTTCTGCGTGAAGAGTTCGTCCTTCGGCGTGGTCTGCAGCAGATCGACGATGATGCCGATGAAACTGTAGAGCCCTGCTTCCACCAGAGCTGTCGCCCCGCCCAGCAGCAGCATGGCCACGAAGGGCCAGGGCGACTGGCGCACGAGGAACCACAGATAGGCGCCTGCGGTGACGGGCAGTTTTCCGGCGGGCGCAGAAACGAAGGGGTCAATCCAGCCTTCAAGGCGGCGCAAAATTCTGTTCAAAGGCTTGGTCCGGTTTCGAGATGTCCCCTTGCAGGGTTTTAGCACCCGCACCGGGAATGGCCAGCCGCAAGGGGCTTAAATTGCTGTAATGACTTGCCGCAGGCTGCAAGGGACATGCTCCAGCCGCTGGACAAACGGCGGAAAACCGGGCACTGCGTGGCCATGCCTGACCTTGCCCTTTACCAGCCGGATATCCCGCAGAACACCGGCACCATGATCCGCATGGCCGCCTGCCTTGATGTGCGCGTGCACCTGATCGAGCCGGCCGGCTTTCCCCTGTCCGGCAGCGCGCTCAAGCGGGCCGGGATGGATTATCTGGAGCGGGCCGCCCTCATCCGCCACCTCGATTGGGCCGCTTTCGAGGAGGCACGCAAGGCTGCCGGGCGGCGGCTGGTGCTGCTGACAACTAAAAGCACCCTGCCCTACACGGACTTCACCTTCGGGCCGGACGACATGCTGCTGCTGGGCCGCGAAAGCGCGGGCGTGCCCGATGCCCTGCATGACAGCGCCGATGCGCGGATCACCATCCCGATGGCTGCAGGCATGCGCTCGCTGAATGTCGCGGTTTCCACCGCCATGGTGCTGGGAGAGGCCCTGCGCCAGACCGGAACCTTTCCAATCCCGTCCCGTTGACCTCCGGCAGGACAGATCACCGCTTTGCAAATCGCGGCAGGGGCTTGATAAGAAGAGCCAGAATCAGCCGCCCCGGCTCAAGCGCATGGCGGCAACAGAAATGACGAAGGAGCGCCCATGACCAAGGCAGCCGAGCCCACACGCGGCGGACCCGTGCCCGCAGATATCGAGACCAAGAAGACTGTTGCGCCAGAGTGGTTTGCCAGCCTGCGCGACCGGATCTGTCAGGCTTTCGAGGATCTGGAGGACGAGATCGGCGCGAAGGGCGGACCGCTGGCGGATCAGCCGGCCGGCCGTTTCGTCCGCACCCCATGGGAGCGCACCGACAGCAGCGGCGCCAAGGGCGGCGGCGGCGTCATGTCGATGATGCACGGCCGGGTGTTCGAGAAGGTGGGCGTGCATGTTTCCACCGTCCATGGTGAATTCTCGCCCGAATTCCGGGGCCAGATCCCCGGCGCTTCGGAAGACCCGCGTTTCTGGGCGTCGGGCATCAGCCTGATCGCCCACCCGCAGAACCCGCATGTGCCGGCGGTGCACATGAACACCCGCATGGTGGTGACGACGCGCCAGTGGTTCGGCGGCGGCGCCGACCTGACGCCGGTGCTCGATGCCCGCCGCACCCAGACGGACCCGGATTCCATCGCCTTCCACAAAGCCATGGAAGAAGCCTGCGCCCCGCACAAGAATGCGGATTATCCGCGCTACAAGGACTGGTGCGACGAGTATTTCTTCCTCAAGCACCGCAACGAGCCGCGCGGCATTGGCGGCATTTTCTACGACTATCTGAACTCCGGCGACTGGGACGCGGATTTTGCCTTCACCAAGGACGCCGGCCTTGCCTTCCTCGGCATCTATCCCGAGCTGGTGCGGGCGAACTTCGAAAAGCCCTGGTCAGAGGCAGAGCGCGAGGAACAGCTGATCCGGCGCGGACGATATGTGGAGTACAATCTTCTCTACGACCGCGGCACGATCTTCGGCCTCAAGACCGGCGGCAACGTCGCCTCGATCCTGTCCTCCATGCCGCCCGTGGTGAAGTGGCCGTAAGCCTTCATTTTGCGGCAACCGCGGCAAGAAGCTCGTCGCGGGCTGCCCGGTAGTCCGAGGCGGCCCAGAGGCGGCGCAGGTGCTCCATCGCAGAGCCAAGCGCCGGGCCTTTCGGCACGCCTGCGGTGATGAGATCATGCCCCGTCAGCGGAAACACCGGAATGTCCCAGCTTCGGGCCAGCTCATGCAGGCCAACAAAACCCGCTTCATCCCGGGCGGCCGAACGGGTGCGGGCGTGGGCAAGAATGAGGGCTTCTTGCGCCGTCTCCCGCCCCCAGGCCAGCATCTGCGCCTTCAGCACGGCTGCAGGATCTGACGCCTGCCGCAGGGAAGCGGACCCTTCGACGGCGCGGAACATCACACTCCGCTCCTGATTGGACAGGCGCCAGCGGCGGGCGATGCGCCCGGCGTCTTCGCCGACGAAACCGGTAAGGCAGGCAAGTGCCAGAATGGGCGAGCGAGCTTCCGGCAGTTCATCACTGAGAGACTTCAGCGCGGCAAGGCTGGCAAGACGGGCCACACCACCCGTCAGCAGCGGCAGAATGCCCGTCCCTTCCATGACCGCGATCACCGGCGGGCAGGCTCCGACGGCAAGGATCTTCTTCATCTCCGCGCCGATCCGCTCCGCCGAAAGCTGCGTCAGCCCGTCACGCAGGCGCACGGAAGCGGACAGGCCCTCATCATCCGTCGGGCCGGCGCCATAGGTGGCATGAAAGCGGAAGAAGCGCAGGATGCGCAGATAATCCTCGCGGATACGGTCCTCCGCCCGGCCGATGAAACGCACCCGGCGGGCAAGGCAATCCTCCAGCCCGCCACCGAGCGGATCATGGATCGTGCCGTCAGCGCCGCAATAGAGCGCATTCATGGTGAAATCACGCCGGGCCGCGTCATGCGCCCAGTCCCGGCCGAAACGCACCACCGCGTGGCGGCCGAAGGTTTCCACATCCTCGCGCAGGGTGGTCACCTCAAAGGGCTCGCCGGAACTGATCACCGTCACAGTGCCATGGTCTATGCCGGTGGGCACAGCCTTCAGTCCGGCAGCTTCCGCCCGCTCCATCACCTGCTGCGGCAGGGCGGTGGTGCACATGTCCACGTCACGGATCGGCTCGCCCAGCAGCGCATTGCGCACCGCCCCGCCCACGGCCCGCACTTCGTCGCCATCCTTCTGCAAGGCATGGAAGACGCGCTGGATCGCAGCGCCGCGCAGCCATGGCACGGCAGAATCGGGGAGCTTGCGGGGCAAGGTCATGATGTCAGTCGCTTTCGGCGTCCGCGTTTCAGGCCCTATTCATAGCGGCCCGGCACCAGAACACCATCGCGGAATTCCACCGGGCGGTAGGTCTGGCCCTCATGGCCTTCCTTGAAGCTGGCCATCACCACGAAGCTGACAATGACCAGCAGCCCGCCCGCAACGGTCAACCAGAAGATATGGCCCCGGCTCCAGGCCTTGGCCGTCTCCGTTTTCTTCGAGAGCCACAGCCACAGGGCATAGACCGCGAAAGGCAGAAGGAAGAAACCGACCTGGGTGAGTGTAATGCGGAACATCAGGCATAGACCGTTTCATAAAGCGAGCGCACGATGCCGGCCGTGACACCCCAGATGTACCGGGTCTCATAAGGCATGGCATAGAAGTAGCGCGGGCGGCCCTGCCATTCACGGCTTTGGCGCTGGTGGTTTTCAGGCCGCATCAGAAATCCGAGCGGCACGTCGAAGATATCCGCCACTTCGCCCGGATTGGCCGTCAGTGGCGGCAGTTCATGCACGAGGCCCACGACCGGCGTAATCCGGTAGCCGGACCCAGTCAGATAGGGCGATAGGCGGGCGAAGGGCTCGACGGCCGACGGATCTAGCCCGATTTCCTCCTGCGCCTCGCGCAGGGCAGCGGCTTCCGGGCTGCCGTCTTCCGGATCGATCTTGCCGCCGGGAAAGGCGATCTGCCCGCCATGGGCATTGAGATGCGGCGTGCGCAGCGTGAAAAGCACCGAGGCCTCTCCCGGTTCCAGCCCCTGCAGCAGCGGCCTGGCGAGAACCGGGATCAGCACAGCCGCTTCGCGCGGATCCCCCGTCCACTTGGCATAAGGCCCAAGGTCCGGATTGAGAATATGGTCGCCCGTGTCCCGCTCGGCGGCAAAAGGCAGGCGCCGCAGCGCGCGGGAGCGGAAACCTTCAAGAGAAAACAGATCGTCTGCCGCGCCTGGCGTCCGTCCGGTCCGGGACCCGATTGCGTCCATCACGCTCATGACTGGTCTGCGCCTCCCCGTTCCGTCCCGCCCAATGCCCCCTCCGGCAGAGGGAAAAACGCGCCGCCGCTCCACACACCCGGCACCCCGTCCTTTTCCTCGATCAGCTCCGCCAGATCATAGAGCAGCGGACGTGTCAGCCGTGCTTCCAGCCGCCCTCGCACCAGAACATAGGGCACAAGACCATCATTTTCTTCATCCAGCCGGAAACGCAGCGGATTTTCCGGCCCCGCGGCCACCACATCGCCAACATTTGACCGGAACGTGAGCGTCCGTGAGTCGCCTTGTCCGAGGCTGTGCATCTCGACAGCGAGGAACGGCGCATCTGCGACGCGGATGCGGACCTTTTCCACAGGGGTCACAAGATAGTGACACCCGTCCTCGTCCTTCCGCAGCACCGAGGCAAACAGCTTGACCAGCGCCTCGCGGCCAATGGGGGAGCCCATGTAGGACCAGGAGCCATCTTCGTGGATCGCCATGTCGATGTCGCCGCAGAATGGCGGATTCCAGCGCTCTACCGGCGGTTTCTTGCCATCACCGCCGCCCGCACGGGCAATCAGCGCCGCCAGCGCGTCAGCCGGCCGGGCCGGGCCTGCAGAAGTGGAAAGCCGGGTTTCGTCTGTCATCAATCGGGCCGCTGCATCCGCCTTGCTGTTTCTGCCATGGTTCCGCCACCGGGGCACTGTGTGATCCACACTGATCTGGAGCATCGTAGGCCTGTGCACAACCCGGCGCACGGAAAAAAGGCTTATACCGGCCCGGATAAACTGTCAGAGTGAACGGATGCAGCAGCGATCTGCCTGCCGCATCAGGCCGCCGCAAGGATGGCCGGTATATGAAAGACGGAACGCCCTCCCTTTCCCGCCGGGCAAGGACACGGACAACGGCTTGAAGAGGTTTCCATGAGCGCAATCACCACCACGCCCGCCAGCTCCGTCAACATTGTTGAGCAGGCCGAAAAGGCCGTCGCCCGCATTGGTGCGGCGCGCGCCGATGTGGCCCGGGTGATCTTCGGCCAGGAAGCCGTGGTGGACCGCGCGCTCGTCACCATTCTCGCCGGCGGCCACGGGCTGCTGGTCGGCGTGCCCGGCCTTGCCAAGACCAAGCTGGTGGAAACGCTGGGCACGGTGCTTGGCCTCAACGCCCGGCGCATCCAGTTCACCCCCGACCTGATGCCCTCCGACATTCTCGGCGCGGAAGTGATGGAACAGGCCGCCGATGGCACGCGCGGCTTCCGCTTCATCCCCGGCCCGGTTTTCGCCCAGCTGCTGATGGCCGACGAAATCAACCGCGCCAGCCCGCGCACCCAGTCTGCCCTGCTGCAGGCCATGCAGGAATATCACGTGACGGTGGCCGGCCAGCCGCATGATCTGCCGCGCCCCTTCCACGTGCTTGCCACCCAAAACCCGCTGGAGCAGGAAGGTACCTATCCCCTGCCGGAAGCCCAGCTGGACCGCTTCCTGATGCAGATCGACGTGCATTACCCGACGCTGGAAGCCGAGCGCCGCATCCTGCTGGAAACGACCGGCTCCGCCGAGGCCAAGCCCACCGCCGTTCTGAACGGGGAAGAATTGATCGCCCTGCAGGCGCTGGTGCGCCAGATGCCGGTGGGCGAAAGCGTGGTCGATGCCATCCTGAAGCTGGTCCGCTCCGCCCGCCCGGCAGAACAGGGTGAAGGCGATGATCTGTCCCGGCTGATCGCCTGGGGCCCCGGCCCGCGCGCCAGTCAGGCGCTGATGCTGACCGTGCGCGCCCGCGCCCTGATCGAGGGCCGCCTTGCGCCTTCCATTGATGATGTGCTGGCACTGGCCGAACCGGTGCTGCAGCATCGCATGGCGCTGACCTTTGCCGCCCGCGCCGATGGCCACACCGTGCGCGAGGTGATTTCCCGCCTCAAGACCCGTATCGGCTGAGCCGGGAGGACCTGAATGGCAGGCACCAGCACGGCACCGGCAGCAGACACATCACAGACCAGCGGGCTGGGGCCGGGCATGCTCGCCTCCGCCCGCACCGTGGCCGAAGCCTTGCCCGAGCTGCTCGTGGAAGCGCGCCAGGTGAGCAATACGGTTGCCACCGGCTGGCATGGCCGCCGCCGTGCAGGTCCGGGCGAAACCTTCTGGCAGTTCCGCCCCTTTTCCATGGGTGAGCCCGCGCGCCGCATCGACTGGCGCCGCTCCGCCCGTGACGAGCATCTTTATGTGCGCGAACGCGAATGGGAGGCGGCCCACACCGTCTGGCTCTGGGCCGACCTGTCGCCCTCCATGAATTTCGGCTCGAAGCTTGCTCCGGTGGTCAAGCGTGACCGGGCACTGGTGCTGATGCTGGCTCTCGCCAGCATGCTCTCCGGCAGCGGCGAGCGTGTCGGCCTGCCCGGCCTCACCCGCCCCCTCACCAGCCGCGATGCACCGGAACGCATGGCAGCAACCCTTGCCCACGCCCCCCGCACCGATGCCCTGCCGGACACCACCGCCGTGCGCCGCTTCTCCGATGTGGTGCTGATCGCCGATTTCCTTGACCCCATTGCATCAATCACCGAATGGGTGGGCCGTGTGGCCTCGACCGGCGCACGCGGGCACCTGGTGCAGATCCTCGATCCCATCGAGGAGAGCTTTCCCTTCGACGGGCGTGTGGAATTCCGCGATCCCGAAGGCGGGCTGCGGCTGACCACGGGCCGGGCCGAAGGCTGGCGCGAGGCCTATCAGGCGCGGCTTGCCGCCCGCAAGGCGCAGCTGCGAGAGATTGCCGGGCGTGCCGGGTGGAGCCACATTCTGCACCACACCGACAGGCCCGCCACCGAGCCGCTGCTGGCGCTGCATGGCCGCCTGTCCGGCCAGCCGGGCGTGATGGCCTCCGGCATGGGAGGGCGGTGATCCATGTTCGGCCTTCCCATCGGCTTTGCCTCACCGCTGATCCTCTCCGCCCTCGCCCTGCTGCCGGTGATCTGGTGGCTGCTGCGGCTCACCCCGCCGCGCCCGCGTGAGGTCACCTTCCCGCCCACCCGGCTGCTGCTGGAGATCGAGAAGCACGAGGAAACCCCGCAGAAGAGCCCCTGGTGGCTGACCGCGCTGCGTCTGCTGCTCGCCGCCCTGCTGATTTTCGCCCTCGCCGGCCCGGTCTGGCGTCCCGCAGAACGGTTGGCGCTTGAGGGCGGGCCGCTGCTGCTGGTCATCGACAATGGCTGGACCTCCGCCCGGGACTGGGAGCGGCAGACCGCCACGGCGCAGCAAATCCTTGATACGGCGACGGAATCCGGCACGCCGGTGATGCTGCTCGCCACCGCCGAAGGCCCCAGTCAGACGCTCACGCCCTCCACCGCGGCTGCCGCAGGTGAGCGGCTGCGGGCGCTGGAGCCCCGCGCCTACGCCCACCAGCGCGCTGAACTGATCACCGCCCTGCGCAAGGCCCTGCAGGACAATCCGGTCGAGCAGGCAGTGTGGATCTCGGACGGGCTGGAAGATGACGCGCCGGGTGCTTTCCAGCGCGACCTCGGGTCAATGCTGGGAGCCAAACCGCTCACCGTCTACACCGGCCTCAGGACCCCCATGGGCCTTGCAGGCCTCAGCAGCAATGCCGACGCGCTGACCGTGACCGTGATCCGCAAGCCCGGCGAAGGCCCGGCAACCGTGCGCGTGCGTGCCGCCGACATGCGCGGCCTGACGATTGGCGAGACGGATGCCGCCTTTGCGGATGGCGCGACGGAGACAACGGCCTCCTTCTCCCTGCCGAGCGAATTGCGCAATGACATTGCCCGGCTGGAAGTCAGCGGCGAACGCGCTTCGGGCGCAGTCAAGCTGCTGGATGACAGCTGGCGGCGGCGCACGGTTGCGCTGATTTCCGGTGCGGGTGCCGACCAGTCGCAGCCGCTGCTCTCGCCGCTCTACTACCTGCAGCGCGCCCTTGCGCCCTTTGCCGATCTCAAGACGCCGCGCACGGCAGACCTCAGCGAAGCCATTCCGGATCTGCTCGCCGAAGGCGTCTCGGTGGTGATGCTGGCCGATGTCGGCCGCCTGCCGGACAATGCCGCCGCCGAGCTTGGCCGCTGGGTGGAAGGCGGCGGGCTGCTGGTGCGCTTTGCCGGGCCCAGAACCGCAGGCGGCACGGATGGCCTGCTGCCGGTGCGCCTGCGCGCCGGAGACCGCACGCTGGGCGGAAGCCTCTCCTGGGAGCAGCCGCAGAAGCTGGCGCCCTTCCCGCAGCAGTCGCCCTTTGCCGGGCTCACGATCCCTGAAGAGGTGGAAGTGACGCGGCAGGTGCTGGCCGAGCCCACCGCCGATCTGCCGGACCACAGCTGGGCCATGCTCAGCGACGGCACGCCGCTGGTCACCGCCCAGTCGCGCGGCACCGGCGCCATCGTGCTGTTCCACGTCACGGCCGACACCGGCTGGTCCAACCTGCCGCTCTCCGGCGTCTATGTGGAGATGCTGCGGCGGATCGTGGCCCTGTCCAACCCGGCAGCCGCAGCGCCCTCTGCAGAAGCGGAAGAAACCGGCACCAGCGCCGCGCTTGAAACCGACACCGCCGTGCGCAACGTTCTGCCGCCGCTGCGCCTGCTGGATGGCTATGGCGTTCTCTCCAGCCCGCGTGCCGATGTCTCCCCCATTGCCGTGGCCGACTTTGCCCGCACGAAAGCCAGCCGCGCCACGCCGCCGGGCCTTTATGGCGCAGATGACGGCTTCCGGGCGCTCAACCTTCTGGATCAGGGGGCCAAGCTCGTGCCGCTCGACATGTCCCTCTCCCCCAACGCGGAACCTCGCCCCTATGCGGACAGCGAACCGGCGGACCTGCGGGCGCCGCTGTTCCTTTCCGCCTTCGGCCTGATGGCACTGGACGCACTGATCGTGCTGCTGCTGGCCGGTCTCATCAGCCGCCTGCGCCTGCGCCGGATGGTCCGCACGGCAGGCGCGCTGCTGCTGGGTCCCGCCCTCGCCCTTTCGCTTGTGGCACAGCCGTCACCGGCCGGGGCGCAGGACAGCGCTGACGATGTAAAGGCGCTGGAAGCAACGCTGGAAACACGGCTCGCCTATGTGGTGACCGGCAATGCAGAAATTGATGCGGCATCCGCTGCCGGGCTGGAAGGCCTGTCGCGCTATCTTGCCGACCGGACCGCACTGGAGCCCGGCACGCCGATGGCCGTCGATATTTCCAGGGACGAGCTGGCCTTCTACGCCCTGCTCTACTGGCCGGTCGATCCTTCCACTGCCAAGCCCGATGAGCGCACGATGGCGCGGATCGACAGTTTCATGCGCAATGGCGGCAGCATCCTGTTCGACACGCGCGACAATCTGGCGAGTTCCGCCAGCGGCTTCGGCACGACGCCAGCGACGGCCAAGCTGCGCGAGATCCTTGATGGCCTCGACGTGCCTCCGCTCGAGCCCGTGCCCTTCGACCACGTGCTGACCAAGACCTTCTTCCTGCTGGAAACCTTCCCCGGCCGCTATGCCACAAGCCCGCTCTGGGTGGAGGCCAGCGAAGACGCCCCGGCAGATGACGGGCGCCCGGTGCGTGCGGGCGACGGCGTTTCGCCCATCCTCATCACCGGCAATGACATGGCCGCCGCCTGGGCCGTGGATGCCAATGGCACCTATCTTTACCCCACCGTGCCGGATGATCCGCTGCAGCGCGAATATGCCTTCCGCGCCGGGGTCAACATCGTCATGTACAGCCTGACCGGCAACTACAAGGCCGATCAGGTGCACGTTCCGGCGCTGCTGGAACGGCTGGGACAGTGAGGGGAACGCGGCGATGAACTGGTCCCTTTCCTTTGCTCCCTTCCTGCCCTGGCCGGTGCTGGGCGGCGCTGCCGTGCTGGTGCTGGGCTTCCTGGTGGCAGGCCTTCTGATGCGGGTGCGCGGCACATGGCTGCGAGCACTGGCGATGGCGCTCGCTCTTGCCGCCCTCACCAATCCGGCACTGGACCGGGAAGACCGGGAGCCGCTTTCAAGCGTCGTTGCGCTGGTGGTGGACAAGAGCCAGAGCCAGGCTTTGGAAAACCGCGCAGAGGTCACAGATCAGGCCGCCCGCGAACTGGAAGAGCGGCTGGCCGCCCTCCCCGGCTTCGAGCTGCGCCGCATCGAGGTCAATCCCGGCACGCAGGATGACGGCACGGCGCTGTTCAGCGCCCTTTCCGGCGGCCTTTCGGATGTGCCGCCCGACCGGGTGGCCGGGGCCATCATGATCACCGATGGTCAGGTGCACGACATTCCCGCCACGGCCGATGCGCTCGGCTTCAAGGCGCCACTGCATGCGCTGGTGACCGGACGGCCCGATGAGGGCGACCGGCGGCTGGCGCTGGTCCGCGCCCCGCGCTTCGGCCTTGTCGGCTCCGAACAGACCGTCCGCGTGGAAGTGCGCGACACGGGCGCGCTGGAAGGTGCCGGACAGCCGGCCACCATCCGCGTGCGCCGCGACGGGCAGCCCTTGGCCGAACTGCGGGTGCAGCCCGGCCAGACGGCTGACATTCCCGTGCAGATCACCCATGGCGGGCAGAACATCTTTGAATTCGAGACGGATACGCTTTCCGGCGAACTGACGCCTGTGAACAACCGGCTCGTGGTGACCGTTGACGGCATCCGCGAGAATCTGCGCGTGCTGCTGGTTTCCGGTTCCCCCCATGCCGGAGAGCGCACCTGGCGCAACCTGCTGAAATCCGATGCCTCGGTCGATCTCGTCCATTTCACCATCCTGCGCCCGCCGGAGAAGCAGGATGGCACGCCGGTCAACGAGCTGTCGCTGATCGCCTTTCCGGTGCGCGAGCTGTTCTCCGAAAAGATCGACGAATTCGACCTGATCATCTTCGACCGCTACGTGAACCGTGGCGTGCTGCCGATGCTCTATTTCGACAACATCGCCCGCTATGTGCAGGCAGGCGGCGCGCTGCTGATCGCCGGCGGTCCCGATTATGCGGAAGCGGCCACCATCTACCGCACGCCCATGGCCCCGGTCCTGCCGGCGCGGCCCACCGGCAACGTCATTGAAGGCCCGTTCTATCCGGAGGTTTCCGAGCTTGGCAGCCGTCACCCGGTGACCCGTGGCCTGCCCGGCGCCGGCACCGAGCCGCCGCAGTGGAGCCGCTGGTTCCGCGCTGTCGAGGCGGAAGTCGATGCGGGCGAACAGCTGATGACCGGCCCGAGCGATCTGCCGCTGCTGGTCCTCAGCCGTCAGGGCGAGGGCCGCGTGGCGACGCTGCTGTCCGACCACGTCTGGCTCTGGGCGCGCGGTTATGAAGGCGGCGGCCCCTATGTGCCGCTGCTGCGCCGCCTCGGTCACTGGCTGATGAAGGAGCCGGATCTGGAGGAAGAGGCGCTGCGCCTCTCCCTGCGCGGCCCGATGCTGCGGATCGAACGTCAAACACTTGGCGAAAGCGTTTCCCCCGTCACGCTGACGGACCCATCCGGCGCGCAGCAGCAGCTTGAGCTGGCGCAGGAAGAGCCTGGCCTGTGGACCAGCGGCCAGCGTGTCACCGGCCTTGGGCTCTACACCGTCACGGATGGCGAGCGCACTGCCCTCATCCACGTCGGACCGCAGAACCCGCGCGAGTTTGCCGATGTCATCTCCACGACGGCCAAACTCGCGCCCCTTGCTTCCCAGACAGGCGGCACGGCGGTGCGGCTGGCGGATGCGGGCGGCGACGTAAACCTGCCGCGCATCGTGCCCATGAACCGGGCCGACGGCTTCTCCGGCAGCGGCTGGATGGGGCTGAAGACATCCGAGGCAAGCGTGCTGAAGGGGATCGACCGCTACCCGGTCTTCAACGGCCTCTTCGGCCTCGCCCTTCTCCTCGGCGCCCTGTCCCTCGCCTGGTACCGCGAAGGCAGGTAAGGGGCTTGATACCAAGGCTTTAGATGCTGATGCATCACGCCTTGAAATTGCTCAGGCGCCACACAGGCTTATCCAACTCTCGATGAGCTTCACTCACCGGGAGTTGGCTTACGTCAGACTGAAGGTCAGCTTGCGGCCGACGGCGGCAGCGGCCTTCAGCAAGGTGTCGAGCTGCACCCTGTCATTCGACGGATCAAGGATACGCTCCAGCTGCGAGGCACTGGTGCGCATCCGGCGGGCCATCTCGGACTTGGTGATCTTCTGTGTCTTCATGGCGTGCAGAAGCTGGAGCGCCAGCGTGCGCTTGATTGCAACCGCCGTCACCTCTTCCAGCAGACCGTCTTCTTCGAGCAGACTGTTGAGGCTTGAACCTACATGCAGATCGAGCGCTGCACCGCTTTCAGATACCGTCATGATCTGAACTCTCCTGTTCAGCCAGCCGCTGCGGCAAGTCCGCGCGTGCTGTCTGTCTATCAAGATGAAAAGAGAAGCCCCTCACCGGGGCAGCGCTTACCTGCCGCCGCGCACTGCGCCGGAGGGCATGGGAGCATCTGTCAGGCAAGCCACCAGCAGGCGGGCCGGATCGACCGGTCCCGGCAGGGTGATCTGCCCGAAGGGCACCGGGGCAAAGCCGAGCGGGCCGTAATAGGGAGGATCGCCCACCAGCAGCACTGCCGTTTCACCCAGCCGCCGGGCTTCATCCAGCGCCGTGCGCAGCAGCAGCTTGCCAAGGCCCCGGTTCTTGTACTCGGGCGCAACGGTGAGCGGCCCCAGCAGCATGGCGGGCGTTTCGCCAATGCGGATCGGCGTCAGCCGCACGGACCCGGCGATGGACCCGTCAGCAGTGCCGACATAGCTCAGATCCGCGGAATGGGGCACGCCCTCGCGGATGCGGAAGGCCGTCCGGGCGAAACGCCCCGGACCAAAGGCTTCGGCTTGCAGGGCTTCAACGGCGGCCTCGTCGGAGGGCGCTTCAAGACGGACGAACCAGTTCTCAGTCTTCATGGCAGATGACATCTCAGGTGCATGGTATGGCGTTCTGGCGCCCTGCCCTGAAGATGCCAACGGACGGACCGGTCAGCAGCCAGATACAAGACGCGCGCGTGCGATCGGGAAAAAGTCCCGTGCGCTCCGTCGTCGTCGCTGTTCGTGGCTCGAAATCATCGTGTCTCGTCCCGTCTCCGGCGCAACTGCAGCCGGAATGGATCGCGAGTATCATGAAGCTAGCGGGGTGGTCCAGCAGTTTTTGCAAGAGCTGCCGGGAGCTGCCGGCTCACCAGTAGGCGCTGGGATGCAGCCGCCCGGAAATCTCGTCCACACGCCGCTGAGTCGCCCCGGTTATGTCCACCGGCAGCGCATTGGGCGAAAAGAACCGCGCTTCCTGGATTTCCTTGTTGGGGACGGGTGAGGAGACAGGCGGCTGCCAGACAGGGATCTCGAACAGGGCCACGTGGTCGCGGCTGGAGCCCTCACGGTTGTGATAAATCCCGAGCAGGTGCGGTTCAGCCTGGGCCACGATCCCGGTCTCCTCGAAGACCTCACGCACGGCCGCCTGCTGCAAGGTTTCGCCCACATCCACACTGCCCCCCGGCAGATACCAGCCGGGCAGATAGGTGTGCTTGACCAGCAGCACATAGCCATTGGCATCGCGGATGACCACGCGGACGCCGAGCGTATGAGCACTGCGGAAAAGATTGGCGGAATGGATGACGCGGCGCAGCAGAACTGGCGGCAAAATACGCAGAACCTTGTACATGCGCGGCAGTATGCTGAACATTGTGGTCAGGGCAAGCCCTTCCCGGAAAACGCGGTAAAAACCTGTTCACCTGTCATGCAGGAAACGCAGGGCAGCCCGCCACTTCCATGAGTTGTGCGCCCGCGAAGAGTGACTATATTCAGGTCATTCCGATGAAGAAATAGGCAGCCACTTGCGCAATGTCTGTGCGAGGCTCCCGCCGGAAAACCAGATGAGACCGACATGTTTACCGCCCTGTTCGCGCGCCGCACTCGCAACCGCCGCTTCGCATGGAAGCCCGCAGTTGACATGAGCAACCCGCGCATCCGCGCTGCTCTGACCACCTTCGCTGCCAACTGATACTGGCAATCTGGACGCTGCGCAGCAGGCCCTTTCAGCGGCCCGGACGCGGCACAGACCTGAAGCGAAGCCGCCGAAAGCGCCCCACCGGGGCGCTTTTTGCTTGACGGGTCAAGGCACACGGGGGAAGGAAAGGCATGTTCCGTCTTGCCCATCTTTCCGATCCGCACCTCGGCCCACTCCCCGAGCCAGAGCTGCTGCAGCTCCTGTCCAAGCGTATTCTTGGCTATGTGAACTGGCGGCGGAACCGGAACAAGGCCATGGGCGGCGGCTATCTGGCTGGCCTTGTCGAAGACATGCTGGCCGGGGCGCCCGATCACATTGCCCTGACCGGTGATCTCGTCAACATCGCCCTCCCCCTGGAAATCGAAGCCGCAAAAGTCTGGCTGGATGCGGTGGCGCCGCCGGAGTTGATGTCGCTGGTGCCGGGCAATCACGATGCCTATGTGCCGGGCGCGCTGAAGGCCGCCTTCAAGGCCTGGCGCCCTTACATGACCGGTGACCATCCCGCAGAACCAGACGACCGCAACAGCATCAAGGCACATTTCCCGTATTTGCGCCGCCGCGGGCAACTGGCCCTTATCGGTGTCTCGACCGCCCGCGCCAGCGCACCGGGCCTTGCCACCGGCCGCATCGGCGTGCCGCAGTCGCGCCGGCTGCAGGAGATGCTGGAGGAAACGGGCAAAGAAGGCCTGTTCCGTGTGGTGATGATTCACCACCCCCCGTTCAAGGGTGCCACACGCTGGCACAAGCGCCTGGAGGATGCCTCGCGCCTGCGCGCCGCCGTCAAGCGCAGCGGGGCAGAACTCGTGCTGCATGGCCACACCCATATCGACAGCCTGACCTCCATTGACGGCCTGAACGGCCCGGTCCCGGTCATTGGCGTGCCATCCGCCAGCCACGCTCCCGGCGGCCGCCATCCCGGCGCCCGCTACAATCTCTTCAGCATCACCCGGGAAAACGGCAGCTGGCGCTGCCTCATGCAGGAACGCGGCTTTCTGCACGCCGGCGAAGGCATCAGCACGATAGCAGAGCGGGAAATCGCGATTCCGGCGGGGCGGTAGTGCCGCCTTCAGACTGCGGACAAACCTGCGGCCTCTCCATCAGCCGGGCACGGCGCCTGCATGTGGTTTTGCCCCGCCCTTCAACCTCACTCAGGCGGTCGCCCCGGACGAGAGCGAAGCGGAGATCCGGGGACCACTCGTTTCCAGAGCGGTAAAAACGAGACCCGGAAAAGCTGCTTGCACGAGAAAAAATCACGCCTCTGGACCGCACCGGACAATGGCTGCTCTCTGCGAACGAGTGGGCCCCGGCTCGCGCTCCGCTTGGCCGGGGCGACGCCCCTGCGCAAAACTGGCCCCAGTCACAGCAGCAGACCGCCCCTCACAGCATCGGATAGGCAAACCAGGCGAAGGCGATCAGGCCTGCGGCTCCGGCGAGAGATCCCACGAGGAACGACAAGGCAACAGGCGCCCAGACGGATGCACCGGCAGGACGGGCTGAATTGCCTGCGATCGCTGCCTTCATGCGCTTGTCGAGCCAGTCGCCTTCCAGCGCCCGCTCCCGCTCGATGATGCGTTCCGCGATATATTCCGTCACGCAGTCCGCCATGTCGTCGATATCGGCCGTCTCCAGAATGACGAGACGTCCGAGACGAGTGTCCTTCAGGAAGCGGTAGGTCTTCAGGTCGCCGGCAACAACGATATGGCTCGTCACATCGATCCAGAGGCGCGGCGTCGAGCCTGGAATGATCTGGAAGGAAAACTGGTCGTCATCCTCCGGAACTTCCTTGAAGACATCCTGCAGTTCCTCGGCCAGCATCTTCAGGCGGACACGTTCGGTGTCCTGCAGATCGATGACCACATCGGCCCGCTCGGCCTCGCCAAGGCGCACCTTGCGCAGGGTTTCGCGCAGGCTGCGGACCTTGGAATGGGGCACCACGGTCGCGGCCGGTCTTGTGGTCTTCTGATCTGCCATGTGTTGTCCCGAGTCGTTTGCTGCTTTTGCCTTAAGCGGACTTTTACGGATCAGCGCCCTACTGGAAACCGGGGCAACCGGCCGGGAACCGCTCTTCCACTGGCAATGTCGCAGCTGTGGTTAACAAGTATTAATATATTCAGGTCCGCACGGCCAGACGCCGCGCTGCAAAAAACCGGAACAGCAGGATTTCACCCATGAAAGTCAATGGCATCCCCTACCGGACCATCTGGCGGAGCAAATCCGGCAAGAGTGTAACCATTCTGGACCAGACCATGTTCCCGCATGCGTTCGAAACGCGGGAACTCACCAGCGTGACGGAGGCCGCCGAAGCGATTCGCACCATGCGCGTGCGCGGCGCTCCCCTCATCGGCGCAACGGCCGCCTATGGCATGTGGCTGGCGATGCAGGCAGATCCGGGCGATGCGTCACTCGACGGGGCCGCCTCCATGCTGGTCGATACGCGGCCGACGGCCGTCAACCTCGCCTGGGCGGTTGATATCTCCCGCCGGTCTCTCATCCATCTGGCGCCGGAGTTGCGCGCCGAGAAGGCCCTGCAGGTGGCCGAGCGGATCTGCGACGAGGATGTGGCCACCAACATGGCCATCGGCCTGCATGGGCTGGACCTGATCAAGACGGCGCTCGCCCGTAAAAGCTTCGGCGAACCGGTGAACATCCTCACCCATTGCAATGCCGGCTGGCTGGCGACGGTGGACTGGGGCACGGCAACAGCCCCCATCTACATGGCGCATGATGCGGGCATTCCCGTCCATGTCTGGGTGGACGAAACCCGCCCGCGCAATCAGGGCGCCTTTCTCACCGCCTGGGAGCTGGGCAAGCATGGCGTGCCGCACACCGTCATCTGCGACAATGCAGGCGGACACCTGATGCAGCACGGCGCCGTGGACATGGTGATCGTCGGCAGCGACCGGACCACGGCCAATGGAGATGTCTGCAACAAGATCGGCACCTATCTGAAGGCGCTGGCAGCGAAGGACTGCAATGTGCCCTTTTACGTCGCCCTGCCCTCCTCCACCCTCGATTTCTCCATCAGCAACGGCCTGACGGGCATTCCCATCGAGGAACGGGATGGCAGAGAAGTGTCCACCATCGCAGGGCTTGCACTCGACGGCACCATCCGCCGCGTCTCCATCGTGGCGGAAGGCTCCGAAGTTGCAAATCCCGCCTTTGACGTTACGCCGGCGCGCCTGGTGACGGGGCTCATCACCGAGCGCGGCGTGATCGAAGCCTCGCGCCCGGCACTGGCCGCCGCCTTCTCTGACAAGATCCGGCACTGAAGCCGGCGTCAGTCCGCCAGGCGCCCCAGCACCGGCACATGCGGAGCGGCGGTTTCGGGCAGGTGACCGGCAAGACGCGGATCATCAATCACCTCAACCGCCCGCTTGTACGGCCGGAAGCCGCTCGCCTGATAGAAGCCCAGCGCCACCGGGCTGTCGCCGGTGCAGGTGTGGACGAAGAAGCGCTTCGTCTGCGGCCGCGACCAGGCGCGCCACAGCGCTTCCTGCATCAGCCAGCGGCCAAGCCCCTGCCCCGTGACCTCCCGCGTCAGCCCGAAGAAGGACAGTTCAACGTCCTGCGGATCGGCAAAGTCCAGTTCCAGCAGCCCGGCATCCACCCCGTCCTTGCGGACAATCCAGACCTCACGCGAGGGTTCGCAGAGAATTGCGGCCAGCTTCTCGCGCGGCATGATGAGCCGGGAGAACCAGAGCCATTCCTCGCCCACCTTGCGGAAGAGCTTGAGGAAACCATCCAGATCGGCCGCCTGAAACCGCTCCAGCGACACACCGGCAGGCGCCTTTGGTGCGGCGAGCCCTGCAGGCGCTCCGGTCATCTCCAGAAAGGTGACCACCAGCGCGATCTTGCTTTCGGGCAGGTCGGTGTAGCCGTTCATGTTGAGTGGGGTCATCAGAAGGTCCTTGTCGCGGCAGGCATCATGGCCCCCCGTGCCAGCTGGTGCAGCGCTGCATCAGCCGGCACGGGGGAGAGAAGCGGCATGGTGTCGGGGAAAAACGAGCCGGATGCAAGACCTGCCTGCGCTCTGTTCGCAGCTGTCATAACGGTATTGTGAAAGGACGGAAATCAGGCAATTCGCGGCAGGTTTACCTTTCGTTAACCATATGCGCCAAGACTGTTCCCATGTCTAAGATCGGAAACAACCCCAACCGCAACGACAAAAAGCCCAGTCTCAAAGACTACAATGACGCATGGGCAACAGTGCGCAGGCGCGCCGTTCAACGGACAATCAATCTCAACGCCCAGCTCAATCAGGCCTTCTTTGAGATCAACACCGGTGTCGTGCAGCAACAGGCGTCCAACGCCATTCGCGGCAACAACGTCAGCGCTGCCACAGCCATGTCACGGCTGAATATTCTGGTGTGATGACACGCACAAAGCCGGAGACTTTCACCTCTCCGGCTTTGCATCAGATTGACCCGACTGTCTTCAGCTTCGCCCGGGGATGAACCTCGTTCTGGCTCATCACCGTTGTATGCGCCCGGAAGCGTTCAACGATGGAACGCACAAAGGGCCGTGTCTGCGGTGAGGTCAGCAGAACCGGGACCTCGCCCTGGGTGGCCGCCTGCTCAAAGGCATCACGCACGAGGGTCACGAACTCCTGCAGCTTCGAGGGCTGCATGGCGAGCTGACGGTCTTCACCTTCCCCGACGATCGCTTCCAGGAACGACTGCTCCCACCGCGGGCTCAGCGCAATCAGCGGCAGATAGCCGCCGGGCGCCATGTTGGCCGCGCAGAGCTGGCGCGCCAGACGGCTGCGCACGTGCTCGGCAATCGTGTTGGTGTTGCGGGTAAAGCCAACCGCCTCCGCAATGCCTTCCAGAATGGTGCCCAGATCGCGCACGGAAACACGCTCGCCCAGCAGGGTCTGCAGCACGCGCTGCACGCCCGACACGTTGATCTGCGACGGGATGAGATCGTCCACCAGCTTGGCCTGATCGCCCTTCATCTCCTTCAGAAGCTTCTGCACATCGGCATAGGTCAGCAGTTCCGCCACATTGCCCTTGATCGTCTCGGTCAGATGGGTCGAGAGCACGGTTGCCGGATCCACCACCGTATAGCCGCGCAGCGAGGCATCCTCACGGTAGGCAGCCTCCACCCAGGTGGCTGGCAGACCAAAGGTCGGTTCGATCGTGTGCGTGCCCGGCAGCTTCACCTGACCACCGGCCGGATCCATGACCATGTAGCGGTTGGGATAGAGCGAGCCCTTGCCCGCATCCACTTCCTTGACCTTGATGACATAATCATTCGCGCCGAGCTGAATGTTGTCGAGGATGCGCACGGGCGGCATGATGATGCCCATGTCCGCCGCAATCTGACGGCGCAGAGCCTTGATCTGCTCGGTCAGCTGATCGCCGCCGCCGGTTTCCTTGCCATTGATCAGGGGCAGCAGGGCGTAGCCCAGCTCGATACGCAGCTCATCCATCTTGAGGGCATCGGTGATCGGCGGCTCCGGAGGCGGCTTCGGCGCTTCCTCGATCACCTTCTTCGCGACTTCCGCCGCCGCTTTCTGCTGTTTCACATTTCCGGTCTTGAAGGCCAGCCAGCCAGCTAGCGCCGCCAGCGAGACGAAGGGGATCATCGGCATGCCCGGCAGGAAGGCCAGCGTCAGCATGACGGCAGAGGACATGCCCAGCGCCTTCGGATAGCCGGTAAACTGGGCCACCATGGCCTTGTCGGCCGAACCGACCACACCCGCCTTGGACACCAGAATACCGGCAGCGGTCGAGACGATCAGCGCCGGGATCTGCGATACCAGCCCGTCGCCCACCGTCAGCAGGGTGTAGTTCTGCGCAGCCTCGCCGAAACTCAGCTTCATCTGCGCCACGCCGATGATGATCCCGGCAATCACGTTGATGAAGGTGATCAGCAGACCGGCGATCGCATCACCGCGCACGAATTTGGACGCACCGTCCATGGCACCGAAGAAGGTGGATTCTTCTTCCAGCTGCTTGCGGCGGCGGCGGGCCTCGCCCTCGTCGATCAGACCGGCCGACAGGTCGGCATCGATCGCCATCTGCTTGCCGGGCATGGCATCCAGGGTGAAACGCGCCGCCACTTCCGCGATACGGCCCGAACCCTTGGTGATGACGATGAAGTTCACGATCACCAGAATGGCAAAGACGATGATGCCGATGACGAAATTGCCGCCCATCACGAAGTTGCCGAAGGACTGAATCACATGTCCGGCCGCAGCTGTGCCCTCATGGCCGTTGGCGAGGATCAGGCGCGTTGAGGCAAGGTTGAGCGCCAGCCGCAGCATGGTGGCGATCAGCAGAACCGTCGGAAAGGACGAGAATTCCAGCGGCTGCTGGATAAACAGGCCGGTCATCAGGATCATCACCGAAAAGATGATCGAGATGGCCAGGAACATGTCCAGCATGACCGAGGGCATCGGCACGATGAGCAGGACGAGAATGACCATCACGCCGATGGCAAGGCCCAGATCGCCCTGCCTCAGCGCACGCCAGATATCGCCCATACTCGGCATCGCGGCGCCAGTCCCCGGTCCGCGCCCTCCGGGCGGCGGCGGCGTGCCGGTGCCATTTGCTGATGCTTCACTCATGCAGCGTCCTCAAAAATCTGCAAGCGCCTCAAACCCGCGCTTCGCCCGGTCCTGGCACATGGATGCCCTCATCCGTGTACTGGTTCAGCTTGTTGCGCAGGGTCCGGATCGAAATGCCGAGGATCTTGGCCGCGTGGGTGCGGTTTCCAAGGCAGTGGTCCAGCGTATCGAGAATGAGATCCCGCTCCACATCGGCGACCGTCCGCCCGACGAGCGAGCGGTTGACGGCCTCGGCCGCCTGCGCTGCCCGCTCCACCGGCCCGCGCGGTGCCGAAGCCAGCGGTGTCCCGTCGGGCATGCGGATCGCATCAACCCCGATTTCCGGCCCGATGGCGAGCAGCACCGCGCGGTGAATGGTGTTTTCCAGCTCGCGCACATTGCCCGGCCAGGGGCTGGTGGTCAGCGCCCGGCGCGCATCCGGGCTGATGGGCCGCACCGGGGCACCGTTCACCTGCGCATAATGGCGGGCGAAATAGTCGGCGAGTTCCAGAATGTCAGCCGGGCGCTGGCGCAGCGGCGGCAGCTTCAGGTTCACCACATTCAGGCGGAAGAGCAGATCCTCACGGAAGGTCCCCTGCCGCACGCTTTCCGCCAGATCCCGGTTCGACGTGGCGATGATACGGATATCCACCGGCACAGGCCGTGTGCCACCCACCCGGTCGATCACCCGCTCCTGAATGGCGCGCAGAAGCTTGGCCTGCAGGCGCACGTCCATTTCGGAAATCTCGTCCAGCAGCAGCGTGCCACCATCGGCTTCCTCGAACTTGCCGACACGGCGGGCAACGGCCCCGGTGAAGGCGCCCTTCTCATGGCCGAAGAGTTCGGATTCCAGCAGATGCTCGGGGATTGCCGCACAGTTGATGGAGATGAACGGCTTGCCCGAACGCGAAGAGCTGCGGTGCACGTGGCGGGCAATGACTTCCTTGCCCGTGCCGGATTCGCCGGTAATCAGGATCGAAGCATCGGAAGGAGCCACCTGTTCAGCCAGCTTCACCACGGCAGCCATGGCTTCGTCGCGGTAGATCAGGTCGCCGCGCTCTTCCGAAACGGCAGACAGAACCGCCGCGATCATATCCGGATCAGGCGGCAACGGGATATATTCCTTGGCGCCGGCCCGGATGGCCGCCACAGCCGCGCGGGCATCCGTATCCGTGCCGCAGGCAACGATCGGCACATGAATGCGCTCGTCCGTCAGCCGTGCAATCAGCGAGCCGATATCCAGTTTCACCTCGACCATCAGCAGATCGGCGCCACGGCCGGAGCGCAGCACCTTCAGCGCCCCCTCGATGTCATCCGCATGGGTGACCTGAGCGCCGCGCTGCATCGCGATTTTCGAGGCTGTCGTAAGCTGGCCGCCAAGCGTCCCAACAATCAGCAAGCGCATCTTCGTCTCCTGCCCGCTCTCAGCGGTCGGTCTTGATAATCTCGGTCATGGTCACGCCCAGCTTGTTCTCGACCACCACGACTTCCCCGCGGGCGACCAGCCGGTCATTCACATAGATATCGATGGCCTCGCCGACCTTGCGGTCCAGTTCCAGCACCGTTCCAGATGCCAGCTTCAACAAGTCCGCAACATGCATCTTGGAATGGCCCAGCACGGCCGAGATGCGCACCGGCACATCGAAAACAGCTTCCAGATCGGCGGCCGATGAAGCGTGGCCGATGTCGCCCCGGTCTTCCCGGCGCCGGCCTGGGCTTTCAAGTTCATCCAGCGGAATTCCGCCATCACCTGTGTTGCTCATGCCTCAGTCTCCCCGGTTGCGGCTGTCTCACGCGCCTGAGGCCGCGCACGGGCAGCAGCCTTGGCCTGGAAATAGCCGCGAATGATCTGGTCAATCTGTTTCTCAATGGCCTTTCGGTCCCGCAGGATGCCGCCATCGGCCCATTCAATCCGGCAATCGCCGCGCTCGACCTCGGGTTCTCCGAGGATGACGAGACGCCCCTCGAACCCCTTTTCCTCAATCAGCGGATCCATACGCTTCTTCAACGCATCGACATCCTTGGCCGCCACGCGGATGACCAGATGCGGAGCTTCCCGCAAGGGGCCGAGACATTCGGACACCAGCGCCACGATCTCTCCCAGCGGGCTGCGCGCGATCAGATGCGCGCAAAGCCGCCGCGCGACGAGAAAGGCGAGTGAAATCGCGTCCCGCTCGATCTCTTCCCGGAAGCCATCGATTTCGTCGAAAACCTGCTGAGCCACACTCACAAGACGGGCCGCCTCATCCGCAAGGCGGCGCTCCTCGCCGGCACGCGCCTCTTCCATGCCTTCAGCCCGGCCCTTGCTGCGTGCATCGGCAATGGCGGCCGCCAGCAGAGCTTCATGCTGGGCAACCGGCATCATCGGCACGACCGGCTCCTGCGGCAATTCGGCGGCCGGAGCCTCCGGAGCCGCAAAGTCCGTGCTGAACAGGAATTTCGACGGTGTCGTGAAGCGTGACATGCTTCCGCTCTAGACCTCGCTTGTCATCAGTAGATGATCTCGTCGTCGCTCTTCGACTTCGCGATCATGATTTCGCCGCGCGCAGCCAGATCCTTTGCTGTCGCAACCATGGCGGATTGGGCCTCATCCACATCGCGCAGGCGCACCGGCCCAAGAGCTTCCATGTCATCCCGGAGCATTTTTGCCGCCCGCGAGGACATGTTGGAGAAGAAGAAGTCGCGCACCTGATCGGTAGACCCCTTCAGCGCGATGGTCAGACGGTCCTTCTCCACGTTGCGTAGCAGGGTCTGGCAGCTGGCCGCATCGAGCTTCATCAGATCGTCGAAGGTGAACATCAGGTTCTTGATGCGCTCCGCCGATTCCCGGTTCTCTTCTTCAAGCGCCGCGAGGAAGCGGGCTTCGGTCTGCCGGTCGAAGTTGTTGAAGATATCCGCCATCATCTCATGGCTGTCACGGCGGCTGGTGTTGGTCAGGTTCGACATGAACTCCTTGCGAAGCGTCAGCTCGACCTTCTCCAGAACCTCCTTCTGGACCGCCTCCATGCGCAGCATGCGGTTGATCACCTCAAGCGCCAGATCTTCCGGCAGGATCGACAGCACCCGCGCGGCATGGTCCGAGTTGATCTTGGACAGCACCACGGCAACGGTCTGCGGGTATTCGTTCTTCAGATAGTTGGCGAGAACGTTCTCCTGCACGTTGGAGAGCTTTTCCCACATGTTGCGGCCGGCAGGACCACGGATTTCCTCCATGATCACCGACACCTTGTCCTGCGGCAGGAAGGCCGCCAGCAGGCGCTCGGTTGCATCCACGTTACCCATCAGAGAACCGCGCGAACTCAGGCGGCGCACGAAATCGGCAAAGAGCTCCTGCAGCATGTTCGGCGTGACAGGCCCCAGCTTGGCCATGGCCGCAGAAATCTGGCGCACCTCGATCTCGTCGAGACGGGCCCAGATCTGCCGTCCATGGACTTCGCCAAGGGCCAGCATGAGAACCGCAGCACGCTCGGCCCCCTTGAGCTCCCGCTCAATGCCGTCGTCACTGACGGTCAGCTGGTTCTGCAATTGACTTTGCGCCATGAGTTACGCTGCCTCTTCCAGCCAGCCGCGCACGATCGTGACGGCTTCAGACGGATAATCCTCGATCATTGCGCCCACCTTGGCGATGGACGAGGCCTGCATGGCACCTTCACGCTTGGCCTCTTCAAGCCATTCGATGACCACACCATCATCCTCGTCGTCCTGCTGCTGCGGCAGTTCGCTCTCCGCCACCAGCGTGCCATCCGGCGCAATGACCAGTTCCTGGGGCTGCTTTTCGTCCGGCGTCACAATGCGGCGCAGAAGCGGGCGCACCACGAAGAGGAGCAGCAGCAGCGCGATCAGCATCAGCACGCCCAGCTCGGCAAAGCGCATGATGTCATCGCGGGTGAAGTCGAACATGCTGGTTGATGCAGGCTCGAAGTCAGCTTCCGGCGCCTGGGCAAAGCGCAGATTGACGACCTCGACCACGTCACCGCGGGCAGCGTCGAAGCCCACGGCCGAGCGGACCAGCACGGCGATCCGGTCGAGCACTTCCTGCGTGCGCGGCTCATACTGGAGCACACCATCCGCATTCGGCGTGTAGACGCCGTCCACCAGAACAGCGACCGACAGCCGCTTGATGCTGCCCGCCTCGACCACTTCGGTCCGGGTCGCCTTGGAAATCTCGTAGTTGACGATTTCCTCGTTGAGGTTCGACGCTTCGACATCGCCGGTCCCCGCCCCGCCCTGATCCGCATTCGGGAGCTGGTTCCCGACAGTCACGGCATTCTGGCCAGCTCCGCGGGAGCTCGCTTCTTCCTTGGTCTGGGTCGAACGTACGACCTGACCCTCGGGATCAAAGCGCTCCTGCGTTTCCGTGACACGGTTATGATCGATCTGAGCGGCGACACGCACGCGGGCCCGCCCCGGCCCGACGACACTGTTGAGGATTTCCTCCACCTGATTGCGCAGCCGGTGCTCCACCTCGAAGGTGCGCTCCTGCAGCTGGGTGGAGAGCATCGCCTGCGCATTGTCGTCCGAACTGGAGGCCAGCAGCCGCCCGGCGTCATCGACGATGGAGACGCGTTCCGGCGTCAGTCCGTCGACAGCCGCAGCCACCAGATGCTGGATGGCCCGGATCTCGCCTGCCCCAAGCGAACCGCGGACCTTGACGGCGATTGAGGCCGAAGGCGGACGGGCATCACGCTGAAACAGCTGGCGTTCAGGGATCACGAGATGAACACGGGCGGAGACGATGCGGTCGATGGAGCGGATCGTGCGGGCCAGTTCCCCTTCCATCGCGCGCAGGTGATTGATGTTCTGGATGAAGCTGGTGGCGCCCAGCGTATCCGAACGGTCGAAGATCTCATAACCGATGGAACCGCCGGTCGGCAGGCCGTTCTCGGCAAGCCGCATGCGGACCCGGGCGATCTGCTCCTGCGGGATCATGATCGTCGACCCTTCGCGCCGCAGCTCGAAGGGAATCGCCTGCTGCTCCAGCGAGTTGATGATGGCCGACGAATCCTCCAGCGACAGGTCCGAATAGAGCTGTGCCATCTGCGGTGCCGTCACCCGCAGAATGATGAAGGCGAAAACACCAATGAGGATCGCCGCAACCGCCCCCATGGCGGCCACGCGCGCTGCACCCAGTGTTCTGATGAATTCGATCAATCCGTTCACGTTTGCCCGCTCGCGTTCGTTGGCCCTACCCGGCAGTTGAGGGAATCACGGCCCACTCTGACCCGAACCCCATTGTCCGATAGGCAAAATTTGCCCGCCAGAAGGTAAACAAGTTATTAACGAGTATTGACGTCAGCCGGAAAACCGGCGGAATTCCGCCACCAATTATTACCGCCATCGCTTGCAAATAGCGAAATTCTGCCGGTTTCTGTTAATCAGTGGGTAACTTTTGACGAGGCGGGCCATCTGGAGCGCGCCAGCTGAATCCGCTTCTAGCGGCCGGCAGCAGCATCGCGCCACCGGGAATCAGCGTCAGACCGGTTTGACCACAGATGGTTGCGGCCCCGCCTCCGCTGCCGGTCCGGGCAAGGGCAAAAACAGAAAGGCCGGCCCCTTTCGAGGCCGGCCAGTTTTTTGGAGGTACAGACCGTGCGTGCGGCAAGCCGCGCGCCGAACCGTCAGTTTCTATACTGCTGGATTCGGGTCGCTCTCAGACCCGCCAGCCCATGGCGCTCAATCGAGCTCTGCCATGACAGGAACTCTTCGACCGTCAGCGTGTAACGCTGGCAAGCCTCTTCCAGAGAAAGGAGTCCGCCGCGCACTGCTGCAACGACTTCGGCCTTACGCCGGATGACCCACCGCTTTGTACTAGGCGGCGGCAGATCGGCGATGGTGAGGGGGCTTCCATCCGGCCCAATCACATATTTCACACGCGAACGAATTTGCTCGGTCATTTTACTCTCACACAAACCATGACCAGGTCTTGAAGAGAGAATAGACAGCGGAGTTTAAAATTTACCTAAGCGCCCGGTTACATTGTATTAACTATGAAATTGCGATTTCTTGAGGTGGTGCTTAAGAAAGCACTTCAAAATAGTTCGCCTTTGTTTAGCCAAATTGAGAATTTGTTTACCATACGGTAATCTGTGGGCCACCCCTGCCCTCCCCGCTCTCTCTGACGGCAAACAAAAAAGCGCAGGAGAAAACTCCCGCGCTTCATATCAACACAGATTGCGCCTGCCCCCCCCGGAGCAGCCCGGTCCTGCAGCAAGGCTCCGGGATGCTGATGCATCATGCCCTTGAACTTACTCAGGCACCGCATGGGCTTGCGCTGCTGCCGATGCGCCATACCCATCGGCAGCTGGTCTTAACTCGCCTTGGAAACCGACGTGACAGAGCTGACCGGAATCGAGACGCCGCCAATCTCGAGATAGGGCGTGCCGCTCGACAGGTCGACACGGTCAACCTTGCCGGAGATCTGCGTGGTCGGCGTCACCTTGTTGCCTGCAGCATTGGTGAGCTGGAACGAGGCCGTGTAGGCACCATCAGGCAGGTTGACGCCGGTCGAGGTCTTTCCGTCCCAGACAAACGTGTTGTTGCCTCTCGAGAAGTCCACCTTGCCCTCGTAAACCTTGGCACCGGCGGAGTTCCGGATCTCGACGAGGCCCGTTGCAGCCTCGGAAACATTGGCCTTCCAGGAAGCTTCTCCGCCTGCCAGCACCGTGCTGGCACCGGAAGCAGTCACCTGCGCGCCAAGATAATTCACATAGGACGATGCCTGCCCCGCCTGCATCATGGTGAGCAGGCTCTCAAGATGCTGGTTGCTCTTGATGGCCTGTTCAACGCTGGAATATTGCACCAGCTGCTGGGTGTATTGCGAGGCATCCAGAGGCTCGAGCGGGTCCTGATTCTTGATCTGCGTGGTCAGCAGCGTCAGGAACAGGTCATAGCTGCCGAGCAGGGTCTGCTTGCTGGCTGCGCTGGAGCCCTGGGCCGCAGCAGCTGCGTTGTTCGTGGAAACCGTCGCCATTCTCTTCACTCCTGACACCGGCGGCCTTCAGCCAAGCCGGAGTTTGCACGCATACTAGATCCGGATATCGACGCCGCTGCGCCCGTTCTGGCGGTAAAGCTGCACCACGCGTTCGCTGATGCCGCGCTCTGCTGCCTGCCCGTCCTGTCCCTGCTGCTGATCCTGACGGCCGGACTGGCCGGAGCCATTGCCCTGCCCGTCCCCGGAGAAGGCAAACTGGCGGCCATTGCCTTCATCGCGCAGCGAAAACTGCAGGCCGCCCTGCTCGGCCTTCAGACCGATCTGTTCCAGCGCCCGTTCCAGGCCTTTCTGGTCGCGCATGAACATGTCCAGCGTTTCGGACTTGTCGACGATCAGATGGGCCTCGACTTCACCACCGGCCTTGACCCTCATATGCACCTCGATCCGGCCCAGCTCAGGCGGATCAAGCCGCATCTGGAAGCGGCTCTGCCCGGCGCGGGACTGCAGCTGGATCTGACCGGCGATCTGGCTGGCGGCAGCCTGGGCCTGCGCCTGCGTGGGCACTTGCCCGGAGACGGAGGCCTGCGAAGCGCTCGTGGCCGTTTGACCGTCAGCCCGGCCAAAGCCGGTAAAGTCCATCCGTCCGGCGCGGGCGTCCAGCGCCACCACCGGGTCGGTTCCCTTGTCCGCCTCGTCTCCATCCGGCGCAGCAGCATTTGCTGCAGCCTGACCCGCATTCACGGCAGCAGAAGCCCCCGCCAGATCAGCCGCCTGCGTGCCTTTCGTGGCCACAGGCTGTGTCACCGGCTTTTCAGACGAAGCCTCTCCTGCAGAGGCATACCGGCTGCCGGCGCCGTCCTTGTCCGCAGCCTGCTTCTGGGCCGCGAGCTGCATGGCCTCGTCAGCCTGGGCGGCCTGTTCCGCGGTTCCGGTAACAGCTGCCTCGGTCAGGCTGGCCGCAACAGAACCGGTCACTGAGGTGGCAACAGCCTGCTGGGCCACGACTTCCGGCCGGGCAGCGGGAGCACCGGCAACATCATCCGCACTGGCGGCGATGGCAAAGCGCAGTGTCTCCACCCCATCCGGCTGAGCATCAACCACAGGGGCAGATGCCGCTGCCAGCGGCTGAGACGGGGCGCTCTCAGCGGCCAGAGGCACGCCAGCTGCAGAAACCGGCTGCTGACGCACCAGCGGCTCAATCTGAGACTGAAGCTGAGGCGCGGCTGCCTGCTGCTGAGACTGAGACTGAGATTGGGCATCAGCCGAAGCAGCGGAGCCTGCCTTGGCGGCGGCTTCTGCCTGGGCGGCACTTGCAGAGCGAGCAAGCGCGGCCAGAACGTCCGGCTCCAGAGCTTCAGCCTCGTCCGGGGTCAGCCCAGCTGCGGCAAGCGCCGTTTCAAGACCGGCGCCAGCCTGCGGCAAGGCCGCTGTCAGTTGCGGCAAGACCTGAGGCGCGGCACCCGAAGCGGGAGCAGATGCTGAATCGGCAAAGGCAGGAGCTGCAGGAACACCCGGCTGCGCAACCACAGGCGCCTTGCCAGCGTCAGCGGAGGGCATATCCCCGCCAGCCGGCGCAAAGGGCGCGGACAGGGAGGCATCAACCTGCGGCTGGGTCATGCCGGGCGCGGCAGGCTGCGGCTGTCCGCCCGGCTGCGGCAGATCCGGCAAAGCCGGAGTGATGCTGCCGCGCAGGCCATCCACGCCATTCAGCGCCCCATCCTGAAGGCCATTCTGCACGGGAGCAGAGACAACCGGCTGCGGCGCCGGCAGAGGGGCAGGCATGACGAATGCCACCACCATTGCAGCCGCTTCAGCACCGTCTTCGCCATCCAGGCCCGGCGCATCCACAACCGGCAGCCCATCAGGTGCAGTTTCACCGGCCGCAGTGCCGGGAACCTGGGACGGCAGCTCACCGGGAGCTGCAACCGGCACCTGAGGCAGGGGCACAGGCAGCGCCGCATCCGCATCAATGGCCACCGGCTCCACCACGGCGCCGGGCTGCAGCACCTGCAGGCCCTGCGCATCAATGGCCTTCTGCACCGGAAGGCTGCCGGAAGCAGACGCATTCACCGGCGCAGGCTGCGCAGCCGGAAGCGGCGTTCCAGCGTCTTCCAGGCCCGCATTTGCCAGAACACCGGCGAAGACACCCTCCGCCGCCTGACCGCCAGCCAAAGGCCCGGCGCTTGCCCCAGCAGGCGCGCCCATGCCACCAAGATCGATCCGAAGCTGAAATGCCTGCACGGCAACCCTCGACGCTTGCCCACAAGGGGCGGATTTGTCCTTGCCAGTCAAAAGCAAGGACGGGGCCAGTTTCAGCACCCGCAAATTGTTGTTTTGAATCAAGAAAATGCCAGCCAAGAGCCATTTTCGCAGCGCGGCCAACCCGGCAAATCTTGCCCGGCGCGGCAAGGCTTGCCCGGTCACTTGCACCTTTTGCCGGGCCGATTGGCAGCAGCGCGCCTTGCCTGTATACTCCCCTCATCTCCCGGACGGCCTGACCGCAGTTCCGCCGGGCTGCCTGCGGCACATGCGGGACAGCCTGACTTGCGGCATTTCCGCTGTCATACCCTTCCGGCCAACGCCCATCCCGCCCCCGGCCCTTGACCCCGGCGGAACGAGAGGACGCAAAATGCTGAATACCCTTCATCTGCCGAAGCCCCCGGCAGAAACCCGTGTCGTTGTCGCCATGTCCGGCGGCGTCGACTCGTCCGTCGTCGCCGGCCTGATGAAGCGCGAGGGCTATGATGTCATCGGCATCACCCTGCAGCTTTATGACCATGGCGCGGCCGTGCACCGGGCCGGTTCCTGCTGCGCCGGGCAGGACATTCACGATGCCCGCCGCGTGGCCGAGCGCCTCGGCATCCCCCATTACGTGCTGGATTATGAGCGCCGCTTCAAGGAGCAGGTGATCGACCGTTTTGCCGACAGCTATCTCAACGGCGAAACGCCGGTGCCTTGCGTGGCCTGCAACCAGACGGTCAAGTTCTCCGACCTGCTGGCCACCGCCCGTACGCTGGGCGCCGATGTGCTGGCCACCGGCCATTACGTGCGCACCGCGCCCGGCGCTGACGGCCACCACCAGATGTTCCGCCCCGCCGACCTTGACCGGGACCAGAGCTACTTCCTCTTTGCGACCACGCAGGAGCAGCTCGACTTCCTGCGCTTCCCGCTCGGCGGCATGCCGAAGGCGGACGTGCGCGAGCTGGCCCGCGAATTCGGCTTGTCCGTCGCCGACAAGCAGGACAGCCAGGACATCTGTTTCGTGCCCAAGGGCAAGTATTCCGACGTGATCCAGAAGCTGCGCCCCGATGCGCTGGAGCCGGGCGACATCGTGCATCTGGACGGGCGCGTGCTGGGCCGGCACGAGGGCATCATCCACTACACCATCGGCCAGCGGCGCGGCATTGGCGTTGCCACCGGCGATCCGCTCTATGTGGTGCATCTGGATGCGGCGCAGAAGCGTGTACTTGTCGGCCCCAAGGAGGCGCTCGCCACCCGCACGCTGGAGCTGCGCGACCTCAACTGGCTGGGCACAACGCCTGCCACGGAAGGCATGCGCGCCGAAGTCTTCGCCAAGGTCCGCTCCACCCGCCCGCCAACCCCGGCGGTGCTGACCATCACCGATGGCATCACCAAGGTGGAACTGACTGACGGGGAAACCGGCGTTGCGCCGGGGCAGGCCTGCGTCTTCTATGACAGCGACGACAGCAGCGCGCAGGTTCTGGGCGGCGGCTGGATCGCCCGCGCCAGGCCCCTCGGCCTCACCAGCCCCGCCTTCACCCGCGAAGAAAACCGGACGCTGCCGGCAGCGTGAGACTATTTTCCTCTCCGTCCGCTGCGGACGGAGAGGAAAACCCCGGAAGCATCAGGCGGGTTCGCACACCTGCATCTCGATGCGCAAGCCCGCTGCGGCTGCCATATTCACCAGCGCATCAAGACCGAACAGATTGATCTTGCCGCGCATCAGGTCAGACACACGCGGCTGCGTCACGCCAAACATCTGCGCGGCCTGCGCCTGATTCAGTCCGGCACGCTCGATATGGCTCTTCAACGCCATCATCAGCATAGAGCGAAGCTTCATGTTCTCCGCTTCTTCCGGCGTGTCTTCGATGGCGTCCCAGACACTGGCAAACCGCTCATTGGCAAACTGCGGCTCATTCATCGGCCCTGTTCCTTCAGCAAGTCGCGGTAACGCTTCGCCGCGAGATCAAGATCGGACTTTGCCGTTTTTTCCGTCTTCTTCTGAAAGCAATGAAGCACGTAAACAGCATCAGCAAACCTGGCGGCATAGATGACGCGGAACGCACCGGACGCATCGCGGATCCGGATTTCCTTCACCCCTTGCCCCACCGTGTTCATCGGCTTCCAGTCATCCGGCTCATGACCGCTTTGTACCCGATCAAGCTGATACCCCGCGTCCCGCCGCACCTGTGGCGGAAAGGCGCGCAGGTCATCAAGAGAGCTGCCGCAGAAAGCGACTGGTTTGGATCCCGCCATAATCCGAATATACAAAATCTTGTATAAAAGACAAGCTGCAACAAGGTCTCTGTCAGCTCATCCGCAAACCGCGCCACACCCACCGCGCCGTCCCGGCCTCCGTGCCGGGACCTGTTGTGGGCGCAAAGCCCTCGCCCGCCGCACCATCCGCGCCGGAGGGTCATCCATACAATAAACTGAGTAAATCATGCATATGGTGCCACATCGCGCCTGCTGCATCAAAAGCCAGGCAACGCCATCAGCCCCCGCCCCAAGGCGCCAGAAATCCGCCATTTTCCCCGCATTTGCCGGACAGCCTCACCGCCGTCGTCCACAGGCCGGACAGCCACTTGTGCCGCCTGTCAAAATCCCGTCAAACCCCGCTTGACAGGAGCCCCCGCCCCTTCCTATAAGCTCCCCACACCGGCGCCACCGCGCCGCGCTCAAGCCTCTGCCCGCCGGACAGCCCAACCGCTCCGGCCTCATGAAACGGCAGACGGACGGATGGCGGAGTAGCTCAGTTGGTTAGAGCAGCGGAATCATAATCCGCGTGTCGGGGGTTCGAGTCCCTCCTCCGCTACCAAACTTTCCAAAAAAGTCAGATAGTGATTGACTGACGCAGTGTGTGCCAGATCTTGAGCTTTGCCAATTTGGCAATTTGTACCGACCCTGTACCGGCCGAACGGGCCATTGAACACGCAGCCAGTGGCGGCGGCGCGGGCTTCTGGACACAAAAACAGACAACCCATTAACTGCGGGGGAAAGCTGAGCCCTTCCCTCCCCTCTGGCTGACCGCCGGCGGGCTTCAGGCCTGAGGCCGGTGCTGACCCGTGCTTCCCTCTGCCCGGCAGGTCCGGGCTTTCAGCAACCCGGGTGCTAGCAGATGCGCGGCAGCTGTTCGCCGACCAGCATGTCTACGATGCGCATTCCGCCGAAGGGCGTGGTCATGCGCACCTGGCCCGGATGGGCGGCGCTCGCCCGGCCGATGGCCGCCGCGCCACGCCCCTCGGGCCGCGCGCGCATGGCCGCCAGGGCCGCGGCGGCCTCCTCCTGCGGAACGAACAGGACAAGCGTCCCCTCATTGGCGAGATAGAGCGGGTCAAGCCCGAGGATTTCGCACATGCCGCGTACTTCCTCGCGCAGCGGCAGGGCGGTTTCCTCGATGACAATGCCGACGCCGGCCGCTGCCGCCATCTCGTTGAGAGCGGAGGCAAGGCCGCCACGGGTGCAGTCGCGGGCCGCGCGCGTTCCCGGCGCGGCAGCGATCACCGCCTCCATGAGATGGCCAAGGCCGGCACAGTCGGAGCGGATGCCGGAGGACAGGGCAAGATCGCCGCGCGCCGCCAGGATCGCGGCGCCATGGTCGCCGAGGACGCCGTTGACGATGGCGACATCGCCGGGCTGCAGGAGGCTTGCGGCCAGTTCCCGCCCCGGCGGGATGATCCCGACCCCGGCCGTGGTGACGAAGACCCCGTCGGCCGCGCCGCGCCCCACGACCTTGGTGTCGCCGGTGACGATGCGCACGCCGGCCTTGTCCGCCTCCCCGGCCATCGCGGCAACGATGCGGCGCAGCAAGGCCACTTCCGTTCCCTCCTCGATGACGAAGGCGGCCGAAAGCCAGAGCGGCCGCGCACCGCCGACCGCAAGATCATTGACTGTGCCGCAGACCGCCAGATGGCCGATGTTGCCGCCGGGAAACTCCAGCGGCGTGACGACGAAACTGTCCGTCGTGAAGGCGAGACGGGCACCCGGCTCGGCAAGGGCCGCATGAGCAAGGCGGGCCTGGTCCTCCATCCCCGGTGGATCGAACACGCCGGTGAACACATCCTCGATCAGATCGCGCATGGCCCGGCCACCGCCGCCATGGGCCAGGGTCACATGCGTATCGCGAAGCGCCATTGCTGCTCCCGCCTTTCTGTCACTTTCTTGTCTGCACGCCGTCAGCCTCAGGAGGCCAGCGCCCGCGCCCCGCCATATTGCCAATAGGCGGCGCAGGCGCCTTCCGAACTGACCATCAGGGCGCCGAGCGGCGTCTCCGGCGTGCATTGGGTGCCGTAATGAGGGCAGGCCGTCGGCTTGATGCGACCGGTCATGACCGCCCCGCAGGCACAGCCTTCCGGCTCGGCGGTGCGGCGGCTCACTGCGCCATATCCGACGCCGAACTTCGCCTCCGCGTCATAGGCCGCATAGGCCGGGCGGATACGCAGGCCCGAGGCCTCGATCTCGCCGAGACCCCGCCACTCGAAACTCGGGCGCCGCTCGTAAACATCAGCGATGGCGGCGAGGCTGGCGGGATTGCCCTCCCGCGGGACGACGCGGGCATACTGGTTCTCCACCTCGGCCCGCCCTTCGGCGATCTGCCTCAGCACCATCAGCACGGACTGCAGCAGGTCGAGCGGCTCGAAGCCGGCGACGACGATCGGCTTGCCGAACTCCTGCGCGATGAACGCATAGGGCTCCAGCCCGATCACCATGCTGACGTGGCCGGGGCCGACAAAGCCGTCGAGCCGCATGTCGGGGTCCTGCAGCAGGACGCGAATGGGTTCCGGCACGGTGATGTGATTGCAGAAGACCGAGAAGTTCTCCAGCCGCTCCCGCGCCGCCTGCTGCAACGCCAGCGCCGTCGAGGGGGTGGTCGTCTCGAAGCCGAGGCCGAAGAAGACGACCTCCCGGTCCGGGTTGCGGCGGGCAAGCTCCAGGGCATCGAGCGGCGAATAGACCATGCGGATATCGGCGCCGCGCGCCTTGGCCTGCAACAGGCTGCCACGGGAGCCCGGCACCCGCATCGCATCGCCGAAGGTGGTGAAGATCACATTCGGCCGCTCGGCAATCTCGATACATTCATCGACACGGGTCATCGGCAGCACGCAGACCGGACAGCCGGGCCCATGGATGAATTCGATCCCCTCATGCACCAGCTTGTCGAGGCCATAGCGAAAGATCGCATGGGTGTGACCACCGCAGATCTCCATGATGTGCAACGGCTTTTCCCGCGTGGCGCCGATCCGGCCGGCAAGCCGGGCGATTTCGGCGAGCACGGCTCGCGCCGCCAGGGGATCGCGAAACTCCGAGGCAAACTTCATGTCCGTTCCTCCAGGGCACGCTGGCCCTCCGCCATCGCATCAAGAGCTTCCTGCACCTCGCCAAGATCGCGCAGAGCCGCAAGGGTCCGGGCCGCCTCGTCCTCGTCGATCAGGGCCATGGCGAAGCCGACATGGATGAGCACCCACTTGCCCACCAGGCTGTCGAGTGAGGTGCCCATGACGCAGGTGACATTGACCTCGCGCCGGACACCGGACACTTCGGCAAGCGCCATCAGCCTCTCGGGATCGGTGATCGCAACGATTTGTCCGGGAATGCCGAGACACATGGTCTAGTCCTCCTCTTCTTCGCCGCGCCCGCTCGGGTCGGCGATGCCGTAGCGGTCGAGCTTGGCCCTGAGGCCAACCCGGCTGAGGCCGAGTTCCGCCGCCGCCCGGCTCTTGTTCCAGCGATGGCGGGTGAGGGTTTCGCGCAGGATGCGCGTCTCCACCTCCTCCACCCGCTCCTTCAGCGTCGTGTCGCCGGTCAGGAGCATGTCGAGCGCTGCGTCGCGCTCGGCCTGAAGCCCGCCGGGCATCGCCTGCAGGATATGCCGGGAGATCAGGTCCGCCCCCAGCACATCGTCCTGGGCAAACACCAGCATGCGGGTGACCTCGCCGGTCAATTCACGCAGATTGCCGGGCCAGTCATAGGTTTCCAGAAATTCCAGCGCCGCATCGGTGAAGCCGCGGACCGGCTTGCCATGGGCGATGGAGAGATCGGCGGCGATCTGCTGCGCCAGGATGGCGATGTCGCAGCGGCGCTGGCGCAGCGGCGGAACGATGATGCGTCCGACGGCGAGCGCATGATAGAGGCCCGGCAGGAACTGGCCTTCCGCCACCCGTGCCGCCAGTTCGTTGGTCGCCCCTGAGATAAGGCGGACATTGGTGTCGATGAGTTCCTGCCCGCCGAGCGGCGTGAACGTGCCTTCGGAGACGACCCGCATCAGCGCCAGCTGGATCTCGGGCGAGGCCGTCTCCAGCCCGCTCAGATAGAGCGTGCCGCGATCGGCCCGCTGCATCAGCCCGACGCGATAGGTGCCCCCCGGCAGCACGCCGCGTTTGGCCCCGAACAGATGCAGCGCCGCCAGTTCCGACGGCACGCCGGTCAGGTCGAACGTGTAGAACGGCTTGTCCGACCGCAGCGAGCCCAGATGCATCGCCCGCGCGATCCGGCTCTTGCCGGTGCCGGCTTCGCCGGTCAGCAGCACCGGCAGGTCGAAGCTGGCATAGCGCCGCGCGTGATCGATCACCTGGTTCATCGGCGAGGCCGGAGCGCAGCTTATGGTCTCGAACCCCGCCCCCTCGCGCAGCGCCTTGCGCCGCCGTTCCAGCCGCTCCTTCGCGGTGTTGGTGAGGTAGCGCATTTCCAGCACCAGCCGCTCGTTCTCGCGGGCAAGCTGGAACAGGCGCACCGCATTGCGCGCGGCGATCATCAGATGGTCGGGATGCCAGGGCTTGGTCAGGAACTGGTGGATGCCCGCGTCGTTGATCGCCGCCATCATGGCACCGGGATCGGTATAGCCGGTGATGATGACGCGCACCGTCTCCGGCCAGCGCTCCCGCACATCCGCCAGGAACTCCACGCCGGAGCGGCCGGGCATGCGCTGGTCGCAGAAGATCGCGTGCACCCATTCCTTCTCCAGCGTCTGCAGCGCCTCCTCGGCGCCCGGCGCCGTCAGGATGTCGAACTCGTCCTCAAGCGCCATGCGCATCGCGGTCAGCGAATGCGGCTCGTCGTCGACGAGAAGCAGGGTTGGACGGGATGAGGGAGCTTTCATCTCGCGCGGCCTTTCACGAGGCCCTGGCCAGGCGCTTTTCGGCGCGGCGCGCGGCGAGCCAGGCAAGCCAGGCCTCCATTCCCTCGCCGGTGCGGGCCGAGACGAACAGCACCTCGATCAGCGGGTTCACCCGTTTCAGGTTCGCCTCATAGGCCTCAAGCGAGACGTCGCAATGCGGCGCAAGATCCGTCTTGTTGACCAGAGCAAGGCGCGCGGCAGTGAACATGTCGGGATATTTCAGCGGCTTGTCCTCGCCCTCGGTCACCGAGAGGATCGCCACCTTGGCATCCTCGCCGAGATCGAAAGCCGCCGGGCAGACAAGGTTCCCGACATTCTCGATGAACAGCAGGCTGTCGGGCGCGAGCGGCAGGTCGTCCATCGCATGACCCACCATATGGGCATCGAGATGACAGCCCTTGCCGGTGTTGATCTGGATCGCCCGCGCGCCGGTCTCCCGGATGCGGTCGGCGTCGTTCGAGGTCTGCTGGTCGCCCTCGATCACGGCGAGCGGCGTTGTTCCGAGTTCGCGGATGGTGCGGCACAGCAGCGCCGTCTTGCCGGAACCGGGCGACGACACGAGATTGACCGCGTAGACGCCGAGCGCTTTCAGCACCCGCCGGTTGCCGGCGGCATGGCTGTCGTTCTTCGACAGGATTGCGGTCTCCACCGCGATCAGCCGCTCCTGCGACAGGCCGGGCACGGAAACGCCTGCCGGCCCCGTGCCGTAGTGATGGTGGTCATGATCGTGATGGCCATGGTGGTGATGGTCATGAGAATGGTGATGATGATCGTGATGGTGGTGACCATGACCATGATCGTGAGGATGGTCGTGAGGATGATGCTCGCCGATCGGCACGCCGTCCTTCGTCACGCTGTCGCCGCAGCCGCAAACCGTGCACATTAGTTCACCTCCAGGTCTTTGATCCGCATTTCATCCCCGCCCACGGGCAACAGCCGCCCGCCGCCACAGCGCGGACAGGGCGCCAGCCGGTCGTCGAGATCGACCTCGGCGGCGCAATCGAAGCAGGTCGCCCGGCCGGGCAGGTCGATGATCTCCAGCCGGGCGCCGTCGGCAACCCCGCCCCGCATCACCACGTCGAAGGCGAAGTCGAGCGCGGCCCGCTCGACGCCGGCGAAGCGCCCGATTTCCAGCCGCACCACGGCGACCCGGGAAAAGCCATGCGCCTCGGCCTGTCCTTCGATCACCTGGCGGATGCCTTCGCAAAGCGACATCTCATGCATGGGCCACCTCCTCCACCTCGAACCGCTCGCACGGATTGAGCAGCCTGACCACCACCGGCGCAAGACAATGGCGCGACGGCGCGAGGCGCGCCAGGGCGCGTTCGATCGCCCCGCCGGGCGCGGCAAGATCATCCGTCGGCGTCAGCCGGTCGAGCCGGGTCAGCAGACCGCCGCTCGCGGTCGCGGTCAAGGCATAGGTGCCACGCGCGGCCGGGACCAATGCGCAGGACGGGGCGGCCAGTCCGGCGGCAAGATGTCCGGACACAGTCAGCGCCAGCAGGTCGGCCACAAGGCCGAGAGCCTGCCAGAGAGGCCCGTAACCGTAGCACCGGGCGGCTTCGGCCAGCACCGGATGCGTTGCCACCCGCGCCGCCGGCACATTCAGCGCCTCGCCGGGGCGCGGCGCCGCGCTGCGGCCGAGCGGCGGCAGGCCCGGATCCGCCTCCCCCGGTGGAAAGGCTTCGGCGATGCGCCGCATGAGTGGCGACACGCCCTCGCCCAAGGCCAGCCATCCCGGCAGGTCGCCTGCGGCAAAGCGCTCCGCCGCCCCGCCAAGCAGGGCGGTTTCGAGATCGGCGCGCGGCGGCGCCTGCGGCGCAAGCCCCAGCAGCGGCGGCAGATGGACGAAGAGCTGGGCGAGGTGATCGGTCCGGATCTCGGCCGCAAGACCGGCTTGATCTGGCGCACCGAGCCCGAGAGCGAGGTCCAGCGCGCCCAGATGGGCACAGCGGCACAGGCCGAACAGGCGGCCAAGGAGCTGGCGCGCCTCGGCCACCGGGCGGCCGAGCAGCAGGGCTTCCACCGGCATGGCGGGCGCGCGGGCAAGGCGGGCTTCAAGCCCGTCCCCCCGCCGCCTCAGCAAGATGGTCAAGCCCTGCCCGCTCATCATCAGTCGCGCTCCCCCGTTTCGGGCGCCGCGGCAACGGGCGCGGGCTCGCTGGCAAGGCCGGCAGTGATCAGCCGGCGCCGGCTTGGCGCCGTCTCCGTCACGCCCTGTTCACCGGCGGGATCCTCCTCACTGCCCGCCTCGGGCATCCCGGGCGGCGGCGCCAGTTCGGCCTCACGCGCCGCCCGGATATCGGCCGCGCGGTTGGTCTCGTCCCGGTTCGCCGGATCGAACAGCGCCATCATCACCGCCCGCGCAACGTCCTGCGCCTGCATCTGGCTGTTGAAGTCGCCCATGGGCGAGAACAGCGAACAGGCCTTGTAGCCGCCGGTGAGATCGCGCCGGTTATGCAGGAATTCGTAGTCGCCCGACGGGAAGCCGACGACCTCCTTCGTGCCCTGCACCAGTTCGCTCCAGTCGTCGCCGGGCCCCGGCAGCAGCACGAGGTTCATGAACCAGGGCGTGATCAGCACGCCGAGCGGGCGCCCTTCATGCAGGCGGAAGCCGATCGCCTCGACATGCAGCGCCTGATTGATCAGCGGCACGTCGCGCATCTTCGACAGCCAGACGTCCTTGAAGTCGGCGACCAGCATCGACGTGCGTCCGGCAATGTCCTGTTCGGCCATCAAGGCCGGCGAGCCCGGATCCTCCCGCACCATGAACTGGTGCTTGGGGGCATCGCAGCCGGGACATTTCCAGTCCTCCGGCAGCGCCTGGAACGGGGTGCCCGGCAGCACCTGCCGCGTGTCGTCCCCTTCCGCCGGATCGTAGGGCGTCCAGCAGATCTTGCATTCCATGATCGCCAGCGGACTGATCCGGTCGTTGGCGCCGAGATAGGATCCCTCGAACCGGGTCATCGGATCGCCTCCAGAACCTCACGGATGCGCTCGCCGCTGTCGGCAAGATCCTCCGGGGCGGCCAGCGCCACTTCGGGAATGGCCGTCACCTCGAATGTGTCGAGGATCAGCGTGTCCATCGAATTGAAGAACTGCACCCGCCAGACCTGCGGCAGGGCGCAGGCGCTGATCCGGCAGTTGCCGTAGCCGCGCGACAGGATGGTCACGGCCCCTTTGCCGAGCGCCGCATCCAGCCACAGGAGATCCTCCTCCGTATGCGGCAGCAGCGAGAGATTGACCACATGCGGCATCCCGCCAGACCGCCAGTTCGCGGACTGGTCCGCCAGTTCCGCCAGCAGGGCGGGCGCGTTGACGACGCCGGCCGGGCGCGGCGCGGAGAGCATCGGCGCCGGGGCTCCGCCGCCATGGGCGCGCCGGACCGCCTCGGCCGGGACAGGGCCGACCTCGATGCGGTCGATGCCCGCCCCCGCCAGCATCCAGACCCCGGCGAACACGCTTTCCTGAACCATCAGGGCCGGCACGCCCCTCAGCTTCATGGACACTTCGCCCTGTCCGAGCGTCTCGGCCATCAGGGCCCGGCTCGCCGGGTCCATAGCCGACAGGTCGAACTCGGCGCGCTCACCGCCGGCGGTGGCGGCGATCTCGCAGGCCCCGGCGATATCGGCCAGCGTCTTCAGGGCCGGCGTGACCTGCGAGGGATCTCCCACCTCGGGCAGATGCGGCACATAGGTGCGCATGCCCGACGGCAGCGCCATGTAGGACAGTTCCTCGTCGTCGAGAGGCTGCGAACCCGGCCCGAACCCGGCCGGAGGAAACAAGAATCCGTTGCTCATTGCATCCGCTCCGGAGTTCTGAGGCCAAGCAGGCGCGGCAGGTGCACCATGTAGTCGTCCCAATCGCGGATCTTCTGGATCGATCCGAGATAAGTCCCTTCTGCAAAGAACAGGAAACCCGGCGTCTTCAGGGCCTTGAAGATCTCGCGCACCTCCGCCTCCACCGCGTCATCGACGAGCGCGCAGTCGAACACGCCCTGAAACGCCATGCGCAGTTCCGGCAGGATCACCGCAGCATCGGCGGTCTCCAGATTGCGAACCGGATTGCCCGGGACGAGAAGGCAGTGGGTTCCGGGCCGGGCCGTGAAGGCTGAGACCTCATCAAGGCTTGCCAGCAGCGGCCAGCCCAGATCGTCGACGAGACGGCGCAGAAGCGGATGAGAGAGAGAGGCGCCGGAGGCAAGAGCGGCACCGGATGGATCGTGCATGAGGATCATCCCTGGCTGTGACCGGCCGCAAGAGCGGCCTGAAGATGGGGTGGCAGTTCAGGTTCCCGCGCATCCAGGTCGGCAAAGGCCGCGCCCGGATCCTGTCCGGCCATGACCCGCCGCAGCCCCTCCAGCGCGGCGGCGATCACCGCCGCCTCTTCCGGCTCCAGGATCTCACGTGCCGTGCCGAGAAAGCAGAGAAGCCAGTCCCCCGTCTTCGCATCGGGCGTCAGCGAGAGGTCGATCAGGGTCTCCCGGCCGTCGATCATTGCCACACCGGCAATCCCGCAGCGCGAGACGAGCCGCGCCGGCTCGCCGATGCACATCACAGGCTCCCGGGGAAGAAGCGGGCGTCGCCGGTGCGGCAGGCCTCCTCCGCCGAGGGGCGCCCCTGCTCATAGGCGGTGCGGCGGATCGACGGATCAGCAAGGTCTGCAGCGCTGCGGCCGGCAGCGATCTCCACGCCCCAGGCAGCCAGTTCGGCACGGGCAAGGTCCAGCGCGCCGGGAATCGCCGCGGCGACCTGCGGCCGCAGACCGCCGCCGTAATCCTCCAGCTCCACCGGCTGGCAGCCGATCAAGGTAAGCTTGTGCGGACAGCGCCCGAGCAGTTGCGCGGTGGCAATCACGTCCTGGAAACCGGTCTGGTGAAGGCTCATCTTCCTGGCGCCCATGAAGGCGGGCACCTCCCCGTCGCGCACCAGCTTCAGCGTGCCGGGCTCCAGGCCGTAGTCGATGGCATCGAAGACGAGAAGGGCCTCCGCCTCCTCCAGAAAAGGCAGGAGATAAAGCCCCTGCGTGCCGCCATCCAGCAGGCGGACGTGCTCCGGCAGCGCGACGGCGGAGGCCAGCGCCTCGACGCAGCGCACTCCGAAGCCCTCGTCGGCCCACAGGACGTTGCCAATGCCCAGAACAAGAATGGATGATGGATTGGTTGCTGGCATGTTCCCCTCCCCGGAACGGTGCTGGCATGCGGGCTTTCCGCCCTTTGAGGGAAGACTAGGCCAACCGCCGGTTCCGCGGCAGGTTTTTCCGCAAACCGGTGAAAATTATTATTTGTCAGTTATTACAATGAGATAGGAGATCTTCCCGCTCCTCGTGGCCGCAATAAGCCGAAAATTACTCTTCCAAAACTCATGCTCAATGGAAAGGAACTTTCCAGCATACCGGTATGATTCGGGTGACGGCATGCGGCCGCCACCCGAACGGGGCGTTCAGTCCGTGCGGTCGTCCTTGAAGGTCCTGTGACCGGAGATCATCGTCGAGACGATCGACTGCCGGCTCATGATGTCCTCGCGGATCGCGACATAGATATGCACGATCATGAAGATCACGATCCACCACATGCCGAGGTGATGCAGGGTGTGGAGCCGCTGGGTGTTGCCGGCAAGGCCGATGACCCAGCCGAACAGATCGTCATACAAAGATCCCTGGCCCGCCCCTTCCGCGTAGAGCGCCATGCCGGTCACGATCATGAAGCTGGTGCCGAGCGTGATGAAGAAGAACATGGCGAGCTGGGCCAGCGGGTTGTGGCCGATATATTTCTTCGGCTCGCTCTCCAGGAACAGGTACCAGCGGATCTCGAACCAGATCTCGCGCCACCAGTGCCCGTTCAGCACCGGCAGATAGAAGAGCTGCCGGGCGTGGTGATTGCCGAAGATCGCCCAGTAGATGCGGCCGAGAAAGCCGACGGTCAGGATCATCCCCGCGGCGAAATGCGCGAAGCGGATATAGCCGAAGAGGAACTGGTCATAGGCCTCGTGCTGGCCAGCCGAGGGCGGCGGGCTGCCGATGAAGTACCCGGTCATGCACAGGACCAGGATCGCCGACGCATTCACCCAGTGCCAGATCCGCACCGGCGCCTCGTAGACATAGACCGATGATTGCCGCTGGGCCGTGGCGAGTTCCGCCTCCAGCTCGAGGGCATGGCTGTCCTTGTTCATGTCCGCCTCCTCATGATGCGGCCAGCAGCAGGCCGGCGGCAGCGATGGCGCCGCCCAGGACGCGCTGCAGCACCAGCTTGCCGGCGATACCGCGCGCAACGCCGATGCCCGCCACATGCAGAAGCGAGGTGGCGATGACGAAGCCCGCGACATAGGCGATGGCACCACCCTCAGCCTCGCTGGCATGAGCATGGCCGTGACCGAGCGCGAAGAAGCCGATCGCGACGAGAGCCGCGGCCGTGAGTGCGGCCGGCATCTCGGGCTTCGCCACCAGCACCAGGAGGCCGAAGATCACCACCGAAGCGAGGATCAGCGTCTCGACCGCCGGCATGGTGACACCGGCGAAGGCAAGACCCGCCCCCGCCAGCATGGCGCCGAGGAAGGCGGCTGCCCCGCCCCAGGGATGCCGTGGCAGCGCAAGACCCGACCAGATCCCGACCGCCACCATCGCCAGCAGATGGTCGAGGCCGAGGACCGGGTGCAGGAGCCCGGCGAGGAGACCCGAGGTCCCGCCATGGCCGGTATGGGCCAGGGCTGGGGTCGACAGGAGCAAGGCTCCCAGAAAGACTGCGTAGTTCATGGGGTTCCCTCCTCAGCGGACCTTGACCGTCGTCAGCGTGCCGCCGTCGGGCGACATCACATGGGTGGAGCAGGCAAGGCACGGATCGAAGCTGTGCAGCGTGCGCAGGATCTCCACCGGCTCGTCGGGGCGCTCCATGTAGGTGTTCATGAGCGAGGCCTCGAAGGCCCCGATATTGCCCTTGGTGTCGCGCGGACTGCCGTTCCAGGTGGTGGGGACGACGCACTGGTAGTTGTCGATGCGGCCGTCCTTGATCCTGATCCAGTGGCCGAGGGCGCCACGCGGTGCCTCCGTCATGCCCACGCCCTTGGCCTCCTTCGGCCAGGTCTTCGGATCCCATTTCTCGACATTCGCCGTCGACTGGTCGCCGTTCTTGATGTTGGTGATCAGCTTGTCGAAGAAGTATTTCTGCAGGCGCCCGCAATATTCGGACTCCAGCGCACGCGCCGCGGTGCGTCCCAGGGTCGAGAACAGCGCGGAGACCGGCAGGTTCATCGTCCGGAGCAGGCCGTCGACCTGGTTCTTGATGTCCTCGTGCCCCTTGGCATAGCCGACGACATAGCGGGCCAGCGGGCCGACCTCCATGGCATGGCCGCGCCAGCGCGGTGCCTTGATCCAGCTGTACTTGGCGCTCTCGTCCAGTTCCTCGATGTTGGTGCGGGTGCCCTTGGCTTTCGGGCCGAGTTCGTATCGCGGCTCGGTGACGCCGTCCCAGGGATGCAGGCCCTTGCCGGGTTCGGCATAGGTGTACCAGCTATGGTCGACGAACTCCTGCACCTGCTCGGGATCGCGCGGATCGACGTCGTGAACCTCGTTGAGGTTGCCGTTGATGATGGCGCCACGCGGCAGATGCAACTGCCCTGCATCAAAATTGTTCGGATGCTCGGGGATGTCGCCATAGGCAAGCACCGCCTGGCCCGACAGACCACCGCCATAGAGCCAGTTCTTGTAGAAGCCGCCGATGGCGATCACGTCCGGGATATAGACGTTGCGGTTGAACGTGTTGCACAGGTCGATGATGGAACTGACCATGTTCAGCCGTTCCATGTTGATCGCCCCGACCGCGCCGACGCCGTCGATGTTGATCGGACAGGGAACGCCGCCGACAAGCCAGTTCGGATGCGGGTTCTTGCCGCCGAAGATGGTGTGGACCTTGACGATCTCCTTCTGCAGGTCGAGCGCCTCCAGATAGTGGGTCGTCGCCATCAGGTCGGCTTCCGGCGGCAGCAGATAGGCCGGATTGTCCCAGTAGCCGTTCTTGAACAGGCCGAGCTGGCCGGATTCGACGAACTTCTTCAGCCGGTTCTGCACGTCGCGGAAATAGCCCGGCGACGACAGGGGATGGCTCGGGCTGACCGCCTGCTGCAGCTCCGACGTCGCCTTCGGGTCGGCACGCAGGGCATTGATCGGATTCACCCAGTCCAGCGCATGCAGATGGTAGAAATGCACCACGTGATCGTGGATCTGCAGATTGAGCTGCATGATGTTGCGGATCGAGTTGGCGTTGTCGGGGATGGTGATCCCCAGCGCGTCCTCGACCGCGCGCACGCTGGTCAGCGCATGGGTGCCGGTGCACACGCCGCAGATGCGTTCGGTGAAGGCCCAGGCATCCCGCGGGTCGCGTCCCTTGAGGATCACCTCGAGGCCGCGCCACATGGTGCCGGTGGACACGGCGTTGCGGATCACGTTGCCTTCGTCGACATTGACCTCGCAGCGCATGTGCCCCTCGATCCGGGTCACCGGGTCGACGACGATACGCCGGCCCGAGGTGTCGAGGTTGAAACCATTCGGAGTTGCAGTCATCGTTTCAAGCCTCCACCTTGTCCTGGGTCTTCTTCTGCGCGCGCTTCAGCGCCGAGACCGCCGCATGCACCGCAACGGCGCCACCGACGACGCCCGCAGCCGTCATGCCCACCTGATCGGCGTTCGCTTCGACGCCGAACTGCTTGATGTTGGTCAGCCGGTCATAGAAGCTGCCCTGATCCCAGAACCCGTCCTCCGAACAGCCGATGCAGCCATGGCCCGACTGGATCGGGAAGGAGACGCCCTCGTTCCAACGAATGGTGGAGCAGGCGTTGTAGGTGGTCGGTCCCTTGCAGCCCATCTTGTAGAGGCAGAAGCCCTTGCGGGCGCCTTCGTCGTCCCAGGTCTCGACGAACTGGCCGGCGTCGAAATGCGGCCGGCGGTAGCACTTGTCGTGAATGCGCTGGGAGTAGAACATCGCCGGGCGCCCCTGACGGTCGAGCGTCGGCAGCCGGTCGAAGGTGAGCATGTAGGTGATGACGCCGGTCATCACCTCGGCGATCGGCGGGCAGCCCGGCACCTTGATGATCGGCTTGTCGAGGATCACCTTGTGAACCGGCGTTGCCCGGGTCGGGTTGGGCGCCGCCGCCTGGACGCAGCCATAGGAGGCGCAGGCGCCCCACGAGATGATCGCCTTGGCATGCTCCGCCGCATGGCGCAACTGGTCGACGAACGGCTTGCCGCCGACGATGCAGTACATGCCGTCCTCGTTGAGCGGCGGATTGCCTTCGACGGCCAGGATGTAGTTGCCCTTGTACCGCTCGATCGTGTCCTGCAGCGCCGCCTCGGCCGCATGCCCGGCCGCCGCCATCAGTGTGTCGTCATAGTCGAGACTGATCATCGACAGCACCACATCCTTGGCCAGCGGATGGGCCGAGCGGATGAAGCTCTCCGAGCAGCAGGTGCATTCCAGGCCGTGAATCCAGATCACCGGCGTGCGCGGCTTCGTCTCCATCGCATGGGCGATCTTGGGGACGAAAGACGGCCCGAGGCCGAGCGCGGCCGCCGTCAGGCTGCAGTATTTCATGAAGCTTCGCCGGGTAATGCCCTGGCGCCGCATCACGTCGTAAAAGGTTTCGACTTGCGACAAGGTGTCCTCCCTCGGTGCGTGAAATGTCGTGTTTCGACCGTACCGAGGCGATGATGCCGTGCCGGACATTCCCCGCGCCTGCACAAAAACGCCTGCCGCAGAAATAAAAAATATCTGTTTTATATCAATAGATTGATCTGATTTTTTGGATTTTTCGCGTCCGGCGCATGTCAAGACCCTGACCGCCGGACAGGGTCAGGCGGTCAGCCCGCTTCCGCCCCGGCGCGGGCAAGGCAGACGAGGGCCTGCCCCAGGGCAAGGCCGCCGTCATTGGCGGGAACCTGACGGTGGACCAGCACGGGCAGACCGGTCAGTTCGGCCTGACAGGCCTCCAGCAGCCGGGCGTTCTGGAAACAGCCGCCGGTGAGGGCGACGGCCCGCGCCCGTCCCGTCTCGACGAGGTGGCGGGCGGGCGCGCAGAAGGCGCGGGCAAGACCCGCATGGAACGCACCGGCGATCCGTGCCGGAGCCACGCCGCCCGCCAGATCCGCAAGCAGCGCGCGGATCATCGGTGCGGGGTCGATCTCCCCCGCGCTCGCCGCGAAAGGATAGGCGGGCGCGCTCACCGCCATCGCCTCCAGCCGCATCGCCGCCTCGCCCTCGTAGCTCTGCACTTCGGGGCAAAGGCCGAGAGCCGCGGCAACGGCATCGAACAGGCGCCCGGCGGAGGAGGACATCGGCGCGTTGATCCCCGCGCGCAGGGCGGCGCGCACCTGCTCCACCGGGCGGCCCGCCATCAGCCGCTGCGCGAAATCCTCCGCACCGCCGGAGAGCCCTGCCTGGTCGAGACGCGCCAGCAGGTTGCGCCAAGGCTCCAGCGCGGCGCGGTCGCCTCCGGCCAGCGCTGCGGGGCGCAGCCGGCAGATCCGTTCGAAATCGCCATAGCCGCCGAGCAGCACCTCGCCGCCCCACAGCGTGCCGTCGGTCCCAAGGCCGGTGCCGTCGAGCACGATCCCGGCCACCGGCCCCGCATCCGGGGGCCAGAGATTGTCGGCGAGGCAGGCGGCAAGATGGGCGTGGTGATGCTGGACGCGGGTCACCGGCAGGCCCATCGCCTCGCCCGCCTGGCTTGCCCGATAGTCCGGGTGCAGATCGATGGCGACCCGGTCGGGCCGATGGTCGAACAGCGCCGTGCAGTCGGCGATGGCCTTGTGGAATTCGTCCAGCGTCAGGGCATCATCGAGGTCGCCGAGATGCTGCGACAGCAGCGCCTGACCGTTCTTGACGAGGCAGACGGCGCCCTTCATCTGGCCGCCCAGCGCCAGAACCTGCGGCCCGGCCGCAAACCCGGGCGGCAGGGGCAGCGTGCCAGGAACACGGCCGCGGGCGCGGCGCAGTACCATCGGCGGCTCCGCCCGCTCCACCCCGTCGTCGAGACGGCGGAGGATGTCGCGGTCATGCAGCAGAAACCCGTCGGCAAAGGCGGAAAGCTTCTCGCGCGCCTCGTCATTGCCGGTCACCTGCGGCTCACCGGAGAGGTTCCCTGAGGTCATCACCAGCACGCCGCCGAACGCGGCAAGCAGCAGATGATGCAAGGGCGTGTAGGGCAGCATGACGCCGAGCGAGGTCATGCCGGGCGCCACCGCTTGGGGCAGCACCCGGCGGGAGGGAACGAGCACCACCGGCGCGGCGGGGTCGCGCAGCAGCGCCAGCGCCGCCGGAGACAGCTCGGCGATCGCCGCAAGATGCGCCTCTGCGGCCATCAGCGCGAAGGGCTTGGCCGGGCGGCGCTTGCGCCGGCGCAACAGCGCGATGCTGCCGGCATTCCCCGCATCGCAGGCCAGATGAAAGCCGCCAAGCCCCTTGACCGCGACAATCCCGCCGGCCCGCAGCCGCTCCACCGCCAGCGTCAGCGGATCGCCGGGGCATTCGCGCCCGTCCTCCTCATAGGACAGCCTCGGTCCGCAGGCCGGGCAGGCAATCGGCTGGGCGTGAAAGCGCCGGTCGGCGGGGTCGGAATACTCCGCCGTGCAGTCCGGGCACATGGCAAAGACCGACATGGCCGTGCGGGCGCGGTCATAGGGCAGACTGCGCAGGATCGAATAGCGCGGCCCGCAATGGGTGCAATTGGTGAAGGCATAGCCCCGGCGGCGCCCCGGTCCGGCGATCTCCGCCGCGCAGGCGGAGCAGGTGGCCGCATCCGGCGTCACCCGGGTCTCAGCGCCCGAACCGGCCGAAGCGCGGATATCGAAGGTCAGCGGCAGGTCACTGAAGCCGGCCGGCTGGCACTCGACCGCATCGACGCGGGCCAGCGGCGGCGCCTGTGTCCGCAACGCCAGGGCGAAGGCATCGAGACCCGGCTCATCGATGCCCGCTTTGGCGGCATGGATCAGCACCCCCTGCGGATCGTTCAGCACGAAGCCGCGCAGGCCATGCTGGCGGGCCAGCGTCCAGACGAAAGGCCGGAAGCCGACCCCCTGCACCTGGCCGCGCACCCGGATGATCCAGCCCTTGACCATGACCACCTCCTGCGTCAATGCACGGTGCAGACCATGCAGGGATCGAAGGAACGGACCACATGCTGGACCGCCACCGGCGTGGTCTCCCCGTCCTGCACCGGCGTGCCCACCAGCGCCGCCTCCAGCGGCCCCGGAACGCCGGCGGCATCGCGCGGGCTGAAATTCCAGGTGGTCGGGGCGATGATCTGATAGCCGGAGATCCGCCCGTTCTCGATCCGCAGCCAGTGCCCGAGGGCCCCGCGCGCCGCCTCCACCAGGCCCACACCAACGGCCCGCTGCGGCAGGCGGCCGGAGACCATGAAGCTGGCACTCGGCTCGATGGCCGCGACCAGGCGCTCCATCAGGATCTGGGTGCGGGCGATTTCAAGGAGGCGCGCCGCCACCCGCGCCAGAACGCCGCCCTGACGCGCGAGGTCGAGCGCCAGCGGATGGCCGTCGACCACCTGCCGCGCCAGCGCTCCCGTCTCCATCGGCAGCCCCGACAGGCGCGGCGCCTTGCACCAGCTGTAGGCGTCCTCGCGCATGTCCTCGTCCGGAAGGGTTGCCCCGGCCAGCGGATGCACCGCCTCGCCCAGCATCCAGGCATGACTGACATCCTCGATCACCGCACCCGTGTCGAGCGGCTTCAGCCCGCCCTCCCAGACGCCGGGGCGGAACCCGTAACCGCCGGCCAGCGGATAGGCGCCGAAGCTGAGATAGCGTCCGGCGCCGCGCCCCAGTCCGGCAAGCTGCGTATCGGCGGCGATCTCGAGGAAGAGGCCGGCATCTCCGCCCGCCCAGCGCATCAACTCACCGGCGGAGCCAAGCTCCGCGAAAGCCTCGACCTCCGCTCCGAACACCACTGTCTCCAGATAGCGGCGGAAGGCGCGCAGATGAGTTGCCAGCCGCACCTTGTCGCGGGGGCCGGGTGCGCGGGTGACCCCGCCCGGCTGGATCGCCAGCGTGTGCGGCCACTTGCCCGCCAGCATGCCGAGGATATGCATCAGCCCGGCCCGCGCCTCGACCGCCGCCCGCTGGGCGCTGCCCTCCATCGCCGTGAAGCGCGACACCGCCTGCCCGTGCCAGGGCCGCGCCGCATAGGCCGGGCGGGTGAAATCCGGCATGAAGAACAGGTTGAAATGGGTCAGGTGGTCGCTGACATTCTCCACCGCATGGATCAGTTGCGCCACCAGCAGGCCCTGCGGCGAGGGGGCAAGGCCCATCGCATCCGCCAGTGCACGGGCGGCGGCGGCTGACTGGCTGATCGAACAGATGCCGCAGATGCGCGGCGTGATGGTGAGCGCATCGCGCGGGTCCTTGCCTTCGAGCATGCGCTCGAAGCCCCGGTAGAGCGGCGCATTGACGCGGGCGCTGCGGACAGCCCCCTGCTCCAGATCAAGATGCACCTCAAGATCCCCCTCAACCCGGTTGAAGGGGCCGACAATCAGACGTCCTTCGCTCATTTGCGCGGCTTTCGGATCGTCGGCGGAACCATCACGCGGTCGGCGACCGCATTGCGGGCGATGCGCTGCGGCGTTGCCGCCTTGGACAGGGAAGCCAGCGCCATGAACCAGGCCTTGGGCATGTCGGACGGCAGGCCGACGGGGATACCGGCGATCTTCGGCGTCTCGGTGAAGGGGTGGCGTGGCTCCTCGAACTCCGGCGCTGTGCAGGCGATGCAGGGATAGCCGCCGCGCGTGCAGGAGCCCTCCCCGTTCCACGGCCGGATGTTGCAGTCGCCGACCGCCTGGGTGCCGACGCAGCCCAGATGCTCCATCATGCAGCCGATCTCGGACAGTTCCCGCGCGCTTGCCTTGTACTCGTAGAACTCGTTTTTCGGGCAGCCGTGATGCACCAGATGATCAGCATAGAATCTCGGCCGGCCGAGCGCGTCCATGTCGTCCGCGCCGAAGACGCCCGCCTTCAGCAGCAGCAACGTCTCGCTGACCCAGTCCGGATGGGTCGGGCAGCCGGCGACATTGACCACCGGGAGGCCGAACCGGCCCCGGAAATCCGGCGCCAGGATGCCGTCGGAGTGGGTGCCCTCGTATTGCAGGCCCGCCGCATCGGAGGGATTTCCACCAGCCGAAGTGATGCCGCCATAGGCCGCACAGGAGCCGACAGCAACGACATGACCGGCAAGCGGGGCGAGCTGGCGCACCCAGTCGAGCATGGAAACGCCCGTTCCGGAGAGCATCTGGTAACGGCCGGTGCCGCGCGGCCCGCGCGCGATGGCACCTTCCACGCAGAGGATGTCGAGCGCCAGGCGTCCCTCGACGATGTCGCTGAGCAGCGACCGGACCTCGGCACCCGTCTCCAGGCTGAGCGCGGGATGCCACAGCACCCGCAGCCCCGCGTCGGACAGAAGCTCGAACACGTTGGGATTTTCCGCGCAGAGCAGCGACATGGTGCAGCCGCCGCATCCCGCACTTTGCAGCCAAAGGAGGTTCATCGCCCGCCGTCCTCCGCAGGGGTCAGATCGAGTTGGAAACAGGCGCCGCGGCCCGCCGGGCACAGACGCAGGCGGCCGCCATGCTCTTCGGCGATCTTGTGGCTGATCGACAGGCCGAGCCCGGTGCCGCTGCCGACCGGCTTGGTGGTGAAGAACGGGTCGAAGATCTCGTGCTGCAGGCTGGGCGGCACGCCCGCGCCATTGTCGCTGACGCTGACCCGGGCGTATCCATCGGCCAGTTCGTGGCGGATCTCGATCCGCGCGTCCTCCTGCCCCTCCAGCGCGTCGACCGCATTCTGGACGAGGTTCATGATCACCTGCTGGATGTGCCCCGGCCGGCCGATGGCCATCAGACGCTCGCGGCCGGAGACCGCCACGGCGACCGGCCTGCGGGCACCGCGCAACACCCAATTCGCCGCAACCGCCGTCGTTTCAACCAGATCGAACGGCACCATCTCGCCCGTGCCGTCGGCGGACAGGCGCCGCAGGTCCTCGACGATGTCGCGCACCCGCTCGGCCCCTTCGCGCGCGCCCTGCACCGCCTCCCGCAGGTTGCGCACCTCGCGGTCGAGCCGCAATTGCTCGCGCAGCATGACGAGTTCCTCGCGCCCGGCCCCTTCCTGGACCCGCTGGAAATAGGTCTCGAACTTGCCGGTGTAGCGCTCGAGCGCATGAGCGTTGGCATAGACGAAACTGATCGGATTGTTGAGTTCGTGGGCGACACCGGCCAGCAGGCGGCCGAGCGAGGCCAGCTTCTCGTTGCGCACCAGTTGTGCCTGGGCGGATTTCAGCTCGTCGTGGCTGCGGGCCAGTGCCGAATAGGCCTGCCGGAGCTCGCCAACCGAGCGGCCGGACAGGACGAGGCCGGCCAGCCGGCCACGCTCGTCGAGACGCGGCGCCAGGTTCAGCTCCAGCGGCATCGCGCCGGCCTCCGCCACCAGATGCGCCTCGATGGTTTCCGGCTGGCGGGTCTGCATCACCCGCGTCATCGCGGCGGCCAGCGCCGCCTGCTCGTCCCGCGCAAACAGGCTGGCCACCGGGCGCCCGGTCACCCGGTCGTGGTCAACATCGAGATGGCGCAGCAGCGAGGCCGAGGTTTCCTCAATGTCGCCGTTGCGGTCGAGGATGATCAGCACGTCCGACACGGAGGCGAGGATCGAGGCCAGGAACCGTCGCATCGCCTCGAGTTCGGCATTCTGCCGCTCCAGGCGTCCCTGATACTCGACAAGGTCGGCATAAGTCCGGTCGACGGCGGACAGCACCTCCATCCAGACCTCGTCGCTGAGCGCGCCCGGGTGCTGCGCCGGATCAAATGATATCTGCTGGGCCATCGTTTCCTCCAGGCGGCACCTTACCTCTCCGGCGCGGCCGTGGAAATGGGCGCCGTGCACCGCATCGCTCAGACGTCATGCGAAACCCCCTCGACTGCCGGCAAATAGGTGCCCTTCAGCCCGAGAACAGCCTCGGCGACGGATTTCGCCGCCGGCCGGAGCGGATACTCCGCCCGGTGCACCAGAAACCAGTGGCGCAGGATCGGCAGTTGCGGCGCGGCCAGCATGACCAGTTGCCCGTGGCGCAGTTCCTCCGTCACCGTGTGCAGCGACAGGAACGCAAGCCCCAGCCCCGCCATCACCGATTGCTTGATGGTCTCGTTGGAGCCCATCTCCACCAGGCGGAACACCTGCCCGTCGCCCAGCCGGTCGAGATAGCGCGTCATCAGGATGCGGGTTCCCGACCCCGGCTCGCGGGAGATCAGCGTCTCGCCGAGGAGATCGGCGGCGGACAGGGCCTGGCGTCCGGCAAGCGGATGATCCGGCGGCGCGATCAGCCCGTGCGGATGCACCCCGAGCGCCGACGCCTCGACCAGCGGCTGGCGCGGCGGACGCCCCATGATGGCAAGATCGACCGCCCGATTCTCGAGATCGCGGATGACCTGGTCGCGGTTGCCGACGCGCAGCACCAGCTCGATGTTCGGGATCAACGTGTGCAGGATCTTGACCAGCCGCGGCGCGAAATACTTGCCCGTCGAGACGACCCCGAGCGTCACCCGCCCGGCCAGCCCCTCCGACAGGGCGCGGATTTCCTGCGCCGCCTGCGACAGCGCCGTATCGATCCGGACATGGGCTTCCAGCAATACCCGCCCCTCTTCTGTCAGGCTCGATCCGCTGGCGTCGGAACTGCGATGCAGCAGGGCAAGGCCAAAGGCCTGTTCCAGCGCCTTGAGCTGGCTGTGCACCGCAGGCGGGGTCAGGCCGAGCGCGGCGCCCGCCGCCGCCATGCTGCCGTGGCGATCGACCGCAGCCAGCGCCCGCAACTGCTTCAGCGTCACCGCGTCCAGATGGTACATTCAAAAATTCCTTCTCAGAAATAAGAATTATTAAATTTTCACGAAAGACCCGGCAAGGCAAGACTGCGCGACCAAGGCAGCACATCTGGGAGGAAACGATGCGGCCCGAGGAGCAGATCTTGCCGGCACTCGCCGTTCCGGCGGCGTTGCAGGACGTGCTGGAACGTCTTTGCCGCACCGGTGCGGCCCTGTCCCGCCTCATCGCGGCCGGAGACCCAGCCCGCGAGCTCGGCGCCAGTTCCGGCGAGGAGAACGCGGACGGCGACCGGCAGAAGCTGCTCGACGTGATCGCAGACGAAGCCTTCATCGACGGCTTGCGCGGTTCCGCCGTCCGCTACCTCGCATCGGAAGAGCAGGAGAGCATCCTGCAGATGTCGGATGGCGGCAGTCTGGCGCTTGCCATCGATCCCCTGGACGGCTCGTCGAACATCGACGTCAACATATCGATCGGGACGATCTTCTCGGTCTATCCCGCCGCCGGCAGCGCCGAGGCGAGCTTCCTGCGCCCGGCAAGCGAGCAGATCGCCGCCGGTTACATCATCTACGGCCCGCAGACCCTGCTGGTCGTCACCCATGGTGAGGGCGTGCTGAAGTTCACGCTGGACCGGGACCGGGGCTGCTTCCATCCGGCCGCCGCGAAGATGGCGATCCCGCCCCGGACCAGCGAATACGCCATCAACGCCTCGAACTACCATCACTGGCACGCGCCGGTCCGCGCCTTCATCGACGACATGGTGACCGGCGCCCTCAGCCGCAACGGGCAGGGTTTCAACATGCGCTGGGTCGCCTCGCTGGTGGCCGAGGCGCATCGCATCCTCACCCGGGGCGGGGTGTTTCTCTACCCGGCCGACCGGCGCAAGGGCTACGAGAAAGGCCGCCTGCGCTTCCTCTACGAATGCGCGCCGATCGCCTTTCTGGTCACCCAGGCCGGCGGCAGCGCCACCGACGGCGTCGACGACCTGATGCGGCAGTCCGCGGCCAGCCTGCATGGCCGCACTCCCTTCGTTTTCGGCAGCGCAGAGAAGATCGCCCGCGTCACCGCCTATCACGACCTTGCCGAGGCTGGCGATGCCGCCCTGTTCGGCAAGCGCGGCCTGTTCCGGAGCTGACCACTCATGAGCCAGAAGCATCCCATCATTTCGGTCACCGGCTCCTCGGGCGCCGGCACCTCGACGGTGAAGACCACCTTCGACCAGATCTTCCGGCGGGAAAGCATAACCGCGGTGTCGATCGAGGGTGACGCCTTTCACCGCTACAACCGCGCCGACATGCGCGCGGAACTGGAGCGCCGGGTCGCCGCGGGCGACTTCACCTTCTCCCACTTCTCGTTCGAAGCCAACGAGCTCAAGGAGCTGGAGAGAGTCTTCCGCGAGTATGGCGCGACCGGGCGCGGGCGCACCCGCACCTATGTCCATGACGAGATCGAGGCCGCGAGAACCGGCGTCGCGCCGGGCAACTTCACCGCCTGGGCGCCGTTCCAGGACCACAGCGACCTGCTGTTCTACGAGGGGCTGCACGGAGCCGTCGTTGCCGATGACGTCGACATCGCCCGCCATGCGGACCTGAAGATCGGCGTCGTGCCGGTGATCAACCTCGAGTGGATCCAGAAGATCCACCGCGACCGGGCGCATCGGGGCTACTCGACCGAGGCGGTGACAGACACGATCCTGCGCCGCATGCATGCCTATGTGCACTGCATCTGCCCGCAATTCACCCAGACCGACATCAACTTCCAGCGCGTGCCGGTGGTCGACACCTCGAACCCCTTCATCGCCCGCTGGATCCCGACGCCGGACGAGAGCCTCGTGGTCATCCGCTTCAAGAACCCGCGCGGCATAGACTTCCCCTACCTGACGACGATGATCCACGGCTCCTGGATGAGCCGGGCCAACTCGATCGTCATTCCGGGCAACAAGATGGATCTCGCCATGCAGTTGATCCTCACGCCGCTGATCGAGCGGCTGATCCGCGACGCCAAGCGGGCCTGACCCGCCTGGCAGCTGCCGCGCCCTCTGAAAAGGACAGATGATGATGACCCAGCTTCTGCGGGCCAACGAACGGCTCATGGCCAATGCCCTGCGCGCCCTTGCCATGGACGCGGTCCAGGCGGCCGGTTCCGGCCATCCCGGCATGCCGATGGGCATGGCGGATGTCGCGGCGGTGCTCTTCAACCGGTTCATCACCCTTGATCCGGCGGCGGCCGGCTGGCCGAACCGCGACCGTTTCGTGCTGTCGGCCGGGCACGGGTCGATGCTGCTCTATGCGATCAACCATCTGCTTGGCTATCCGGACATGGGGATGGACCAGATCCGCGCCTTCCGGCAGCTCGGCAGCCGCACTGCCGGCCATCCGGAATACGGCCATGCGCTCGGTGTCGAGGTCACCACCGGCCCGCTCGGCCAGGGGCTTGCCACCGCCGCCGGGATGGCTCTGGGCGAGCGGATGGGCGCCGCCCGCTTTCCCGGCCTCGTCGACCACTGGACCTATGTGATCGCCGGCGACGGCTGCCTGATGGAAGGGATCAGCCACGAGGCCATCGACATGGCCGGCCATCTGCGGCTCGGCCGCCTCGTGGTGCTGTGGGATGACAACCGCATCACCATCGACGGCAGCACCAGCCTCTCCACCTCCACTGACCAGGGCGCCCGGTTCGCCGCTGCCGGCTGGCACGTGGTCCACTGCGACGGACACGACCGGGAACAGATCGCGTGCGCCATCGAAGCGGCCCGCGCCGATCCGCGCCCCAGCCTCGTCTGCTGCCGGACCGTCATCGGTTACGGCGCGCCCAACAAGCAGGGCAGCCACGACGTGCACGGCGCCCCGCTCGGGCCGGACGAGATTGCCGCGGCGCGCCAGGCGCTCGACTGGCCGCACGCACCGTTCGAGATCCCCGCCCCTATCTACACGGCCTGGGGCGGGATCGCGGCACGGGGCGCGGCGGTGCATGCCGCCTGGCGCGACCGGCTGGCAGGCTCGCCGAACCGCGACACCTTCGCCGCGGCCCTTGCGCGGGACACCGGCGACCTGACGGCCGCCATGCAGGAGCACAAGCAGCGGCTGCTTGACGAGCAGCCGGCGGTGGCAACGCGCAAGGCCAGCGAGATGGCTCTTGAGGTCGTCGCCGGCGCACTGCCTTTTGTGGCCGGCGGCTCGGCCGACCTGACCGGTTCCAACCTCACCCGGCCGAAAGGCATGACCGCGATCCGGCCCGGCGACTATGCCGGCCGCTACATCCACTACGGCATCCGCGAGCATGGCATGGCCGCCGCCATGAACGGCCTCGCGCTGCACGGCCTGGTGCGTCCCTATGGCGGCACCTTCCTCGCTTTCGCCGATTATGCCCGTCCGTCGATCCGCCTCGCCGCGCTGATGGGCGTGCCGGTCGTCCATGTCATGACGCATGACTCCATCGGCCTTGGCGAAGACGGACCGACGCATCAGCCGGTCGAGCATCTCGCCAGCCTGCGCGCCATTCCGGACCTTCTCGTCCTGCGGCCCTGCGATGCGGTGGAGACTGCCGAGGCCTGGGAGATCGCGCTTGCCGAGACGCGGCGGCCGAGCCTGCTGGTGCTGTCGCGCCAGGCGTTGCCGCTGCTGCGCGGCAGCGCGGCGGTCAATGCCAGCGCCCGCGGTGCCTATCTGCTGCGCGCGCCGGCGCGGCGCGACGTGACGCTGATCGCCACCGGCTCGGAGGTGGAGCTTGCAGCCGCCGCCGCAGACCAGCTCGCCACGGCGGGCATTGCCGCCGCCGTGGTCTCCGCCCCCTGTTTCGAGCTCTTCGCCGCGCAGGACCCCGCCTATCGCGCCGAAGTGCTCGGCGAGGCGCCGCGCGTCGGCATCGAGGCCGCGCTCCGCCAGGGCTGGGACGGGACCATGCTGAGGCCAACTGACGCTTTCGTCGGCATGAGCGGGTTTGGAGCCTCGGCCCCGGCCGCCTGGCTCTACGAGCATTTCAACATCACCGTGGCGTCCATCGTAGCGGCCGCGCGGCGGATCGGGAGGGGATGAGATGCGCGCAAGGAGTGTAACCGGCGGCCTCGTCCGCACCGGATCGGAACGCGCCCGGCAGACGGGCGTGACCATCGCCGCGATCACCGGGGCCGAGGTGGCCGGCCGGCGGCTCGTGGTACGGGCGGACCTCAACGTGCCGATGGCCGGCGGACGGGTCAGCGATGCGACGCGCCTCACCCGCTTCGCGCAGGGCATGCGCCCCCTGCTGGCACGCGGCGCGGCACTTGTCGTCCTGTCACATCTCGGCCGGCCCACGGGCCGCGACGAGAGCGCGTCACTGGCCGCGATTGCCGGCGATCTTGCGGCGGCGCTCGGATGCGCCGTGGACTTCGCCACGCTGGACGAGGCGGGCAAGGCTGCGGCCCGGCTGCGGCCCGGCGAGGTGCTGCTGGTGGAGAACATCCGCTTCGAGGAAGGCGAGGCGCGCAACGACCCCGCGCTTGCGGCGCGTCTTGCGGCGCTCGGCGATTTCTATGTCAACGACGCCTTTTCCTGCGCCCACCGCGCCCATGCCAGCACGGCGGCCATCGCCGGCCTGCTGCCGGCCTTCGCCGGGCCGCTGATGATGGAGGAGCTCGCCGCACTCGCCGCCGCGCTCGAAGCGCCGGCACGCCCCTCGGTCGCAATCGTCGGCGGGGCGAAGGTGTCGAGCAAGATCGGCGTGCTGAAACACCTCGTCACCCGCCTCGACCATGTGATCGTCGGCGGTGGCATGGCCAATACCTTCCTGTTTGCCATTGGCATGCCGATGGGCCGTTCGCTGCACGAGCCCGGCCAGACCGGCACCGTCCAGGAGATCCTCGCCATCGCCGAGGCGCATGGCTGCCGCGTCCACCTGCCGCTCGATCTGGTGGTGGCACGCGAGTTCCGGCCCCATGCCCCGGCGGAGATCGTGCCGGCGGACGCCTGTCCGGCCGATGCAATGATCCTCGACGCCGGCCCGAAGGCCTTCGCCACCTTCGCCCGGATTCTCGATACGGCGCGCACCATCTTGTGGAACGGCCCGCTCGGCGCCTTTGAGATCGAGCCCTTCGACCGGGCGACCCTGGCGCTCGCCCGCCTCGCCGCCGGTCTTACCGATGCCGGGCAGACCGTCACCGTGGCAGGCGGCGGCGACACGGTTGCCGCGCTCAATGCAGCCGGGGCCGCAGAGAGTTTCACCTATGTCTCCACCGCCGGTGGAGCCTTTCTGGAGTGGCTGGAGGGGCGCCCGCTTCCGGGCGTCCAGGCCTTGCTGCGCGCCGATGCGGCGTCTTGACGGGAGAACGACATGGCACTGATCACCCTGAGGCAGCTCCTCGACCATGCCGCAGAGCATGGCTACGGCGTGCCCGCCTTCAACATCAACAACATGGAGCAGGGACTGGCGATCATGGAGGCGGCGCAGGCCGTCGACGCGCCGGTGATCCTGCAGGCCAGCCGGGGCGCCCGCAGCTATGCCCGCGACATCATGCTGGCCCGTATGGTCGAGGCGCTCGCGGCGCTCTACCCGGACATTCCCCTGTGCCTGCACCAGGACCACGGCAATGACGAGGCGACCTGCCTCTCGGCAATCCGCCACGGCTTCACCTCGGTGATGATGGACGGCAGCCTGATGGCCGATGCCAGGACACCGGCATCCTACGACTACAACCTTGCCATCACCGCCAGAGTGGCGGCCATGGCGCATGCAGTCGGCGCCAGCGTGGAAGGCGAGCTCGGCGTGCTCGGCAGCCTGGAGACCGGCGAGGGCGAAGCGGAGGACGGGCACGGCGCGGAGGGCAAGCTCGACCATTCGCAGCTCCTGACCGACCCGGACCAGGCTGTAGACTTCGTCGCCCGTACCGGCGTCGACGCGCTCGCCATCGCCTGCGGCACCTCGCATGGCGCCTACAAATTCACGCGCAAGCCCGACGGCGGCATTCTCGCCATGGACGTGATCGAGAAGATCCACGCGCGGCTGCCGGACACGCATCTCGTCATGCACGGCTCCAGCTCCGTGCCCCAGGAGATCCAGGACATCATCAACGCCCATGGCGGCGAGATGCCCCAGACCTTCGGCGTGCCGGTGGAGGAGATCGTCCGCGGCATCCGCCACGGGGTGCGCAAGGTCAATATCGACACCGACTGCCGCATGGCGATGACCGCCGAGTTCCGGCGCATCGCGGTGACGAGCCCACGGGAATTCGATCCGCGCAAATTCCTGAAGCCGGCAATGGACGCGATGCGCGACCTGTGCCGCTCCCGTTTCGAGGCCTTCGGCACCGCCGGCCATGCCTCGAGGATCAAGGCCGTGCCCATGGACGACATGGCCCGGCGCTACGCATCCGGCGCACTCGATCCACGGCGTTCCCCCAGCAAGGCAGCATGAAGGAGCAGATGATGGCCGACGACAGCAACACGCGGATTACCGACGCCTCGAAGCGCTACAAGGCCGGCGTCCTGAAATACGCCCAGATGGGCTACTGGGACGGCGACTACGAGCCGAAGGAGACCGATCTCCTCGCCCTGTTCCGCATCACCCCGCAGGAGGGCGTCGACCCGATCGAGGCGGCGGCGGCGGTGGCCGGCGAAAGCTCCACCGCCACCTGGACGGTGGTGTGGACCGACCGGCTGACGGCCTGCGACCAGTACCGGGCCAAGGCCTACAAGGTCGAGCCGGTGCCGGGCACGCCCGGACAGTATTTCTGCTATGTCGCCTACGACCTGATCCTGTTCGAGGAAGGCTCGATCGCCAACCTGACAGCCTCGATCATCGGCAACGTGTTCTCGTTCAAGCCGCTGAAGGCGGCGCGGCTTGAGGACATGCGGCTGCCCGTCGCCTATGTGAAGACGTTCCGCGGCCCGCCGACCGGCATCGTCGTGGAGCGCGAGCGGCTCGACAAGTTCGGCAAGCCGCTGCTCGGCGCCACCACCAAGCCGAAGCTCGGGCTTTCGGGCAAGAATTACGGCCGGGTCGTCTATGAGGGCCTGAAGGGCGGCCTCGACTTCATGAAGGACGACGAGAACATCAACTCGCAGCCCTTCATGCACTGGCGCGACCGCTTTCTCTACGTGATGGAGGCGGTCAACAAGGCCAGTGCCGAGACCGGCGAGGTGAAGGGGCACTACCTCAACATCACCGCCGGCACGATGGAGGAAATGTACCGCCGGGCGGACTTCGCCAAGCAGCTCGGCAGTGTCATCGTCATGGTCGACCTGATCGTCGGCTGGACCGCGATCCAGTCGATCTCGGAATGGTGCCGGCAGAACGACATGATCCTGCACATGCACCGGGCCGGCCACGGCACCTATACCCGCCAGAAGAACCACGGCATCTCGTTCCGCGTCATCGCCAAGTGGCTGCGGCTTGCCGGCGTCGACCACCTGCACACCGGCACGGCCGTCGGCAAGCTGGAGGGCGACCCGATGACGGTGCAGGGCTACTACAATGTCTGCCGCGAGACCCGCAACGAGGTTGACCTGCCGCGCGGCCTGTTCTTCGAGCAGGACTGGGCGGACCTGAAGAAGGTCATGCCGGTGGCCTCGGGCGGCATCCATGCCGGCCAGATGCACCAGCTTCTCTCGCTGTTCGGCGATGATGTGGTGCTGCAGTTCGGTGGCGGCACCATCGGTCATCCGATGGGCATCCAGGCCGGCGCCACCGCCAACCGCGTCGCACTGGAGGCCATGGTGCTGGCCCGCAACGAAGGCCGCAACATCGACGCCGAGGGGCCCGAGATCCTTCGCGCGGCGGCAAAGTGGTGCAAGCCGCTGGAAGCGGCCCTCGATACCTGGGGCAACATCACCTTCAACTACACCTCGACCGACACGTCGGACTTCGTCCCGGCGCCCGCGGTCGCCGTTTGAGGAGCAAGACCATGCGCATCACACAGGGCTGCTTTTCCTTCCTGCCCGACCTGACCGGCGAACAGATCGCCGCCCAGGTCGACTACTGCCTGTCGCGCGGCTGGGCAATCGGGCTCGAATACACCGATGATCCCCATCCCCGGAACACCTACTGGAACATGTGGGGCAACCCGATGTTCGACCTGCGCGACGCCAAGGGCGTGATGATGGAGCTTGAGGCGTGCCGCAAGGCGCATCCGCAGACCTATATCCGCGTCAATGCTTTCGACAGCACGCGCGGCGCCGAGACGGTGACCATGAGCTTCATCGTCAACCGGCCCGGCGACGAGCCGGCACTCGTGATGCGCCGGACCGAGGCAGATGGCCGCTCGATCCGCTACACCCATGACGTGATCCGCTGACCTCCCAAGCGCAAGACCGGCAGGGGACGGCCCGCCGCCCCCTGCCCCGTTTCAAAGGGTCCAGCCAAAAGGAAGTGACCGATGGATGCCGACACCGCCCCACCGCCCGCGACGGTCGACCTGCGCGGAGAGTTCGAGAGTTCCGGCGTGAAGGAGCTGCTCGATGAACTTGACCGCGACATGATCGGCCTGCGGCCGGTGAAGCAGCGTATCCGTGAAACGGCCGCTCTCCTCTTGGTCGAGCGGGCGCGCCGCTCGCTCGGGCTCAGCCATGAGACGCCGACGCTGCACATGTCCTTCACCGGCAATCCGGGAACCGGCAAGACCACCGTCGCGCTGAAGATGGCCGGGCTGCTGAAGCGGCTCGGCTATGTGCGCAAGGGGCATCTCGTCAGCGTCACCCGCGACGATCTGGTCGGCCAGTATATCGGCCATACCGCGCCGAAGACCCGCGAAGTGCTGAAGCGCGCCATGGGCGGCGTGCTGTTCATCGACGAGGCCTATTATCTCTACCGGCCCGACAACGAGCGCGACTATGGCCAGGAGGCGATCGAGATCCTGCTTCAGGTGATGGAGAACAATCGGGACGACCTGGTGGTGATCCTCGCCGGCTATGCCGACCGCATGGACCGGTTCTTCGGCTCCAATCCCGGCTTCCGCTCGCGCATCGCCCACCACATCGACTTCCCCGATTATACCGATGAGGAACTGCAGCGCATCGCCCGGCACATGATGGCCGAGCAGAACTACCAGCTGTCGGAGGCGGCCGGTGCGGCGCTGGCCGACTATATCCGTCTGCGCCGGACCCAGCCGCATTTCGCCAATGCCCGCTCCATCCGCAATGCCTTCGACCGGGCGCGGCTGCGCCAGGCCAACCGGCTGTTCGACGGCGCTGGCGGGCCGCTCGACGCGCAGACACTGAGCCTGATCGAGGAGAGCGACATCCGCTCCAGCCGGGTGTTCCGGGGCGGCCTCGACATCGCGCCAGCGGGCCAGGCCGGCGAAGGAGCGCAGCCATGAGCTTCCTCCGCCACATCAGGATCGCGCCGTCGATCCTGTCCGCCGACTTCGCCAATTTCGGCGCCGAGTGCCGCGCCATCGAGGCGCAGGGCTGCGACTGGGTGCATGTTGACGTGATGGACGGGCATTTCGTGCCCAACATCACCTTCGGCCCCGCCACGGTGCGCGCCCTGCGCCCGCATTTCGGCGGCACCCTCGACGTGCATCTGATGATCGCTCCGGTCGACGCCTATGTGGCCGGTTTCGCCGACGCCGGTGCCGACATCCTCACCGCCCACATCGAAGCCGGGCCCCATATCCACCGGACGCTGCAGGCGATCCGCGGCCATGGCCTGCGGTCGGGGCTCGCGCTCAACCCGGGCACGCCGGTGGAGGCGGCCGCGCCGCTGCTGGACATGGCCGACCTCGTCTGCGTGATGACCGTCAACCCGGGTTTCGGCGGACAGGAGTTCCTTCACTCCCAGCTGGAGAAGGTGCGCCGCCTGCGCCGCCTGATCGGCGACCGCCCGATCCATATCGAGGTCGACGGCGGCATCACGCGGCAGACGGCTCCCCTCGCCGCCGCTGCCGGTGCGGATGTGCTGGTCGCCGGCTCCGCCGTCTTCAAGGGCGGTTCGGTGGAGAGGCCCGAAGTCTACGGCGCCAATATCCGCGCCATCCGCGATGCCGCGGCGGCTGCCCTTCCCGGGGCGGAAGGATGAGCGGCGGGCGGCCGGGTCCAGCCGCGCTGATCTTCGATGTCGACGGAACGCTGGCGGAGACCGAAGAGCTGCACCGGGCCGCCTTCAACGCCGCCTTCGCCGCCCATGGGCTCGGCTGGCACTGGGACAGGACCACCTATGGCGGGCTCCTCGCCGTCACCGGCGGCAAGGAGCGCATCCGCGCCTATCGCGACCGCCATGCCCTCGCCCTGCCGCAGGACGTGGACATCGTTCGCCTTCACGCCGACAAGACCCGCCGCTACGGCCGGATGGTCGCGGAGGGCGCGCTGCGGGCCCGGCCCGGCGTCCTCTCCCTCCTCGCCGAGGCACGCGTCCACGGATTGCGGCTCGCCGTCGCCACCACCACCAGCCCGGAGAATGTCGACGCCCTGTGCCGGGCCCTGTGGCGACAACCGGCGGGCGAGATCTTCGACGTGATCGCCGCCGGCGACGAGGCCGGAGCCAAGAAGCCGGCTCCCGGCGTCTACCTTCTGGCGCTGGCGCGGCTCGGCATTGCCAGCGGCGCGGCCCTCGCCTTCGAGGACAGCGAAGCCGGCGTCGCTTCCGCCCGCGCGGCCGGACTGAAGGTCGTCGCCTGCCCGAGCCTCTACATGAGCGGCGGCGACTTCTCCGGCGCCTGGTGGGTCACCCCCAGCCTTGACGGCGCCTGGCGGCACATCACCGCCAGTTTCTGATCCCGGCGCGGTACAGGCGGATATGCCTGATACTTTTTGACCGCCCACTCAAACAAGGTTTCGGCCAGAGCATGTCTAGACGTCATGATGCTGCGCGCGAAAAAGACTGACCGACGCAAAACTGTAACAAAGCCCGAATAGGTATGCGGAATGTTACAGCCCCTACCAGTCGATCGCTCTCTGGCGCTGATCGCGACACAGATCGCAAAATCATTTGGCCCCAACAAGGTCTTGGGGAACATCGACCTTGCCCTCGCACCGGGTGAGGTCGTGGCCCTCCTTGGTCCGTCGGGCTGTGGCAAGACGACACTGTTACGGATCGCGGCAGGGCTGCTAAGCGCGACCAGCGGCCAGATGGAGATCGCGGGTCAGCGCGTGGTCGATGGCAGCGGTTTCAACGCCCCGCCCGAGGCCCGCGGTATCGGGATGGTGTTTCAGGATTACGCCATCTGGCCACATCTGAGCGTGCTCGACAATGTGGCCTTCCCCTTGCGGATGCGCAAGCTGGGACGCAACGACCGCGAAACGCGGGCCAAGCGCGCGCTTGAGCGCGTGGGATTGCAGCATCTGGCAGACCGCTTTCCCGGCACATTGTCAGGCGGCCAGCAGCAGCGTGTGGCGCTGGCCCGTGCGATTGTCGCCGAGCCGCCCCTGGTGCTGTTTGACGAGCCTCTGTCCAACCTTGACCGCGAGTTGCGTGAGGGGCTGGCGCTGGAAATCGGCGGGTTGCTGCGTGATCTGGGACTGTCGGCAATCTATGTGACCCATGACCAGTCCGAAGCCTTCACCATCGCCGACCGGGTGGCGGTCATGCTGGGGGGCGAAATCGCGCAAATCGACTCGCCCGAACAGCTTTTCTCGGCCCCGGCTTCTGTCGAAGTGGCGCAGTTCCTCAATATCGGGGCGCTGATCGAGGGGCATATATCCCGCCAGAACGGCTTTACCTGCAACCATGACCGGCTGAACCTGCCCCATCTGGCGAACTCGTCGCCCGAAGGGCCTGCGCGCGTCCTGATCCCGCGCACGGCTGTTCGCCCCGCCTCCGAGGGCGCGTTGATGGCGAAAGTGCTGCGCTGTCAGTTCCAGGGCGACCGGTACCTGCTGCATCTGGGACTGGACGAGACCACCGCAAGCCTGGTGTGCCCGGCAGATCGCGCGGTTGCACTGAACACGCAGATTCCGCTGTCGATTGATCCCGATCGCCTGCGTGTCTTTCCTCACTGACCCCACAAGGAAGAAACCCATGCTTCGCACGACTGCTTTTGCAACCTGCTTTGCTTTGATCGGAAGCTTTGCCCAGGCTGAGACGCTGACTTTCTACACCGCCGGCCCTGGTGGTCTGGCCGATGCGCTGGCTGAAGCTTTCAAGGCCGAAACCGGGATCACGGTCAATGTGTTCCAAGGCACGACCGGACAGGTCATGGCCCGGCTTGAGGCCGAAGAGGCCAACCCGCAGGCCGATGTCGTCGTGTCGGCAAGCTGGGGTTCGGCTGTGGAAATGCATGAACGCGGCCTCTTGATGGAATATGTCTCGCCCAATGCTGAAAATGTGCCGGATTTCCTCAAGCACAGCCATTACACCGCGCAAGGCATTTCGGCGCTGGCGATGGTCTGGAACACCCAGAGTGGCGCACCGCGCCCTGCCGAATGGACTGATCTGTCGGGCGAGGCTTACCGCGGTCTGGTCACCATGCCCGATCCTGCGCAATCGGGCTCGGCCTTCGACCTGATCGCCGGCCTGGAAACCGCGATGGGCGAGGAGGCATGGACCCTGCTCGCAGCGCTTGCCGCCAACGAGATGATTGTGCCCGGTCCGAATGCTGCGGCACTGAACCCGGTGCTGCAAGGCGCGAAGGCCGTGGTCTTTGGCGCGGTCGATTACATCAGCTACGCACAGGCCGCTGGCGGCGAAACCATCGAGGTGATCGTGCCCGAAAGCGGCACTGTGATTGCGCCGCGCCCGATGATGATCCTGAACTCGACCTCCAATCCCGACGCGGCCAAGGCCTTCGTGGATTTCGTTCTGTCCGACGCCGGGCAGAAACTGGTTGCCGCGACATGGATGATGCCCGCGCGTGCCGATGTCGCGGGCCTGCGTCCGGGCATTGCGGATCTGAAAGTGATCGAGGTGGATGAAAGCGCTGTTGCCGCACGGCGCGAAGAGATTATCGCACGGTTTAATGCAACCGTGACCAACCGCTGAGCAAACCCTAAAGCCATGTGTTTGGCCCCGGTGACGTCCGGGGCCAAACATATTTATGTATCAAAGGCCTGTTCATGGCGCGCGGACAATCATTGCTGACCTTTATCGCCGCCGCCGCGCTCGTGATCCTTGTCGGGCTGCCGGTGCTGTTCATCCTGCTGCAGGCGGTCTTTCCCGACTTTGCACGCGGATCTTTCGTGGGGGCCTTTTCGAAACTGGTCATCCTGACCGAAAACGACCGGCTGCTGATGCAGGCCCGCAATACGCTCATGCTGGCCTTTTCGGTGATGATGGGCTGCCTGATCTTCGGGCTGCCCATCGGCATCCTGCGCGGTCTGTTTCATGTGCCCGGTGCGCGGATCTGGGATGTGGTGTTCCTGATCCCGTTCCTGATCCCGCCCTTCATTGCCGCGATTGCATGGATGATGATCCTTCAGCCGCGCGGCTATCTGTTTCAGCTTGCGGGCTTCGACATGGGGCGGTTCCTGTTCAGCTTCGCGGGCGTGGCCTTCGTGATGACGCTGAACCTGTTTCCGCTGGTCTATTTCGCGGTCAGCCGCGCTTTGGAAATGGTCGGCGGGCGCTTTGCTTCGGCAGCCCGCGTGCATGGGGCAAAACCCTTGCAAGCATTCTTTCTGATTACCTTGCCACTGTCGATCCCGGCGATTGCCGCGAGCATGCTGATCGTCTTTGCCATGTCGATCGAGGAGTTCGGCACCCCCGCCGCCCTGGCCGCGCGCACGGGCTTCGAGGTGCTGGTAACTGGTATCTACACGCGCCTGTCGGACTGGCCCATCGACCTGTCTGGCGCGGCGCTCGGGTCCGTTCTGCTGATGGCGATGGTGCTCGCGGCTTTCATCTTGCAGAACTGGATCGCCACCCGCCGCTCCTACATCAGCCAGACCGGCAAGCCTGCGGATCTGGATAAGGCCGGTCTCGGACACTGGCGCTGGCCTGTGCTGGGGCTGTTTGCGCTTGTGGCCCTGATCGGCGTGGTGATCCCGCTTGCCGCGATTGCGGTCACCTCGGTCACGGGCACGATCTCGGGCGGGCTGCGCTGGTCGAATTTCGACCTGCGCCACTACGAGCCGCTCTTTCGCGCCGGCAGCCGCGCCACGCAGGCGCTGATCACGAGCGGCTGGCTGGCCGTTCTGACGGCCTTCGCAAGCGCCGCCATTGGGGGACTGGTCGCCTATATCGTGGTGCGCGGAACCGGGCGCGGACGGGCGATCATGGACGGTTTGTCGGTCTTGCCCAATGCGATCCCTGCCATCGTGCTCGCGGTGGGTATCATCCTGTTCTGGAATTCACCGTACCTGCCTGTCTCGCTCTATGGCACGGCAATGATCCTGCTGATCGCCTATACCGGCATTCTGCTGCCCTATCCGATCCGCTATGCCGTTGCGCGCTTGCGGCAGATATCGGGTTCGCTTGACGATGCAGCCCGCGTGGCCGGAGCCAGCCAGATTCAGGCGCTCAGACATGTCACGCTGCCGCTTCTGGCGCCTTCACTGATCGCGGCGATGATGCTGGTCTTTGCCATCGCCTCGCGCGAGCTGGTGGCGTCGATCATGCTTGCGCCCGCCGGAATGCGAACTGTCGGCACTTTCGTCTTTTCGCAGTTCGAGCAAGGCTCGGTCCAGACCGGAATGGCAATGAGCGTCATTGCGATCACCATCACCTCGGGCATCCTGTTGGCCGTCAACCTCTGGCTTGCGCGGCAGGGCAGCAGCGCATTCTCGGGCTAAGCCCATGGCCTTGATCGCACAGCTGACCGACCTGCATTTGCGTGATGATGGCACGGATCCGCTTCACGACCCGGAAGCAACGCTCCAAATGGCCTTTTCGACAATCGCCGCGATGGATCCCCGTCCGGACGCGATTGTGCTGACCGGAGACATCATCGACCGCAGCGCAAGAGGCTACGCGCATGCGCTATCGGTCCTGCATCAGACCCCGGTGCCGCTTTGGCCATTGCCGGGCAATCACGACGACCCGGTGGCCTTTCGAACAGCTTTCGATGGCTGGGTTCCATTTGCGCCCGGTCATTTGAGCTATACAGCCCGGATTGCCGGTCTGCGGCTGATCGCGTTGGACAGCACTTTGCCAGATGGCCGTCCCGGCCTCTATGCGGCGCAGCTGGACTGGCTCGCAGACATCATCGGCTCGTCGCAAGAGCCGTCGCTCCTGGCGCTCCACCACCCGCCTTTTGCAACGGGAGCGCCCCATATCGACAGCCCAGGCTTTCACAACGCGAATGCTCTTGCGCGCCTGATCGAGAACAGCAGCGTGTGCCGTATCATCGCAGGGCATAGCCATCGCGCAATTCAAACGGTCTGGGCCGGATGCCTTGCCAGCACGGCCCCCGCAATCGGCCATGGCCTTAGCTTGTCGCTATCCGGTGCGGAACCTCACAAACCCGTTCCCATGGCTGCGGCGTTCGATCTTCACATCGCTGGACCGGACGGTTTTGTCAGTCATCAGATAACGCTTGCAAAAAGTTCGGAAGAACCTGTTTGACTGGAATCGCGTGACCTTACAGTCAGCTTCCCGCCCGTTGCGGATGCAGTGGAAGCAGGCTCTGCTATCCCCGCCCCCGTTCGTTGCCACAATCCGGCGGGAGCGCGGCACCGCTTCGTTACAATCTGACGCTTTGCCGCAACAGACCCAGCCAGCTTGTTCTGCTTTTCCTTGTATCCGGATGCAATCGCTTGCCCCTGAACCCAACCCAGCAACGATATGCTGTTTGGCTGCGAAGATAGAGGAACAACGGTTATGCCGGAGAAGTGAGGGCTTCCCGGATCTGCAAGATTGGATCAGCCGGCGATGGTGAGCTTGGCCCGCTCGCTATGGAAACCGAGCTTCTCGGAGATTTCGTTGGCGGCCTTCAGCAGGCTTTCGAGATAAGCCGCGCGATTGCGCAAACCGTCTTCCCGGGGGGTGACCAGACACAGGGTCGCGATGCAGGCACCGTCAGCCTGGAAAACCGGGACAGCGAAGCAATGGGTGAAATTCTCCACTTCGCTATTGAAGGTGAAGAAACCGTCGCGGCTTGCCTGGCGAACCTGTGCAATGAAATCCGAAGGCTCCATGCGCCGGCCGCTCGGCAGAACAAAATCCTCCGGCGGAATGAGGTCGAGGATCTGCTGGTCGCTCAAATGGGAAACGAGCAAGCGGCCAGACGCTGTCCAGGCGATGGAGACCAGTTCGCCGACATTGGAAGAAATACGGAAGGGGCGGATGCCTTCACGCATCATTGCAACTGTGTATTTGCAACCTTCGAGCAGACACATCTGTGCTGTCTCGCGGGTTTCCTCGGCCAGCCGTACCAGCATACGGTCGCATTCCCGCATCAGGTCGAATTGCTCAGCATAGGCTGTGCCGAGAAAGTAGAGGCGGCGGCCGAGGAAGACCCGGCCGTCACCACCCTGGTGTTCAAGCATGCCGTGGCTGAGCAGCAGGTTGACCAGCTCATAAACCGACGAGCGGGGAGCGCCGATCTCAATCGCGATCTCGTTCGGCCGCATGGGCTGCCGCTTCACGCGAAGGAACTCCAGGATCTCGAAGGCCCGATCCAGTCCCCTCGTCCGCCGCGATACCGTATCGGCTGCCGCCTCGGTCATGCTTTTCTCCAGAATTTCCGTCAGGCGCGGTCGGCGCGATAGGCCACGCAGTCGACCTCTACCTTGCAATCGACCATCATCCGCGACTGAACACAAGCGCGAGCTGGCGGGTTGGCACCGAAGTACTCGGCATACACACCATTGAAGCTCCAGAAGTCACGCGGATCGTCGAGCCAGACGCCGACGCGAACCACATCTTCGATGCCGTAACCGGCCTCATGCAGAATGGCAATCAGGTTTTCGATCGCCTTGCGGGTCTCGGCGACGACGCCGCCGCGCACAATCTCACCCTTCTCCATCGGCACCTGCCCGGACACGTAAAGCCATCCATTCGCTTCGACGGCACGCGCGAAAGGAAGGGGCTGTCCGCCTGCGCCGGTTTCGCCTGCGCCGTAACGTTTGATCGTCATATCATTCTCTCTTTTCTTTTAGTTGAAGCTGGATGTCTTTAAAAACTCGGCCAGCCTCTCGGTCTTCGGCCGGATAAACATTTCCTTCGGATCGCCTTCCTCGCAGATCACGCCCTGGTTCATGAAGATCACGCGGCTGGAGACCTCGTAGGCGAACCGCATCTCGTGGGTCACGAGCAGCATGCTCATACCGTCGGCCGCGAGCCCCTTGATGACCTGCAGCACTTCACCGACCAGTTCCGGATCGAGCGCTGACGTCACCTCGTCGAACAACATCAGCTGCGGCGCCATCGCGATGGCGCGAGCGATTGCAACACGCTGCTGCTGGCCGCCCGAGAGCTGCCCGGGATAGTGCCCGCCACGCGAGGCGAGCCCGACGCGGTCGAGCCACTTCTCGCCGACGGCATGTGCCTCGTCACGGCTCATCTTCTTGACCTTGACAAGGCCAAGCATCACGTTCTGCAGCGCCGTCATGTGCGGGAAGAGGTTGAATTGCTGGAAGGCCATGCCGGTCATGGCGCGCTGGCGGGCGATTTCTCTTTCGCTCTTCCGCCTGCGGGCGGCGCCAGCATATTCATAACCGATCTCTTCTCCGGCGAGCCGGATATGACCGCCTTGGAATTCCTCCAGCATATTGATGCAGCGGAGCATCGTGGTCTTTCCGGAGCCCGACGAACCGATGATCGAAATCACCTCGCCCTCGCGCATTGTGCAATCGACACCCTTCAAGACTTCGAGCGGACCATATTGCTTGCGCAGCCCCTGGATTTCGAGAAGTACCTTGCTCATGACATGCAGCCTTAAGACGGAACGGCGGTCTTGCGCTCGACATATTTACCGAAGCGCTCGATGCTGTAGTTGACGACGAAATAAAGGAGGCCAGCTAAAAAATAGAATTGCAGGCTCATGAAGTTGCGGGAGATGATCTCCTGGGTACGCAAAAGAAGCTCAGCGACCCCGATGACCGAGAGAAGCGTCGAGGCCTTGACCATTTCGGCAGCAGTATTGACCCAGGCAGGAAGGAATTGCCGTAACGCTTGCGGCCAGAGCACATAGGCAAAGGTTTGGCTGAAGGTCAGGCCGATCGCCTTGGCGGCTTCCGTCTGGCCTCTTGGGATAGCCTGCAAACCGCCACGAACAATCTCACCCACATGCGATGAGCAGAAGATTGCCAGTGCCAGCACACCGGCCTGGAAGGGGCCGAGCTTGATGCCGATGGTCGACAGCACGTAATAACTCGCCAGAACCAGCACGAGCACCGGTGTTCCCCGGATGAAGTCGGTATAGGCGCGCACGACGAAGCGCAGTGCCTTGTTGCCGTAAACCAGCGACAGGCCCACGAAGACACCCAGGATGGAGCCTGCCATGATCGCCAGCAGCGAGATCGACACGGTGACGCCGAGCCCCTTGAGGATTACGGTGCGGGCCAGCCAGACCTGTTCGAAAAACGCGGAAAAGTCCGTCATCACATCACCTCGGAACGGCTAGGCGGCGCTCGGCGGCACGCATCAGCGCTGCAAGCACGGAACAAGTGGCGACGTAGAGACCCGACACGACGATCCAGGTCTCGATGACGCGGAAGGTCTCGACATTGATCTTGCGCGCCTCGAAGGTCAGTTCGGGAACCGCGATGGCGGCTGCAAGCGACGTGTCCTTGAACAGTGAGATGATCGTCGACGACAGTGACGGCAGCACGTTGCGGAACATCAGCGGCGCGATGATCGATTTGCGGATCTGCATCGGTGTCAACCCGATGGCCAGCCCGGCTTCGGTAAGCCCCTTGGGAATAGACAACAGGCCGGCGCGAAACACTTCGGCGAGATAGGCCCCCGAATAGATCGCGAGCACCGCAACGAAGCTCTCCATCTTGCCAAGCCGGACACCTATTTGCGGCAGCGCGAAATAGGCAAACAGGACCAGCACGAGGATCGGCAGGTTACGGATGATTGTGACATATGCCGCAGCTGGGGCTTTGACCCAGTTGCTCCTGGAGATCAGCGCGAAGGCGGCAAAGAGGCCGATCAGTGCGCCGATCAGAATGGAAACGAAAGCCAGGCCGAGACTGAGCAGCAGGCCTTCCAGAAGTTGGTCGAAGCTCCGCCACACGGCGGCGAAATTGAGCGAATAGCCCACGGCGTCATCCTGCCATAGCGGTGTCAGAATGGACGAAGGGCGACAGCCCTCCGTCCCAATGAAACAAGCCGGGGCTCACTTGTACTCGACCGGGAAGCCGATCTGCGGTGGCTCCAGTTCTTTACCGAACCAGGTCTTGTAGGAGTTGGCGTAGAAGTCGAATTCGACGCCGGTCATCGCTTCGTGGAGCGCGGTGTTGACGAAGTTCAGCCAATCCTGGTCGCCGCGCTTGACGCCGCAGGCATATGTCTGCGGGTTCCAGCCATAGCCTGCATCTTTGTAGCGGCCCTGGTTCTGAGTCATGTACCAGGCAAGCGAGGACTGGTCAGTGGCGGCGGCATCTGAACGGCCGGCCTCCAGTGCCTGGTAAATCATGTCGACAGATTCATACTGGTCGACATTGGCCTCCGGCAATGCGGCGTGGACCATGGCTTCGGCATAGACGTTCTGCAGGACCGAAATTGTAACGGATGAGCCGGCAGCCTTGAGTGCCGCGTAGTCGGCATATTTGCCGTCAGCCTTGAGCATCAGGCCAACGCCTTCGCGATAGTAGGGAATGGTGAAAGCGATTTGCTGAGCACGCTCGCCGGTCACCGTCATGAACTGGCAGGTCAGATCCACTTTGCCGGTGGTGATGTTGGGGATGCGGGCATCGGAGGACTGGTTGACATACTCGATCTTGTCCGGGTCCCCGAACAGCGCCTTAGCGACGATGCGGCCCATATCGACATCGAAGCCTTGCAGCTTGTCATCGGCACTCTTGAAGTGCCAGGGCGCATTCGTACTGCCGGTACCAAGGACGAGATGGCCACGCGCCAGGACCTCATCAAGCTTGCTGCCATTGGCAAGAGCCGGAGTGGAAAGGAAGGAGGCTGCGACCAGCAACACAATGCCGGCGCGACAGGACATGGTCATGATGTTCCCCTAGGATTATGCGTTTCTTTTAAATCCAATATACTGGACATATGTCTGTTTTATCGGATTGACATATCAACTCCCATGGAGGATGTCTTGTCAATAGGCATGGCCAATAATTGATGCAGCGTTGGAGAGCGGCGCATTTTTTGGCAATGTAGCATTTACGAGTATCGAGGATTTCATGCCGTTTTCGCCGTCAGACATCGCCGCCGCCAACACACCTGCCGTCCTGATCGACCTCGATATCGCCCAAGCCAATATCGAGCGCTTTCAGGATTATGCGGACCGGCACGGCTTGAAAGTCCGGCCTCATATCAAAACGCATAAGCTGCCCGTTGTGGCCGAGATGCAGCTGGCGGCTGGCGCAGCCGGCATTACGTGCCAAAAAGTCTCGGAAGCCGAAGCCATGATCGCTGGCAGTGCCACTGTCACCGACGTGTTGATCACCTACAACATCGTTGGCGCAGAAAAGCTTGCACACCTGAAGGCACTGGCGACGAAAGTGAAGCTTTCCGTGGTGGCCGACAGTCAGGCTGTCGCTGACGGCCTTTCCCGTATTTTTCAGGACGGGCCCCAGCCGCTTACCGTGCTGGTGGAATGCGACACCGGCGCCAATCGCTGCGGGGTTGTCTCACCTGCTGCGGCGGCGGATCTTGCTGCACACATACATAGATCGCCAGGCCTCGTCTTCGGCGGCCTCATGACCTATCCGCCAGCAGGCGGGGAGGTAGCAGTCGAGCGTTTCATGGCGGAGGCGAAAGCCCGGATTGAGGCGCAAGACATTGCCGTGCCGGTGATCACGTCGGGTGGCACGCCCTCAATGATGCATGCGGCAGAAGCACCGGTAACGACCGAGTACCGCCCCGGAACCTATGTCTATAACGACAGGTCCCTTGTCACGCGCGGCGTCTGCGGCTGGGACGATTGCGCCTTGACCGTACTCGCCACCGTTATCTCCGTCCCGGCGCCGAACCGGGCAATCATCGATGCAGGATCGAAGACGTTGACCTCAGACCTCCTCGGTCTCAATGGTTATGGCCATGTGCTGGGCCGCGATGATATTTTGATAGACCAATTGTCGGAAGAGCATGGCCGCCTCGTCAGTTCCGGCAATATCGGCCTGTCCGTCGGCGACCGGCTACGCATCGTGCCGAACCATGCTTGTGTGGTCACCAATATGGTGGACCATGTACTGGCAATCGGAGCCGGACGGCCCGTCCCTGAACTGCTCCCGGTTGCCGCGCGCGGAAAAATCGTCTGACATAAGGAAGCCCAAAATCTCCTTTCTGACAGCAGGTTTCCACGGTCAACCTCATGCAGAGAACCGTAACTGCACCCCGCGCCGCCGTCCGAAAACAAGAAAGCCGCCCCGCACCGGCATCACCGGCACAAAGGCAGCTTCAAAAACACATCCGGAAACCGGAAGACGGAAAGCCTCAGCCCCTCACGTCGCCTTTTTGACGAACTCGGACTTCAGGCCGATCGGGCCGATGCCGGGGATCTTGCAGTCGATGTTGTGGTCGCTGTCGACGAGACGGATGCCGCGGACCTTGGTGCCGATCTTGAGGACGCTGGAGGAGCCCTTGAGCTTCAGGTCCTTGATCAGGGTCACCGTGTCGCCATCGGCGAGCAGGTTGCCGACGCTGTCGCGCACTTCAAGGCCCGCCTCGGGTGCGGCGGCCAGCGGCCATTCATGCCCGCATTCGGGGCATGTCAGGGTGCCATCCACTTCATAGGTGAAGGTGGAGCGGCATTCGGGGCAAGGGGGCAAAGTGTCCATGGCCGGGGTATAGGCCCCGGTCCGGCAGATGGCAACATGAGGGTTTTCACGTATGCCGGCCGGGCTGCAGGATATGCTGCCGCCGCCCCCGGCACATCAAGCTCTGGAAAGACTTTGGCGTTGCGCGGACCTGACCCAGCCATGACGAGACAGGTCCCTCGGAAGCTGGCAGAAACCCGCTTTCCTGCGTCCGGGCTGGACAGGTCTGTAGTTTTCCGTAATCCTTGTCTCAAGAACAGTAATATCAAGGCTTTCGATGCTGACGCATCACGCCTTGAAAATGCTCAAGCGCCGCACGGGCTTAACCAATGCTCGATGAGTCAAGCTCATCGAGCATTGGTATAAGATCTCCTGCTGCAATGACAGGCGGTCAAGTCAAGCATAAGAAAAACACTGTTCCGAAATTGAAAACTCGCTGATCTGGGAGGATGAGAGGGTGAGTTTCGTCATAGACGGCAATCCGGACGGAGCGCGGGTTTTCTGTTCCAGCAGCATCGAGCCCAGCCTGCGCAAGAGCCGGTTCTGGGACGAGAAGATAGCCCCCGGCCTGATGCTGCGGCTCGTTGACCTGACGATCGAGACGCCTGGCTGGATGAAGGTCGAGCAGTCGGGCATCAACATTTCCTGCATGCATCACGGCAATTTCGCCAGCTCCTATTTCCGGCGTGGCGATGCGGATGCGCGTGGCGAAAGCCTGCGGATCTTCGCGCTGGAAGGCAGGCATCATCAGCTCGTCACCTTCACACGGCCCACCCGGCACCGGGTGATCCAGATCTGGCTCGACCCGGACAAACTGTCGGACCTTGCCTCGGACCTGGACGAAAGCCCGGGTGAGTTGCTGCGGACGTTTCACACCTCCTGCCATGTGCAGCACCGCTTTTCGGTGGCCAATCACCCGCTGCCGCTGGCTGTGGGACGGCTCACGGCCTCGCTGCTGGAGGGCCGCCAGTCCGGTTTTCTGCGGCGGCTCAGCCTTTATGGCCAATCGCTGGAAATCCTTGCCCAGACCTATGAGCTTCTGTCTGCCAGGACAACGCAGCCGGTTACGGCCGGCGACGGTGTGAGCGCCGCTCTGACGGCAGCGGAAATGATGCGGCTGGAATATGCAGGTGAGGTGAAGCTGCCGGAGATCGCCCGGCGTGCGGGTGTCAGCGAAGACAGCCTGCTCAAGGCCTTCCGCCAGCACTACGGCGTCACGCCCTCCGAATATCTGACGTCAATCCGCATGGCCGCAGCAGAAGACATGCTGCAGAACACGGATCTTCCCGTGAGCGAAATCGGCCGCCGGACGGGCTATTCCAACCCGGCCGCCTTCAGCCGCGCCTTCCGCCGCCATTTCGGGCACAGTCCTTCGGAACACGGCACAGACTGAAAGGCGGATGCCGTGCCCTCGCTCCCTTGCGGTTTGACAGACGAGTGTACGGCTTTTCCGCCGCCAGCCGGGAGTTCCGGCCTCTACCGGGGCAGCTTTCCACAAGCTCGCAATCTTGAGAAGAGTGCCGGTTGCTCGCCCGCATCTGCGGAAACCGGCACAGCCGGCGTGAAACGGCACATCAGCCGCGCTTGCTGACCCGTGGGAGGTTTGCAATCGTCGCCGCATCATCCAGACAGAACTTCGGGAGGAGGTTTCTGATGCGCAAAACACTGATCGGCGCGCTGATACTTGCAGGACTGACCGCAACTCCGGCCTTGTCGGCCACGGAACTTCGCACAAGCAGCGGCTTCGGCCCCAACCACGTCAATGCGGAAGGCTACAAGGTCTTCCTGAAGAAGCTCGAAGAGCTGACGGGCGGCAATTTCACCGGAAAGGACTTCCCATCCGGTCTCGTCAGCCCGGCAGAAATGGTGTCCGGCCTGCAGTCCGGCATGGTGGATATCGGCTCGGTGCTGATGCCCTATTTCCCGGCTGAGTTCGTCGAGGCAAACCTGCCTTCGGAACTCGCCCTGATCGGCACCAATGGCCGCGCGTCGTCGGCCGCCTCACTGGAATACATCCTCACCTGCCAGGAATGCCTTGCCGAATTTGACCGGGCGGGCGAGGTCTATCTGGCGGGCTCCGCCACTCCTGCCTATCAACTGCTGACGCTGAAGCCGGTGCGTGACACCGCAGACCTGACGGGCCTTCGTATCCGCACGGGCGGGGCCGCCTTCACCCGCTGGGCCGAGGCGATGGGTGCCATTCCGGTGCAGCTTCCGGCGCCGGAAATCTTCGAGGCCATGAGCCAGGGCGTCGTGCAGGCGCATTACAACACGCCTCAGGATCTGAAGTCCTACAATCTCTTCGAGGTCATCAAGTCGATCACCCTGATCAATCAGGGCACGTTCAACGGCGTCAGCCCGTTCAGCATGCGCGCTGATTTGTGGAGCGGCCTTTCCCCGGAAGAGCGCAAGCAGTTCGTTGAAGCTGCCCAATATGGTTCGGCAGCGATCCTCTACCGCTTCGAAGACTCGGTGAAGGCCTCGCTGGAAAAGGCAAGGGCGGATGGCATCGAAATCATCGAGCCGTCGGACAAGCTGGTAGAAGCCAACAAGGCCTTCGTCGAGAAGGACCTGCACGAGTTGCCCAAACGCCTGACGGACAAGGGCATCAAGGATGCTGAGGCCAAGATCGCCCGCTATCAGGCCCTCGTTGAAAAATGGAACGGCCTGATCGAGGACGGCACCACGGAAGAGGCCTATGTGGCGCTGCTGCAGAGCGAGATCTGGGACAAGCTGGACCTCGCCCAATATCCCAACTGAGCCTCGGGCCAGGCACTGGAAAATCATCAAGAACCAAACGTGCGCCGCTTCCTCACGGGAGCGGCCACACCGGACACGAGACACGCATGCGACAGATCGACAAGCTCCTGTCATCGGTGACGATCGGCGCCGGAGTCACCATCATTACCCTGATGATCCTGCAGATCTGCCTGGATGCGGCACTGCGCACCACCGCCGGACTGCCGCTGCCGGGAACGGTTGAAATCGTCTCGAACTACTACATGGTCGCGCTCAGCTTCCTGCCCGCTGCACTGGTGCAGCGGCAGGGGCGCAACATCGAGGCGACGTTTCTCTACAGTTCCCTGCCCCGCGTGCTGAAACGCGCGGCAGATCTCTTCGCCCGCCTGCTCGCCATCATCATTTACGGGCTGATCACCTGGCAGACGTTTCTGGATGCGATGACCAAGACACGGGTCAAGGCCTATGCCCTGGCCGGAACCATCGAGATCCCGGTCTGGCCCTGTTACTGGCTCGTGCCCCTGTCCTTCGGCCTGCTTGTCATCGCCCTCGCCCTTCCCCCCACGCCCCAGAATGCGGAAACCGGCATTGCGGAAGTGAGATAGAAGATGGACCCGCTTTTCATCGGCATCAGCGGCATCGTTCTGGTGCTCGTGCTCATTGCCATCCGCGTTCCCATCGCTGTGGCGCTGTTCTCCGTCTCCTTCGGCGGGCTGTGGCTTGCCTTTGGCAGCCGCATGGCCTTCGGCATCTTTTCGACGGTGCCCTATGGCTTTGCCGCCAGCTGGACGCTCAGTTCCGTACCGCTGTTCCTGTTCATGGGGTTCGTGGCCTATCACGCCGGGCTGACCAGCGGCCTGTTTGCAGCCGCAAGGGCATGGCTTGGCGCCCTGCCCGGAGGCCTTGCGGTGGCCTCGATCTTCGGCGCCAGCGGCTTTGCTGCCGTTACGGGCTCCAGCATCGCCTGTGCCGCCGCCATGGGCCGCATTGCCATCCCGGAAATGCTGAAGAGCGGCTATGACCCGCGCATTGCCAGCGGATCGGTGGCGGCAGCAGGCACCATCGGCGCCCTGATCCCGCCGAGCATCATCCTCATCCTTTTCGGCATTCAGGCGCAGGTATCCATCATCTCGCTGTTTTTCGGCGGCCTGCTGATCGGGCTTGCCACGCTGGCCATCTATTCGCTGGTGGTGATCGCCATTGCCGTAGCCCGTCCGGGCCTGCTGCCGCGCGGCACCATTCCGCCACGGGCAGAGCGGCTGGCCGCCCTGGTGGAGGTCTGGCCGGTTCTCGTCCTCATCCTCGGCATCTTCGGCGGCATGTTTGCGGGCTGGTTCACCACGACGGAAGCTGGCGCCGTTGGCGCGATGCTGACTGTCCTCATCGGCTTTGCCCGGCGCAAGCTGACCCGGCAGGCGCTTGTTTCCAGTGCCGTGGACACGCTCGTCGGCATGGCCAGCCTGGCACTGGTGGCCGCGGGGGCCAACGCCTTCACCCGCTTCATCGCCCTCACCGGCGTAACCACAGCCATCGGCGACTGGGTGGCCGCCATGGAACTCAGCCAACTGGCGCTGTTGCTGATGATCGCAGGCATCTATCTTGTGCTCGGCATGTTCCTGGAGCCCATCGGTGCCATGCTGCTGACGCTGCCGATCCTGCTGCCGCTGACGGTTGCCGCAGGCATTCCGACCATCTGGTTCGGCATCCTCGTCGCCAAGCTCCTGGAAATCGGCATGATCACGCCACCGGTCGGGCTCAATGTCTTCGTCATCAACAGTGTGACGGGGCGGGCCGTGTCGCTCGAACAAATCTTCCGTGGCACGCTCTGGTTCCTCGCCGCCGATGCGGTCATCGTCCTGCTGATGATCGCAACGCGCAATGTCTTCATGCCCCTGATCGGCTGAGGACTGGAGACGCACAGATGGCGGACAGGACAAGAGAAACCATTGCAATCATCGGTGCCGGCCTGATCGGCACATCGTGGGCCGCGCTCTTTGCCTTCGCCGGGCACCGGGTGCTTGTCTACGATCAGGATGAGGCAACCCGTGGAGCAGCCCCTGCCCGGATCAAGGTGGCCTTGGCAGAGCTTGCAGCCCTGCATGAGCACAAGAACCAGCCGGGAGAGGTACAGATCACGGCCACACTGGAAGAGGCCGCCATCAGCGCCGCGCTCATTCAGGAGTGCATCCGCGAGGACCTTGGCACCAAGCAGGCACTGTACCGCCAGCTCCGCCCGCTGGCACCGGCGGCCATCATCGCCAGTTCCACCTCAACCTTCCTGCCCTCCGCACTCTTCGAGGGCCTTCCCAATGCACAAGCCTGCCTGATTGCCCACCCCCTGCTGCCGCCACACCTGATCCCGGTGAGCGAGCTTGTGCCCGCTCCCTTCACCGCGCCGGAAGCCTTGCAGACAATGGAGCGCGTGCTGACACAGGCGGGACACAAGGTCATTCATCTGGCCCAGGAAGTTCCGGGCTTTGTGCTGAACCGGTTGCAGTTTGCCGTGCTGGGCGAGGCCATGCATCTGGTGGACAAGGGCATCTGCGAGCCTGATGCCATCGACCTTGCGATCCGCCACGGGCAGGGTCTCCGCTGGGCATCGATCGGCCTTTTCGCCAACAGCCATCTGAATGCTGCCGGCGGCATCGAGGGCTCCTTCACCAGCTACCGTGCAGCGCTGGAGCCCGTGCTGCAGGATCTGAGGCCCGCTCATCCATGGTCTGACGGCCTCATCAGCCGGATCGGTACAATCATGCGCCGCGAAGTGCCGGAGGACCGTATTCCCGCCGAGCGGCAGGAGCGCGATGCCCGCATCGCCGCACTGCGCCGGCTGCTCGTTGAGCTTGAGGCCAGTCCGCCAGCCGGGCCCTGAGCCAGACCGCTTCCTGCTTTTCATTCCCCCACCTGCCAGAACCGGACATGCCCATGCGCATGGCACCGGAGGGCGGTGCTTTTCCGGAAAGGTACATGCATGTCCAAAAGCGTCATCATCACCTGCGCCATTACAGGCTCGCTGCATACCCCGTCCATGTCGCCCCATCTGCCCATCAGCCCCAGCCAGATTGCGGAGGAATCCGTTGCGGCGGCAGAGGCGGGCGCCTCGATCATCCACCTGCATGCCCGTGACCCGGAAGACGGGCGGCCCACCGCAGACCCTGCCGTGTTTGCCCAGTTCCTGCCCCGCATCAAACAGCAGACGGCGGCGGTGGTGAACATCTCCACCGGCGGCGGCCCGGGCATGAGCCTTGACGAGCGCCTTGCCGCCGCAGAAGCGGCCAGCCCCGAGATGACCTCCCTCAACATGGGCTCGATCAACAACGGCCTGTTTGCGGGTGCCGGCCGCATCAAGGACTATAAGTACGATTGGGAGAAGCCCTTCCTGGAGAATGGCCGCAACACCGTGTTCAAGAACACCTTCGAGGACATCGAGGCGATCATGAACCGGCTCGGCAAGGGCCACGGCTGCCGCTTCGAGTTCGAGTGCTACGACATCGGACATCTCTACAATCTGGCCTATTTCATCGACCGCAAGATCTATGAGCCGCCGCTGTTCCTACAGTTCATTCTCGGTGTTCTTGGCGGCGTCGGGGCAGAGGCTGACCACCTGCTGCATATGATCCGCACGGCTCAGCGGCTGTTCGGACAGGACATCGAATGGTCGGTGCTGGGCGCCGGCCGGGCGCAGATGCCCCTGTGCACCCACAACGCCCTGCTTGGCGGAAATGTACGCGTCGGGCTGGAGGACAGCCTCAACATCGGCCCGCGCCAGCTCGCCACCTCCAACGCCCAGCAGGTCATGAAGATCCGCCGCATCCTGGAAGAACTGTCCTTCACGGTTGCCACGCCGGACGAAGCCCGCACACGCCTCGCCCTCAAGGGCGGCAGCAACGTGAGCTTCTGATCGCGGCAACCGCTGAGCCCGCTCCTTCCGGCCCCATCCCGGAAGGAGCGGGAAGTTTCATTCTCCGCTCATCGCCCGGATCAGCACATCGCGAAGGCCGTCCATGCCCGGCTCCTGGCCTGCTTGCGGCGTGGCGGCGGGCGTCATGCCGGGGGTGAAGCCATGCTCGAAAAAGCGGGAGACAAGCGCCCGGTCGCGGCTGACCACATGGACAGGCACGGCGCGCGAGGCCCCTTGTCCGGTGATGATCGCCGCCGGCTGGTGGTCGCCCAGAAACACATAGAGCGCCTCGCCGTCCGAGAGGGCGATATAGCTGCCGAGGGTTTCCAGCGCATAGTCGATGGTGCGGATATAGTGATCGCGCACCCGCTCCGGGTCGGCCCAGACCACGGCGGGACTGTCGCCGCTTTCGGCCTGAGCGTTGAAATTGCTGCCCTCTGCGGCATCCTCCCAGTCGATGAGGCTTGGCACCGGTGTCCAGGGGGCGTGGCTGGAGATGAGGGCGATTTCCGCCATCACGGGCTTGCCCTCTGCCGCTGCGGGCTGGCGCGCCAGCCTGTCGAAGGCCGAAAGCGTATACTGGTCCGGCATCGTCACCCAGTTGAAGGGCTTGCCGGTGTAGCCGAGGTCCTTGGCCGCCAGCACCGTGTCATAGCCGTAATAGGCCGATTCCGGCCAGTCCATGGTGATGGCGGGCATCACCACCACGCTCTGCCACCCGGCATCGCGGAACATGCGGTTGAGGCTCGGCCTTTCACTGCGCATCAGCAGGTCATAGCGCGCCTGACTGTCCACCCACAGGCCCGACAGCAGCGTGCCATGGGCGAACCAGCTGAGGCCGCCCACGGTCGGCGCGCGCGTCCAGCCGCTGGCCATGGCATAACCGGCGTCCTCCAGCTCTGCCTGCATCGCTTCAAGGCGCGGGCCGGTGAGCGGGGCATAGCGCGGGTCGTCGATGGCGCTGCGGCCATAGGATTCGATGAAGGCCAGCACCACATCCCGCCCCCGGACGCGGGCAAACAGCTGCTCGGGCTCCGGCAGATCCGCAGGCTGCACCAGTTCGGCCTCAAAGGCGCTGAGGTCGGCGATGGAACGGGCCACCACCTGCAGCCGCTCTCCGAGGCTGGCGCTCTGGAACCCGGCATTGCCGCCGGCGGCCAGCATCGCAAGCCCCCCCGCCAGCAGGATGGCAAAGGTGGCCAGCGAAGGCAGGCGCAAGGGGGCCCGCATGCGGATGAGGCAGACTGCCGACCAGAAGAACGCCGCCATCACCCCTGCCAGCAGGGCAATGGCCAGCGCCACCGCCAGCCCGGCGGTGAAGGTGCCGATGGTGCCGGACAGCAGGTTCCAGCCATCGCCCAGCATCCTGATGTCGAGATAGGGGTTGAACGGGCGCTGAAACGCCATCTGCACGCCGGTGTCGGCGAGCTTCAGGAACAGCAGAACGAAGACCAGCAGCGTCACCAGCGCAGCCGCAACATAGGCAAGCCGCCCCGGCAGCAGCAGCAAGGCAAGCCCTGCCAGCGGCAGCTCGAAGGGCAGCCGCGCGAAAGCACCCAGCGTGTAGCCGCCCAGGCGGACCGGCAGATTGCAGGCCGCAACGAAGACCAGAAGGAACACCGCCAGCGCCACAACAGGCTTCAGGTATGCGGCGCTGCCGCCATCGCCCTGCCCGTCCCTCGCCTTCGGGGTCTTGCCGCTCCATCTATTGCCTGTCATTCACTGCGCCTTCTCTTGTTCCGGAGCCACGCTTGTACCCTGCCCCATCCGACCGCCAGCCTGAGACTTCCCCTTGCGCAAGATAAGGCTGCTTGCGTCCCTTGCGGGTCTGGCGCTTCTGGCTGGCCTCATTGCGCTCTTGAATCCGGCCAGCATCGCGGCGGCCCTTGCCAAGGCGCCCCCTGGCCATCTGCTGGCCGGGCTGCTGCTCGTCCAGTTTCAGACCGTGCTGTCGGCGCTGCGCTGGCGTTTCACCGCTGCCCGCCTTGGCCACGCCATTCCGCTTGGCGCGGCCATCCGGGAATATTACCTCGGCGGCACGCTCAACCTGCTGCTGCCCGGCGGCATGGCGGGGGATGCGGCGCGGGTCTACCGGGTGAAGGACAGCGCGGACGGCGGCTGGAAACAGGCGGCCACGGCCGTGGCGCTGGAGCGGATGTCCGGCCAGCTTGCCTTTGCGCTTCTCATGGGCGGCGGGCTCCTCGCCTGGGCCTTCGTTCTGCCAGCGGGGAGCATCCCCGTCTTGCCGCAGGTTTCCGCGCCCTCCGCATCGCCCCTCGTCTGGCTGGCCGCTGCAGGTCTTGTGCTGGCTGCGCTCGCCCTGCCGCTGCTCTCCCCGGCCGTGCGCGCCCGCCTGCGCCGTTTTGTGCCGGCGGCTCATCAGGCGCTGCGTGCCGCCTTCTGGACCAGAGGCGCGCTGGCCGTGCAGGCGGGTCTCAGCCTGCTGATCACCGGCAGCTATGTGCTGACCTTCCTCCTCGCCTCCGATGCGGTCGGCGCCAGCCTGCCGCTTCTGGCAGTGGTCACCATCATTCCGCTGTGCCTTCTCACCATGCTGGTGCCGGTGGGTGTTGGAGGCTGGGGCACGCGGGAGGCTGCGGCAGCAGCCCTGTGGCCGCTGTTCGGCTTCACCGCAGCGCAAGGGCTGGCGGCAAGCCTCTTGTACGGGATGCTGTCGCTGGCCGGAGCGGCCTTGCCGGGGCTCGTTCTCCTGGCGCTGGAGCTTCTGCGCCAGAAACGCTGATCCCGCCAGCCGCATCAGCTCATCAGCCTTGCATAGATATCGCCCGAGGGGCTTTCCGGCGTCAGCCCTGCAATCTCCGCCAGCACTTCATCCCCTGTCACCCAGTGGCCGCTGACAAAGCGGTGCCGCTCGCCCACCACCCGGTTGAAGCGGTAGGGGCCGAGCTTCTCCAGCAGAGCCACCGCCTCGCGCGCCACCTCCGGCAGGGCCGGGATATATTCAAAAGCCAAGAGAGGGACAGGCTGCGACAGGCCGCGCAGGATATCGCTTTCCGCACCTTCCACGTCGATCTTGCAGAAGGCGGGGCAGCCATAGCGTTCGATCAGCCGGTCCAGCGTCGTCACTGGCAGGCGGATTTCGCTGTCCCACACCACGTCGCGGAAACCTTCCGTCTCGCGCACGCCATCGATGAACCGGTCCGAAATCGTCGTCACAGTCGGGTGGCGGCTGGAGATGTGCAGCACTGTCTCCCCCTCCTCAGCCCCCACGGCCACGGTCTCGAAGCCGCGCAGGCGGTGGGCGAGATGGCGCTCGATCATGCCGGCAAAAACGGGCTGCGGCTCCACCGCCACCACTTCGGCGCCAAGACCCAGCAGCGTGGCGCTGCGGCTGCCGACATGGGCGCCGATATCAAAGACGAGATCACCGGGAGAAATGAGCGAACGGTAGAAGCGCCGCAACTGCCGGCGCCGCCAGGGCTGGCCGTAATAGATGACAAGCGACCGGGCGAGGCCCAGCGCGGCACGGACTGAGATCCTTCCGGTCAAAGGCCAGCCTCCGGCTTGCGCAGCAGATAGGCCGTGTCCACCGCAAAGGACCAGGCGAGCGCAGCCAGCGCCACCACTGCGATCCAGACAGATAATGGCGCCGTGACGACCGGCAGCAGCAGCATGCAGAGCGCCGCCACCTGCACCACGCAGACCAGCTTGCGCCGGAAGGACGGCGGAAGCGGCGCGGCAAGGCGTGCTTCCGCATATTGCGCCAGCACGAAGCCGTAGCGCATCAGCCCGATCAGCAGCACCCAGGGCCCCGCCTTGTCCAGCTGCCACGCGGCAGCCGAAAGGCACAGGATCAGGAAGGCATCCACTTCCATGTCGAAGCGGGCGCCAAGATCCGATTCCTGATGGAGACGCCGCGCCAGATAGCCATCCAGCCCGTCCAGAGCCAGCGCCAGGCCCGCAAGCCCGGCCAGCGCCCAGTGAACCTCAACGCCGGCCCGGTGCATCTCCGCAAACAGCACCACCGCCGCAACAAGGCTGACCATCGCCGCGCGGATGGCGGTCACTGTATTGGCTGCGCCAAAGATCTGGAACGGGTGATGCATCAGCCCGCGTAGCACCAGACCAAACACCGCCAGCAGCACAGCGGATGCGGCCAGCGGCACATCGAGCCCCAGAGACAGGGAAACAGACACCGCCGCATAGGCCGCGACAGACAAAGCAAGGACGGCCGCCAGAACGCGAAGAGTATCCAGTCTCAAGGCGGACTGCTGAGCGGGTGCGCCCTTTGCTCCGCCCGCGAGCGGTATCGAGGCACCATGCCCTGTTGAGGCTTCATTCGACAACATCAGCAGCCACTCCAGCGAAAGGCTTTGCAGCGGGGCCCCACAGAGTTACGGGGCTCTCACATGCAATCCTTACGCAGGAACCTTGCTGTCAGATTGCTCAGCCGGGCAAGCTCTATCGCTCCGCCCGCCTTACCCCACAGCCATGATCTGCTGCCAGGCGTCATAGGCGGAAAGGACGGTTTCCATCTGGGCGGTGTGGCCGGTGATGAAATCCGGGCCGTAGATGGTTTCGTCCGGGTATTCGGTGATCAGCGTCACCGGCACCGTATGGCGCGCGTCCACCGAGCACAGGCACGGGAAGCCGTTGACCATCCGGAACCCGGTCTCCCCTGCATGGGCTTCATAGAGCGCGATCTGGCGGGCGTTTTCCTCCAGCAGGCCCGGGATGGCGGCAAGATGGCGCGTCACCCGGTCCATCAGGTCCTCGGCCTGCCGCTCCCAGCCGTCAAGATAGCGCAGGATCAGGAAGAAGCCTTTCGGTAGCGTCCACATGGCAAAATGCCGGGGCACATAGCCGGAAAGCGGCCGCGTCCACTCATGCGAGGGATAGCCATGCAGGTTGACGTGCAGTTGCGCGCCCGTGCGCGCTTCCGCATCAAGCCGGATGGCCTTTTCGAACAGATGATCACCAGCGGTTTCCGGCCGGCGGTATTCAAGGTCATCACCAAGCGCCGTGTAGCGGGCGGCGTGATGCATGTGCAGGGGATTGTCCGCAATCAGCCGCTGATGCAGGGCATAGCCATCCGGATTTTCCTGCGGCGACAGGGTGAAATGCGCGCCGTCGCGGGCTGCCAGAACCTGCCCGGCACGCAAGGCCCCCACAACCCCGGTCGTCTCGTTGGCATGCTGGCCGGCGCTGATCATCACCGGCACATCTGTGCCCTTCCGGTAACGGGCCTCGACCTTGCGGCCCGCGCGTGAAGACGCTGAGAAAGCCTCGCCGCCCACCCGCGCCAGCTCTGCGGAGATCTGCGCGGGAGACAGGGGCGCGGCCGCCTGCACCAGATCCTGCTCTGCCGGACTATGCACTGCCGCTGGCATGGTTCTGGCTGAGAGCGGACGCAACTCGATGCGCAGGTGATAGCCCTCCTGCCCGCCGCGCACTTCCGGCACGATCTGTCCCGGCTTCAGCCCCCGGTCGCCCTGCGGGCGGCCGGATTTCATCTGGAAGAATTCCAGCAGCGAGAAATAGAGATCCTCGTGCATCGCCTCGGCAAGGCTCATCACCTCATGCGCATGGGCAAGAGGCTGATCATTTGCGGGCAGGCGGACGGCAAGGTTCAGTTCCTCGAACCAGGGCTCGGCCACGCCCCAGTCATGGCTGCTGACGGCATCCAGCGCTTGCGCAAACAGCGCCTCGTAGGGCGTCTCAAAGGGCAGGCCCGATGCATCGCCATTCACTCTCACCCAGCCACAGGGAGAAAGGTTCGTCTGTCCGGCAAGATCCTGATGCTCCCGGTTGGGGGCAAGGACGGTGACGGTCTGTGTGCTGCCATCGTGATGAGTCAGCACCAGCTCATACTGCAGGCTGCCATCCGTCCGCGCCGCAAAGGTGAGCGGGCGCGGCGCGATCAGGGCAGCGAGCGGATAGGCCTCCAGCCGGAAGCGGTTTTCCGGCGCCAGCGGATGCACCGGATAGCGCAGCTCTGCGGCGGCAACGCCGTCCAGATCCACCTCCTCCAGCACCGCATGAACCAGCGGCTTGTAGGCACTGCGGATGATCGCCGTGATGCCCTGTTCCGCCAGCGCCGCTTCAATGGCGCGGCGGGTCTTCAGATCATCGAAGGTCCAGGCCTCCAGCGCCGTGATGCCCGGGCGCAGCAGCGCCGAGAGGCGGTCGAGCGTGGAGGAAAAGCCGGCGTCTTTCAGGCAGATGGTCGTGCTGGTCATCGGCTTACCTCGTGCTGCGTCCGGTGGGGTCGAGGCTGTCACGCAGCCAGTCGCCGAGAAGATTGAGGCCCAGCACCGTCAGCAGGATGGCAAGGCCGGGGAATACGCTGATCCACCACGCCGTCTGCAGATAGGTGCGGCCATCGGCCAGCATGCCGCCCCAGCTCGGCACCGTGCGGTCAACGCCAAGGCCGAGGAAGGTGAGGCTGCTTTCCAGCAGGATGTTGTTGGCCACGTTCAGCGTCATCAGCACGATCACCGGTCCCAGCAGGTTGGGCAGGAGATGCTGCAGGATGATGCGCCAGTCACGCACGCCAATGGCCTTGGCGGACTGGATGAACTCGCGCTCGCGCAGGGTCAGCACCGAACCGCGCACAAGGCGGGCATATTGCACCCATTGCGAGACGATCAGCAGGATGATGGTGTTGGTCAGGCTGCCGCCGACGATGGCGATGAAGGTGATCGCCAGCAGAATGAAGGGCATGGCGAGTTGCAGATCGGCAAAGCGCATCACCACCATGTCCCAGAAGCCCCGGTAGTAACCGGCGATCAGCCCCATGATGACGCCGAAGACAACGGCACCGGCCACCGACACGAAGCCGACCAGCAGCGAGATCTTGCCGCCGGCCACCACCCGCGCCAGCACGTCGCGGCCCAGCGCATCGGTGCCGAACGGATGCGCCCAGGAGGTGAAAGGCGCCAGATTGCGGGCCATGAAGTCGATCTTGTCCACGCCGCCGGGAAACAGCAGGCCGGAGAAGATGACGGCAAGGCAGATCACCGTGGTCAGGCTGGCGCCCAGCACGAATTCAAGGTTGGAGAAGCGCCACAGGCGCGAGGTTGCGGAAGCCATGGAGCTTACTCCGTCCGGATGCGGGGATCGACCAGCCCGTAGGCGATGTCGACCAGAAGGTTGATGCCGACGATCATCAGCGAGAGAACCGTGATGACGCCCTGCAGCAGCGGATAGTCTCGCGCCCCCACAGCATCGAAGGCGAGAGAGCCAAGGCCCGGCCAGTTGAACACCCGCTCGATGACGACGATGCCGCCGAGCAACCCGCCGAACTGCAGGCCGAAATAGGTGATCAGCGGAATGGCGCAGTTCCGCAGCGCGTGCTTGTAAAGCACCTTGCTTTCGCTCAGGCCTTTGGCACGGGCCACCATCACATATTGCGACTGCAGCGTTTCCAGCATGGCGGTGCGCACCAGCCGCACGTTGGTGGCGGTCAGGATGACGCCCATGGTCAGCGCCGGCATGATGTAGCTCTCGATGCCGCTCATGCCGCTGGGCGGCAGGATACGCAGGGTGATGGCGAAGAGCAGCACCAGCATCGTGGCCAGCCAGAAATTCGGAAAGGACAGGCCGATCAGCGAGAAGATGCGGATCACCTGATCCACGCCCTTGCCCCGAGAGATGGCGGCCTTGATGCCGAGCGGGATCGAGATGGCGATGGACACGGCCATGGAGATGAAGGCAAGCAGCAGGGTTGCCGGCAGTGCCGCGCCAATCAGCTGCGACACGGGCGTGCCGCCCACGAAGCTGCGGCCGAAATCAAGGGTAAGCAGCCCTTTCAGGAAACTGAAATACTGCACGAAGAAGGGCTGATCCGTGCCCAGTGCGGCGCGGATGCGCGCAAGGTCTTCCTCCGTCATGCTGCCGCCACCCTGGAACATCATCACGGCAGGGTCGCCGGTGAGGCGGATGGCAAACGAGACGACAAGCGTCAGCGCTATGACGACGAAAATGGCCTGCAGCAGGCGCTTGATGAGGAAACTGGCCACGTTCTTCTCCTTCAGGGCAGGAAAGCTGCCGCCCGCACGTGCAGGCGGCAGCCGCTGTCATGAGGTCACTCGACGGTGACTTCGTTGAGCTTCAGGCGCGTGTCCGGCGCCGGCACGAAGCCCTTCACCCGCTTGTTGATCGCGTAGATGGCGTTGGTGTTGTAGAGCGGCAGCTCCAGCGCCTTGTCGGCCACATAGGCACCGATTTCCTTCAGCACCTTCTCGCGCTCTGCGCGGTCGGTCATCGGGCGCTGGGATTCCAGCAGCTTGTCCAGCGTCTCGTCCTTGTCATACGGGTTCCACTTTTCGCCCGTGTGGTACATGGCGTAAGCGGTGTTGTCGTAGTCGAAGGTCCAGCCGCCCCACTTCTGCTGGAACATCGCGCCGGTCTTGCCCTGCGGGATGATGTCGTTGATCAGCGTGCTGGTCTCATGCGGAGTAACAGAGACGTTGAGGCCGATGGACTGCAGGTAGAAGGAAATGGCCTGTGCCACTTCGTTCATGGTCGCATCATTGCCGCGCACATCGATCTGCAGCGTGGCGCCTTCCTGGACACCGGCTTCCTGCAGCAGCTTGCGGGCGCCTTCCGGATCATAGGGCAGAGGCTTCAGCTCAGCGTCGTAACCGAAGGACAGAGCGCTCTGGAAGCTGGCGATCTCTGCGCCCTGACCGGCGAGGATCGACTGAACGATCGCGGCGCGGTCCACGGCCATGATGATGGCCTTGCGCACGCGCGGATCGGCGGTGATGCCGTCACGGGTGTTGAAGCGCAGGGCATCCACCGTCGGTCCGGGAACGCTGACGATCTCCAGGTTGTTGTCGCTCTCGATGGTGGGGATCATGCCGATCGGAATGGTGGGCGGGATCACCAGGTCGACGCGGCCGAACTGCAGTTCGGCAACGGCCGTCGCAGGCTCGGAGATGAAGCGGTATTCCAGCTCGGACAGCTTCGGCGCACCGCCCCAGTAATCCGGGTTTGCCGCCAGCGAGATGGAGGCCTTGGGCGCGTAGGAGACGAACTTGAACGGGCCGGTACCGACCGGATTGGTGTTGAAGAACTCCTCGCCCTTCTCGGCGATATACTGCGGCGGCACGATCATGGCGCCATAGCCGGCCAGCTTGGTCAGCAGCACCGGATCCGGGTTCTTCAGCTTCAGGTCCACCGTGTAGTCGTCGATGACTTCGACGCTGTCGATGACGATGTAGTTGGAGCGCTGTGGGCCCTTGGCACCTTCTTCGCCCAGCAGGCGGTCGAAGGTGAACTTCACGGCCGCGGCGTTGAAGGGTTCGCCGTTGTGGAACTTCACGTCCTTGCGCAGGGTGAAGCGGAGGCGCTTGCCCTCGTCCAGCTCTTCCCAGCTCTCGGCAAGGCCCGGCACCAGTTTCAGGTCCGGCCCGCGGTAGGTCAGGCCTTCAAAGATGTTGGTCGAAACGGCGGCCCAGGCGACGAGGAAGGTGTCGATCGGGTCCCAGCTGCCTGGATCCTGCGGGGAGGAAATCGTCAGCTTGCCAGCCGCAAATGCAGGCTGTGCCGTGAAGGATGCGCCGGAGATGGCCAGCGCAAGGGCGGCAACGCCCATGCCCCATGTCTTCAGTTTCATTTCCAAGTCCTCTGCTGATTGGCTTTGGGTCTGCGGGTCACGGTCAGGCGCCGCGGGCGGCAAAATGGCCGGGACTGATTTCCTCGTGGGTGAGGATGGCAGGCTCGTCCCCCACCCGGCGGACCGGGCTCGGGATTTCGCCCTCGATCAGCACACCGCCACGCGGACGCGACGGATCGGCGACCGGGACAGCGGCGAGCAATTTGCGGGTATAGGGATGCGCCGGCGTCTCGAAGACCTGGCGGCGGCTGCCCATTTCCATGATCTGGCCGAGAAAGAGCACCGCGACCCGGTGGCTCATCTTCTCCACCACCGCCATGTCGTGGCTGATGAAGAGATAGGCGAGGCCGCGCTCGGCCTGCAGATCCATGAAGAGATTGATGATCTGCGCCTGGATCGACACATCCAGCGCCGACAGGGCCTCATCGGCGATGATCAGTTCCGGGTTGGAGGCAAGGGCGCGGGCGATGCACACGCGCTGGCGCTGGCCGCCGGAAAACTCGTGCGGATAGCGCGCTGCATGCTCGGACCCAAGCCCCACGCGCTCCAGCAGCTCATCCACCCGGCGGCGCACGGCCTTGGGATCGGCGATCAGGCCGTGGGTGTGGATCGGCTCGGCAATGGAGAAGCCTACCGTCTTGCGCGGATCGAGCGAGGCGAAGGGGTCCTGGAAGATATACTGCACCTTCTGGCGCATGGCGTGGCGCTCGGCCCGGCTCATCTGCGCAAAGCTGCGCCCGCCGAACAGGATATCGCCCGACTGGGCTTCCTGAAGCTGCTGGATGGTGCGGCCGATGGTGGACTTGCCGGACCCGGACTCGCCCACAAGTGCCAGCGTCTCGCCCGGATAGATCTCAAGCGACACGTTGGAGACCGCGCTCAGCCGGTGCGTCGTGCGGCCCAGAAGATTGCGGCGCACATCGAAGCGCACGAACAGGTCCTTGACCGACAGGAGCGGCGCGCTGTCATAGCGGGCGGTGTCCTGCACCCGCTCCTCCTGCTTGCCCGCCATGCTGCCGTCAGCACCGGCAAGATCGGCGAGGCGCTTGGGAAAGTCCTGCCCCGTCATGCTGCCAAGGCGCGGCACGGCGGCCAGAAGCGCCTGGGTATAGGGATGCTGCGGGCTGTTGAAGATCTGCCCCACCGGACCTTCTTCCACCTTGCGCCCCTTCCACATCACCACCACGTCATCGGCCATTTCCGCGACGACGCCCATGTCATGGGTGATGAAGATCATCCCCATGCCGAGTTCCTTCTGCAGGTCCCGCAGGATGTTGAGGATCTGTGCCTGAATGGTCACGTCCAGCGCCGTCGTCGGCTCGTCGGCGATCAGCAGCTTGGGGCGGCAAGCCAGCGCCATGGCGATCATCACCCGCTGGCGCATGCCGCCGGAGAGCTGGTGCGGATAGCGTTTCAACTGCTCGGCAGCATCGGGCAGACGCACCATTTCCAGCAGGCGCTGCGCTTCGGCAAGGGCTGCCGCCTTACTGCTCTTTTCATGCAGCATCAGCACTTCGCTGATCTGGTCACCGATGGTGAAGACCGGATTGAGCGAGGTCATCGGCTCCTGGAAGATCATGGCGATCTCCTTGCCGCGAATGCTGCGCATGTCCTTCTGGGAGGTTTCCAGCAGATTGCGGCCGCCGAAGAGAATGCGCCCCGCATCGAAGCGCGCGCCCATCATGTCTGCAAGGCGCATGACGGAGAGGGAGGTGACCGACTTGCCGGAGCCGGATTCGCCCACCACCGCAACCGTGCGGCCCGGCTGAACCGAGAAGGACAGATCCTCAATGACCTTTGTGCTGCCGAAACGGACGGTCAGGCCCTCGATGGTCAGGAGCGGCGCTGCGGCCTGCGGGGTTTCCGGGCTCGTTGAAAGCGTCATGCCTTGGCCTCCGGCTGTGCCACTGCGGGCGAAATACGGGCAAGGATTGCATTGGCAGCCTGCGTGGAGCCTGCGGCAGCAAGTCCGGTGATACGCCCGGAACAGGGCGCGGTGACGGCGGTTTCCATCTTCATGGCGTCCATCATGGCAAGGACGGCCCCCTCCTCGACGGCGGCCCCTTCCTCAACGGCCCAATGGGCGAGCGTTCCGGCGACAGGCGCCCGCACGGCGCCAGCGTCTTCGATCTCCTCGCCGCCATCCCCGGCAACGGGAGCCGCCGCCCCCAGAAGGCGCAGAAAGCCATCGGGGATACCCACCTCGACCAGACGGCCATCAATCTCGATCCGGCCCCGCAGCAGCGGACGGGTGGCGGGCGCATCCGGGCGGGCCGCTTCCTCCAGGGTTCCGGCGAAGTCTGTCTCGATCCAGCGGGTGTGGACCTCGAAGTCGGCACCGGTAAAGTCCGGATGCTCCAGAACCGCCCGGTGGAACGGCAGCACCGAGGGCACGCCCTCGATGACGAATTCCGCCAGGGCGCGGCGGGCGCGGGCAATGGCCTTGTCGCGGGTGGGACCGCGCACGATCAGCTTGGCGCAAAGGGAATCGAACATCGGCGGAATGAGCGAACCGGTCTCCACACCGCTGTCCACCCGCACGCCGGGGCCCGAAGGCTCCCGCCAGCGGCGGATTTCACCGGCGGACGGCAGGAAGCCCCGGCCCGGATCTTCGATGTTGATGCGGAACTCGAACGCATGCCCCCTCGGCTCCGGCGTGGTGGCGAAGGAGAGCCGCTGTCCCCCGGCGATGCGGAACTGCTCGATCACAAGATCAAGCCCCGTGGTCTCCTCCGTCACCGGATGCTCGACCTGAAGACGGGTGTTGACTTCTAGGAAGGAGATCAGCCCATCGGTGCTCAGCAGGAATTCCACCGTGCCGGCGCCGGAATAGCCGGCCTCCGCGCAGATATCGCGCGCGGCCCGGTGGATCGTCTGGCGCTGTGCGGCGCTGAGGAAGGGCGCGGGCGCCTCCTCCACCAGCTTCTGGTTCCGGCGCTGCAGGGAGCAGTCGCGGGTGCCCACCACCACCACATTGCCATGCTTGTCGGCCAGAACCTGCGCCTCAATGTGGCGCGGGCGGTCGAGGAACTGCTCCACATAGCACTCGCCCCGGCCAAAGGCGGCAACAGCCTCGCGGGTGGCGGACTCGAACAGGTCCTCCACCTCGTCCAGATGCCAGGCAATCTTCATCCCGCGCCCGCCGCCGCCATGGGCAGCCTTGATGGCCAGCGGCATACCGAACTGACGGGCAAAGGCCAGCGCTTCGGCAGCACTCGACAGCGCGCCCTCGCTGCCCGCCACCAGCGGTGCGCCCACCTTCTGGGCGATGCGCCGGGCCTGCAGCTTGTCGCCCAGCACCTCGATCACCTGCGGGTCCGGCCCGATCCAGGTGAGGCCTGCGTCAATCACGGCACGGGCGAACTCGGCGCGCTCGGACAGGAACCCGTAGCCCGGATGCACCGCATCTGCGCCGGACTGGCGGGCGATGGCGATCAGCTTGGCGATGTCGAGATAAGTGTCCTTCGGCAAAGCGCCGTTGAGGGCATAGGCCTCGTCCGCAAATTCCGTAAACAGCGCCCCGGCATCGGCATCTGCGTAGACGGCCACGGAAGCGAGGCCATAATCCCGGCAGGCCCGGATGATGCGCACGGCAATCTCGCCGCGATTGGCAATCAGCACTTTTTTCATGGAGTGTCACCTGCGCAAAGGGAATAGGCCGTGAAGGGACGGACGGCCCGGAAACGGATGAAGGCACCGGGAGGGATCTGCCCGGCCAGATCAAGATGATGTGCCGCCACCGTGGCCATGACCGGATAGCCGCCGGTCAGCGGATGATCGGCAAGGAACAGCACCGGCTGGCCGTTGGCAGGCACCTGAATGGCCCCGCGCAGCGTACCTTCGCTCGGCAACTCGCCCGTGACAGCCCGCTCCAGCACCGGCCCTGACAGGCGCAGGCCTGTGCGGCTTGCCTGCGAGGTCGCGGCCCACGAAACGTTCAGGAACTGTTCGGCAGAGGCAGGCGTGAACCAGTCCGTGCGCGGCCCCAATACCACGTCCAGCACAATGGTTTCCCCGGCGCGCGGCATGGCGAAGGCGGAAAGCGCCTCTGGCTCGACGGCGGAGCGCTTCATCCCGGATGCCGCCCGCAGCCGCGCCCCGGACATCACCGCAGCAGGACCGATCTGCGCCAGCGTATCTGCCGAAGCACTGCCGAGCACCGGTTCAACCGCAAAACCGCCGCGCAAGGCGAGATAGCTGCGCAGGCCCGCCGTGGGCGCTTCCAGCGTCACGCGGTCGCCCGGCTCCAGCGCCAGAGGCCGGTTCATGGGCCCGGAAATGCGTGGACCGCGCTCCGGCTGGATGGTGATGGCCCGCTCCGCGCCCGTCACCGCGATCACGGCACGGCCGCTCACGCGGAAGGAGAAGACGGCTGGCGCGAGTTCGAGAGCTGCCGCGTCTGCCGGATTACCCGTAATGCGGTTGGCCAGCGACAGGCTGGCCCGGTCCGCCGCGCCCGAGCGGCTGATGCCTTGCGCTGCCAGTCCGGGACGGCCATGATCCTGAAACAGCGCAGGAAGCCCGGCACTCAGCACGTCGAGATGCAGGCCTTCAATCCCGCCTTGCGGCACGGCGGCGGCAGCCGTTGCGTCTTCTGCGGGGATCTTCGCCACCGGGTGAACCGTGGCTTCCGCCATGTCGTGGAACCGCACGTGCTGGCCCGGCTGCAGCAGCGCGGCAGGCTTGCGGGTCAGATCGAACATGGCGAGCGGTGTCGTGCCGATCAGCTGCCAGCCGCCGGGACTGACCTTTGGATAGATGCCGCTGAATTCGCCCGCCAGCCCCACGGCGCCCGCAGGCACATGGGTGCGCGGCGAGGCGCGGCGCGGCACATGCAAATCCGCGTCAGGCGCACTGAGATAGGCAAAGCCAGGCGCAAAGCCGGTGAAGGCGACGAGATACTCAGCCTCCACATGGCGGCGGATCACTTCTTGCGTGGAAATGCCCAGCAGCTCCGCCACATCGGCAAGATCCTCCCCGTCATAGCGGACGGGAATCTCCACCACCTCGGCTGCCCCCGCCTTGCGGGGCATGCCCAGCCGCACCACAGCCTCGGCGGCCACCTGTTCGGCAGAAATGGTCAGCGGATCATGGCTGATCAGCAGCGTCCGGGCCGCCGGAACGATCTCCAGCACCCCGGCCACCGGATCGGCTTCCAGCGCATCGAACAGGGCAAGCGTCACATCAAGGCTGGCGAGTTCGAGCAGCACTGCGCCCTCGCGCAGCATCAGCACCCGCATGGACCGGCGCGCCGGCATCTCAGGCCTTGCCTGCTGCTGCAAAGGGGGCAATGCGGTGGCCGGCTGCCTCCAGCACCTCGCGCACCCGGCGGGCCATGGCGACCGCATCCGGGCTGTCCCCGTGCACACAGATGGACCGGGCATCAACAGGGGCAAGGCTGCCGTCAATGGCTTCCACGGTTCCTTCCGTGACGAATTGCAGCATCCGCCGGGCAACCAGCTCCGGATCATGCAGCACGGCGCCAGCCTCGCGGCGTGACACCAGCTTGCCATCCGGCGTGTAGGCCCGGTCGGCAAAAGCCTCGCCAACCACGTCCAGGCCGGCCGCACGGGCCTGCGCGATCAGCGGCGAGCCTGCCAGCGCCACCAGCACCAGCGAGGGATCCACCGCCTTGATGGCATGGATGACATCAGCGGCCTGCCGGGCATCAAAGGCGATGGTGTTGTAGAGTGCGCCATGCGGCTTCACATAGGTGACCTGCGTCCCCGCAGCCGCCGCCAGCCCCTTGAGGGCACCGATCTGGTAGATCACGTCACCGGTCAGCTCTTCGCTGGACGGGTCCATGGTGCGGCGGCCGAAACCGGCCAGATCGCGGTAGCCCACATGGGCGCCAACCGTGACGCCGCGCGCGGCAGCGGCCTTCAGGGTGCGCAGGATACCGGCCGGATCGCCCGCATGGAAACCGCAGGCCACATTGGCGCTGCTGACGATGTCCAGCATCGCGCTGTCATCGCCCATGGTCCATGCACCGAAGCTCTCGCCCAGATCGCTGTTGAGGTCGATCACCCGCATCTGCCCTGCCTTGCCACGCAACCCTGACAGGAGGACAGCACGGCCCTCCCCTTGCTTCAAGGCGTAGCAAAGGCAAACAGGTCTGTCCATATTGTTGAACAATTTTATTGTATTGCACTGCAATGCGGCATGTTGACGCCTACAATTTTAGCAAATACTGCAGGTTTGCACATGCAGGCAGCAGAGGCGCCCGAAGGCCTGCGCATGCCGCTTGAAGCGGTGCGCAGTGCCTCATACCTTGCGCGGATATCCGATTCTCCGGACCCGGCACGGACATCAGACAAACGCGGGCACCGGGCAAACGGATGGGAGAGGGTGGCGGGGCAGCCATTCCGCAGGGAGCACACATGAAGAAACCCGCTCCGGCAGGCCTTGCGGCCCCGGCAGACGAACAGGCGCAACCTCTGGCGGACGTGATTGCCGGGCGCATGCGGCAGAAGATCATCGACGGCGTGCTGACACCGGGCAGCCATCTGTCGGAAGTGCAGCTGTGCGAAGCCATGCAGGTTTCCCGCAACACCCTGCGCGAAGTGTTCCGCCTGCTCACCAAGGAAGGCCTGCTGCGGCACGAGGCGAACCGGGGTGTTTTTGTCGTCACGCCGGACATGTCCACGATTGTGGATATCTACCGCATCCGCCGCCTGATCGAATGCCCTGCCCTTGCCAGCGCCCATCCGCTGCACCCGGCCGTGGCAAAGATGCAGGCCGCCATTGACGCCGCCCGCGCCCACCGTGAAGCCGGCGAATGGCTCAGCGTCGGCAGCGCCGACATCGCCTTCCATTCGGCCATTGTGGAGCTCGCCGACAGCCCCCGCCTGTCCGCCTTCTATGCGCAGGTTTCCGCCGAATTGCGTCTCGTCTTCGGCCTTCTGCACGATCCGGAATATCTGCATGGGCCTTATGTGGACCAGAACCAGATCATCCTTGGCTTGCTGACCGCAGGCGACGCCAAGGGCGCTGCGGCAAAACTCGAGGCCTATCTGCTACAGGCCGAGCGCTTCATCCTGGGCGCCTACGAAAGGCTGGAACGCAAACCGGCGGACAAGCGCTCGCGGTAAAGGAAATGCCATCAATCAGGACGCAGCCCAGGATTTCTCCCTGGCTTGAGCGTGCCAAAGACCATGGTAGGCCCCGCGCGATGCCAGAAGCGCGTCATGCGTGCCCCTTTCGGCCAGTCGTCCGTGCTTGAGCACCAGAATTTCATGTGCATGCCGTAGCGTGTGCAGACGGTGGGCGATGACAAGCGTGGTGCGTCCCCTCATCAGCCATTCGAGCGCAGTCTGCACCGCCTGTTCGCTTTCCGGATCAAGCGCCGCCGTTGCCTCATCCAGAATGAGAAGCGGTGCATCCTTGAGAATGGCACGGGCGATGGAGAGGCGCTGACGCTCCCCGCCGGACAGAGAATGGCCGCCATCGCCAAGCCGCGTCTCCCAGCCCTCCGGCAGGCGGGCAATGAAGTCCAGGCACTGCGCCGCCCCGGCCGCCCGCTCCACCTCGGCGCGCGAGGCCGAGGGGCGGGCCATGGCGATGTTATCGTAAAGCGAAAGGCCGAAGACATGCACATCCTGAAACACCACGGAGACAAGCCGGTTTAGCGCTTCGGGCGGCATGTGGCGCAGATCCGTGCCGCCGATGGCGATGCTACCGGACTGCGGATCAGCGTGCCTCTGCAGGAGGCGGGCAACCGTCGACTTGCCGGAGCCGGAATGGCCTGCCAGAGCCGTCACTGTCCCTTCCGGAAAATCCGCCGTGAACTCTGCCAGTGCCGGGTTGCCGCCAGTCTGATAGCGGAAAGTGACGTTGCGAAATGATACATCATGGCCCTGCGGCATCAGGTGCGGCTGTAATTGCGGCAGGGGCGGCGCGTTGAGAATGTCCTCCGCCTGCCGGAGCGCGCTGTCCATGATGGACAGCAGAACCGTGTAGCTGACAGCATCCCCCATGGGACCGGAAAACCGCGCCAGCATGACGGAAACCGCAGCCAGCACCGCAACCTGCTCCATCCCGCCGCCGCTCATAAATGTACCCGCCCACAGAAGCGCCAGGCACGCCGTTTCTATCACAGCAACGGTCACGGCATTTGGCCCGCCAACCTTGCGCCTATGCTCAAGCTGCAATGTCTCAAGATTGGCTAGTTCCCTGCGCAAGGCCGCCGCCTTTTCGCCTTCGCAGCGGCAGGTACGCAGAACTTGAAGGCCCTGCATGTATTCGGAAATCCCGGCGCTGACCCGCCTTTGGGCCGCCGCGAGCACATCACGCGCTTGCCCCAGCGCTGGCGACTGCCACCGGTAGAGCAGAAACAGCGCCGGAAAGCAGATGAACAGCACAAGCCCCAGCCTGACATCATACAGGCAAACACAAAGAAACGCGGCGGCAGGTGTCACGAGGGCAGATGCCAAGAGATTGGCCGCAGTCAGTGCCAGACCAAGCGCATCATCCACATCCCCCAGCAGCGTGGCATGCATCTCTCCGCTGCGCCGGTCCGCGACCCGCAGCAGCGGCATACGCCGCAGCTGTGCTCCGATGCGAAGGCGCAAGTCATGGACGGCAGCCGTCATGTGGCCATCGAAATCAAAGGCCTGGGCCTGCCACCGCAGCAAGGCGGCCGCCAGCATCAGGACGCTCATTCCGCCGGTCCACCGGGCCGCAGCGTAGGCGTCCTGACTGGCCAGCAGCGCGCTGAAAGCCGGCAACAGGCAGGCGAAGGCAAGCCCTTGCATCAATGCTGCCAGCACCATTCCCGCAAGGCTGCGGCGCAGACGCGGCGCATTGACACCTGCATGGTCCATGAGTTTGCGGAAGGTCAGCAGCACACCGCTCCGCTGTGCGGGGCTCAGCTTTGTATCATCCCCGGTCACAGCGCCCTGGCTCCTTGCGGGAAATTCATCTGGCTGCGCCACATCCGGGCATATCCCCCCTGCGCGGCCATCAGCTGATCATGGCTGCCGCATTCGGTCAGCCTGCCGCCTTCCATAAACAGGATCTGATCCGCATGACGGATCGATTGCAGCCTGTGAGCTGCAATAATCAGTGTCTTCCGGCCGCGCACAGCCGCAAGTGCGGCGATCAGCGCTTCCTCGGTTTCCGCATCGGCATAGGCGGTTGCCTCGTCCAAAACAAGAACAGGCCTCTCCTGCAGCAGCGCCCGGGCGATGGCTGCCCGTTGGCGCTGCCCGCCGGAAAGGCTCGCTCCCCGCTCCCCTACGGGTGTTGCATAGCCCTGCGGCAGGCTCATTGCGAAATCATGGAATTGCGCCAGCCGGGCCGCGGCCTTCATCTCATCCTGCGGAACGTCGCCCATGCCCAGACAGATGTTGCTAGCGATCGTGCCGGAGAACAGGTGATTGTCCTGAAACACTATCGAAATCTGCCCCGCAAGAACGTCCTGACCCATGTCCCGCAGATCCACGCCACCGATCGTGATCGCTCCGGAAGAGACATCATCAAACCGACAGAGAAGACGCATGAGCGTTGTCTTGCCGCTGCCGGAGCGCCCGGCGAGAGCTGTTACCGTGCCAGGCGCGGCCGAAAAACTGACCCGGTCCAGAACCCGCTCCCCCCTGCTGCCGAAGAAACTGGCCTCCCGCACCTCGACCCCGGCCCCGACCGGACTGCGCGCAGCCGCAGGCGTCGGATGCTGCAGCTGCGGCAGCGCCAGCACGTCGCCGATGCGAGCCATGCCGAGGCGCGCCTTGTTGACCATGTGGTTGAGCATCATCATCGGCATCACGGCTTCCGCCATGCCGGATCCTGTCAGCAGCACAGCCAGCCAGCGAGGCATGACGAGCAGTCCATACGCCTGAAGCAGCACGCCAGCACCCAGCAGAACGATCAGCGTCGGCAGAGGATTGAGTGCTGCGAGGGAAAAGCGCGCCGAAAAGCCGGCCTCCCGGTACCAACGGCTGACCACCTCCAGATGCCGGTCCAGCGCGGCCTGATACCGGCCGAAACTGGCGCTGCCGCCATCGAAGGTACGCACGACGGGCATGGCCTGCACGAATTCAGTGATCGCCAGCGTCACCTCCTCCCGCGCCGCGTTATAAAGCCCTGTCATCTGCCGGTAGTCACGCATGGCATAGGCCATGATGCCAAGCCCGGCTGCCAGGACCAGCAGCGCTGCCAGAGCCAGACGCCAATCCAGCACGAACAACAGCACCAGCGTCAACGGCGGCAACAGATAGGCACGAGCGGCAAGCGGAATGCTGTCAGCCACAAGAATATGCAGCTCCTTGACGTCCTCATGAATGACCTTGGCAAGCGCAGCATTTCCGAAGCGGTTGACCACGCCCAGCGGGACATGTGCCAGATGGGCAATCAGGTTCTCACGCAACAGCCGCTCCAGACGGAAAGCCGCTTTGTGAGACAGATCAAAGGATTGCAGCCGCAACAGGAAGCCCCCCGCCAAAAATACCGCTGCGCCCGCAAAGGCCCACTGCACCGGACCACCCCCCGCCAGGATGAAGGCATCGGCCAGCATTTGCCCCGCCAGCAAAGCGAGCGCCAGCGCAACAAACCCCAGACTGACAAGGCTCAGAAAACCGCTCAAGACGGAGAGCAGGATGGCACCGGCCAGCCCCCGCTGCACGGGTCTCAGAATGGAGATCAGGTCTCCTGCGCCGCGAAACAGATTCATGCCCGGCTCGCGGCCTGTTCTGGCAGCTGGTGCCTGAAGGAAAGGAGCGCGGCACAAACCGCAGCGATGGCACCGGCAGCGACGGCGCCGCCATATCCGGTCATGGGCACGAGCGCCGCACCAGCCGACATCATCATGATGGACACCAGCTGGTTGAGGCTGGACTGCAGCGTGTAGTCCGTTGCCGGGCTTCCGGCCGAAGCATAGTCCATCATGAGAATGGCCAGAACGGTGCTTGCCGGATTGTAACAGCAGAAGAACAGGATGACTGCGGCACCGCCTGCGATCTCACCCGTGTAACCTGCCGCTGGAATGGCAAGCGCCAGCACTCCGGCAACCTGCACGACCGCCGCACCCGTCAGCAGGCGTCTGCGGCTGACATGCCCGGCCAGCCAGCCCGTCGCCAGCGCCGCAGCAATTCCGGCGAGGGACCCGAAGGTGTTGGCGAGGAGCCCGATCCGCTCCAGCGGCCAGCCGGCATCGACCAGAAGCGGTGTCATAATGCCGTAAGCAATACCATTACCTACGGGGAAGAGCACCAGAAGCCCCAGCCACCCGCCCTTGCCCGGCTGCCGCCAGAAACGTCCGGCCCGCAGGAAAAGCGCACCAACAGACAGGTGCGAACGGGGCCAGAGCGGTTCCCGGAAGAACAGCAACTGCACAACGGGTAAGGCCGTGGCAGCAGCGAGCGCCAGCAGGCAGCCACGCCAGCCGAGATGCGGGTAGGCCATGAGCATGGCGCCGCCACCCAGCAGATTGCCGATGAGTCCGCCCGCCATCTGCACCCCATTGGCAAGGCCGCGCCTTGCGGGTGGCAACAGACGGCAGGCCAGACCATCAATGGCGACATCCTGCGTAGCAGACGAGAGCGCGACAAGGAAACAAAGTCCGAAGACCAGGCCAAAATCGGCACCCGGATCAAGCTGTCCGATGCTTACGAGCAGAATGACAACCAGTGACTGGCAGAGAAGCAGCCAGACCCGGTAATGCCCCGGGCGCCCGAAGGAAATCCGGTCGATCAATGGGGCCCAGAGCGGCTTCAGAGGCCAGACAAGGCCCAGCAGATAGACCAGGCCAACCGTCCCGATCGGAACATTCTGTTCTCTCAGGATCGCGGTGAGCGTAACGAGGAAAAATCCAAGGCTGAGGAATTGGGTGGTGTAGAGCGTGCTCATCAGAAGCCATACGCGCATACCTATACTCTGATCTTCCCCGGTCAGATCCGCATGGATGAGGCCGGGCGCAGAGCTGACCGAAGAATTCATGGATATCAGCTCCGGTCAAAACTTGTGTGTGAAGCCGGCGAAGACCGACCGCCCCCGGGCGGCAGCGCCATAGGCCGTGCCTGAAGCCGATGCGAAATAGCCGTAGAGGTCATATTTCTGATCTAGAAGATTATCGCCCCGGACATAGAACTCCGTACCGCCATGAGTGAGCGCAGCGCGTGCGTCCAGTTTGTGGTAGTCGCCCAGATCAAGGCTGTTCTGCGGGTTCGCAGAGCGCTCGGCCATGTATCGGTAACTGATGCTGGTGTTGAGCTGCGGCGCCGTCAGCCCCAGGATGTCCGGCAGCTCCAGTGAATAGGAGGCATTGGCGTGGAAGCTCCACGGAGCAACGTCCGGCACAGTGTTGCCCGCCAGCACGTCACCATCACCAATGCCGAAGACACTCGTTTCGATCCGGGCGTCGATATAGGCAACACCTGCTGTCAGGGAAAGACCGCCGGCAGGGCTCCAGGTCGCTTCCAGTTCCGTGCCATAGCTGCGCGTCTTCGCATTGAGGGCACTCACCACGAAAGTGGCGCTGTCATAGGACAGAAGATGGTTATCCTTCACCCAGTTGGCAAAGGCTGTGCCGCTGACCGAGAAAAGCCCATCAGCGAAACTGGAATTGAACCCTGCCTCGATCGTGTTCAGCTTTGCTCCCCGGTAAGGGGTGCCATCAGCAACCTGCGCACCGAAGATATTAAACCCGCCAGGCGTGAAGCCCCTAGCATAGCGGGCATAGATTTCGGTTTCTGGCAGCAGTTGATAGGTCAGGCCAAGCTTCCCGGTCAGGGCATCCTCGCGAAGCTTGCGGCTATCCCGCTCCAGTGAGCCCGTACGGTAGTAGTCGGCGTCAAAATCCGTTTCGCTCCAGATATATCGTAGACCTGCATCCACCTTCAGCTTCTCGCCCACCGGAACAGTGACATTGCCATAGGCGCCAAGCCGGTCTGTGGTGAAGTCACGGAAGGAACTGCAAACCCGTCCATAGGCACAGGTGTCGAACGACCGGGCCGCATGTTCTCCAAACAGACCTACTGTCCATGGCATGCCGGCATCCGGCAACGACGAAAGCTGGAAATCCTGATTGACCACATGCTCCTCAGCCCGCTCACGGGTCCAGTAGATTGAAGGAGAGCCATACAAGGCGGTCATCAGGTTCTGATCGTAGACGAGAAGTTCGGTGGCCGACGACCCGGTGTAGGAGGTGGCAGAAGTGAACCGCGCACTGGAAAAATCATGCGTAGCCTTCAGCCCATAGCGGCTGGCGACCTTGTTCACCTTATCGAAGAAATGAGAGGGCAGATCGAGCGAAGGCCTCCCGGCATAGGGTTTCAGCATCAGCAGGGTTGGCGTTTCACGGCTGTCCTCCCGCTCTCCCGTCACCTGCACTGATGTGCCGTTGCCACCATCCCACAACAAGCTGCCACGCCCGGCGAGTTGCTGCGGGTTGCTCACGGGATCACCCGTCTGGCTGTTGCGGACCCAGTGATCAGACCCTGAGTAGCGCAAGGCAAGACGGCCGCTCAGGGTTTCGGTAATTCCTCCCCCTACTGCCCCTTCCACGAGACGCTGCAGATCCGTGCCAATTTCACTGGAAACATAGCCAGAGAATTCCTGCGAGGGCTTCCGTGTTTCAATAACGACCGTGCCGGCGGCACCTGCCGCAGCTCCGGCCGTACCTTGAGCCCCTTTCAAGATGCTGACGCTCTCAACATCCAGCGTACCCAGCCCCAAGTGCCGCGCGCTGACCGGACTGCCGTCCACAGACAGGGTGACCATGCTGTCATCAAGGCTCATGGGATACATGCCGCCGACACCGCGAATGGAAACCGATGTAAGATGATTGCCGCCCCAGGAATTGATCGAGACGCCCAGTGTTTCGGCCAGCACCTCTTCGATGGTCTCCAGGCGGCGTTGAACCAGTTCATCCCCGCTGATCTCAGGATTGCTGACTGAGGCCTGGTTGGTCGTGGTGATCACGATCCGGTCAAGCTGCGTGGTGCTCCCCTTTCCGGATCCGGCAGCACTCCCTGCGTTCTGCGCCGCCGCAGCACTGGGAAAAACCGCAGCAGCTGGCAGCAGCACCAGGAGAGAAAGAGCCTGCCAGGAGACAGACCGGAGGAATCGTTCAGTGCGCATTTGGATCTCTTGCATTACCCCGAGAAAAACCGGAGTATTTTTATCAAATATATTGACCCCGATCCGCCCGGATCGGATCAAAGATCACCCCGCAACACTCACATGCACCGGTTCATGCCCAACACACAGCCTCCTGCGCCGAACGGACACCGCACTCACGTCCCTGTTTCGGCTGCACTTTCCAAGCTTCATCCATCCGTCCCTGCTGGCTGCGGCAGTCTCCGGTGCCAAGTTCACAAGCTGCAGGATGGTGTTGAATTGATCCTCTGGCAGGGCATTTTCGAGCAAACCGTAGAGCTGCCGTTGATGGACGATGCCGACCGCATCTATTTCAGTTTCAGTTGCGGCATGAAGGGTGGAGCAAGCTGCATATTTGACGCCAGCAAGCCCGCAGAGCACGAGATCCGGGACAACAGCGGCACCATCCAGTACGGCCCGGGACGGCGGGGAATCTACCGGCAGAAGGGCAGCTTGCAGAACCTGTCGGTCGTGGTGCGGCCGGATGTGTTTTCAGGATGGGCTGCAGAGGTTGATCCGGGCCTGTCGCACATCCTGCGGTCCGGCGGTTTTCTGGACGGGCACCGCAGCGGAGAATTGCTCGCCGCGGCCCATGCGCTTGCCGAAGCTCTGCGCGGGACCGGGGCAGACGGCACCACGGGACGCCATCCACTTTGGCTGCAGGCACAGAGCACATTGCTTGTTGGTCTTTTTCTGGAAGCGCGCGGACGGCCCGCGGACCCCAGGCTGCCGGAGGCGGCCCGGCACAAACTGCTTCAGGTCCGTGACAGGCTTCTGGCTGACCTGAGCCTGCCACCTGTTCTGTCGTGCCTTGCCCGGGAAGCAGGCCTCAGTGTCCCGACGCTGACGCGCGGCTTCCGGCGGCTTTTCGGCACAAGCCCCTATGAGCTCTTCCAGCAGGAGCGCATGCAGGCGGCACGCCTGCGGCTCATGCGCGGTGACGGATCGGTTTCTGCTGTTGCGGCAGATCTGGGCTATACCAACATCAGCCATTTCGCGTCCGCCTTCAGAAAACAGTTCGGCATCACACCCGGCGCCTTCAAACGGCAGTAAATCCGGACTGACCAGAAACCGGGATCCGGCAGCGGGATGACCGCGGGCCTTTCGGAAAAGGCCAGTTCATGATTAGCCCCTGCAACAGGCGGAGCACCGAACACCCCATCGCTTTCGGCAGCATCCCCCCTCTGGCTGGTTGAACTTGCGGCGCCGGTCATGCAAGTTGCGCCGGCATGCGGAGAGAGAACAGAGGGGCGCAATGACCACTCCCGTTTCATATGAAGTTCAGGACGGCATTGCCGTGATCACCATCGCCAACCCGCCGGTCAACGCGCTGTCGCAGGCGGTGCGGGCCGGGCTGCTGGAGGCGGTGGCGCGGCTGGCGGCGGATGACAATGCCGTTGCCGGCGTCATCACCGGCGCGGGCCGCATCTTCGTCGGCGGTGCCGACATCACCGAATTCGGCAAGACGCCGCAGCCCCCCTATCTGCCGGATGTGATCAATGCCATCGAGGACAGCGCCAAGCCCGTTGCAGCAGCCCTTAATGGCGCTGCCATCGGCGGCGGCTGCGAAGTCGGCCTCGGCGCCCATCTGCGCATTGCTTCTGAGACGGCCAGGGTCAGCCTGCCGGAAGTGACGCTGGGCCTGATGCCCGGCGCTGGCGGCACCCAGCGCCTGCCGCGCCTTGCGGGCGTGGAAGCCGCCCTCGACATCATCACCACCGCACGTCAGGTGAGCGCTGCCGAAGCGCTGTCCCTCGGCATTGTGGATGCCGTGGTGCCTGCGGCTGACCTGCTGTCAGCGGCAAAGGACAAGGTCCGCGCCGTGGCAGAAGGCTCTGCCGGCCGCCCCGTAGCCTCCGGCCTGCGCCCCCGTCCTGTTGCAGAAACTTCCGTCTTCGAGGCTGCCCGCAAGAAGGTGCGCGCCCGCAACCGTGGCGAGGTCTCGCATCTGGCCGCTATCGACGCGGTGGAAGATGCCACCCGCATGGACCGGACGGAGGGCCTCGCCGCCGAGCGCAAGCGCTTCCTTGACTTGATGCAGACACCCCAACGCGCCGCCCTCATCCACGCCTTTTTTGCCGAGCGCAAGGCCGCGCAGGTGAAGGAAATCGCCGGGCTGACCCCGCCGCCCTATGCCTCCACCGGTGTCATCGGCGGCGGCACGATGGGCGCAGGCATTGCCACCGCAGCGCTTCTGGCCGGTCTGCCCGTCACCCTGATCGAGCGCGAGGAGGCTTTTGCCGACAAGGCACGCGCGACCATCGCCCGCAATCTCGACGGCGCCGTCGCCCGCGGCAAGTTGAGCGCCGAGCAGCGCGATGAGATCCTCAGCGTCAAGCTGACAACCGCCACCACCTATGAGGCGCTGGCACAGGCCGACATCATCATCGAGGCGGTGTTCGAAAGCCTTGAGGTGAAGACGGACGTGTTCCGCAAGCTGGACGCCATCGCCAAGCCGGGCGCAACGCTGGCCACCAACACCTCCTATCTGGATGTGAATGCCATCGCTGCCGTCACCTCGCGCCCGCAGGACGTGATCGGCCTTCACTTCTTCTCCCCCGCCCATGTGATGCGGCTGCTGGAGATCGTGGTGGCGGAAAAGACCGCTCCAGCCCATGTCGCCCGTGCCTTCGATCTGGCCCGCAAGCTCGGCAAGACCGGCGTTTATTCCGGCATCTGCGACGGCTTCATCGGCAACCGGCTGATGATGCAGTACCGGCTTGCCTCCGACTACACAATGATGGACGGGGCCAGCCCCTACGAGATCGATGCCGCGCTGACGGACTTCGGCTTTGCCATGGGGCCGTTCCAGGTTTCGGATCTGGCGGGCATCGACATCGGCTATGCCTCCCGCCAGCGCCGCGCGCCCACCCGCCCGCCGGAAGAGCGGGTGGTGACCTTTGCGGACGGGCTCTATCACCGGGGCTGGCTCGGCCAGAAGACCGGGCGCGGCTTCTACATCTATGATGAACAGAGCCCCAAGGGCCGCCCGGACCCGGAAATCCTCGCCCTGCTGGAGGAGGCCCGCAAGGAGGCCGGCATCACCCCGCGCAGCTTCACGGCGGACGAGATCCAGCGCCGCTACATGGCGGCGATGATCAACGAGGCCGCCCGCGTGCTGGAAGAGGGCATCGCCCGCCGGGCATCGGACATCGACACGGTGCTGCTCACCGGCTACGGCTTCCCCCGCTGGCGCGGCGGCCCGCTGCATTATGCCGATACGGTGGGCATTGCCTCGGTGCTGGACGACATCAACCGCCTCTCGGCAGACGACGCCTACTTTTGGCGCCCCGCCCCCCTGATCGTCCGCCTCGCCGCCGAGGGCAAGACCTTCGCGGATCTGGATGCCGGAGAGGCAGGCTAATCCTCGCTTAGCCTGCCCCTGCGGCTCTCGCGCTGCTGGGGAGACGGCATGCAGGCAGATAGAGTGCTTGAAGCCGGAAACAGCTTGGGGAACGCCCACAGTCTGGTCATTCTGGTGCGGCGTATCAGCCCCCCTCCCCTTGGTGGCTACCGGTTTCACACATCAGGTTCGGAAACTGCCCGCAATGAGGCGTTTGCTTTTCGGGAGGACGCCTGCCGCCCCCTCCCCCTGGTGGGGAGGGGTAAGGGGTGGGGGGCTCTGAGCCGAAAACTATATGAAAGACAGATAGATGCCTGGAGCGACATCAAGAAGAACGGCTGTCCGGAACCAATGGACACTCTGCCAGACTGAAATGCTTTCCCCCCACCCCTAACCCCTCCCCACGAGGGGGAGGGGGGCTGAAACGCCGTGCCGGAATAACCAGACCACACCCTCTCCGGCTCAAAGCACGATGTGTGCATGCAGTAACCCTCGTGGGGAGGGGGGCGGAAAGGCTCTGCCACAGATCAGATGCATCACCGCGGGCGGCGTCAAAGCCTAACGCGTTAATCCAGAAGCCCCGCCTCGAAGGAGAGGACTTCGCACCTGGCTGGCTATCCGGATCAAACCCCACTCTTGCGGACAAAATGCTTCTGCAGATTCCCGTAAAAATGGCTGGCATCGGAAGGGCAAGGCGGTCTATCACAGGCTGAAAACCAGCCGGTGGCCCCTCAAGCCCCTCCCCCGCGCCCTGCCGCCCGTCAAGGCCATGCCTATCGCACCCAGTTCCGGGTGAAGGCAGCCTTGCAAGCGCCATAAGATGCGGAGCCAGCCAGAGGAACATCCACAGGACGGCACGCAACCCCGAGGGGCTTCATCCATGTTTCTTCCTGCCCATGTCCGCCAGTCCATCGCAAAGCTTGGCGCGGACAAGACCAATGGCCGCAGCTTCTTCGTCTATGACCTCACGGTCATGAAGGCCAAGATTGCCGCCCTCAAGGCCGCGCTGCCGCAGGAAGTCGGCATCTTCTATGCGATGAAGGCCAACCCGAACGGCTCGTTCCTCAAGGCGGCTCTGGCGGCGGATGTGGCAGGCGTCGAAATCGCCAGCATTGGCGAGGGCCGCAAGGCGCTGGAGGCGGGCTTTGCGCCGAAGCAGATCGTCTTCACCGGCCCCGGCAAGTCGCCGGAAGAGCTGGAATGGGCGGTCTCGACCGGCATCAAGCTGGTGCATGTGGAATCGCTGACCGAGGCGCACCGGCTGGAGCAGATCTGCGCCCGCCAAGGCGTGACGCAGGAGATCCTCGTCCGGGTCAACCCCAACTTCCATGTGCATGATGCGCAGGCCAGCTTCTCCGGCGACAGCTCCAAGTTCGGCATCGATCAGGAACTCTATTTCGGCCAGCTGCCGCAGATCGCCGCCCTGCCCCATCTCGCCTTCCGGGGCCTGCATGTCTATTCCGCCTCCGGCGTGCTGCAGCTGGATGATCTTCTGGAAAACTGCCGCCGTGTGTTCGAGCTGGCCAAGGAAACCGAAGCCCGCGTGCCCGGCCTCAAATGCAGCACCATCGACTTCGGCGGCGGCTTCGGCATCGATTATCTGGAAACCGGCCGCGGCTTCCAGCCGGAAGCCTATGCGGCGCGCCTGACGGCGCTGATCGCGGAACACGGCTTTGCCGGACGCCACTTCGTGCTGGAACTGGGGCGTTATCTCACAGCCGACAGCGGCTGGTACTGCACCGAGATCGTCGACATCAAGACCAGCGTCGGCATGAAGCAGATCGTCTGCCAGGGCGGCTCACACCATTTCCGCCGCCCCATCGCGCTGAAAATCAATCATCCGGTGGACGTGGTGCGCATGGATGCCCCCGCCGTGTTCGATGGCCAGCAGTCGGTGCGCAATGAAACCGCCTTCATTGGCGGCGCCCTGTGCAATTCCGCCGACAAGCTGACGGCAACCCCCGTGCATCTGGAAGCGGCCGATATCGGCGATCTCTTCGTCGTCGGGCTCGCAGGCGCCTATGGCTATTCCATGAGCCATCTCGACTTCCTGTCTCACCCGCGTCCGCTGGAAATCGTCATCGCAGAATAACGCATCCTCCGCGCCGCCCCGGCCCTGTGCCGGGGCCTGTCAGGGGGCGGCGGCCTGCAAGCCTGCTCAGCCGGCATCCCCCGGCAGGCGCGAGCGCTCTTCCAGTCCCGTGACAAAACGGTCGAGCAGAATGGCGAACCTGTCGAGATCCTCCGCGCTCCAGTCTGCGGTGATGTCGCGGATGAAGCCCTGCTTCACCCGGTCGGCAACGCGGAAATACTCGTGGGCGCGCTCCGTCAACTCCACGACGCTGCGGCGCGCATCCTCCTGCGACACAGTCCGGCGCAACAGGCCGCGCTGCACCAGATCCGCCACCAGCCGGCTGCTGCGGGAGGGGTCCACCCGGATGAATTCGGCAATCGCCCCGACCGTCACCTCGCCGTCCGGCGCGCGGCGGCGCACGGCGTCGATGACATCCAGATGGGTCAGCTCCAGCCCCGGCTCGGTCTGCTGCAGGGCGATGCGGCCAATGATGCGGCGGCCGATCATCATGCGCATGCGGCCGAGACTTGCGGAAATCAGCGCGAAATCCTCTTCCTGCCGTCCGCGGTCCTGATCTGCCATCTGCTCCGTCATCCCCTGCCTGTATCGATCCCAAAACCAGCATAATCCCGCTGCGTGCACTTGTCACTTATTTGACATTGACACATATATGCGAAAAGCACATATTTTCGCAATCATTCGCCCGAGGGACTGCGGGGTTTTCCGCAAGGGGCAGAATCTCTGGACGCGCCATTGCCATGAACAAACATCTTACGGAGCCGGCAGAGCTTGAAGCCGGTGCGGCTGCATCAGCGGCTCTTCCCCACACCACCCCGCCTGAAAGACCACCCCACCCGCGCAGGATCATCATTTTCCTGTTCCTGCTGATGGGCGTCTTCATGGCGACGCTGGACAACCAGATCGTCGCCACGGCCCTGCCGACCATCGTCGGCGAATTTGGCCAGATCGAGCGGTTCGGCTGGGTGGCATCCGCCTATCTTCTCGCCTCCAGCGCCGTGATGCCGGTCTATGGCAAGCTGGGTGATCTGTTCGGGCGCAAATACGTGATGCTGGCCGCCATCGCCATCTTCACCATTGGCTCGCTCACCTGTGACCTTGCCGTCTCCATGAACACGCTGATTGCCGCGCGCGTGCTGCAGGCCCTTGGCGGGGGCGGCATCATGGTGACGATCTTCTCGATCAACGCCGACCTCTTCGCCCCGCGCGAGCGGGCCCGCTACCAGAGCTATTCCAGCCTCGTGCTGATGCTCTCCGGTGCCATCGGCCCGGTGCTGGGCGGCACCATGAGCGATCTGTTCGGCTGGCGCTCGATCTTTTTCATCAACCTGCCGGTCGGCATCATCGTCCTCACCGCCCTTGCGATCATGCTGCCCTACAAGCGGCCGGACCGGAAGCCGAAGATCGACTATCCGGGCGCCATCCTGGCCGCCATGGTAACGGGCAGCATCGTGTTGTGGGCCGATGGCTCGGAACTGTTCGGCGGGCTTCTGTCGCCCACCGCCCTTGCGGTTCTCGGCACCGGCATGCTGGCCCTCGTTGCCCTCATCCTGGTGGAAAGGCGCGCGCCGGAACCGGTGCTGCCGCTCTCGCTCTTCCGCAACCGCCAGATCTGCCTGCTCCTGACCATCTCGGCGGCAAGCGGCGCCATCGGCATTGGTCTGGTCACCTATTATGCGCTCTACCTGCAGTCGGGCCTTGGCCTCAGCCCTTCGGCTGCCGGCGTATTCTTCATTCCGTTGACAGCCGGCATCGCCATCGGCTCGCTTTCCGCCGGGAGGCTGATGTCCGCTTCGGGCAACTACAAGATCTTCTCCGTGCTCTCGACGCTGACCGGGGTCATCATGCTTCTGGCCTACAGCTTCACCGGCAGCAACACCCCCACCATCCTGCTGGGGCTCATCATGCTGGCGCAGGGCATCGGTGTCGGCATCGGCCAGCAGGTGCCCGTGCTGGGCGTGCAGAATGCGGCAGACAGGCGGGACGTGGGCGCGGCCACCGGCAGCGTCACCCTCACCCGCATCGGCGGCGCCTCCATCGGCATCTCGATCTATGGCGCAATCCTCTCCGCAGGCCTCGGCCGCCACATGGGCGAGGTGCCGGGTGTCGAGCATCTGGAAAAACTGTCGCCTGCACAGACAGCGGCCCTGCCGGACACCGCAAGGCACCTGCTTGGAAGCATCTACCAGTCCGCCTTCCATCCGCTGTTCCTGACAGCCGCCCTCATCGCCGCAGTTGGTCTCGTTGCCGCCCTCGCCTTACGCAACATCCGCCTGCCGGTGGGGGATGCCAAGGGCTGAACCAGTCCGAAACACACAAGCAAAAGCCCCCGCCAGAGGATCACTGGCGGGGGCTTTTTTATCTTTACGGAGTGATCTTACTCGCCGGGCGTCATCCGCGTCGCGCCGTCACGCGCATCTCTCATTTCCCGTTCCAGACGGCTTTCCTGTTCCGCCTGCGGCTTGATGAAGCGGCCGAGCAGGAGATAGGCAACCGGGGTCAGATAGAGGGTGGAGAAGGTCGCAAGACCAAGGCCGCCGACGATGATCCAGCCCAGGGCGATGCGGGCCTCGGCCCCGGCGCCGGAGGCGAGAACCAGCGGCACGCCGCCGACGATGGTGCAGAGCATGGTCATCATCACCGGCCGCAGGCGGATGTTGGCCGCATTCTCCACCGCCTCGCGCACCCCAAGGCCCTTGTCCCGCAGCTGGTTGGCAAATTCCACCACCAGAATGCCGTTCTTGGCCATGATGCCCACAAGGAGCACAAGGCCGATCTGGCTGTAGACATTGAGCGAAGTGCCGCTGAAGGCCATGGCATAGACCGCGCAGGCCAGCCCCAGCGGCACGGTGAACATGATGATCAGCGCGCTGATGAAGCTTTCAAACTGCGCCGCCAGAACCAGAAGGATGATCAGCAGGGCAAAGCCGAAGGTGCGGGCCATGCTGGCCGACTGCTCGCCCAGTGTTGCGGCTTCCGCCAGCGGCACGATGCGCCCGCCCGGCGGCAGCAGCGGCGCAGCAATCTCCTGTGCCACCTTGTAGGCATCACCCAGCGCAAAATCCGGGGCAAGGCTGGAGGTAATCGCCACGGAACGCAATTGCTGCTCCCGGTCCAGCTGCGGCGGCACGGCCTTTTCGGTCAGCGTCGCAATGGTGGACACCGGCACGAAACGCCCGTCGCCGGTGCGCAGGAACACGTTCTCAAGATCCGTCGGGTCGTTGATCGGGTTGGTGGTGGAAACAAACTTCACATCGAAGCTGCGGTCTTCGATGAAGACCTGCCCGACGCGGCGTCCATCCAGCATCGCCTGCATGGCATTGCCAAGGCCGTTGATGTCGATGCCGAGATCGGACGCCCGTTCCCGGTCGATGGAAACGGAAAGCTGCGGCTGGGTTGCCTCGGTGGACAGGCGCGGCTGGGTGAAGCGGGGATCCTTTTCCAGCTCCGCAACGATCTTTGCAGCGCTCTCCCCAAGTGCCGCATAATTGCTGCCGGCCACGGCAAACTGAAGGCCTGAGCCCGCCCCGCGAATGCCAAGGCTGTTCGGCTGGAACACAAAGGCCCGCACGCCCGGCACATCCCGCACCAGCCGCGACACATCGGCAACGATCTCCTGCTGCGAGCGCGTGCGTGCCTCCCAGGGCGCCAGACGCATCACCATGAAGCCGTTGTTGGACCGTCCGCCCTGCCCTGCGACAGAGAAGGTGCTGGTGATTTCACCACTGTCGCGCAGCGGCTGGATCAGCTCCTCGACGCGCGTCATCTGTTCCGCAAGATAGTCAAGACTCACGCCCTGCGGGGCCGAAATCCGCATGAAAGCCATGGACCTATCCTCGGAAGGCGTCAGCTCGGACTTGATGGTGCCAAACAGAACCACCGCCGACATGGCGAAAAGCAGCGATACGGCAAGCACCACCATGGGCGCATCAAGGCAGGCTCTCAGGGTCCGCCGGTAGAGACCTGCCAGACCGCTATAGGCCTGTCTGGCCGGGACAGCTGCCTGCGGTGCTCCGGCATCGTCCTGTGCCTCTGTTTCGAGGATGACCGTCTCGTCCGCCCCCATATTGGCGACCTTGCCTTTGAGCAGGCGGGATGCCAGCATCGGGCAGAGCGACAGCGCCACCACAGACGACAGCAGCACCGCAATCGCCAGCACAAAGCCGAACTCCCGGAACAGGCCACCGGTCTGTCCGGGCAGGAAGGACAGCGGCACGAAGACAGCCGCCAGCGTTGCCGTCGTCGCGATCACGGCAAAGAACACCTCGTCCGTGCCCAGAACGGCGGCCGCCCGTGGCCCCATGCCCTGGTTGCGGCGGCGCACGATGTTTTCCAGCACCACGATGGCGTCATCCACCACGAGGCCCGTCGCCAGAACCAGCGCCAGCAGGGTGAGGATGTTGATGGAGAAACCGGCCAGATAGATCGCCGCCAGCGTGCCGATCAGGGCCACCGGCATGGTCACCGCCGGAATAAGCGTTGCCCGCCAGTCCCGCAGGAAGAGGAAGATGATCAGCAGCACCACGCTGACGGAAATCATCAGCGCAATCTCCACCTCATGGATGGAGCCGGTGATGAAGGTCGCATCATCGCTGGTGACTTCGATCTTGGTACCTTCCGGCAGGGTCTGCTGGATTCGTGCGGCAGCAGCTGCGACACCCTGCGAGATTTCCAGGGTATTGGACTGGGCCGCGCGAATGATGCCAAGGCCAATGCCGGACTTGCCATTGGCCCTGAGCTGGGACTGGCCGATATCCGGCCCCAGCGTAACCGTGGCGAAATCCCCCAGGCGGGCCCGGCGGTTCAGGATGATGCTCTCAAACGCTTCCGGCGTATCGATGGCGGCACTCGCCCGCACGATCAGATCCTGCGTCTGGCTGGTCAGCGAGCCGGCCGGCGTATCGAAGGCCATCGTGGACAGGGCCGAAGCCACGTCACCAACCGTCAGGTTGAGGCTGGCCATTCGTGCCTGATCGATATCGATGCGGAAGATCTTTTCCCGGTCGCCGGACACCTGCACATCGGCCACACCGGGCACGGCGGACAGAACGTCTGCGACCTCGTCTTCCACCAGTACCGTCATATCCTCGACGGACATGCTGTCGGAGGTCAGCGCCAGACGCACCACGGGCTGGGCGTTGGAGTCAGCCTTGATGATACGGGCAGCGTCGGCATCCTCGGGCAGGTTGTTGGTGATGCGGCCCAGCGCATCGCGCATGTCCGCCGCTGCCGCATCCAGATTGACGTTGGCATAGAACTCGACCGTCACACGGCTTTCACCGTAGGAGGACGAGGACGAGATCGACTTGACGCCGGAAACCCGCGACACCGCGCCCTCAATGACGCCAGTGACCTCCCGGTCGATGGTTTCGGCAGAAGCGGAGTTGTAAGTAGTGCGGATGGAGATGACCGGCTGGTCCACATCCGGCAGTTCGCGCACTTCCACGCCAAAGAAGGCGGCAAGGCCCGCGACGACGATCAGCATGTTCATCACGAAAGCCAGCACGGGGCGGCGGACGAACAGGGCGGTGAAGCTGCGGTCAGGCTTATGGCTGGAGCTCATCTTGGCCTCGTTCCGATATCCCGGGCAGCCCGCCGCATCAGGCGGTGCGGACTGCGGGAAGGATTGTCCTCAAAGGCAGGACCGCGGCGCCACACCATTTGGGGCACCAATGCGGTCATGCGCGGCAGCGGCCGGCCCTATCCGGCCGCGCGGGCTCTCAGGAACCGCTCGGCGCGGCGGCGGGCTGAGCTGTCTTGTCGCCTCCAGCTCGCGGCAATTGGCGGCCGGCGATGTTCAACGGCGCGCCTTCACGGGCCAGATGCAGCCCTTCCGTCACCACCTCGTCGCCAGGCTTCAGCTCGGCCTCCACAAGCACGTTGCGGGTGTTGCGCTGGATGATGCGCACCGGCGTGCGCTTTGCCTTGCCGTCCTGCACCGCCCAGACAAAGGCGCCATCCGCGCCCCACTGAACAGCCAGCGGATCAACCGCAGTGAAAATCTCGCCGGGGAACCGCATTTCCACCTGGAAGGACATGCCCGGCCGCAGCCGGTCGCCGTCGTTCCGGATCGTGGCCTGCACCTGCAGGGTCCGGCTTTCGGTTTCGACCCGGTTGTCCACGGCGCTCACTTCACCGTTGTAATATTCCCCCGGGCGGGCAACGGACACGGCTCTCAGAGGAGCACCGACGGCAATCCCGGCGAAGCGCTCAGGAACCCAGAAATCGACCAGCAGTTCGGAACGGTCTTCGACGGTGGCAATCACCGAGGACGAAGTGACATAGTTGCCATCCGTGATCGGCAGGATGCCGACGATGCCGTCGATGGGGCTTTCAACTGACCGGCGCGACAGGGCCAGCCGCGCCTCGCGCAGAACCAGCCGTGCATTGTCTGCCGCCAGTTCCGCATCGGTCACCTGCACGTCGCTGGCCGAGTTGGACTGGCGCAGCTGCCGGGTGCGGTTCAGCCGCGCTTCGGCATCCTTGAGCGCAATCTCGGCACGTTCGGCGGCAATTTCCTGCGCATCCGCATCCAGCTTGGCGATGATGTCACCCCGCTTCACAACGGCACCGGATCTGACCAGAATTTCCGTCATGCGGCCGGATTCAAACGGGCGCACCTCGACGGACCGGACTGCACGGCCCGTGCCGATGGCGGAGAGGCGGTCGTTGATCGTCTGCTGCGTGACCTGTGCCACATTGACGATGCCCTGCGGCCCGCGGCCACCCTGACCTGCTCCCTGGCCGCCGCCCTGCCCGCCCCCGGATGCCGGGGGTGTGGAGGCAGCTGCGAGCCAGCCAAGACCGGCAGGCGCCAGAATTTCACCTGCACCGGGATAGAACCTGGCCCAGAGGCCAAGACCAGCAACAATGATGACAAGGCTTAGAAGCGATTGTCTCCAAAGCGACACATGAAACTCCAGTTCAAATTTTCCGTTCGGCCGCCAAGCTCAAACCGGTCACGCCTGTAACATGCGAGATGTAGCGTGAACATTACATCGGGAAACATCAAAATTTTTTGACCCCTTTGCCAGCGGAAATTTGCAGCAAAGCTGGTCAATCTGGCGGCACAGGACGGCAAACCCCGGAAAATTTGTACCAGAGTGTATCAGGCAGCTCATTCCCTCCCGGTCATCGCGCTGCGCGCTGACCATATGCCTTGAAAGCCCGCCCAAGCGCGTCCTTGAACACACCAGCACTTCTGCGCGAAGGACTTCGGGAGAGTTCGAGCGTCACGAGCTCTATCTCGATGCGCTTCTCCAGAGGAATGACCGCCAGCCGCCCGCGGCCAAAGTCATGGGCGGTGATCTCGTCCGTCACGCTGCACCAGCCGGTGCTGGCCACGAGCCCGATGGCAAAGGACGGCGACATCGCCGACAAAACGCGTGACGGCACAGCACCAGCGGCCTCGAAGGCCTTGTGAACCAGTCCACCGATAGGCGCTTTAGGATTGGGCATCACACAGGGAAACCCGTCGAATGCCCGCAGATCGACCGTCTTGCGGTCCGCGAGCGGGTGAGACTTCGGCATGACCGCCACAAGCGTAGTCCGGCCAACATGATCCTGCCGCAAATCCGGACTGCCGGCGACAGGTGCCCCCACCGTGATGTCCGCCATGCCGCCGCGCAAGGCCATGAGCTGGGCGGCAGCACCGCCACCATCAACGGAAATGGCCAGATCAGGCATCTTTTGCTGCAAGCTGCCGACAGCCTCCGGGATCAGCGAGATGCACAGCGTGTTGGCCCCTATGATACGCAAGGAATCGGATGTACCGCGCTGCAACGCTTCAACGCTGCGCTCCAGCATCGCAACACGCTCAAAAAGTCCGCTGGTTTCCGCATAGAGCCGCTGGGCTTCCCAGGTAGGCTCGATGCGGCCCGCCACATTCGAAAACAGCGAAACCTTCAGCTCATCTTCGAAAACAGCAAGATGCCTGCTGACCGTTGGCTGGGACAGGTTCATTTTCCGAGCAGCTGCGCCAATGCCCGCAAGTTCATAGACCGTACGGAAGATCTGCAATCTGTGAAGATTGATCGCTTTCATGATCTCCTCTCAGCTTTCCCGGGGCAACAGGACACAGATTCAACGACTTATTCTTGAGCAGTTCGCACAAGATTTTTGCATATGCGAGATACAGCCGGAACTCAGGCAAAAATGCTCGCATCCATCGCAAGCGAGACTGCATCTTTCTCATACCAGAAATTAAAATAATAGTTTTAATTCAGTTTAAGGCATAGCTCGAAGCTATGAATCAAGAATAATTTTCGTATTGAAACGATGGGGCTGGAGTGATCCCCTGGAGCGACAAGGAGTCCCCCGATGCCGCTAGTCCCCGTTCTGTTCCTGATCATCTCGCTCATGGCGGGCAGCGCCATTGCCTATTTCGTCGGAAGCGCGACGATCATCGGATTCTTCGCCCTGGGAGAAACGCGCTACCTCGCAGCCCTTCCTCAGCGGGTAATGGGACAGCTTGACGTCTTTGCATTCCTCGCCATGCCGCTCTTCATCCTGACGGGGGAACTGATGAACCGTGGCGGCGTCACCGAAGCGCTGATCCGTTTCTCCATGTCCATGCTCGGCCGGTTCAAGGGCGGCCTCGGCCATGTGAACATTCTCACCTCCGTGTTCTTTGCAGGTGTGTCAGGCTCGGCAACCGCAGATGCGGCAGCGCTTGGCAACACGCTGGTGCCGGAGATGGAGAAGGCAGGCTACACACGCGATTATGCCGCTGCGGTGACGGCAGCCTCTTCTATCATCGGCCCGATCATTCCGCCGTCGATCATCCTGATCTTCTACGGCGCACTGATGGGTACATCCGTTGTGGCCTTGTTTGCCGCCGGCGTGGTACCGGGCCTGCTGCTGGCTGCAGTACTGATGGTGGTCAACGCCTATCTCGCCCACAAGCATGACCACCCGGGTGGCCGGGGCTCTGCAATCCCGGCATTCTTCCCTTCACTCTTTGCCGCACTTCCCGCGCTGACGCTGCCTGTCATCATCCTCAGCGGCATCCTGTTCGGCTTCATGACACCGGCCGAAGCCGCAGGCGTTGCCGTGGTGGCCGCCTTTATCGTCGGCCTCATTTACCGCCGCCTGACGCCGAAGGACGTGATCGAGTCGCTGGTGCGGACCATCACGCTCTCCGGCGCGGTGTTCATCATCCTCGTGGCCATCGCCACCTTCGGTTATCTGACCTCTATCGAACAGATGCCGCAAAAGCTGGGCGCGGCCATTGGCAACATGGGCCTCACCGCAACGGGCTACCTCGTGGTGCTCAATATCATCTTTCTGCTCGCCGGAATGGTGATGGATGTGAAAGCGGCGGTTGCATTGCTCGGGCCGCTGCTGATCCCTCCGGCGATCGCTCTCGGCGTTGATCCGGTGCACATGGGCATCCTCGTCGGCTTCAACCTGACGGTTGGCCTGCTGACCCCACCGCTCGGGGGCGTGCTGCTGATCCTCTCCACGGTGGTGAACATCGGATACTGGCGGCTCGTTCGCGCCGTAATGCCCTTCCTCCTGGTCGAGCTGATCCTGCTCGCCGTCCTGATCTATGTCCCCGCGCTCAGCCTCGCCCTGCCCCGCTATCTCGGGCTCATCAACTGACAAGAACTTCAGAAAGAGGAACAGACATGCTGAAAAGACTGATTGCCAGCACCCTTGCAGGCGCCTTCATGGCCGGCACCGCCCTTGCCGCAGACAAGGTTGTCATCGCCTTCGCCGGACAGGAAGACCTGAAGAACGACGCCGAATACGTCTTCATCCACGCTTTCAGCGAGAGCCTCAAGGAGCACGGCATCAAGACCGTCGTGCACCCGGCCAACACCATGGGCAAGGAGGAAGACCGGCTCGACCAGGTGTCGCAGGGCCTCATCAACGTCAACGTTGGTAATGTCAGCATGCTGTTCAAGGCATCCGACTTTTCGCGCACCCTGTTCCTGCTCTTCATCATGGCCGATGACGACCAGTTTGATGCGGTAATGGAAAAGTCTGGCGCCATGGACCGCGTGAACGAGGAAGCGGCAAGCATCGGCATCCGCATTCCCGGCTACGCCATGCGCGGCGGCACGCTTGGCCTCTTCAATACACAGAAGCCGGTTACGAAGCTGGAGGACGTGAAGGACATGCGCCTGCGTGCCCAGAACGGCGACCAGATCAAGTTCTTCGAGTCCTGGGGCGCCAAGGGCACCGTGGTCAGCTGGGCAGAGACCCCTCAGGCGCTTCAGACGGGCGTTGCCGTTGGCCACATCAACCCGCCATCGACGGTGGTGGCTGCCGGTCAAGTGGACCTGCTGAAGTACTACACCCCGCTTGAGGCAGGCCCGGTGCCGAAGGTGATCATGTTCTCCGACGACTGGTACCAGTCCCTTGATGACGAAACGCGCGGCTATGTGGATGAAGCGGCTCGCAAGGGCATTGCCGCCAACCGCGCCTGGGCCAAGGAGCAGGCAGCCTATTTCGAGAAGGTGATCGCCGATGGCGGCATCCAGATCACCCCGCTGGAGCCGGGCGAGCGCGACAAGTTCATTGCGGCCACCAAGGGTATCTGGGCCCAGACAGTGCCGCAGGACTACATCGACGTCCTCAGCCCCTACCTGCAGTAATCCCTGATCCCCCGTATGGAGCAGAAGGCATGAAGCACTTTACAAACATCCTTGGCCGGATCAGCGACGGGCTGGACCGGCTCATGCGGGGGACGGCAGTACTGTTCCTGCTGATCATGGTAGCGGCCATCTGCCTTCAGGTGGTCGCCCGTTACGGCTTTTCCTCTCCGCCAGCATGGACGGAAGAGGCCGCACGCTACGCCATGGTCTGGGTCGGCCTTCTGGGGGCGACCGTCGCCTTCAAGGCGAAATTCGATCCCACATTGATGACGGTGCCCGCGCATTTGCCGCGAGCCATGCAACTGGCAGCAGGTGCCGTGCGGGCACTCAGCGTATTCATCTTCCTTGCTCCGGTGCTCTGGTTCAGCTTCTTCGGCCCTGGCATGTCGACCACCCGCTCGTTCCTGTCCCGCAGCCTTCAGACAACGGCAGAGACCTTCCCGCTGCCGTCCATTTTCATCAGCATCACGGTGCCGCTCTTCATCATCGTCATCTTTATCCATGGCCTCGCCCGCATGGCAGAAGAACTGACCCGGCCGCACCGCGCAGACAATCAGGCACAGTCATGAAATTCACCAGCGCCGAGGCCATTGCCGCCGACACCCTTTTCCTCGAAAAGCTGACCTGCATCCGCCGCGATATCCATCAGCATCCGGAAACGGCTTTCGAGGAAGTGCGCACCAGCGATCTTGTCGCTGCAGCGCTGACGGAGCTTGGCATCCCCATCCACAGGGGGCTCGGCAAGACGGGCGTTGTCGGCACCTTGCAGGGCAAACGCCCCGGCCAGCGGCGCATCGGCCTCAGGGCTGACATGGATGCGCTGTTCATTCACGAAACAACTGGCCTGCCCTATGCCTCGAAGATTGACGGCAAGATGCATGCCTGCGGCCACGACGGGCACACCACCATGCTTCTGGGAGCCGCCGGGAAGCTGGCAGCTGATCCGGATTTTGCAGGCACGGTGCATTTCATCTTCCAGCCTGCCGAGGAAGGCCTTGGCGGTGGCCGCGTGATGATCGAGGACGGTCTGTTCGGCCTGTTCCCCTGCGATGCCGTCTATGGCGTTCACAATGCCCCCAAGTCGCCGCTGGGCAAGGTGGAAACCCGCCCCGGCGCCTTGATGGCAGCTGGCGACACGTGGGAAGTGATCTTCAAGGGCACCGGCGGCCATGGCGCGATGCCGCATATGGCAACCGATGCCACCGTTGCCGCAGGGCACTTCATCTCCGGTCTTTCCAGCATCATCTCGCGCAATGTTCCCTCAAACGAGCGGGCAGTCATCAGCGTCGGGCATATCCATGCGGGCGACTACAACAGCCCCAACATCATCCCGTCGCGTGTCATCGTCCGGGGCACAGCGCGCAGCTATATCCCCGCAGTGCGCGACACGCTGGAACGCAGGCTTGGAGAACTGGCCTCGGGCTGCGCAGCGGCGCAGGGCGTCGAAGCACATCTGATCTACACCCGCCGCTATCCGCCGCTGGTCAATGCTCCCGCCCAGACGGAGCTTGCCGTGCGCGCCGCAGCAGCCACCTCCGGCGCAGAGAATGTGGACGCAGACTGCGCGCCTCTCGGCGGCAGCGAGGACTTCTCCTTCATGCTGGAGAAGGTGCCGGGCGCCTATGTCATGATTGGCAATGGCGATGGGGAAAATTCCCATTTCGTCCACACGCCGGGCTATGATTTCAACGACGCGCTGATCCCCTACGGGGTCGCCTACTGGATGAACATCGTAGCGCTGGAACTGGGTGATGCAGCAGACTGAAAGCAAACCGGTGATGGTCCTGAGCCGCTGGGCCGCAGGTGTGACGCCTGCGGACACGGGCGGCCTGATGCCACGGGCAGCCGAGGCCTTTGCCGATACGCTCGCCTGCATGCACGCCGGCTGCGAGGATGCTGCCGTTCTGGCCGTCCTCACCGCCGCCCGCGCCGCAGAGGGGCCTGGCCGGGCGCCCGTCTACGGACATGACGTGACTCTGAGCCCGGCAGGTGCCGCGCTGGTCAATGCCACCGCCGCCCACGCGCTGGACTATGACGACAACTTCGCGCCCGGCATCACCCATGCCAGTGCCGTTCTGGTGCCTGCCCTCTCGGCTCTTTGCTCCATCCGGACCATCAGCGGAGCAAGGCTGCTAAGCGCCTATGCGGTGGGGCTGGAACTGCACGCCCGCATTTCCTCCGCCGTCAACCCGGACCATTACGGCAAAGGCTGGCACGCCACCTCCACCGTCGGCACCATTGGCACAGCAGGCGCGGCCGCGTGGCTGCTGGGACTGGATGCGGACGGCATCGCCCGCGCCATGAGTCTCGGCTTTAGTCAGGCCGCCGGTTCCAAACTGCAGTTCGGCAGCGATGCCAAGCCTCTGCATGCAGGTCTGGCCGCCAGAGCCGCGGTCCTTTCCGCACTGCTTGCGGAAGCCGGGCTTGGCGCGCAGCCGGAGTTCATGACCGGCCCCTGGGGCTTCGTCAGCCTCTACGGCGGCACAGCGCCCATGAACCTCGGCGATCTGGGCACCCGCTGGGCGCTCGCCGCCGATGGCCTGATGGTCAAGCGCTTCCCCTGCTGCGCCGCCGCCCACAAAGCACTCGATGCAGCGGAAATCCTCCATCAGCAAGGAATACGGCCGGATCAGATAGCTCAGATTGACGTGCATATGCCGGAACTGCTTGCCCGCAATCTGCGCTATGACGTGCCCGTCACCGGCGCAGAGGGGCGCTTCAGCCTCAGCTACCCCATGGTCGTGATGCTGACGGACGGGAATCTGACCCTGCGCCATTTTTCCGGCGAAGGCTTTACCACCGCCCCTTATGCCGGCCTGATGCAGAAGATCTGCCGCATTCCCTTTGATCCGGGCAGTGCAGGCGTGCATGCCCCCTACCGGATCGAGACCGGTCTCACCTCCGGCAAGACCATCAGCCTGATCCGCGACCAGCTCTGCGGCGCAGGCGATCTGCCTCTGTCTGAAGCGCAGATGGATGCAAAAATCCGCGACTGTCTCGCCTTTAGTAGGAGGCAGAATGCAGCAGGCCTGTTCACCCGGATCGCAGGGCTTGCCGGTTCGGCTGACGCGGGAGCCCTGCTGTCTCCGGAAGCATCCGGCTCATAAGGTCACGCCACCGCCCGCTCCTTGGCAAGCGCTGCCAGATCGAAGCCGCAGGCTTCCAGCTCGGCGCGGGAGGGCGGGGTTGCACCGGCCAGCAGCTTGCGGGCCTGCATGTGGGTCTTGGCGTCATTGACCGTCTCGACTGCCGAGAGAACACCATCGCGCAGGCGCAGCACGGCATCCGGCCCAAGGGCAAGGCTTTCATCTCCCGGCCCGGCAAGGCCTGCGATCTGCAACTTCCAGTCTGCCTGATCCGACCAGAACCACGGCACGGCAGCATAGGGCGCGCCCGCGCCCTTCATGAGGCGCCGGGCAATGTGGCGGGCGTGATCGGTCGCTGCCTGCACGCTTTCAAGGCGGATGCGCGCGCCCGTCACCGGCTCAGGGAAGGACGCGCAATCCCCCAGTGCGGAGATGGAAGGATCGGACGTCAGAAGCTGACCATCCACCGCAACGCCATTGACCACATTCAGACCCGCCTCTGCCGCAAGCTCCACATTCGGCACGACACCTGCGGCCAGCAGCACCAGATCCGCCGCGATGCCGGAGCCATCTGCAAGGGTGATGCCCTCGTCTGTCACCGCGCTCACCGGCCGGCCCAGCAGAATGCGAGTGCCCATGCCCTCGTGCATGGAGAGAAACCGGGCGGAAAGCTCCGGCGACAACACACGCGCCATCAGGCGGGGCGCGGCTTCCGCCACCGTCACCTCGTGCCCGGCAGCACGGGCAACGGCGGCAAATTCCAGCCCGATGAAGCCGCCGCCGATAATGGCGATGCGCCGGGGCCGCTCCAGCTCGCCGCGCAGCCTTGCCGCATCTTCCAGCGTGCGCAGATCCAGCGCCCGCTCCAGCCCGGGGATCGGTGGGCGCAGGTTGCGGGTTCCGGTGGCAAGGATCAGATGATCGTACGGATAAACCCTGCCGCCCGCATGCACCTCACGGCCTTCGCGGTCAATACGTTCCGCCCGGATACCGGAGACGAGCGTGATCTCATTCTTCTCGAAGAAGGCCGCCGGGCGCAGGTCCAGCCGCGCGCCGTCACCATCCTTGAGATAAGCCTTGGACAGCGGCGGGCGCTGATAGGGCAGGCCCGGCTCGGCACCAATCAGTGTGATGCCCCCCGCAAAGCCTTCCTGCCGGAGGCTCATGGCCGCCTGCAAGCCGCCCTGCCCGGCCCCGATGATGACGATCCGCTGCATAGTCTCTCCCTTCGTGCTCACATCTGCTCTTCGGGCAGATGCACGACGAGGCCATCCAGCGCCGGGCTCAACCGGATCTGACAGGACAGGCGCGAGTTCGGCTTCACCTCGGCAGCGCCGCAGTCCAGCATGTCTTCCTCGCCGTCGCGCCGTTCTCCGGCAGCGTCCAGCCACTCATCATCCACATAGCAATGGCAGGTGGCGCACATCATGGCCCCGCCGCATTCGCCGACGATGCCCTCCACGTCCTGGGCCACCGCCGTGTGCATCACGGTGTCGCCCTCCTTGCCGTCCACCTCGGTGCGCGTGCCGTCGTGGTGCACGTAGGTCACCTTCACCATGTCTCTCCCTCCTCCATTCGAGACGTTCTGAAAACCGGGCTGGTCAGCCTAGTTCAGCTTCACCGGCAGATTGATGGGCCCGCGGAAGCCGAAGCCTTTCCACTTCACCGCAGACGGGTCCGGCAGCTCCATGTCCGGGAACCGGTCAAACAGCAGCGGCAGCATGATCTGCCCCACAGTGCGGCGGGCGATATGAGCCCCTGCACAGTGATGCGGGCCGCTGCCGAAGGCCTGATGCGGGTTCTTGTCGCGGAAGACGAAGAACTCTTCGCCGTTCTGATAGATATCCTCATCCCGGTTGGCGGAGGCCTGAATGGTCATCACCGTGTCGCCTTTGGGAATCTCGAAGCCACCGATTTCCGTGTCCTCCAGCACCCGGCGGGACGAGGCCTGAATCGGCGCCACCCAGCGCACACCCTCTTCAAACGCTTGTTCCCAGGCCTCCTGACGGCGCACTTCGGCCAGCTGATCCGGGTTGCTCAGCAGCCCATAGATGATCGTCGCCAACGCATCGCGCGGCTCGTTGATGCCCCCGCCGATGGCAATCTTGATGTTGGCGTAGATCTGGCTGAGCGGGATCGGATCGGCGGCATTCAGCATGATCGAATAGGCCGATGCATTGGGCTCGGCCTTGTGGCGGGCCTGAAGCCTATCGAACAGGGCATTCATCTCCGCATTGGCCTTGTCGCTGGCCTCGAAAGGCTCCGGCCGCCAGCCGAAATTGCCTGCCCCGTCGATGAGAAGCTGCGACCAGCGCTGCATCTCCTCGTCGGTCGCTTCCTCGACGCCGAGAATATGCGCCAGAATGCGCGCCGCGACAGGGCCGCAAAGATCCGTGAACAGATCCACCGTCTGCCCGCGCGGCAGGCGGGAAACATAGTCCTCGGCGATGGATTGATAAAGCTCCGCCCAGTTGCAGCGGATCGCCTTCGGCGTGAAGGCCGGCTGCATGGCCATGCGCTCGCGCCGGTGCTCCTCCCCGTCCTTGCGCATCAAGGTATGGGCCTGAAAGGCCGGCTTCATCGGCGTGTTGGGATCATCGGAGCTGAACAGGTCCGGGTTGTCCTTCACCGCCTTGGTGTGGACCGCCTTGGTCAGGAACGTGCGCTTGACCGAAGCAACGCGGATGACAGGCGTTTCAGCCCGCATGCGGCGGTAGACCGGATAAGGGTCGTCCGTCAGCTGGGCAATCGTGGTGGTCTCGTCGAGTGGCGCGAGCGGCATGTGCAGTCCTCCTCCCTTGATCTGCAATCCGTGCCCCACGAAAGCGCATGCGCCTTGACGCGGCAATGCGGTTTCCCTGATACCTGAAATCGGGAAATTTGATGGAGCGATTGGGAGAGCGCGCCATGCTGGAGGAAAAGCCGGATAACAAACCGGGCACAGGCCGGGCCGGGCCGCTGGGGGTGGATTTTGCCGCGCTCAACACCCTGCATGTGGTGCATGCGCAAGGCTCCTTCAGCCGGGCGGCGGAAGTGCTGGGGCTGAACCAGTCCGCCGTCAGCTACACCATCGACAAGCTGCGCAAGGTCTTTGCCGATCCGCTGTTCCTGCGGGTCGAAGGCCAGCAAATGCCCACGGCGCGCTGCGAGCAGATTCTCTCCACCACCCGCACCATGCTGGATGACTTCCTGCGCCTTGCCGAGCCGGACCCGCTGGATCTCGCCCTTATCGAAGGGCGCTATGTCATCGCCTGCAATTACTATGAGCGGATGATCATCATCCCCGAGATCGTGCGCGATCTGCGCCAGGCTGCGCCCGGCTTCAGCATCGAGATCATTCCCTCCGCCGACATCGGCCCGGACCAACTGGTGCGCTCCCATGCGGACCTGCTGCTTGGCCCCTTCCGCCGCAACGATGCCGCCTTCTACAGCCGCAAGCTGTTCGACGAGCACTATGTCTGCGCCATGGACAGGGACCATCCGCTCGCCGGCAAGACGCTGACACTGGAAGATTATCTGGCGCTCGATCATGTGGCAGCCACCTATGGCGGCCTTTGGAAGTCCGGTTATCTGAGGGCGCTGGAGGCCATGGGCCACCGGCTGAAGCCCAGTCTCGAGGTGCCGAGCCCGGCGGGCCTGCCTCGCCTCATCCGCACCACCGGCTATGTCGCCACCATGCCGGGCCTGCTGGCGCAGTATTTTTCGGACGAGCTGCACATCACCCCCTGTCCGGTGCCAGCCCCCTTCGACGTGCTGATGGTCTGGACCGAAAGGGTGCACAAGTCCCCGCTCCACCGCCAGATCCGCGAAATCATCGCCCAGTCCGTCAGCCGCACGCTTGGGCGCGGCTGAGCATCAGGCCCCGGCTGGCGCCGGAAACACCAACGTCACCACCGTGCCTTCACCGGGGGCGGAGAGGATGCGGGCGTCGCCGCCGGACTGGCGCATGAAGCCATAGACCAGCGCAAGCCCAAGCCCCGCGCCGCCGCTGCCCGGGCGGGTGGTGAAATAGGGCTCGAAGGCCTTGTCGGCGACATCCGGCGTCATGCCCGTGCCGGTGTCCTTCACCTCCAGCACCAGCATGCCCGCCTCGGCCCGGCAGGCCAGAACGATGCTGCCGCCCTGCGGCATGGCGGCGGCTGCGTTGAGGCAGAGGTTGAGCACCGACTGCTCGAAGAGGGCCGCATCCGTCTCGATCCTCGGCAAGGGCTCCTCGCAGCAGATCTCCACCTTGCAGCTTTCGCCCACGGCGATCTCCAGCACATCGGCCATGCTGCGCAGCAGAGCGCCCACATCCACGCTGGCCGGGGTGATGGGCTGCTGGCTGCCGACGGACAGCATGCTGGAGGCAAGTGCCCGGCCCCGGTCTGCCGCCTTGCGGATGCGCGCGAGATGGCGGCGCTGGCGCTCGTTGAAGCTGTCGTCCCGCTCCAGCAGGCCAAGGCTGCCGGTGATGATGCCGATCATGTTGCCCACCTCATGGCTGACCTGATGGGTCATGCGCATGATGCCGTCGAGCCGCTGCGCCCGCGCCGCTTCCGCCTCCTGCCGGTCGGTCTGCGTCACATCCCGCGCCAGCAGCACGATGCCACCGTCGGCCTGCCGCGAGAGGGAGATTTCCGTCACCCGGCCGGTGCTGTCCCGGTGGCGCAGGGAGACAGGCCCCGCCAGCAGCCCCGGCCCGCCATCGCCCGGCAGAAGGCGCGGATCAAGGCCAGCGACTGGCGCCACAAAGCGCCGCGCCGGCAGCTTGCGCGCAGCGCCCTTGTGCCCGACCAGTTCGATGACCCGGCGGTTCATGGTGATGGGCTGCCCCTGCGGATCAAACAGGGCGATGCCTTCGTTCATGCTGCGGAAGGTGGAGCGGATGGTGCGTGCGGCCGCTTCCGCCGTCTTGCGCAGGCGCGTCACCCGCTCCACGCTGTCGCGGAAGGCGCGGAAGGCATCGAGCAGCTGCAACAGCTCGCTCTCCCCGCCCGCATAGGAAGGCGGGCCCACATCCTTCTGCCCCTTGGCCAGCGCCTGCATGCCCTGCGACAGATCGACAATCCCGCGCGACACCCGCATGGCCGAGCGGATGGAGAGGATGGCAAGTCCCAGCACCAGACCAGCCGCCAGCGCCACCATGATGAGCAGCCGCGTCAGCGCCTCGGAAGCGGCCAGAATGTTCTCGTTGAGGCTGCGCGTCACCGCATCCGACTGGGTTTCGGAGGCCAGCGACAGTTCCCGCGCCACCGCATGCAACCGGGAAACGGACGAGCGGATCGCATACATCTCAAGCAGATACCGGGTCTGCGCCTCGAACACCCGGTCATAGGGCGCCAGCAGCGCCGGTGAAACCGGCGGCGGGCCGGGCACTTCGGCAGAGCCTGCCGTTTCCTGCACATAGCGCCGTTTCAGCTCTCCCAGCTGGAACAGGCTGTCGGACCCTGCCGCCAGTTGCACAATGGCATTGAGGCGCCGCCGCACACCCGCATTGGCCACATCGCCCGCCACGGCGATTTCGCCCAGCGCGGCGGCGGCCCTTTCCTTGTGCTGTTGCGCGGCATCCGCATTGGCGGCCAGCACCAGCGTCTGCTCGCGGATCGCCTGCAGCAGCTCCACGATCCGCAGCTCTTCCGGCCCCGTCACCGGACCATCGGACGGCTGGCCGGCCATGGCGGCCAGCAATGTGTCCACCTGCTCCACCAGCGCCCGGCTCTTGCCCGAGACCCGGTAGGGTGAGGTGGCATTCATCAGCAGGGGCGCGCTGGAGACGAGATCCGACACCTGCCGCGACACCAGCGACGCCTTGGCAAGGCTCGTATAGGCATCGAGCCTGTAGGCCGCCATTTCATCGCGCGCCCGTACCAGCCCGAAGATCGCCACACCCGACAGGCCGAAAACCAGCGCGCAGATGAAGACGATGGCAAAGGGCAGCCGGAAGGCGATGGAGGAGAGATAGGGGCGGCTCAGGACGCGGGCGATCACGTGTGCGGTCCGCCTGCGCCCGTGTGCAGGATGTAGCCCTTGCCGCGCCGGGTCAGCACATGGCGCGGCAGATCGGGGTTGGGCTCGATCTTGCGCCGCAGCCGCAGCACCAGCACGTCCACGTTCCGGTCGATATGCCGGTCCGTTTCAGCACCCAGCCGGTCGAGAATCTGGGCGCGGCTGACAGGCGTGTCAGGCGTTGCGGCGAGGATCTCCAAAAGCGCGAATTCCGCCGCCGTCAGCGTGCGGCCCGGATCACTGCGGCAGATGGCCCGGCGGTTCTGCAGGTCGATGGACCAGTCTCCCAGAACGAGGGCTGCCCCATTCATCCCCTCCGCCATGGCCGCAGCCCTGCCCGCCTCTCTCGTGCTGCTGCCCGGCCGTTCGGTGCCTTCTCCGCCGCGCAGGGAGGGGTTCATGCGCCGCAGCAGCGCCTTGATGCGGGCCGTCAGTTCAATGGGTTCGAAAGGCTTCACCACATAGTCGTCCGCCGCCGTTTCCAGCCCCAGCACCCGTTCGGCCGCACTTCCTGCCGCCGTCACCATGATGATGCCAATATCCATGCTGGCCCGCAGGCGCTGCGCAAAGGCGCGGCCCGAGGTGCCCGGCAGATTGTGATCGATCAACACCAGATGCAGCCGCTCGCGACCCAGCACCTCCGCCGCCGCCTCGGCTGAAGCCGCATGTGCAGGTTCCCAGCCTTCCGCTTCGAGCAGATCGCAGATCAGCTCGGCCATGTCCGGATCGTCTTCGACGACCAGAATCCTCACTTTCTGTGCCAGCAATTTACAGTCCTCCCACTTGCACTATAGGAGGCACTTCGCTGTTATTCAAAACATCTGTTCACTATCAGGTTGTAATATTTGTAATCCTTGAAGCAATTGAAACAACCATTGCGCGACACTGCAACAACTGAAACCATTCTTTGATTGCATGGCTTCCGTTTCCTGCGCATGCTTCTTCTGTCCGGACATGGAGGATGTCTGGCGGGGAGGAACAAGGTGAAGGCAGCAACCGCTCTGGCGGCTGCGCTCGGCTTCTGGCTGGGCGGCACCGCATTGGCTGAACAGACCAGCCCGGCACCCGGCACGCTCAACGTGCTGTGTGGTGTGGATGAGGACTGGTGCGCCACCATGGAAGCGGCGTTCGAGCGCCACTCCGGCCTTGAGATCACCATGACACGGCTCAGCACGGGCGAAATCCTCGATGCCATCCGCATGGATCGCGCGGCGCCCACCGTCGACGTGTGGTGGGGCGGCACCGGCGACACCCATCTTCAGGCCGCTGCAGAAGGTTTGCTGGAAGCCTACACCTCGCCGCATGAAGCGGACCTGCTGCCCTGGGCGCAGAACTTCCATGCCATGTCGGGAAGCCTCAGCTCCGGCGTCTATGCCGGCGCGCTTGGCTTTGCCTATAACGCCGATCTTCTGGCGCAGCGCCGCCTGCCGGCCCCCTCCTGCTGGAACGATCTGACCGATCCGGCCTACCGGGGGGATATCCAGATCGGCAATCCGGAAACCTCCGGGACCGCCTATACCGCGCTGGCGACCCTGGTGCAGCTCTTCGGCGAGGACGAGGCCTTTGCCTATCTCGCAAGGCTTGGCGCCAATGTCTCCAGCTACACGAAATCCGGCGCGGCACCCGTCAAGGCCGCCGCACGGGGGGATACGCTGATCGGCATCTCGTTCATCCACGATGCCGTCACTCAGAAGCTGGCGGGCTCCCCGCTGGTCATCGTCGCCCCCTGCGAGGGGACAGGCTACGAGATCGGCGCCGTCAGCCTCATCAAGGGATCCCGCAATCCGGAACTGGCCCGCCTCTTTGCCGACTTCACCCTCAGCCCCGAGGGACAGGCCACCGGCGCACAGGCAGGCCAGAACCAGATTCCCGCAAACGCGAAAGCCGCTCTCCCGGCGGCCGCGCCGGACATTTCCCTCATGCGCATGGTCGATTACGACTTTGCCACCTTCGGTTCACCGGCAGAGCGAAGCCGCCTGCTCAAACGCTTCGCGCGGGAAATGCCCCTGACGCAATAGGGCCCCGCGCAAACCAACCGGTCCCGCACCGGCCAGTCTCACAGATCTGACAACTGACTGGCGGGCCGCCAACAGGCGGGCCGCACGGGACAGCCTTGCCCCGCGCCGCCCGCACAACAAGACCGCCTGCCAGGGCGGACCATAACGGAGGAGAACGACCCATGAAGACCACATCCGCATTCACGCTTCTTGCCCTTGCCGCAGGCACGGCTCTTGGCACCAGCGCTGCACAGGCCGCCGGAGACCTCAACCTCATCTGCTCTGCCGACGTGGTGATCTGCGAGCAGATGAAGGGCGATTTTGAGAAGGACCACGACATCAAGGTCAACATGGTGCGCCTCTCGTCGGGCGAGACCTATGCCAAGATCCGCGCCGAAGCCCGCAACCCGAAGACGGACATCTGGTGGGCCGGCACAGGTGATCCGCATCTTCAGGCTGCCGCTGACGGGCTGACGGAGGAATACAAGTCGCCGATGCTGGAGCAGCTGCACAACTGGGCACAGAGCCAGGCGAAAAGCTCCGGTTACCGCACGGTCGGCGTTTATGCCGGTGCACTTGGCTGGGGCTACAACACGGAAATCTTCGCCAAGAAGGGCCTCGCCGAACCCACCTGCTGGTCGTCGCTGCTTGCCCCGGAACTGAAGGGCGAAATCCAGATGGCCAACCCGAACTCCTCCGGCACCGCCTACACCGCGCTGGCAACGCTGGTGCAGATCATGGGCGAGGACAGGGCTTTCGACTATCTCAAGAGCCTCAACGCCAATGTCTCCCAGTACACAAAATCGGGCTCGGCCCCGGTGAAGGCGGCCGCACGCGGCGAGACCGGTCTCGGCATCGTCTTCATGCATGACGCCGTGTCGCAGGTGGCCGAAGGCTTCCCCGTCAAGGTCATCGCCCCCTGCGAAGGCACGGGCTACGAGATCGGCTCCATGTCCATCGTCAAGGGCGCGCGCAACATGGAAAACGCCAAGATCTGGTACGACTGGGCCCTGAAGCCGGAAGTGCAGTCGCGCATGAAGGAGGCCAAGTCCTTCCAGCTGCCGTCCAACAAGAGCGCCGAGATCCCCGAAGAAGCGCCGCGTTTCGAGCAGATCAAGCTGATCGACTATGACTTCGCCACCTTCGGCAGCAGCGAAACCCGCAAGGCCCTGCTGGAGCGCTGGGACCGGGAAGTCGGCGCCATCGCCCAGTGATGTTCCGCCTTTGAGCCTGCAGCACACGGGTTTTACCGCCCGGGTGCTGCTTCCGGCATTCCTTCCCGCTTAAACAACAGGCAGTTTCCATGCAGACGAGCAACCGGCGACTGGACTTGCTTCTGGCCCTCGGCGCAGCCGCCCTCATTCTTGTGCCGTGGTACAGGGTCGAAGGCGGCTTCTTCGGGCTGGGCTGGGTGTCCAGCTTTCTCTCCACCCCTGATCTGGAACCGGGCCTGCTGCAGGCAGCCGCCAACGGGCGCCCCTGGGTTTTCGTGGCCATCGCGCTGTTTGCAGCAGGCAGCGCATCGCGCCTGATGAGCGCCCAGCCCACCCGCGGCCGCCTTCTGGCGGCGGCAGGAGCCGCCGGAGTGCTGTTCATGAGCCTGCAAGGGCTTGCCATCGGTTTCACGGGCTGGAACTGGACGATCAGCGAAACCCTCTTCGGTGCCCTCTCCACCGGTCAGCCCGCCATGGGCGCCGGGGCCATCACGCTGACCACCGTCTTCGTCCTGATGTTCGCCTTCGGCTGCGCAGAACTCGGCGCCATGAAAGGCGACGCCTTCATCGCCGGAGCCATTTCGCTGCTGGTGTTTCTTGTCGCGGTCTTCGTCTTCTATCCCATCGGCAGCATGTTTGCCGGGTCGGTGCAGGACTTCGACGGCTCGTTCAAGCCGGACGGCTTCCTGCGCAACGTGGTGGACCCCAGCATCTGGAGCCTTTCCTGCCTGACCGGAGACGGCCGCTGCGGCGTTGCCTGGCGCACCTTCTGGCTGGCCATCATGACGGGCCTTGGCTCCACGCTGCTTGGCCTTGCCTTTGCGCTGGCCGCCACCCGCACGCGCTTCCCGCTGAAGAAGGGCCTGCGCCTCATCACGGTACTGCCGATCATCACCCCGCCCTTCGTCATCGGCCTTGCGCTGGTGCTGCTGTTCGGCCGCTCCGGTGTGGTCACGCAAGGCCTGTCGGACCTCTTCGGCATCGAGCCGGGCCGCTGGCTCTATGGCCTCACTGGCATCTGGATCGCGCAGGTGCTGTCCTTCACGCCCATCGCCTTCCTCGTGCTCATCGGCGTGGTGGAAGGGGTTAGCCCCTCGCTGGAAGAAGCCTCGCAAACCCTCAAGGCCGACCGCTGGCGCACCTTCTGGCATGTATCCCTGCCCCTGATGAAGCCGGGCCTCGCCAATGCCTTCCTCATCGGCTTCATCGAAAGCATGGCCGACTTCGGCAACCCCCTCGTGCTCGGCGGCAGCCATGGCGTGCTCTCGACCGAAATCTTCTTCGCCGTCGTCGGCTCGCAGAATGATCCCTCACGCGCGGCCGTGCTGGCGATGATCCTGCTTGGCTTCACCTTGACGGCCTTCCTCGCCCAGCGTTTCTGGCTGAAGGGCAAGAACTTCGCCACCGTCACGGGCAAGGGCGACAGCGGTTCGCACATTCCCCTGCCGAAGAGCGTTTCGCGCGTGGTCTATGCCATCGTGCTGCCGTGGATGGCCTTCACGCTGGTCATTTACGGCATGATCGTCTTCGGCGGCTTCGTGAAGACCTGGGGTCTCGACCACACGCTGACCCTTGCCCACTATGCCAAGGCCTTCTCGGTCAGCTTCGACGGCGGCAGCCTTGCCTGGACGGGCGTTGCCTGGAACTCCTTCTGGACCACCATCAAGATCGCCCTGCTGGCGGCTCCCCTGACGGCGGCTGTCGGCCTGCTGACGGCCTATATCATCGTCCGGCAGAAGTTCGCGGGCCAGAATGCCTTCGAATTCGCGCTGATGATGAGCTTTGCCATCCCCGGCACGGTCATCGGCATCAGCTACATCATGGCCTTCAACCTGCCGCCGCTGGAAATGACCGGCTCGGCGCTGATCCTCATCGCCTGCTTCGTCTTCCGCAACATGCCCGTGGGCGTGCGCGGCGGCATTGCGGCCATGAGCCAGCTGGACAAGAGCCTTGACGAAGCCTCCCTGACGTTGCGGGCCACCAGCGCCCGGACCCTGCGCAAGGTGATCCTGCCGCTGCTGCGCCCGGCCATCACCGCTGCGCTGGTCTATTCCTTCGTGCGGGCCATCACCTCCATCAGCGCGGTGATCTTCCTCGTCAGCGCGGAATACAACATGGCCACATCCTACATCGTCGGCCTTGTCGAAAACGGCGAGTACGGCGTCGCCATCGCCTATTCCACGATGCTCATCGCCGTGATGATCACGGTCATCGCCGGGTTCCAGTTCCTGGTCGGCGAACGGCGCCTGCGCCGCGAGAACCGGGTTTCCGGCCTTGCAGCATCTTCCGAACTCAAGTCCGCTCAGGAGAAAACCGCATGACATCCCACAAGCCCGGCTCCGTGGTCTTCGAGCATGTGCGCAAGGACTTCGGCACTTTCACCGCCGTTCCCGATCTGTCGCTGACGATCGAACCGGGAACCCTCGTCACCCTGCTCGGCCCTTCCGGTTGCGGCAAGACCACCACCTTGCGCATGCTGGCGGGGCTGGAGCACCCGACCGGGGGCAAGATCTTCATCGGCGGCAAGGACGTGACCATGCTGCCCGCCCATGCCCGCGACGTGTCGATGGTGTTCCAGTCCTATGCCCTGTTCCCGCACATGAGCGCCTTGGAGAACGTGGCCTATGGCCTTGAATCCTCCGGCCTCAAGGGCAAGCAGGCCCGCGAGCGCGCCGAAGAGGGGCTGAAGCAGGTCGGCCTTGCCGGCATGGGCCACCGGCTGCCGGCGGAACTCTCCGGCGGCCAGCAGCAGCGTGTTGCCGTTGCCCGTGCGCTGGTGCTGGAGCCGCAGGTTCTGCTGCTCGACGAGCCCCTGTCCAACCTCGACGCCCGCCTGCGCCGCCGGGTGCGCACCGAGATCCGCGAATTGCAGCAGCGCCTCGGCTTCACCGCCGTCTATGTGACGCATGATCAGGACGAGGCGCTGGCTGTGTCGGACACGATCATCGTGATGAAGGATGGCCGCATCGCCCAGTCCGGTGCCCCGCGTGAACTTTACGAGGCGCCCGCCTCCAGCTTCATCGCCGACTTCATGGGCGAGGCCAACGTGCTGCCCTGTGAGGTGATCGAGACCGATGGCACCAGCGCCCGCGTCCGCCTTGGCCCGCTGGAGCATCAGCTTCCCGCCACGGGGGCGAGAACCGGCAGCGCCCAGCTCGCCATCCGCCCCGGCGCCGTAAGCCTTGCTGCCGGAGAGGCCGCGCCGGGCAGCCTCGCCGGCCGCATCCTCACCTCGGCCTATCTCGGCGATCATGCCGAATATGAGGTGGAAACCGTTGCCGGGACGCTGTTCGTGGTAGACCATGAAACCCCATCTCCCCTGCCCGCCCGCACGGATGTGGCCATCCGCCTGCGCCAGCGCGGCATCGCCCTCATCGCAGCCTGATCCTGCCAGTTAAAGGACACAGTCCCCGAAATGACCGCAGACCCGCACTCCGCCGCCATTGCCGGCCGCTTCGATCTGGCCAGATCCATCGCAACAGAAGCCGCCGCCCTTGCGCTCGACTATTTCAACCGGCGCGAAACGCTGGTGATCGAGACCAAGGCGAACCTTCAGGACGTCGTCTCCATCGCCGACCGCAATGTCGAAAAGCTCATCCGCGAAAAGGTCGCTGCCGCCTTTCCCGATGACGGCTTCCTCGGCGAGGAATACGGCCAGACGGGCGGCACCTCGCCCTACACATGGGTGGTGGACCCGATCGACGGCACGGCGCCCTTCGTCAACGGCCTGCCCACCTGGTGCGTCTCCATCGCCGTTGCCCGGGAGAGTGAGCCGGTCATCGGCGTCATTCTCGCCCCCGTGCTGCAGGAGACTTTTGCCGCCGCCGAAGGCCATGGCGCCACACTCAACGGCAAGCCGCTGAAGCTAGACCCGTCCCGCACCATGCAGAACGGCCTCACCGGCATCAGCAGCAACAGCCATGTGACGCCCGAGCGCACCGGCGCGATCGTCACGGCGCTGACGGCAAGGGGCGGCAACATGATCCGCAACGGCTCGGGCGCGCTGATGCTGGCCTATGTTTCGGCCGGCCGGCTCGTCGGCTTTTACGAGCCTTACATGCACGCCTGGGACTGCATGGCCGGCTTCTGCCTCGTCAAGGAAGCCGGCGGCTTCCACGAACCCTTCCCCGCCACCGCCTTCGGCCTCGGCAAAGGCGCCCCTGTCATTGCAGCAGGACCGGGAGCGAAGGATGACATCTGGGCGCTGGCACAGGTGTGACGTAATATTTCGTAAAACTTCCGCATCATCCGTCATGCCATGACTTGATCATGGCATCCATTCCATTACAGAAGACCCGAAATTACCTTGTCAGACAGACAGATTACTCTCACTTATCAAGTCTGAATCAAACGGGGTGGATGCCATGATCAAGTCATGGCATGACGAAATACTGAAAAATTCGTCAACCTCCAAACACAAAGGCCGGGCATTTCTGCCCGGCCTTTGACGTTCCTATTCTGACGCAGCGGTCAGATGAAGGCGCGGATGGCGCGTTCGACGCCGCGCAACTCGGCAAGGCCGCGCAGGCGGCCGATGGCCGGGTAGCCGGGGTTGGAGGTCTTGCGCAGGTCATCCAGCAGCTGGTGGCCATGGTCGGGACGCATCGGCAGCTCGATGCCCCGGCGGCGCTCGGCCAGAAGCACGGCCTTGATCACCGCAACCATGTCCACGTCGCCATCAAGGTGAGCGGCTTCATGGAAGCTGCGCGGATCGGCCTCGCGCTTGGTGGCACGCAGATGCAGGAAATGCACCCGGTCCGCATGGGTTTCGAACATCTCGACCAGATTGTTGTCCGGCCGCACGCCATAGGAGCCGGTGCAGAAGGTGAAGCCGTTGGCGGGGCTGTCCACCATCGCTGCAATCGCCTTCATGTCGGCAGCGGTGGAGACCACCCGCGGCAGGCCGAACAGCGGGCGCGGCGGATCATCGGGATGGATGGCGAGCACGACGCCCTCCTTCTCGGCCACCGGAATCACGATCTTCAGGAAGGCGGCAAGGTTGGCGCGCAGGCGCTCCGCATCAACTTCGGCATAGGTGGCGAGGCGGGCGCGGAAGCTGTCGAGCGAATAGCTCTCCTCCGCGCCGGGCAGGCCGGCGATGATGTTGGCCATCAGCTTGGCCACGTCAGCTTCGCTCATGGCCGCATGGGCGGCCCGGGCCTGGTCGATCTCCTGCGCGCTGTATTCAGCCTCCGCGCCTTCACGCTTCAGGATGAACAGGTCAAAGGCGGCGAAGGCATCGGCATCAAAGCGCAGGCAGCGGGCGCCGTCCGGCAGCTCATAGGCCAGATCCGTACGGGTCCAGTCGATCACCGGCATGAAGTTGTAGCAGATGATCCGGACGCCGCAGCGGGCGAGGTTCACCATGCTCTCCACCCAGGCTTCGGCGTAACGCTCCCAGCCCGGCGCGGCGGTCTTGATGTCCTCATGGACCGGAATGCTCTCGACCACCGACCAGGTGAGTCCGGCTGCCTCGATCATGGCCTTGCGCTCGAGAATGCGCTCCACCGGCCAGACCGTGCCATTGGGCTGGTCATGCAGGGCGGAGACGATGCCGGTGGCACCGGCCTGACGGATATCGGCGAGCGAGACGGGATCGGCCGGGCCGAACCAGCGCCATGTCTGTTCCATGATGGGGTTCCTCAATTGGAGGCGGTTGGGGTCTTGGGAGGGAAAGCCGGAACGGCCAGCCCCTGCTCAATCCTGCGGGCGGGCCAGGTTCCGGCGGAAACTCGGTTCAGCGGGCAAATGCCCTTCGTCAGTGCTCCACTCTCTCCCCGCAGAGCCCGCCTTCAGGAGACGGCAGCTGCCGCGGGGCGGCTGTCGAACAGATAGCCGTCAAACTGCGGGTCATCCACGTCGGACAGTTCCATCAGGGTCTGGCGCACGTTTTCAAGGTGCTGCCACATCGCCTGCCGGGCTGCGCGCGGGTCGCGGCACTGCAGGGCGGTAAGGATCGCCTGATGATCCTCCAGCCAGCGGTGCCGGTAGGTCCGGTCGAAGATGCGCGCATGCAGGCGGGCCCACATGGGGCTTTGTTCGCGCTTGCGCCACAGCTCGTCGATCATGTCGACCAGCACGCTGTTCTGGGTGGCTTCGGCAATGAGATGGTGGAACAGCTCATCGCCGGAATAGTCACCCGTGTCCTCTGCGATGGCCCGGCGCTCCATCTCCATCGCCTCGCGCAGGCGCAGGATGTCGGCCTTGGTCACCGTGGTGGCTGCAAAGGCAGCGATGGAGCTTTCCAGCACCTGCCGCGCCTGCAGCAATTCGAAAGGGCCGATGTCTCCGCGCGTGCCGGTGTCGTCACCGGCGGGCACTTTCACCACATAGGTGCCGGAGCCCTTGCGCACATCGACAAGCCCTTCGATTTCGAGCCTCAGGATCGCCTCGCGCACGATGGAGCGCGAAACACCCAGCTCGTCAGAAATCTGCCGCTCGGGCTTCATGCGGTCGCCGGGCTGATAGGTTCCCCCGGCCAGCTCCCGCCGCAGGGCCTCCGCCACCTCCTCGTAGCGCCGCCTGCCGGATGCCTCGATCATCTTCGTCCTCCATCCGGCGTCAGGACCCGTTCATGTGGCCCCTCTCCTCCTGCCGGTCTGTCTCATCCCTCAAGTGTCCGGCAAACCGCCACCTTGCGTCAATTGCACGATGCAGCGCATCTGCCCACCTTCCCCCTGAAACATAAGAGGAATCCGGGTGCAGAACACCCGGATTCCGGTTGTCTTACTCGCCAGCGGCCTGAATGCGCTTGATGAGGTCAGCCACGCGCGGAGACTTGGCGGCAGCTTCCTCGATCATCGGCTTCACGGCTTCAGCGAACGGAGCCTTGTCGACGGTCACGAACTTCACGCCCATTTCCTTCTCGGCCTGCACCTTGCCGGCGGCAACCTGCTCGTTCCAGCTGGCGCGGTGCAGGTCCATGGACTCGTGGGCAGCCTGCTTCAGGGCAGCCTTTTCCTCGTCGGACAGGGTATCCCAGGTCTGGGTGGAGACCAGCACCACGGACGGAACCATGGTGTGCTCGTCTTCGGAGAAGATCTTGGCGACTTCACCATGACGGGCGGTGGTCAGAGCCAGCGGGTTGTTCTCGGCGCCGTCAACCACGCCCTGCTGCAGCGCGCTGTACAGCTCGCCATAGGCAATCGGGGTCGGGCTTGCGCCCATCAGCTCGACCATGCGGATGGCGGTCGGGCTCGGCTGCACGCGGATCTTCATGCCCTTCAGGTCGGCCGGGGACTTGATTTCCTTGTTGGCATAGAAGGAGCGCGCGCCTTCCACGTAATAGGCGATGCCAACGAAACCCTTGTCCTTCGAAGCTTCGAGAATGTCGGTGCCGATCTCGCCGGAGAACACCTTGTAGGCGTGCTCTTCGTCCTTGAACAGGAACGGCAGGTTCAGCGGTGTGTAGGATTCGTCGAAGGCTTCCAGCTCGCTGGCGTTGGAGCGGGCCATGTCGAGCGAACCGTTCTGCAGCATTTCCATGGATTCGCGCTGGTTGCCCAGCTGCGCATTCGCATAGATGCGGATCTTCAGGCTGCCGCTGGTCAGTTCATCGACGCGCTTGGCCATGAATTCCATCGACTTGTGCAGCGGATGGTCTTCCGGGTTGTTGTGGTTGAGCTTCAGGGTGCGGGCGTCGGCGGTTGCGGAAAAAGCCAGCAGGGCTGCACCAGCCAGAGCGCCGAGACGATAGGTCATACGCATGTCAAATTACCTCCCGATGATACTTCAGGATGCGCGCGGCGAGGAACCTCCCCCTGCCGGCCACATCGGAAACCGGCGGCACCCTCCGACCAGATTGGTTGATCAAAAAGGCCCGGCGCGCGACCAGAAATTTCGTCAAAGCACCGCCTTTGTCAACCGGTTTTGGAAATTGGTTGACCAATTCCCGGAAATAGGTTTTCTCTGACCAGCCGGTTAAGGAGGCAATCCGCCTCATTTTCCGGCATTGTCTGGGGGCTTCAACACCGGGACAGTTGTCAGCAGAGGCGGCCCAACCGCCATACCGAACCGCAGCATGCCCCTGCCCAACGAGGCACCGGCTGCTGCCAGGACATGCGGACAACCGGTGCAGCAGACCGGCAGACCAAGATTGAAAGGCAGGCCGGGACACAAAAGGTCCCGGGAGGAAACCGGGGCAGGCTGCCTGCCCCACGAGGAGGACATGCAGCCATGCATGCACTGAAAGCCCACGTTGACCGCGTGCTGGGCCTGTTCATCGCCGCGATGTTTGCCGTCATGACGGTTTGCGTCGTCTGGCAGGTGCTTTCCCGCTACGTATTGCCGACCCCAAGCGTCGTCATGGAAAGCATCGCACGCGTTCTGTTCATCTGGGTCGGCCTGATCGGTGCGGCCTATACCCTGGGCCAGCGCAAGCATCTGGCAATCGACTTCCTGATCCAGATGTCATCCCGGAAAGCCGCCCGCAACCTTGCGCTGCTGGTCACGGCCCTGATCGCGGCCTTTGCCGCCATCGTGATGGTCAAGGGCGGCATGGCGCTTGTGCAGCGGACGCTCTCATCCGGCCAGATCGTTCCTGTCCTCAACATTCTGATGGGCTACGTCTACGCAGCCGTCCCCATTTCCGGCGGCCTGATGCTCTACTACTGCGCCGATTTCGCCGCAGGGCTCATCACAGGCCGTTACGCCCCCGTTGAAGATCTCGACGCCGATGCCTCATCCGGCGCAGAACCGGGCAAAGGATAAGCGACGATGGAAACCGAAATGATGAGCGCCATCACCCTGTTTGGCGCATTCTTCCTGCTCATGTTCATCGGCGTTCCGATTGCCTTTGCAATCGGCATCTCGACGGTCCTGACCTTCACCCTGTTCCTGACCTACGACCAGTCGATCAACAACACAGCGCAGCAGCTGGCCTCGGGCCTCGATACATTCACGCTCCTGGCCGTGCCCTTCTTCATTCTGGCGGGCAACATCATGAACCGGGGCGGCATCGCCTTGCGTCTCATCGAGCTGGCCAAGGTTCTTGGCGGCCGCCTGCCGGGCTCGCTGGCCCACTGCAACGTGCTGGCCAACATGATGTTCGGCTCGATCTCCGGCTCGGCCGTGGCCGCAGCGGCAGCCGTTGGCGGCGTCATGGCCCCGCTGCAGAAGAAGGAAGGCTATGACCCGGCGTTTTCCGCTGCCGTCAACATCGCCTCCTGCCCGACCGGCCTGCTGATTCCGCCCTCCACCACCTTCATCGTCTTCTCGCTGATTTCCGGCGGCACCTCGATTGCGGCGCTGTTCGTCGCAGGCTACGTGCCGGGCATCCTCATGGGGCTCGGCATCATGCTCGTCGCCGGCATCGTGGCGAAGAAGCGCGGCTATCCGGTCGCCCCGCGCCCGAGCTGGAAGGAAGTGATCCGGAAGACCGGCGATGCACTGCTTCCGCTTGGCCTGATCATTGTCATCATGGGCGGCATCATCAAGGGCATCTTCACCCCCACGGAGGCGTCGGCCGTCGCTGTGGTCTACACGCTGCTGCTGGCTCTCGTCTGGTACCGGGAAATCAGCATCCGCGACCTGCCGGGGATCATGATCGATTCCGCCGTCACCACGTCCATCGTGCTGCTGATGGTCGGCTGCTCCATCGCCATGTCCCGCGTCATGGCCTTTGCCGACATTCCCTACACCATCTCCGATCTGCTGCTGTCCCTGTCCGAGAACCCGCTGGTGCTGCTGCTGATCATCAACATCGCCCTGCTGGTCGTCGGCATGTTCATGGACATGACGCCCGCGCTGCTGATCTTCACGCCCATCTTCCTGCCGGTGGTGAAGGATCTGGGCATGGACCCGGTCCACTTCGGCGTGATGATGACCTTCAACCTGTGCCTTGGCATCTGCACCCCGCCCGTCGGCTCTGCATTGTTCGTCGGCTGCTCCGTGGCCAAGGTCTCGATCGCCCGCGTCCTGCGCCCGCTGCTGCCGATGATGGCCATGCAGTTCGCCGTGCTGCTGCTGATCACCTATGTTCCGGACCTGAGCCTGGCGCTGCCGCGCCTGCTGCTGGGTTATGGCGGCTGACGCTGGAGACAAGTCATGAAGACGCTTGAGACATTCACCCTCACCCGTTCCATCGAGGCCGGCATCGAGCTGGCCATCGAAGGCCGCCACGTGATGACCGTGGAAGTGCTGGAAGACGCCCTGTTCCGCGTGCAGCTGCGCAAGAACGGAGACTTCCGCCTGGGCCGCAGCTGGACCGTGGCGCCCAAGCCCGAAGGCACGGCCACGCCTTGCGAGACCCCGTGGGAAGGCCGCTCGCGGCGTGATCTTTCGGGCTTCTCCTGCCCGGCCTTCAAGCTGACGGACAATGGCGAGGCCGGCATCGTCCTGACGACGGACAAGCTCCGCCTCACCATCACGAAGCCGCTCACCTTCGTATGGGAAGCAAAGCAGGCCGATGGCAGCTTCCTCGTCTTTGCCGAAGACCGCCCGACCGGCGCCTATCTGCTGGACGTGAAGTCCCACGCCCATGCCCATTTCCTGCTGCGCAAGACCGGCGAACGGGTCTACGGCCTTGGCGAAAAGGCAGGTGATGTGGAACGCTCCGGCCGCCGCTTCGAGATGCGCAACCTCGACGCCATGGGCTATGACGCCCGCTCGACGGACCCGCTCTACAAGCACTGGCCCTTCAGCGTCACCCGCACGGCCTCGGCCGGTGCCTTTGGCGTCTTCTACGACAACCTTGCAGGCAGCTGGTTCGATCTCGGCAACGAGCTGGACAACTACCACAAGCCCTACCGCGCCTACCGCGCCGAAGACGGCGACCTCGACTATTACATGAGCTGGGGCGCCTCGGTTCTGGATGTGGTCAAGGCCAATGTCCGCCTCACCGGCGGCACCGCCTTCCCGCCGCTGTGGACCATCGGCTACTCCGGCTCGACGATGCATTACACCGATGCAGAGAACGCGCAGGAGCAGCTGGAAGGTTTCGTCCGGCTGGTGGAAGAGCACGACATCCCCTGCGACAGCTTCCAGCTGTCCTCGGGCTACACCTCCATTGGCCTGAAGCGCTACGTCTTCAACTGGAACACGGCCAAGGTGCCGGACCCGGCGGGCATGTCGGCGAAATTTGCCTCCGCCGGTCTGCATCTGGCGGCCAACATCAAGCCCTGCCTGCTGCAGGATCATCCGATGTTCGCCGATGTGACAGCGAAGAAGCTGTTCGTTCTCGACAGCGAGAGCGACACGCCTGCCCGCTCCGTGTTCTGGGATGACGAGGGCGCGCACCTTGACTTCACCAACCCGGAAACCATCGCCTGGTGGCAGCAGAACGTGACCGAAAAGCTGCTCGGTTACGGCATCAACTCCACCTGGAACGACAACAACGAATACGAGATCTGGGACAGCCACGCCCGCTGCAACGGCTTCGGCGAGACCATCGATATCGGTCTCATCCGCCCGCTGATGCCGGTGCTGATGACCCGCGCCAGCTACGAGGCGCAGGTGCGCCACCAGCCGGATGTGCGCCCCTATCTCATCTCCCGCTCCGGCGCGCCGGGGCTGCAGCGTTACGCCCAGACCTGGTCCGGCGACAACCGCACCGCCTGGGAGACCGTGCGCTACAACACCCGCATGGGCCTCGGCATGTCGCTCTCCGGCCTCTACAACATAGGCCATGACGTAGGCGGCTTTGCCGGTCCGCGTCCCGAGCCGGAGCTGTTTGTCCGCTGGGTGCAGAACGGCATCTTCCATCCGCGCTTCACCATTCATTCCTGGAACGACGACCGCACGGTCAACGAGCCCTGGATGTTCCCGGAAGTGACGGACCACATCCGCGATGCGATCAAGTTCCGCTACCGCCTGCTGCCCTACCTTTACACGGTGCTGCATGCGGCAGTGACGGCCGACGAGCCGATGCTGCGTCCCACGTTCCTCGACCACGAGAGCGATGCACGCACCTTCGCCGAAAGCGACGAGTTCCTGATCGGCCGTGACCTGCTGGTGGCAAGCGTCATGGACAAGGGCGCAGCATCGCGCAAGCTCTATCTGCCGGAAAACGGCACCGGCTGGTGGAACTTCTGGACCGGCGAGTGGCATGCAGGCGGTCAGGACCTCACGCTGCCCGTCACGCTTGGCTCCATGCCGCTGTTCGTGCGTGCAGGCAGCGTCCTGCCGCTGGCCGAAGGCCTGACCCGCGCCGACAGCCGCAAGGACACGGCCCGCACCCTCGCCATTTTCCCGGCACAGGGGACGGCGTCGAGCGTCAGTCATGAATATGCGGACGACGGCTTTGCCGCCAACGCGCTGGACGGCAACCATGCCCTGATCCGCATGGAACTGACCAGCGATGCAGACAGCATCAGCCTCACCCTCTCCCGCACGGGCGCCTATTCCCCGGCATGGACAGAGGCGAAGGTGATCCTGCCGGCCGGCGAAACGCGCAAGCTGACCGTCAATGGCGTTGCGGCAGCAAACGGCGCCACGGTCACCGTTCCGGCCACCTGACATCAAAGGCGGGTGGCAACGCCCGCCAGAAACCCCGGCGGTCCGAGGACCGCCACAACAAGAAGAGCACGGACACCGGCCCTGCCGGCAAGCCCGGGCCTTTTTCAAAGTCCTCCCAAGACGCTCCTTGGCGCGGATGACCCCGGTCATCCGCGCTTTCTTTTTGTCCGGGGGACAAGGCTGGCAGGGCAGAAAACCGTGAACGAACGCCCCGCATAGGCTGCGGCTCAAAAAACTCACAGGCCCACAAAATATGAGTTTCAGAGTCTTGTTTACTTCAGCACGCACAGTTATAAGGCGCCAGCTTCAACAGCTTGGCCGGAACATCCCCATGAAATCTCTTCTGATCGCCTCGAGCGTCATCGCTTGCCTTGCCGCCGCGGCAACGCCAGCCTCCGCTGCACAGACCCAGTATCCGCTCACCATCGAGAACTGCGGCGTGCAGGTTACCTTCACCAAGGCGCCGGAGCGGGCTGTTGGCCTTGGCCAGAACAGCGCGGAAATCCTGCTGCTGCTCGGCCTCGAGGACAAGATGGTTGGCACCGCCTTCTGGCCGAACAAGGTTCTGCCTCAGCTGGAGGAAGCCAATGCCAAGGTGAAGGTGCTGACGGTCGAGTTTCCGACTTTCGAATCCATTCTGGCGGAAAACCCGGATTTTGTGACCGCCGCCCTGCCGAGCCTGATCGGCGCCTCGAGCAAGGTTGCAAAGCGCGAAGACTTTGAAAAGCTGGAAATTCCGGTCTACCTGTCGCCCAGCACCTGCGTCGCGGAAGGTGCAGCCAAGGACAAGTTCGGCTATGGCGACCGCTCCACGCTCTGGCAGATGGACACGCTCTTCAAGGAAATCGACGAACTCGCCCAGATCTTTGACGTGCAGGAGAAGGGTCAGGCCCTGATCGCCGACCTGAAGAAGCGCGAAGCCGATCTGCGCGCCGGCTCCCCCAAGGATGGCAAGAAGCTGTCCTACGTGTTCTGGTTCTCCAGCCCGTCACCGTCCGCAGATGCCTATCTGGGTGGAAAGTTCAGCGCATCCGGCTTCATCGCCGATGTCCTGGGCGGCACCAATGCCATTCAGTCGGAAGCCGAGTCTCCCGCTCTCGGCTGGGAGAGCATCATCGCCTCCAACCCGGATGTGATCGTCGTCGCCCGCGTTGACCGTAACCGCTGGGAACTGGACAAGGCCGAAGCCAAGATTGAGTTCCTGACCTCCGACCCGGCGACCAGCCAGATGCCCGCCGTGAAGAACAAGGCGATGGTGATCATGGACGGACAGGCCATGAACCCGACCGTGCGCACGATCTTCGGCGCCGAACAGGTGGCCGAGCAGCTCAAGGCACTCGGCCTGCGGTGAGCAATGTGATTAAGACGAGCCAGTCTGGCTATGCACTGCGGCAGACCCTGGTAACCCTGGGCCTGCTGCTTGCCAGCCTTGCAGCCATTACTCTGGTGGTCGGCATCAGCGTCGGGATCGGTGACATGCCGATCCCGCTTTCCACTACATACACTGCAATAACGAACAAGCTCGGCTGGACTGCGGTCGAGCTGAACCGCATCCATGAGTCCGTCATCTGGGACTACCGTCTCAGCCGTGCTCTTGTTGCGGCGTTCTGCGGGGCAGGCCTTGCGATCTCCGGCGCGATCATGCAGTCGCTGCTGCGCAATCCGCTGGCCGAGCCCTATGTGCTCGGCATTTCGGCCGGTGCATCGACCGGCGCTGTCTGCATTGTCATCCTCGGGATCGGCGCTGGCACGGTTTCCCTGTCTGCGGGCGCTTTTGCCGGTGCCTTTGCCGCCTTTCTCTTCGTCGCCCTGCTGTCCAACGGCACCAGAGGCGGTGCAGACCGCACCATTCTGGCCGGTGTTGCCGCCTCCCAGCTCTTCAATGCCGCCACGTCCTATGTGGTCACGACGGCGGGCAACGCCCAGCAGGCGCGCGACGTGATGTTCTGGCTGCTTGGCAGCTTCGGCGGCGTGCGCTGGCCGGAATTCACGCTCGTTTCCATCGTCGTCGGCCTCGGCCTCATCGCCTGCCTCGCCTATTCGCGCATTCTCGATGCCTTTGCCTTTGGTGATGAATCGGCCGCAGCGCTTGGCGTCAACGTCAGCCGCGCCCGCCTCAGCCTGTTCTGCCTGACCGCGCTTCTCACCGCCACCATCGTCAGCATGGTGGGCTCCATCGGGTTCGTCGGGCTGGTCATTCCCCATGCGGCGCGCTTTCTTGTGGGGCCGCTGCACATCCGGCTGCTGCCGGCATGCGCCATTGGCGGGGCCATCTTCATGGTGCTGGCGGACATTGCCTCGCGCATTCTCATCCCGCAGCAGGTTCTGCCGATCGGCGTCGTGACGGCCCTTGTCGGCGTACCGGTCTTTTCCATCATCCTCTACCGTTTCCAGCGTGCATCATGAGCATCAGGTCTGAAAACATCGCCTGGAAGATTGGCGCCAAAACCGTTCTGGAGGATATTTCCTTCGAGGCAATGCCCGGCGAAATGCTGGGCCTGCTGGGGCCGAACGGCTCCGGCAAGACCTCGCTGCTGCGCCTGCTGGCCGGGCTCAAGCAGCCCCATTCCGGCCGCGTGCTGCTGGAAGACCGGGACATTCAAAAGATTTCCCGCAAGACGGTGGCCCAGCGTGTGGCTTTCGTCGAACAGCACGCCACCACCAACGCCAATCTCAAGGTCGAGGATGTGGTCAAGCTCGGCCGCTTCCCGCATCGCTCCATGTTCTCCGGCTGGACAAAGGCCGATGAACACGCGGTGGAAGAGGCGCTGGAGCGCTCCGGCATGGCCGCCAAGCGGCACGAGCGCTGGCAGCATCTTTCGGGCGGCGAAAAGCAGCGCGCCCACATCGCCCGCGCCCTGGCCCAGAGCCCGCGCGAGCTAATCCTTGATGAGCCGACCAACCATCTGGACATCCAACACCAGATCAGCCTGCTGAAGCTCATTGCAGGCCTGCCCGTCACCAGTATCATCGCGCTGCATGACCTCAACCACGCCGCCATGTTCTGCGACCGCATCATCGTGCTGGAACAGGGCCGCATCGTCGCCAATGGCACGCCCGCAGAGATCCTGACCGAAGACCTGCTCCGCTGCGTCTTCTGCGTCAGAGCCCACGTCTGCCCCTCCGACCACCACAAAGGCCCGCATATCCAGTTTTTGAAGTAGCAGAGGAGCCCCCTCTAGCAATCGCTCATACCAAGGCTATGAATGCTGACGCATCACGCCTTGAAATTGCTAAGGCGCCGTATGGGCTTGACCAGCTCTTGATGGGTCAAGCTCATTGCGAGTTGGTAGCAGCGGCACAGCCCGTTCAGGGCTGCCAGCCGCCATAAAGCGGATGGTCTGCGGAGAGCGGCAGCTTGACGAGGCCTTCGCCGCGCGCAGAAGCATAGAGCGCCGTCATCAGCTCCACCGAATGGCGCGCCTCGGCGAGGCTGGGCAGGTAGAGATCCGGCTGGCCGCTGAGCCTTGCGTGAATGTCGGCAAGCTGCCCGGCGTAGCGCAGCGGCGGTTCGGCAGCGGCGGCCACAACAGCATCGATTTCCGCCTGACGGGCCGGATCCGTGGCCTCGAACGTCCAGGGACCGGCGCCGATCTGATAGGGATGCGTGCCGGATGTCGCGGTCACATGCTCGAAACAGGCACGGAAGCGGGACGAGTTTCCCGCCGCCCCCACCGTCACCGATGAGGTAGCCAGAGCGCCGCTGGCAAGCCGCAGGATGATGGCGGCGCAGTCTTCCGTCTCGATCGGGTTCACCCGCGTCTCGAGGAAGGCCGCCACCTCCTGCACATCGCCCATGAGGAAGGTGGCAAGGTTGTGGGCATGGCAGGCATGACTGACGATGACGCCGCCCATCTCGCCCGCCCAGGTGCCGCGCCAGGCCGGCGCGTAATAGGCTGCCCCGCGCTGCCAGTGGGTCTCGATGGACAGCGTATAGGCCTTGCCCAGCAGCCCCGCCTGCTTCAGCGCATGCACAGCCCGGTAGCCAGCGCCATAGCGGTACTGGAACACCGGAAACACCTGACGGCCAGAACGCTCCGCCGCTGCGATGATCTCGTCCGCCTCACGCAGGGACCCGGTCAACGGCTTTTCGCAGATGGCATGCTTGCCAGCTTCAAGCACTGCCAGCGTCACCGCATGATGCAGGCGCGGCGGCAGGCAGATAGCGGCAATCTCCACCTCAGGATCTGCCAGCACTTCGGCCATGTCCGTCACGGCCTTGCAACCCGGCACGGCGCTGGCCGCCTCTTCCGCCCGTGCCCTGTCCAGATCGCAGACATAGAGCAGGCTGTAGTGATCCGGCAGGCCGGCAATCGCCAGCGCATGCGCCTTGCCGATGCCAGCCCCCAGAACGGCAATACCTATCGGACGGCTCATTCTGCAGTCTCCCCCTGCCCTGCCGCTTCCGCCATCTGCTGTGCTGTCAGGGCCAGTTCCGTTGCCAGAAAGGCGTGCGCCTGCGGCATCGCGCTTTCGCCCCGCGCCAGAATGTCCGCGCAGAGCGCCGCGAAATAGGGTTTCCCGGCCCCTTCGGCGTTGAGATAGTGCGTGCCGCTACGGTCCGACAGGAACACGTGATCCTTGCCCGGACGGCCCGCGATGTCGATGTATTTGCGCAGCTCGATGAAGCCTTCGGTGCCCAGAATGGTCATGCGCCCATCGCCCCAGACCGGCAGGCCATCCGGCGTCAGCCAGTCCACCCGGGCGTAACCGCGCCCGCCGCTCCCCTCCAACAGAACCTCGCCGAAGTCCTGAAAGCCGGGCCGCTCAGCATTGGCCACATTGCCCGCATGGGCGCTGACCACCCTTGCAGTGGTGGAGCCGGTGAAGAACAGGAACTGGTCGAACTGATGCGCGCAGATATCCGTGAGGATGCCGCCAGAGCGCTCGCGGGCCCAGAACCAGTCCAGGCGCGTTGCCGCATTCAGCCGGTGGGGCCCAAGACCAATGGTCTGCACCACCTTGCCGATCCGCCCTTCCGCGATCAATTGCCCGGCCAGCGTGGCGCTTTCCACCTGCAGCCGCTCGGAGAAGCAGACGGACCAGATCCGCCCGGTTTCCGCCTGCACCTGCCGGATCTGCGCCAGCTGCTCCAGCGAGGTGCAGCCCGGCTTGTCCACCATCACGTCCTTGCCGTGGCGCATGGCGGCGATGGCGACCCGCGCCCTGTCCGCATTCACTGCAGCGCTCAGGATGATGTCGAGGCTGCCATCCTCCAGAATGGCGGCCTCCTCGCGCTGCGGCACGTCAGGAAACAGGCTGCGGAAGGCGGCGCGTTCCGCATCGCCCGTGTCCACGCCCGTGCTCCAGGCAACGATCTGCGCACCCGCCGCCCGCATGGACGCGGCCATGCCGAGAATATGGCCATGGTCAACGCCGATGACGCCAACCCGGATCACCCGTTCCATGACGGCCTCCCTGTTTCTCTTCCGGACTTAAAGCTTGATGCCGCGGGCCCGCAGCATGGTGGGAATGTTCACGGCGGAGCCGGTCTCGATGGACATGTTGGCGGCAATGCCGGTCAGGATCGACCAACCGCCCGCGACATGGTCCGAAGCACGGCCAAAGCGGTCGGGCTCCATGCCCTCTGGATCGAAGATATAGCCCAGCATCACCGGATCGGCGCCGCCGTGATGGCCTTCACCGTGCGGTACGTCGAGCATGCGCGGATGCTCTCCGGCCAGATGCAACTCGGTCGTCACCGCATCCCCACCCGCATGGGCACGCTCGCCGCCGAACACGCCATGCACTTCCACATGCCGGTGGGTGATGTCGCCCTTCGTGCCCTGGAACTTGATCTCCAGCCCCTCCCAGGGGGAATAGGCGGTCAGGGTGTAATTGGCTGTCACGCCGGAGGCATAGCGGATGTGGGCCTGCATCGTGTCCTCGATGCCGATATCCGCATCAAAGACGCAGCGGTCGCGGTAATAGCCATCCTCGTCCTCCGCCTCCCGGTAGAGGCTGCGCAGGTTTGCATCGCCGTCCATGTTCAGCTCGAAATCGCAGGACGAGGCAACCGCGCAGTCCGCGCAGCGGGTGCCGCGCCCGCCCAGGCCCAGCTCCACCGCCATCTCCGGCCGGTAGAAAGCCCGGCGGCCGGAGGCGAACACATCCACCGGCACGGAGCCGAGCCACCAGTTCAGCAGATCGAAATGATGGGTGGACTTGTGCACCAGCAGCCCGCCGGAATTTTCCTTCTGCCGGTGCCAGCGGCGGAAATAGTCAGCTCCGTGCACCCGGTCGAGATGCCAGCGGAAATCGACCGCCGTCACCGTGCCGATGGCGCCCGACATGATCAGCTCCTTGATCTGCGTGCGGGCCGGGGAATAGCGGTAGTTGAAGGTGACCATCACCTTGCGGCCGGTGCGGGCCTGCGCGTCGAGGATCATCTTCAGCCGCGTCAGGTCGATCGTCAGCGGCTTCTCGCAGATCACATCGCAGCCCGCCTCGAAGGCGCGGACGATATAGTCGCTGTGCAGGAAATCCGGCGTTGCCACCACCACCGTGTCCGGCTTCTGCTCGGTGATCAGCCGGTCGAAATCGCCCGCCAGATAGGTCGCAACGCCATTGGTGCCGGGCTGCGAGGCCGCTTCCGCCGCCAGCCGCAGCCGGTGGCCGTTGCTGTCGCACAGGGCGACGATCTCGTGCTTGTCCGAGTAATCCTCGACAACAGAATCGCGGAACATCTTGTGCCGCGATCCGCATCCAACGATGGCTATCTTCACTGGTTCTGGCTCTCGTTATACCAAGTCTTCCGATGCTGACGCATCACGCCTTGAAATTGCTCATGCCCGCACGGGCTTGACCGGCACTCAATGAGCGAGGCTCATTGAGTGCCGGCATTGGCAGCCCCGGTGCGCTGGCCCGAGGCATCGAAGTAATGAAGGTCTGACGGATCGAAGCCGACCGGCACCGCATCTCCGGCGCGGAAGGCGCGGCGGCTGGAATCGCTGACCAGCAGCACCTGGCCATTCGCCAGCACCACATGCAGCAGCGTCTCGCTGCCAAGATATTCGACAAGGCGAAGGCTGCCCTGCCCCTGCACTTCCCCTTCGCCGATGCGCATGGCCTCCGGGCGGATGCCAAGCGTCAGCTTGGCGTCACTGGTGGCCAGCTGCGGGATGGTGAAGCGGCCAAAGCCCTCCACATCCGCCGCAGACGCACCATCAACGGCAGAATGGCTGGCCGTCATCAGGTTGATCTTGGGCGAGCCGATGAAACCGGCAACAAAGAGATTGCGGGGCTTCGTGTAAAGCTCCTGCGGCGTGCCCACCTGCTCGATCTTGCCGCCGCGCAGCACGACGATCCGGCTGGCCATGGTCATGGCTTCCACCTGGTCGTGGGTCACGTAAATCATCGTGGTGCCGAGGCGGTTGTAAAGTGCGGCGAGTTCGGCGCGCATCTGCACGCGCAGCTCTGCGTCGAGGTTCGACAGCGGTTCGTCGAAGAGGAAGAGTTTCGGCTCACGCACGATGGCACGGCCGATGGCCACACGCTGCTTCTGCCCGCCGGACAGCTGGCGCGGCTTGCGCTCCATCAGCGCCTCGATCTGCAGGATGCGCGCCGCCTCCGCCACGCGCCGGGCCACTTCCGCTTTCGGCACATTGAAATTCTGCAGGCCGAAAGCGAGGTTCTTGGCGACGCTCATATGCGGGTAGAGCGCGTAGCTCTGGAACACCATCGACAGCTCGCGTTTGGAAGCGGGCAGATCGTTGACGATGGTGCTGCCGATGGAAATCGTGCCCTCGGAGATATCCTCCAGCCCGGCAATCATGCGCAGCAGGGTGGACTTGCCGCAGCCCGAAGGGCCGACGAGCACCAGAAATTCCCCGTCCACCACGTCGAGATCAAGCCCCTTGATGATGCTGAGCTTGCCGTAGCTCTTGCCGACGTTGCGAAGTGTCAATCCAGCCATAGTTATGTTCCCTTGGAGCCCTGCTCTCACTTCATTCCGGAGGTCGCGATGCCGCGCACGATCAGCTTCTGGAAGGCCACGAAGAAGATCAGCACCGGCACGAGCGAGAGCACCGACATGGCAAACATCTGTCCGTAGAGGGACTGGCCCTCCTGATCGAGGAACAGGCGAAGCGCCAGCGGCACGGTGTAGCTCTTGATGTCATTGAGGTAGATGAGCGGGGCGAGGAAATCCTCCCACACCCAGATCAGCGAGAAGATCGCCGCCGTGGCCATGGCCGGCAGGGACAGGGGCAGGATGATGGCCCAGTAGATCTTGAAAGGCGAACAGCCGTCGATCATCGCCGCCTCGTCCAGCTCCCGCGGCAGCTGGCGGAAGAACTGCACCATCAGGAAGATGAAAAAGCCATCTGCCGCCAGGAAGCGCGGCACCACCAGCGGCAGGTAGGTGTCCACCCAGCCAAGATTGAGGAACATCACATACTGCGGGATCAGCACCACGTGATAGGGGATCATCAGCGTCATCATCATCAGCGCGAAGAAGAAGCTGCGCCCCGTGAACTGCAGCCGCGCAAAGGCATAGGCCGCAAAGGAGCAGGAGATCAGGTTGCCGATGACCGACAGCACCGTGACGATGGTGGAGTTGATGTAGAAGGTGGTGAAAGGCACCGGCAGGGCAAACCAGCCCTTGGTGTAATTGTCGAACTGGAAGCTCGACGGCCACAGCGACAGGCTGCCGAAAATCTCGTTTTCCGGCTTCAGCGAGGAGGCCGTCAGCCAGAACAGCGGATAAAGCATCACGACCGAAAACAGCATCAGGAACAGATGCTTCAGGTAACGGCCGTTGCGCTCGCGCCGGTCGCGCTTCAGGCGCAGTTCGTGGGCGATGCGTGCGGCTTCATCGGCCTCGATGGCCTTGTCCAGGTCAGTCGCGGTCGTTGTCATAGTGCACCCAGTATTTCGAGGTGAAGAAGGCAAGCGCCGTGAAGGCCGCAATGATCAGCAGCAACACCCAGGCCAGTGCCGAGGCATAGCCCATGCGGAAGAATTTGAAGGCCTCGTTGAACAGATAGACCGTGAAGAACAGCAGGCTGTCCGCCGGAGCCCCGACACCGTTCGAAATGATGAAGGCGCTGGAGAAGGTCTTGAAGGCATCGATTGTCTGGAGGACCAGATTGAAGAAGATCACCGGTGCCAGCAGCGGCAGCGTGATGCGGGTGAACTGGCGCCATTTCGGCGTGCCGTCAATTTCCGCCGCCTCATAGAGATCCCTTGGAATGCCGCGCAAGCCAGCCAGGAAGATCAGCATCGGCGAACCGAACTGCCAGACGGCCAGCGCCACCAGCGTGTAGAGCGAGGTCTTCGGATTGGTGATCCAGTCCGTCCCGGAAATGCCGAAGAAGCCCAGCACCTCGTTGACGACGCCAGAGGCCGCAAACAGCTCGCGCCAGAGAATGGCGATGGCAACGGAAGCCCCGAGCAGGGAGGGCAGATAGAAGATCGCACGGTAAAGGCTGATGGTCCGCAGCCCCTTGTCCAGCAGCATCGCCACCGCCAGCGCAAAGGCCAGACGGGCCGGAACGGCCAGAACCACGTAGGTGAACGTCACCTCCAGTGCCTTCCAGAACCGGCGGTCGCGGCTGAACATGTATTCATAATTGCCAAGACCAACCCAGCGCGGATCACTCACCATGTCGTATCTGGTGAAGGACAGGTAGAGCGAGACGAGGATCGGCCCGAGGGCCAGAAGGAAGAAGCCGAGCAGCCACGGAGACAGGAACAAATATCCGGGCGCGTTGCGGGCGAGGAACCGTTTCATGAAAGGCAGGCCTTGTCTTGCAGGCATCCGCCCCGCCGGAAGGTGGGGCGGATGGTTCCAGGCAATGCGCGTATCAGCGTGCGCGTTCGATGATCGACTGGGCGTCGTCGATGAACTCCGCACCGGCATCGGCGGGTGTCTGCGTGCCGAGGATCACATTCGAGGCCGTGCGCATGAAGGCATCCCGCACCTCGCCCGCGCCCTTGGGCTGCGGCATCGGCAGCGGGCCGACCTTGTCCTGAATGGCCGTGAAGTAATCGACCGTGCGCTTCTCGATGGAGCTGAAGGACGGCGCCAGCGCCTCACGCACCTTCGGCGAGCAGGGAATGCCGCGTTCAAGGCCGAGAATGCCGGTGATCTCCGGGTCATTCACCCAGTCGTTCATATAGGCCATGGCCGCATCCACGTCCTTGGCATCGCGCGACAGGGAGAGGAACATGGACGGCTTGATGAACTGGCCCGGCTCGCCGCCGGCCAGATGCGGCAGCATGGCAGGACCTGCCTCGTCCTGCATCAGATCCTGCACACCCACGATCTGGTTCGACCAGATCAGCGACATGGCCGTATCGCCCTTGACGACACCGCGTTCGGCCAGTGCGGGATCCAGCATCAGCGCCCGGTCCCTGGGGGCCACGGCATCGGCCTTGCGCAGATCATCCCAGTACTGGAAGAAGGAAGCGGCGTCTTCGGCCGTCGCCGCCACGTTGCCATCGTTGTCGTAGAATTCGCGGCCGCGCTGGCGCACCCAGGCTTCCAGATATTCGATATAGGTGGAGAAGTCGTCCGTGCCCTTCACCCGGCCGCCGGACGCCTTGGTGATCTCCGCCGCGATCCGGGCGAAATCCTCATGGGTCCAGCTGTAGGGATCGAACTCGACGCGGGCGTCCTTGAAGACGCGGGCATTGAAGACGACCATCTGCGAGTTGGAGCCGATGTTCAGCGCATAAAGCTTGCCGTCCACCTTGCCGCCATCCAGCGGGCCCTGGTCGAAACCTTCGAGCATCAGCGTCTTGCCGATGTGATCATCCAGCGGCTGCAACGCGCCGCGGCCCACATATTCAAACAGGAAGCGGTGATCCATCTGCACCAGATCGGCCATGTTGCGGCCGGCCGTCTGGGTGGCCATCTTGGTCCAGTAGTCGCCCCAGCCGATGGTTTCGCCCGACACGGTGATGCCCGGATGCTTCTTCTGGAAGGCCTCGATCACGGCAAAGGTGCGCTTGTCGCGCTCCGGATTGCCCCACCAGTAGTGGCGGATCGTGCGGTTCTGGGCGAGGGCCGCGCCGCCAGGCATGGCAGCGGCCAGTGCAGCCAGACCCATTCCCCCAAGGACGGTTCTGCGTGTGACAGTCATTCTGGTCTCCTCCCTGTTTGGCCCGGAACCTCCATTCCGCGGCCTTTGTGCTCCGGCAGGGCTCCTCTCCCCGCCGCATTCCCCCGCAGCCCTGTCAGATGTAGCTGCGCAAAAGCTCCGTCAGGCACAACATGGCCATCGCCTGCCCGTAAGGCATCGAGGTCAGCTTGATCTCCCGGTAGAAATCGAGGTCACTTCCCATGGCAGTGCCAAAGGACACCTGCTGCAGCTCGCCATCCTCGCTGATGTTGGCAACAACACCGCGCATGGCACGCTCGGCCACTTCAAGGTATTCGCCAGGCAGATAGCGCTTGCGCACGCCCTTCATCAGGCCATAGGCAAAGCCCGCCGTGGCCGAGGCTTCCACATAGCTTGAAGGGTCGTCCAGCAGCGTGTTCCACAGGCCGCTTTCGTGCTGGTACTGCTTCAGCGCCGCCGCCTGACGGCCCAGCACCGACAGCAGATGGCGGCGCAGCGCGTCACCTTCCTTCAGGTCCAGCATCTCGATGAACTCAGGGATCGCAATGGTGATCCAGCTGTTGCCGCGCGCCCAGAGCGCCTGGGCAAAGTTGTGGTTGCCGTCAAAGCTCCAGCCGTGGAACCAGAGGCCGCTCTGCGTGTCCATCAGATACTGGGCATGCAGCAGGAACTGGTACTTCGCCTCTTCCACATACTCGGGGCGCCCCAGCACCAGCCCGGTCTTGGCCAGCGGCAGCACGCTCATCATCAGCGTGTCGTCCCACATCTGCTGGTCGTTGACGCTGTTGTAGACGATGTGCTGCAACCCGCCCTCGCGGGTGCGCGGCATCTCGTGCATCACCCATTCGGCCCAGGTTTCCAGATAGGGCACCCACTGCGGATTGGGCGCAAGCTCATGCAGCCAGGCGAGGGTGAAGAACGGGGCAACCGTGTTGATGTTCTTCGTCGGCGTGCCTTCCGCCAGCCGCGCCGAAAACCAGTCGCGGATGATGCGCATGGCCTGCGCATTGCCGGTCAGCTGCCAGTAGCGGAACAGGCCATAGAGCCCGATGCCATGGGTCCATTCCCAGCCGGCCCAACCCTTGGTATCAATGACGCGGCCATCCTCAAGGCGCAGCAGGAATTCCCCCGTCTTGTCCTCGATGCTGATGAGGTTCCCGGTCAGCCGGTCGATGAGGTCGCAGACCTCGTCCCGGGTGACAAACCTCTCCTTCTGCCGCAACAGCGGATGCATGCGCGATCTCCTCCCAGATACCGCTTGAAATTTTTTCGGAACGCAATTCCGTTATTGTCAGGCAACCACAATCCTGCAGCCTTGGCAATCAGTTAAACCGATTGAATCGTGATTTTCACGCGCCTGCATAAAGTTGCGCCATTTCCGGCTCGAGCCAGCTTGACAGGCAGAGATTCAAATTTCAGAATGGCATTTCAAAAAATACTGAACGAGAGAAATGCCCGACAGCAAGCCCAAGGCTTCTTCCAGAGCCGAACCCAAAACCGAAAATGCCGCTGCGGTCCTCAAGGTTTTCGCCGTGCTGGAGGCATTGGTTGACGAGCGGCAGGCAAGCCTTGCCGTCATCGCCCAGCGGGCCATGACGTCAAAGACCACGGCCCACCGTCTGCTGCAGACCATGGTGGACCTCGGTTATGCCGAGCAGGACGGGGACACGGAGAAATACCGCCTCACCCTCAAGCTCTTCAGCCTTGGTGCCCGCTCTCTCAACGAGGAATCGGACCTGATCCGCATCGCCGACAAGGTGATGGGACGCCTGTCCCGGGCGACGGGCGAATGCATCAATCTCGGCGTCATGGACGACCGGGAGCAGCGCGTCGCCTACATCCACAAATACGATTCCTTCTACAACCTCTCCACCCAATCCACCCTCGGCCGCCGCAATCCGCTGCACAGCACCTCGCTGGGCAAGGCCTTGCTCGCCTGGCGCAGCGACGAGGAGATCGGCGAGCGCCTCGCCCGCATGGAGATGCCGAAGCTGGCCCCGCGCACGATCACCGACGCAGACGCCCTTTTCGCCGCCATTCTTCAGGTCCGCGCGCAAGGCTTTGCCGAAGAGATCGAGGAAAGCGAGGCCGGCGTGCGCTGCATGGCCATTCCGGTTCTGGACCATCTGGGCCGCTCCATCGCCGCCATCAGCATTTCCTTCCCGCTGTTCCGCTTCGATGAAACCCGCAAGGCCGAATACGCAGGCCTGCTGAAATCTGCCTCCCGCGAAGCCTCCACCGCGCTGGGCTGCCCGCCGGACAAGCTGGTGTGATACCGTCCGGAGCGTGGCCGTGTTTGCATCGAACGGCAAGGAGAAGGAAGGCCGTCCTATAGCCTCGGCGCCCCTCTTCCCCCTTGAGGGGGAGATGTCTGCGATAGCAGACAGAGGGGGGTAGCAGCGCTTCACCATGGCCTTAACTTTCATTCAAACGGACAGTCCGTTACCCCCCTCTGCCCCCTGCCGGGGGCATCTCCCCCTCAAGGGGGGAGAAGAACTGGAGCCTGACTGGCAGCCCGGAAAAACATCACTCCGCCAGGAGGAGGGCTGAGAAGAAGACACTTGTCCCACGCCCTCAGTTCAGCCCTCAGCCACAGCCCCCCGCCACGCAGCGGCGTAGGCGGCAAGACCGTCTTCCGGTATGACAGCCGCCGCCTCATCCTGCGCCGTGCCTTCCCCCTCCCGCCCGTCATCTCCTGCCAGCAGCAGCGCCGCACCGATGCTGGTGCCGGTAACCGACCCGTCACCAACCTGCACCTTGCGGGCCGTGGAGCCTTCCAGCATGGCGAGGTAAAGCCGGTTGGCGGCAAACGGTCCTTCCACAATCACCGGCCCTTCCCCCCCGGTCATGGCAAGGCATTCCGCCGTCACAAGCGCCAAATAGAAGGACACCGCCGCGTAGCGCTGGCCATCAGACAGACCGGCCTCGTCCACGCTCCAGCGCTGCGCCCTGCCCTGAAACGGACCGGAGCGCGGTTCGACGGCGGGCAGAAGCAGGATGGAACGGTCCAGAACCTGCTGCACGTCAGCATCCGTGCTGGCTCTGTCATGCCCCTCCATCATCAGATCAAACTCGCGCCCGCCCATGAACCGGGCCGACGGCACCGCGCCACCCAGTGCATTGACATTGACCAGCGTGTCGCGGGCCGGATCGAGCGTTACGTGCCCGCCCCCAACGCTGAGCGAAATCACCCAGGTGCCGGTGGAGACGACGGAGAAAGCCCCCTGCCGGACCAGAAGATGCGGATAGAGCGAAGCGTTGCTGTCATGGATGCCGCAGGCAACGGGTAGGCCTTCCGGCAGCCCGGCCCGTTCCGCCACATCCGGCAGCAGCGGGCCCAGCACGTCACCAGCCTTGCGCACCGGCGCCATGCGGCCCTCAAGCCCGAGCCGTGACACCAGCGGCGAAAACACGCCCTCGAACGGGTTCCACAGATCCGTATGGCAGCCCAGTGACGTCACCTCGCAGGCGGTAACGCCCGTCAGGCGATAGGTCCAGTATTGCGGATAGGTGAGAACCTGCGCGGTGCGCTTCCGCAGGCCCGCTTGCGTTTCCATCAGCCAGTGAAGCTGCGCCCCCAGATTGAGCCCCATGGGCAGGCGCGGCGAGCCCGTCTGCGCAAAATCGGGCCGCAGGGCATCATATTGGCCGGCAAGGTCATCCGGGCCGGTGAACTCATAGTCGAGCACAGGAGTGGCCAGCTTGCCGGAGGCATCCAGCAGCACGGCAGACGCGCCATGGGTGGTGACGCTGACGCCGTCAATCCGGTGCTCTGCCGCCAGCTCCTTCAGGCTTTCCAGAAAGAAACTCCAGAGCCCTTCCACATCGAAATGCGGATAGGGCCCATCCGTCAGCACAAGGTTCGGCCGCCGCCGCACGCCCAGCTCCTGCCGGCGCGCGATGTCCACCACCGCCACCTTGGCGTTGGTCTTGCCGATGTCGATCACCGCGATGTTGCGCAAGCTGGTCATGCCGGATCAGTCCATGTGGAAGACGGTTTCGAGCGCAATCGCCACCGGCTCGTTGTCCGGCTTCGTTTCCATGATATCGGCCATATGCGCCCACCAGCGCTGCATCACCGGCGACGCCGGAAGGCTTGCCACCTTCTCGGCGCTCTCGCGCCACATCACGGCGAAGAGGATATTCGTCTCCCGGTCGAGATGGATGGAGTAGTCGCGGATGCCGGCTTCCTTCAGCAGGGCGGACAGCTCCGGCCAGATCTCGTCATGGCGGCGGCGGTATTCGGCCTCCATGCCGGGATTGAGCTTCATCTTGAAGGCATATTTCTCCATCTCACGCTCCCTTGCGGCGCTGCAGGATCTGGCGGGCAAGGCGCGGCAGGGCGATGACGCCGATCAGCAGCAGGCCGGTGAAGATCGACATGACGATGCCCGGCACGTTGAGAAGACCGAGACCGAAGGTGACCAGCCCCATCACCAGCGCCGCGATGACGACCCCGGCGATGCTGCCCGCCCCGCCCAGAATGCTGACCCCGCCCAGCACCACCATGGTCACCACCTCCAGCTCCATGCCCGAGGCGATGGACGGACGCGTTGCGCCAAGCCGCGAGGTGAGACACACGGCGGCAACGCCGGACATGAGGCCGGTGAGCAGGAACAGGGCAAATTTCACCCGCGCCACCCGGATGCCGGAGAAGAGCGCCGCCACCGGATTGTTGCCGATGGCATAGACCGCCCGGCCGAAGGTGGTGGCATGCAGCAGCAGGCCGAACAGCACGGCGAGCACGGCAAAGAGCACCAGCTCGAAGGAGATCACCCACCAGACATAGCCCTGCCCGAACCAGGCGAAGGACGCCGGATAGCCGGTAAAGGCCTTGTCGCCCAGCACGATGTAGGAGATGCCGCGGAAGAGGCTCATGGTGCCGATGGTGACGACAATCGACGGCAGGCCCAGACCCGTGACGAGTGCGCCGTTCACCACCCCGCACAGCAGCCCGGCACCGAGGCCGATGGCCACCAGCGTGGGCGTGTCGGCCCCCATCTGCACCGCATAGCCCATGGCGGTTGAGGCGAGTGCGATGATGGCGGCGACCGACAGGTCAATCTCGCCGGAGATGATCAGCAGCGCCATGGCAAAGGCGATCATCGCCTTTTCGGTGAAGTTGAACGTGGCATCCGACAGGTTCCACGGATCGAGGAAATAGGGCGAGGCCAGCGCATTCAGGATGAAAATCGCCACGGCGACGCCGAAGAGCATCAGTTCCCAGCTTGAGGTGATCCGCTGCAGCGGGCTGCGCAGCCGGTCGGGGATCTGCCGCCCGCCGCCGGGCGCCCCAGAGCCGGAGCCGGGGGTGGGAAGGGAAACGGATGTCATGCCGTGTGCTCCGCCGCTTTCAGGATGACCCGGCCCTTCGGCCGGTTCTGGGTAACATTGACCGCCACTGCAATCAGGATGGCCGAGCCGGAGATGGCGAGCTGCCAGAAGGGCGAGACATTGACCACCGGCAGCGCATTCTTGATGATGCCGAGGAACAGCGCCCCCAGCACCGCGCCTGCCACGCTACCCGCACCGCCAGCGATGGAAATGCCGCCGATGACGCAGGCCGCCACCACATCCAGCTCAAAGCCAGCGGCAATATCCACGTAAGCGACCGCATAGCGCGCCACCCAGAGATAGCCGGTGAGCCCGGCCAGCGCGCCGGACAGCACGAAGGCAGCGCATTGGGTACGGCCCGTGTCGATGCCTGCATATTGCGCCGCATGCGGATTGCCGCCCACCGCATGGAAAGCGCGGCCCAGCGCGGTGCGGGTGACCAGAATGGCAAAGCCGGTGACAACCGCAATCGCAATCCAGGACAGCACCGGCAGGCCCAGAACCGCCGTGCGCGGAAAAGCCTTGAAGGCATCGCTCATCTGATGCGCGTTGATCCAGCGCCCTTCGGAAATCAGGAAGATGATGCCCCGGAAGATGGTCATCGTTCCGAGCGTCACCACGATCGGCGGGATCGACAGGCGCCAGACCAGCAGGCCGTTGATCAGCCCGAGCCCCGCGCCCAGCGTGATGGACAGGAGAATGATCAGCGGCACCGGCAGATCCGGCATCATGGTGTTGACCAGCGCCGCCACCATGCCCGTGAGCGCCAGGTTGGCCGCCACCGACAAATCGATGCAGCGGGTCAGGATCACCGCCATCTGCCCCAGCGCCAGAATGATCAGCGGCGCCGTGTCATTGAACACGCTGGCGAGATTGGCAGGCGCGACAAAGCCGGGAAAGCGCGAGGCGATCAGCCCGGTCAGCGCCACCATTGCGCCCGCCAGCACCAGCTCGCGGCCATGGGAAAGACGGATGCTCATGCGTGGCCCTCCTCGATCCCGGCAGCGGCCCGGACCAGATTTTCCGGCGTCATCGCCTCTCCCTCGAATTCGGCGGCAATCCGCCCTTCGCGCATCACGATCACCCGGTCGGACATGCCCAGCACCTCCGGAATCTCGGACGAGACGAGAATGACCGCGAGCCCTTCGCCCGCCAGTTCCGCCATGAACTCATGCACCGCCGCCTTGGAGCCGATGTCTATGCCCTTGGTCGGCTCGTCCAGAATGATGACCCGGGGCCGGGTCGCCAGCCATTTGGCGATGATCACCTTCTGCTGGTTGCCGCCCGAGAGAAGGCCGATATCCTGATCGAGCGCAGCCGCCCGCAGGTCCAGCCGGCGGGTGTAGTCCCGCGCCAGCGCAAACTCTTCCGTCATCTTGAGAAAGCCCTTGCGGGAAACGGCCTGCAGCGACGGCAGGGTGACATTCTGGAAGATCGGCAGGCCCTTCACCGCCCCCTGCTTGCCCCGGTCCTCCGGCACATAGACGATGCCCTGCCGGATGGCCGCATTGGGGGAGCGGATCACCGCCACCTCGCCGTCAATGCGGATCGCGCCCTTGGAGGGTTTTGTGATACCGAACAGCGCCTGCATGAACTCGCTGCGGCCGGCCCCGACCAGGCCATAGAAGCCAAGGATTTCACCGGCGCGCAGGGTGAAGTTGATGTCCTCGAACTCGGTCGGGTGAGAGTAGCCCACCACCTTCAGCAGCTCCCCGCCCAGCTTCGGGATGCGCTTGGGGAACACCTGATCCACCGGGCGGCCCACCATCATGCGCACAAGGTCGCCCTCGCGCACATCGCGGATATGCCCGGCGCCGGCAAGCTCCCCGTCGCGGAAGACGGTGTAGCGGTCGGCGACGCGGAAGATCTCGTCGAACTTGTGGCTGATGAAGAGGATGGCCTTTCCTTCGGCCTTCAGCCGGTCCACCAGCTCGTAGGTTTCCTCGATTTCCTTGTGCGACAGTGCCGCCGTCGGCTCGTCCATGATGACGACGCGCGCGTCAATCGACAGGGCACGGGCAATGGCCACCAGATGGCGGCTGGCAATGCCGAGGTCCTTCAGCTGCACGTCCGGATCAATCTGCGCGCCGATCCGCTCCAAAAGGCGCCGCGCCTGCGAGCGCATCTTGCGCCAGTCGATGAAGCCGAAGCGGCTGCGCGGGGCATGGCCGATGAAGATGTTCTCTGCCACTGTCAGCTCGTCAAAGAGCACGGTTTCCTGATGGATTGCCGTCACCCCGGCCTTTGCGGCTGCTTCCGCTGCGGGAAAGGTCACCGGCTGGCCGTCGACGCGGATCTCGCCTGCATCCGGCTGGTAGATGCCGGTCAGAACCTTGACGATGGTGGACTTGCCCGCGCCATTTTCACCCACCAGCGCCGTCACCTGCCCCGGATAGAGATCCAGCGACACGCCCGACAGCGCCTTGACGCCCGGAAAGGACTTGGAAATACCGGTCAGCGACAGGACCGGCTGGTCCTTTGCGCTGGCCGGGTGCAAGGCTGCACCCGGCTGATCCGGGAAGTTGGCAAGCATGGCAATGCCCCGGTTATGCCGGGGCATGGAACCCCGGCGTCATGTGTGATGTTTCATCGGGATCGCGGACGGTGCCCGGCCAGTGACGGCATCAGTGACGGCATGTCACGGCCGGACACATCTCGAGGCCTGGGAGGTCTCAGAAAATGTCCTTGAACTCGTCGATGTTGGAGCTGTCATAGACAAACGGGTCCGCCATGGCCCCCGTGTTGCTGTCATCCAGCGTCAAGGTGCCCATGCGGCCCATCGGAATTTCTGCGCCCGGCTTGGCTTCGGCCTTGCCGGTGGCAAGGTTGTAGGACAGCATCGTCGCGGCATAGCCGAGGTCGATCGGGTTCCAGATGGCGAAGGACTTGGAGGCACCCGACTTGATGTGACCGGCCATTTCGGACGGCAGGCCGAGACCCGTCACATTGACTTGACCGGCCTTGCCCGCATCGGTGACAGCCTGCGCCGCCGCAACGATGCCGACGGAGGTCGGGGCAATGATCGCCTTCAGATCCGGATAGGTCTGCATCAGTCCCTGGGCCTCACGGTAGGACTTGTCGGCAAGGTCATCGCCATAGACGGTGGCGACCACATTGATGCCCTTGTAGGTGTCCTTGACCTTGTTCATCTCCTCGATCCAGATGTTCTGGTTCGTCGCCGTGGCAGAGGCCGACAGAACGGCCACATCACCGCCCTCCGGCAGGTGATCTGCCGCCAGCTTGATGATCATGTTGCCGATCAGCGGATTGGACGAGGGGTTGAGATGCAGCTGGCGGCCTTCCGGTGCCACGCCCGAGTCCCACGAAATAACGGTGATGCCGCGGTCCATTGCCTTCTTCAGGGCCGGAACCAGCGCGTCCTGATCATTGGCCGAGATGGCAATCGCATCCACCCTCTGGGCGATCAGTGCATTGATCACCTCGATCTGGCCTTCAGCCGTGGTGCCGGTCGGACCGGTGTAGATGATCTCCACATCGCCCAGTTCCTTGGCAGCTTCCTGCGCGCCCTTGTTGGCCGCCTCGAAGAAGCCGATGCCCAGCGCCTTCACCACCAACGCAATGCGCTTGGTTTCGGCATGGGCCGGAGCGGAGAATGCGAGAGCAGCAACAGCGGTTGCCGCCAGAAGCGTCTTCATGAATGTCATTGTCTTCCTCCCAGTCATTCCACCGGCTGTTCCTCCCGCCGGTCAGAAATCGTTGTTTCGTCAGCCCCCGCCGGCGGCACTCGCCTGAGCGGCCTCGACGGGCGCTGCAATCACCCGCACCCCGGCCTGCTCCAGCATTTGCGCAGCGCTGTCCGGAATGCCCTCGTCGGTGATCACCGTGGTGATGCGGTCCAGCGGGCACAGGATCAGGCTGGAGCGGCTGCGGAATTTGGATGAGTCCGCCAGCACCACCAGTTCATCCGCCTGCCCGATCAGTTTCTGCTCCGCCTGGATGAGAAGCGGGTCCGCCTCCATCAGCCCCAGCGGGCCCAGACCTTGCGCCCCCATGAACATGCGCCGCGCATAGAAATTGCGCGTCACGTCATTGTCGAAGGGACTCAGGATGATGTTCTGCTCCCGGTAGATCACTCCGCCGGAGAGGATGATCGTGTTCTTCGAATGCTTGAGCAGGTGCTCGGCAATCGGGAACGAGTTGGTGAAGATCTGCATGCGCTTGCTGGCCAGCGGATGCACCATCTGGAAGGTGGTGGTGCCACCGTTGATGATGATCGCATCGCCGTCAGTGCAAAGCTCCACCGCCACCCGGGCAATCGCCCGCTTCTGCTGCGCGTTGATCGCCTCGTTGACGCTGAAGGGGCGGCCCGCCAGCCCGACGAACTGCGGCGGCGTGATAGATTCCGCTCCGCCGCGCACCCGGCGCAGCTTCTTCTGCACATGCAGCGCCGCGATATCCCGGCGGATGGTCGCTTCCGAGGAATCGGTCAGCGCCACCAGTTCCGCAACAGTCACGACCGGACGGTCCTGAACGGCGGACAAGATGATCCTGTGGCGCTCTTTCTCGTGCATGCAATCCTCCCGACTTCCCGCTCAGGCTTCCATCAAATTCGCGCAGTGTCAATCATGATTCGTCATATTGCTGCAATGCAGCGTCATTTTTGATCGATCATGATTGAAACTGATTGACAACGAGATGTATCACGGCAAGTCTCCGGTCAAAAGCTGGCATCGGTCCAGCTTGTCCTTGGGAGGAAGACATGACTGATTCCGCCGCCGGTTCCCGGCTCGCAAACCTGTGGGATGAGGCCAAGGCCTCTGCCATGACCGAATCCGGCCGCCTGCTTTACCGCTCGAACCTGCTCGGGTCCGACAAGCGCATCACCAACTATGGCGGCGGCAACACCTCTGCCAAGGTGATGGAAAAGGATCCGCTGACCGGCGGAATGGCGGAAGTGCTGTGGGTCAAGGGCTCCGGCGGTGACGTGGGCACCATCAAGCTCGACGGGTTTGCCACGCTCTACATGGACAAGCTGCGGGCGCTGAAGGGCATCTATCGCGGCGTCGCCTTCGAGGACGAGATGGTGGGCCTGCTGCCCCACTGCACCTTCAATCTCAACCCGCGTGCCGCCTCCATCGACACGCCGCTGCATGCCTATGTGCCGAAAAAGCACGTGGACCACATGCACCCGGACGCGATCATCGCCATTGCTGCCTCCAAGGACAGCAAGGCGCTGACGGAAGAGATCTTCGGCAAGGACATCGGCTGGCTGCCATGGAAGCGCCCCGGCTATGAACTGGGCCTGTGGCTGGAAAAATTCTGCCTCGAAAACCCGGAGGCGCGCGGCGTCGTGCTGGAAAGCCATGGCCTCTTCACCTGGGCCGATGATGCGCGCACCTGCTACGAGACGACCATCGAAATCATCAGCAAGGCGATGGCCTGGTTCGAGGGCAAGCTGGCGGGCAAGGCCGCTTTCGGCGGCCAGAAGCACGCCATCCTGCCGCGTGATCAGCGCCGCGCCATTGCCGCGCGCCTGATGCCCGCCATCCGTGGCATGGTCAGTGGCCAGCAGCACATGGCCGGCCACTTTGACGACAGCGATGCCGTGCTTGAATTCGTCTGCGCTAAGGATATGGAAGCCCTCGCGGCGCTGGGCACCAGCTGCCCTGATCACTTCCTGCGCACCAAGATCCGCCCGCTGGTCGTAAACCTTGATCCGGCAAATCCGGATGTGGATGCGGTGCTCAAGGGCCTGCCGGATGCGGTTGCCGCCTACCGGCAGGACTACACGGCCTATTACGAGCGCTGCAAGCATGCAGACAGCCCCGCCCTGCGTGATCCCAATGCCGTTGTCTATCTGGTGCCCGGCGTCGGCATGATCACCTTCGCCAAAGACAAGGCCACGGCCCGCATCTCGGGCGAGTTCTACGTCAACGCCATCAACGTGATGCGCGGCGCTTCCGGCGTTTCCACCTATTGCGGCCTGCCAGAGCAGGAAGCCTTCGACATCGAATACTGGCTGCTTGAGGAAGCCAAGCTCCAGCGCATGCCCAAGCCGAAGAGCCTTGCCGGCCGTGTCGCCTTTGTCACCGGCGGGGGTGGCGGCATCGGCTCGGCAACGGCGGAGCGGCTGATGAGCGAAGGCGCCTGCGTGGTGCTGGCCGATATCGACGCCAACTCCCTCGCCCAGACGGCAGAGCGCCTGGCTGCCCGCCACTCCGGCGACGTGGTGCGCACGGTGGTCATGGATGTGACCAGCGAGGACGCGGTGGAGCGGGCCTATGCGGAAGCCTGCACCGAGTTTGGCGGCATCGACATTCTGGTGTCGAATGCGGGCATCGCTTCCTCGGCCCCCATCGAGGAAACCAGCCTCGAGCTGTGGAACAAGAACATGTCGATCCTTTCGACCGGCTATTTCCTTGTCTCGCGCAGCGCCTTCAAGGTGATGAAGGCGCAAGGGATCGGCGGCTCCATTGTCTTCATCGCCTCCAAGAACGGCCTTGCTGCCTCGCCGGGCGCCAGCGCCTATTGCACGGCCAAGGCCTCGGAAATCCACCTCGCCCGTTGCCTTGCGCTGGAAGGGGCGCCGGATGGCATCCGTGTCAACGTGGTCAATCCGGATGCTGTGCTTCGCGGCTCCAAGATCTGGTCGGGCGACTGGCTGAAGGAACGCGCACAGGCCTATGGCAAGGACACGGCGGATCTGGAAGAGCATTACCGCCAGCGCTCGCTGCTGAAGCGCTCCGTGCTGCCGGAAGACATTGCAGAGGCCACCTATTTCTTCGCCAGCGAGGCTTCGGCCAAGTCGACCGGCAACATCATCAACGTGGACGCAGGCAACGTCCAGTCCTTCACCCGCTGACGGAGGCCATCCATGACCCTGATGATCGGTTCCGATGTCCTTGAGAAGGACAATGCCGCCCGCAAAGCGGACCTCACGCGCGACTATGACAGCCTTGGCGAGCGGCTCGCCCGCCGGGGCATCGATATCAACGCGGTGAAGGCAAAGGTTGCCGCCTATGGCGTTGCCGTGCCCTCCTGGGGCGTCGGCACCGGCGGCACCCGCTTTGCCCGTTTCCCCGGCGCAGGCGAGCCGCGCCACATCTTCGACAAGCTGGAAGACTGCGGCGTCATCCAGCAACTGACCCGGGCAACGCCCTCCGTCTCCCTGCATATCCCGTGGGACAAGGCCGATCCGGCAGAGCTGAAGGCCAAGGCGGACAGCCTCGGCCTCGGCTTTGACGCCATGAACTCCAACACCTTCCAGGATCAGGCCGGACAGGCCCACTCCTACAAGTTCGGCTCCCTCTCCCACACGGATGCCGCCACCCGCGCGCAGGCGGTGGAGCACAACATCGAATGTATCGAGCTTGGCCGCGCCATTGGCTCGAAGGCGCTGACCGTGTGGATCGGCGACGGCTCCAACTTCCCCGGGCAGGCGCATTTCACCCGCCAGTTCGAGCGCTATCTGGAGGCAGCCCGGCAGATCTACGCTGCCCTGCCGGAGGACTGGCGGCTCTTCACCGAGCACAAGATGTACGAGCCCGCCTTCTATTCCACCGTGGTGCAGGACTGGGGCACGAACTATCTCATCGCGCAGGAGCTGGGCCCCAAGGCCTTCTGTCTGGTTGACCTCGGCCACCATGCGCCCAACGTGAACATCGAAATGATCGTCGCCCGCCTCATCCACTCCGGCAAGCTGGGCGGCTTCCATTTCAACGACAGCAAATATGGCGACGACGATCTCGACACCGGCTCGGTCGATCCCTACCGGCTGTTCCTCGTCTTCAACGAGCTGGTGGACGCGGAAACCCGCAAGGCGCCGGGCTTTGCCCCCTCGCACATGCTGGACCAGTCGCACAATGTCACCGACCCGATCGAAAGCCTGATGGTCAGCGCCATGGAGGTGCAGCGTGCCTATGCGCAGGCCCTGCTGGTGGACCGCAAGGCGCTCGACGGCTTCCAGGACGGCAACGACGCGCTGATGGCCACCACCACGCTGAAGACCGCCTTCCGCACCGATGTGGAGCCCATCCTCGCCATGGCCCGTCTGGAATCGGGCGGCGCCATCGACCCCGTCTCCACCTACCGCACCTCCAGCTACCGCGCCCGCGCCGCATCCATCCGCCCGGCGGTCTCAGGCGCTGGCGGGGGTATTGTGTAAAAGCGGGCAACGGACTGACCTGAAGCCCCTCCATCACCCCGGACATGCTTGCGTGATCCGGGGTGAACTGTTTTTGACGTTGGGAGGCTCTCCCTCTTGGCAACGCCCCCACAAAACAGCAGCTCTGCCTGCCGCCTTCCAAAGGAAATATCTTTCCCAAACATTCGCATGCCAATTGGCAAGCTGGCAAAACCGGGCTAACAGGCGGTTGAAACAACGCGGAACGGCTGCCCATGACGCATGAGCCCGCCTTTGCCCTTGAGGTGGAGGACGTCCACAAGAGCTACGGCCCCAACGAAGTGCTGAAAGGCATTTCGATGACCGCCCGCAAGGGCGACGTGATCTCCCTCATCGGCTCATCGGGAGCGGGCAAGAGCACCTTCCTGCGCTGCCTCAATTTTCTGGAACAGCCCGACCGGGGCCGCTTTGTCGTCAATGGCGAGGAAGTGGCGCTGAAGCCGGACCGGCATGGCCGCCTGCATCCGGCCAACTGGCGCCAGATCGAGCGCCTGCGCACCGGGCTGTCCATGGTGTTCCAGAACTTCAATCTGTGGGCGCACATGACCGTTCTGGAAAATGTCATCGAAGCGCCGGTGCATGTGCTGGGCCAGAACCGGCGCGAGGCCGTTGAGCGGGCCGAGGGGCTGCTGGCCAAGGTCGGCCTTCATGACAAGCGCGATGCCTATCCGGCCTTTCTGTCGGGCGGCCAGCAGCAGCGCGCCGCCATTGCCCGCGCCCTGTGCATGGAGCCTTCGGTGATGCTCTTCGACGAGCCGACCTCTGCGCTCGATCCGGAGCTGGTCGGCGAAGTGCTGAAGGTCATCCGCGATCTGGCCGCCGAAGGGCGCACCATGGTGCTTGTCACCCATGAGATGAGCTTTGCGCGCGATGTCTCCAGCCACGTCATGTTCCTGCATCAGGGCCGCGTGGAAGAGGAAGGCACGCCGGAGAAGGTGTTCGGCGCCCCGGAAAGCGTCCGCTGCCGCGAATTCACCGCCTCATTGAGACACTGAAAACCAATCACCAGCATAAACGGGGAAACTCCATGAAGAAGCTCCTGTCCATTCTCCTCACCGGCGCCGCGCTTGCGGCAAGCTCCGCCTCCGCCTCCGCCGAACTGCGCTTCGGCGTGATGAACGAGCCCTATCCGCCCTTCTTCACCAAGGATGCCTCCGGCAAGTGGGTGGGCTGGGAAATCGACCTGATGGATGCCGTCTGCGAGGAAATGAAGGAGCAGTGCTCGATCGTCGACATCGCCTGGGACGGGCTGATCCCCGGCCTGCAGGCCAAGAAGATCGATGTGATCTGGTCCTCCATGTCCATCACCGAAGAGCGCAAGAAGACCATTGCCTTCACGGACAAGTACTACAACACGCCCAGCAAGCTGATCGGCGCCAAGGACGGCATCATGGGAGCAGGCCCGGATGACGTCGCCGGTAAGATCATCGGCATTCAGGTCTCGACCATCCAGTCCGACTATTACGCCAAGTACTTCAAGGACAAGGCCTCGGAAAAGACCTACGCCACCCTGGATGAGGCCTTCCAGGACCTCGCCGCCGGGCGCATCGACTATGTGTTTGGTGATGCCATGCCGCTGGAAGAGTTCCTGAAGTCCAGCTACGGCGAAAGCTGCTGCGAGGACAAGGGCAACGTGGCCGATGACCCGGCCGTGCTGGGCTCCGGCATCGGCGGCGGCCTGCGTCAGGACGACACCGAGCTTCAGGCCAAGCTGAACGCCGCCATCGCCGCCGTCCGCGCCAGCGGCAAGTACAAGGAAATCTCGGACAAGTACTTCACGTTCGATCCTTACGGCGAGTGATACGAGGGAACACCGAGGCAGGAGGAGGCGTCAGCGCCTCTTCCGGCCTCTTCTGAGAGGCTGAGCGTGCAAACAGGCCGCAGCGCCCCTCTCCCCCCTTGAGGGGGAGATGTCTGCGCCAGCAGACAGAGGGGGGTAGCAGCGCTTCATCACAGCATCACCTCTCATATGAGCGGATAGTCCGTTACCCCCCTCTGCCCCCTGCCGGGGGCATCTCCCCCTCAAGGGGGGAGGAGTTGGAGCCTGGCTGACGGTCCGAAATCAACACCCCTCATTGGGGCAAAGGCCGCAGGCCAAAGACTTTATTGGATTGTCCCAGAGGCAGCATGGCGAACCTGACCTATCTTGAGCTTCTGGCACCCTCGCCTCCCGGCTGGGGCGGTGTGCTGCTGGCCGGGGCTGCGTCGACGCTCGCCATTTCGCTCGGCGCTTACCTCACCGGCATGGTGCTGGGCCTGCTGGGGGCCTGGGGCAAGCTCAAGGGCGGGCGCGTGACCTCGGCCCTGCTCGATGGCTACACCACCGCCATCCGCGCCATTCCCGAACTCATCCTGATCATCGGCCTTTATTATGCCGGCACCGACGGCCTGAACCGGCTGCTCACCGCCATCGGCTTGCCCACCATCGAGGTGAACGGCTTTGTGGCAGCCGTCGCCGTGCTCGGCATCGTGCAGGGCGCCTATATGACGGAGGTGTTCCGCGGTGCCATTGTTGCCGTGCCCATCGGCCAGATCGAGGCGGGAGCGGCCTTCGGCATGCGGCCTTCCCTGCGCTTCCGCCGCATCATCCTGCCGGCGATGATCCCCAATGCCATGCCGGGCCTTGCCAATCTGTGGATGTCCGTCACCAAGGACAGCGCCCTCATTGCCGTTGTCGGCTATCAGGAGCTGGCGCTGGCGACGCGCATCGCGGCGGGCAACACCAAGCAATATTTCCTGTTCTTCGCGGCGGCGGCGGTGCTTTATCTGATCATCAGCCTTGTCTCCACCCGTGTGTTCAACCTGCTGGAGCGGCGCGCGCGCCGGGGCCAGCCGGCCCACGGCCGGGCATAGGAGGGGCGGATGGATTTTTCCTGGCTTGGCAAATACGCCCCGCTGCTTCTGTCCGGCGCCTGGCAGACGGTTGCCCTGCTCGGCATTTCCGTCAGCATCGGCTTCGTCCTCGCCATTGGCCTGGCGCTGGCGCAGGTGTCCGGCCCCTTGTGGCTGCGGCTGCTGGCGCGCGGTTATTGCGGCTTCTTCCGGGGCACACCTCTGCTGATCCAGCTGTGGCTGCTCTATTATGGCGTCGGCTCGCTGCTGCCGATGGTGCCGGGCCTGCGCAGCAGTTTCCTCTGGCCCATCCTGCGCGAAGGTTTCTTCTTCGCCGCCGTCAGCTTCACGCTCAACCATGCCGCCTATCAGGCCGAGATCCTGCGCGGCGCGCTGCTGAGCGTGCCCAAGGGCGAGCTGGAAGCCGGGCGCGCCTTCGGCATGACACCCTTCCTGCTGTTGCGGCGCATCTGGCTGCCGCGCGCCATCCGCACGGCCCTGCCCAGCATCACCGGCGAAATCGTGCTGCAGCTCAAGGCCACACCGCTCGCCTTCACCGTCACGGTGATGGATCTCTACGCGGTCGCCTACAAGGTGCGGCAGGATACGCTGCTCGTCTATGAACCGCTGATCGTGGTCACGCTCTTCTATGTGGGCCTGACCATCATCCTCACCCGCATTTTCAAGCATGTGGAGGCGCAGGTGCCCGTGCGCCGCTGACGGCGCAGCCCTGCAGCCTCCGAACCCGCGAAGGAGCATTTCATGGCCAGCAACATCCGTATCCTCGACGGCGGCATGAGCCGCGAACTGGTGCGGCTCGGCGCCGAGCTGAAGCAGCCGGAATGGTCGGCCCTTGCCCTCATCGACACGCCCAACATCGTGCGGCAGGTGCATGAGGAGTTCATCGCTGCGGGCGCCGATGTCATCACCACCAACAGCTATGCGCTGGTGCCCTATCACATCGGCGAAGAGCGGTTTGCCAAGGAAGGCCGTGCCCTGATCGCCCTCTCCGGCCGCCTTGCCCGGGAAGCAGCAGACACGGAAACCACGCGCAGCGTGATGGTCGCCGGTGGCCTGCCGCCCATCTTCGGCTCCTACGAGCCGCAGAATTTCGATCCCGCCCGCGTGCAGGACTATCTCTCCGTCCTCGTCGAGGAACTCAGTCCTTATGCAGATGTGTGGCTGGGCGAGACCCTGAGCCTCATTGCCGAGGGCGAAGCCGTGCGCATCGCCACCGGGGACACCAACCGCCCCTTCTGGGTGTCCTTCACGCTGGAAGATGCAGACATGGAAGCGGCCATCGCCAACCCGAAGCTGCGCGGCGGGGAAACAGTGACGGATGCTGCCGAATGGGCAGCAGGGTCAGGGGCGGCGGCGCTCCTGTTCAACTGCGCCAAGCCGGAAATCATGGCCAGCGCCATCAAGGCCGCCTCAGCCGTCTTCGCCGCAAAGGGCGTGAAGCTGGACCTCGGCGTCTATGCCAATGCCTTTGAAAGCAACACCGATGACGGCGCGGCCAACGAGGCCCTGCACGGCACCCGCGCCGACCTGACCGGCGACCGCTACACCGGCTTTGCCTGCGACTGGGTCGGCGCCGGCGCCACCCTCGTCGGCGGCTGCTGCGGCATCGGCGCCAGCCATATCCACAACCTTGCCGCCCGCCTGAAGGGAAGAGCGGCCTGAGGCAGGCAAGCAGGGCCCTCTCGGACAACGGAGCACCGGCAGATTTGCCGGTGCAGTTCTGTTCAAACCTGATAAAGTTTTTTTCATGATGCGATTCCGGGCAGCCGCCCGGCTCTCCCGCGTCAGCCCCCTATCACGCCCTGTTTCTTTCCCACGGAACGCTGACATGAGCAGCCAGGAAACAGGGACCGGAAAGAAAACAAGCTGAGAACAGCAGAGAGGAACGGGACTACATGTTCGCCTATTTCAAGAGCGCCTTTACCGCCGCCGCAGTGACGGCCAGCCTCATGGCGCCCGCCGCGGCGCAGGATATCAAGTTCTTCACCATCGGCACGGGCGGCACGGCCGCCACCTATTATCCGGTGGGCGGCGTCATCGCCAATGCCATCTCCAATCCTCCCGGCTCGCGTCCCTGCGAGGAAGGCGGCAGTTGCGGCGTGCCGGGCCTGATTGCTTCGGCCGTGTCCTCGCGCGGTTCGGTTGACAACCTGAATGCCATTTCCTCGGGCCTGCGCAATTCGGGCTTTGCCCAGTCGGACGTTGCCTACTGGGCCTACACCGGCACCGGCACCATGCAGGGCCAGCCCCCGGCTGAAAAGCTGCGCGCCATCGCCGCCCTCTTCCCCGAGCATATCCATCTGGTGGCTCTGGCTGACAGCGGCATCAATTCCGTCGCCGACCTCAAGGGCAAGCGCGTCTCGCTGGATGAGCCGGGCTCCGGCACCTATGTCGATGCCAACCTGATCCTCGAAGCGGCCGGCCTTGGCGTTGCGGACGTTACCGCCGAAGCCCTGAAGCCGGATGCTGCCAGCGATGCCCTGCGCAACGGCCAGATCGACGCCTTCTTCTTCGTCGGCGGCTACCCGACCGGCGCCATCGTGGAACTGGCTTCCGCCGCCAAGATCAAGCTCGTGCCGATCGATGGCGAAACGGCTGCAAGCCTGACCGGCGCACATGCCTTCTTCGCCAGCTCCGACGTGCCGGAAGGCGTCTATGAAGGCGTTCCGGCAACCACGACGGTGGCCGTTGGCGCCCAGTGGATCACCAGCTCGGACGAAAGCGAAGACCTGGTCTACGAGATCACCAAGGCGCTGTGGAACGACAACACCCGCAAGCTGCTGGACACCGGCCACGCCAAGGGCAAGTCGATCACCAAGGAATCCGCTCTCGACGGCATCGGCATCCCGCTGCATCCGGGCGCCGAGAAGTTCTACCGCGAAGCCGGCCTCCTGAAGTAAGCCTGACCCGGCACAGCACGGCCCGGAACACCCGTTTCCGGGCCGATTGCTATTGTCGCTGGGGTTCAGCCCTTACCACGTCACCTTGATATTCTTCATTTGCCGCAAGGGCTTGGGCAGATCGGAACGTGTCACGCCCATTGCGCGCTGGTGTTACAGGACACACGATGACCACGTCCCCGGCTCCCGCGCTGACGGCCGAACAACTGGCCGAGATCGAGCGCAAATACGATCCCGAAACGGCCTTCCGCCCGACCGGGCCACGCATCGGCCATCTGATCACTGCCATCCTCGTGGCCATGTCGGTATATCATTTCTATGCTGCCGGCTTTGCCCTGATCCCGGAACTGATGCACCGGGCAATCCATATCTCCTTCGTCCTGTCGCTCGTCTTCCTGATGTTCTCCTGGCGGCGCAGCATGAACGACCAGCTGCCGCAAAAGGCATGGTACCGGATCGAGGGCGTGGCGATCCTCGATATCGCTCTGGCGCTCCTGGGCGTGGCCGCCGCCATGTACCTGCCGCTGCAATCGGCCCAGACGCTGGCCATGCGCGTCGGCAATCCGTCCACGCAGGACGTCTTCTTCGGCTCGGCGCTGGTGCTGCTGACGCTGGAGGCGACACGCCGCTCTGTCGGCCCGACGCTGCCCATCATCGCACTGCTGTTCATGGGCTTTGCCCTGTTCGGCCCCTGGATGCCCGGTGCGCTCAAACATGGCGGCACCTCCTGGCTGGGCCTCATCAACCACCTCTACATGACCAATCAGGGCATTTACGGCATCGCCATCGGCGTGATGGCGAAATACGTGTTCCTGTTCATCGTCTTCGGCGTGCTAGCCACCCGCATCGGCCTCGGCCAGCTCTTCATCGACGTGGCCATGGTGCTGGCCGGGCGCTATTCCGGCGGCCCGGCAAAGGTCGCCATCTTCTCCTCCGCCTTTATGGGCACCATTTCCGGCTCATCCATCGCCAACACGGTGACCACCGGCGCCCTGACGATCCCGGCCATGAAACGTGTCGGCTATCCGGCCCGTTTTGCCGCCGCCGTGGAAGCCACCGCCTCCACCGGCGGGCAGATCACCCCGCCCATTCTGGGTGCTGCCGCCTTCATCATGGTGGAATATCTGCAGATCCCCCTGCGCGATGTGCTGGCCGCAGCCCTGTTCCCGGCATTGCTGCATTATTTCGGCATTCTCATCATGGTGCATCTGGAAGCCAAGCGCCTCGGCCTGCGCGGCCTCACCAGGGACGAACTGCCGAAGCTCGGCATCGTGCTGAAGCAGCACTGGCTGTCGGTCATCCCGCTGGTCATTCTGGTCTATCTGATCCTCTCCGGCCGCACGCCCGATTATGCCGCCGTCTATGGCATCATCGCCTGTGTCGTCGTCGGCGTGCTCAACCCCACCGACCGGCTGAACCTGAAGGATCTCTATAATGCGCTGGCGGCCGGTGCCCGCAACACGCTCGCGGTCGGCGCTGCGGCAGCCACCGTCGGCATCGTCGTGGGTGTGGTGACGCTGACAGGCGTCGGCTTCCGCATCGGCTATGTCATCGTCCAGACCGCTGGCGACATCGGGGCAACCCTGGGCTCCCTGTGGCCGCTGTCGCTGTTCACCGCAGGCCAGTGGACCCTGTTTGTCTCGCTGATCCTGATCGCCATTGCCTGCATCATCATGGGCGCCGGCATCCCGACCACCGCCACCTACATCATTCTGGTCGCTGTCGCCGCCCCTGCCCTTGCCGTGCAGCAGGTGGAACCGCTGGTCGCCCATTTCTTCGTGTTCTACTACGGGGTTCTGGCCGACATCACGCCACCGGTGGCGCTTGCGGCCTATGCGGCGGCGGGCATTGCCGGGTCCAACCCGTTCCAGACGGGCAACACCGCCTTCCGCCTTGGCATCGCCAAGGCGCTGGTGCCGTTTGTCTTTGTCTATTCGCCGTCGCTGCTGCTGGTGAATGCGGACTTCACCTGGTCCGCCTTTGCCATCACGCTGACGGGCGCCGCCCTCGGCATTGCCTGCCTCGGCGTGGCCTTCTCCGGCTATTTCATCGCCCCGATGCGCAAGCTGGAGCGCTGGTGGACGGGTATCGTCTCGCTGCTGTTCATCTCGCCGGGCCTTGAGACGATGGCCGCGGGCATCGTCCTGCTGCTGCCGGTGGTGTTCCTGCAGATCAAGGCAAGGCAGAAACTGGCCGCATCCTGATACCAACACACAAGACAAAAAGCCGGGCTGCGGAGCACCGCAGCCCGGCTTTCTCATTGAAGAAAACCTTATTTCAGCAGCGCGGCCGAACGGTCCAGCGCGGCGGAGAAGCCCTTGAGGGAGACCTGCAGGTTCAGCGGATTGCCGGCAACGGCCTGAACGCCCAGCTTCAGGATGTTGCCCTTGCGGATGGCGGCAACCGTATCCTTGTTGAGGGTCAGCGGCACCACGCAGCCGACCGGCATGCAGGTCTGGAAACGGGCGTCGGTGCCCTTTTCCTGGTCATCGACGGTCAGCTTGACGCCGCCATCAAGGTTGAGGCCGAAAGGCAGAACCAGCGTGCCGTTGACGGTGCCATCAGCGGCCGGAGCGAACTCGGCCAGCAGCACCATCTGGCGGGTCTGCTGATCCTGCTGCTGCTGCGAGATGGCGCAGCGCTTGCCGCCTTCACCTGACAGGCAGGTCACAGTCCAGTCGTCGAAGGTCTCCTTGACGGAGGAAGCGCCCGACGGCAGGCCGCCTGCTGTCTGGGCGGTGGCCAGACCGGCGGAAAAAATCATTGCAGCACCAGCGAGGGTGGATGCCAGCTTTAAATTCATGAATCTCATCCCGATGACCGGAAAGCGGCGCAGCCGCCACCTTCACACAACACCCGCCTACCTAACCGGGCTTGCCCCTGCCTTGCAAGCAATGCCTGCAGCTGCTGGCGGGCAGCATTATCCCTTGCTGCAGTGTCCTGAAGGCCAGAATTTACAGACCGGCGGCACCCGGACTCACAATACCAAGTCTTGCGAAGCTGACGCATCACGCCTTGAAAAGGCTCAAACGCCGGACGGGCTTGACCAGATCCCGACGCGTCAGAGTCATCAGGATTTGGCATAAGCTCTCTCTCAGATCATTCCTCGGACGAGGAAGCTTATCCGTGCGCTTGAAGAATCACGCACAGAAATTTAGGGTCCGCCGCCCATTAGGATAAATCTTGAGGAAATCAATTCGTGAAACTTGTCAAATTTTTGCTCACTCTAACCATTGGCCTTGCCGTCATCGGCGGATACCTTGGCTTCCGCTGGCATCAGTATGTCACCAATACGGACAGCCCCTATGACGAAATCGGAATCACGCTGAACAGCTACATGCCCGCTCCGGTCAACCAGTGGGGCTGCAACCAGCTGAAAGTGAATTTCGGCAACCAGCTGCCGCCTTACGGTTGCCAGGCAACAACCGCCCAGCAGTGGAAGTGATACCAGCAGCAAGGCATGTTTCCCCGGAATGGCGCAGCCTTGCAGGATGACCGGATTTTCCGTCTCACGGCCGGCAGGCACAGGCCTGCCGGTTGTGCTTCAGCAGCCTTGATCAAACCTCCTTCGCCGGATCATAGGCCAGCAGCCTCAGCGCATTGAGCGTCACCAGCACTGTTGCTCCCGTATCCGCCATGATCGCCAGCCACAGGCCGGTGATGCCGAGAATGCTGGTGACGAGAAACACCGCCTTCAGGCCCAGCGCGATGGTGATGTTCTGGTGAATGTTGCCCATCGCCTTGCGGGCAAGGCGGATGAGGGCGGGCACATCGGTCACCCTGTCGCGCAGGACCGCAGCATGGGCCGTCTCCAGCGCCACATCCGTGCCCGAGCCCATGGCCACGCCAACCGACGCCTGCGCAAGGGCGGGCGCATCATTGATGCCGTCGCCCACCATCATCACGCCGCCGGAGGCCGCCAGCGCACGCACTTCACGCACCTTGTCCTCCGGCATCAGCTCCGCACGCTGCGTGAGGCCGAGACCGGTGGCAATCGCGGCCGCCGTGCGGGCATTGTCCCCCGTCAGCATGATGGCACCAACCCCCAGCCGTTCCAGCTGGGTGATCGCCTCGCGGGCGTCCTCCCGCGGTTCATCGCGCAGCGCCACAAGTCCGGCGAGATGTCCGGCCCGGATGACGCAGACCACCGTCTTGCCTTCGCCTTCCAGACGTTCCGCCTGCGCCGCAGCACTTTCCGGCAGCAGGCCGGTTTCGCTGGCATGGCGCGGAGAGATCACCTGCAGCAACTCTCCTGCGACCAGTGCCTCGACACCGCGCCCGGCCATGGCCCGCGCCCCGGATGAAGGGAGAACGGCCGCACCGGTCTCCTGCGCGCGGGTGAGGATGGCTTTCGCCAGAGGATGCGACGACCCGGCCTCGACGGAGGCTGCGGCAGAGATCACCTCCAGCACGTCAAACCCGCCAAAGGGAACCACGTCCACAACCTGCGGGCGGCCAGCCGTCAGCGTGCCGGTCTTGTCGAAGGTGACCGTCTTCACCTGCGCGATGGCTTCGATCACCGCACCGCCCTTCATGAGGAGGCCACGGCGTGCGCCTGCAGACAGGGACGAGGCAATGGAGGCCGGCACCGAAATGACCAGCGCGCAGGGGCAGCCGATCAGGAGCAGCGACAGGGCCCGGTAGATCCAGGTGTTCCACTCCCCGCCAAACCCGAGCGGCGGCACAACGGCGACTGTGGCGGCCAGCAGCACGATGAAAGGCATGTAGTAGCGGCTGAACCGGTCGATGAAACGCTCGGTCGGGGCGCGGGCGCTTTCCGCCTCCTCCACCAGCTTGATGATTCGGGCAATAGTGTTGTCCGCCGCCGCCCGGGTCACTTCAACGCTGAGGGCGGCTTCGGTGTTGATGGAGCCCGCGAAGACATCCGCCCCCTCGCCCTTGGTCACCGGCACGCTTTCCCCCGTGACCGGGCTTTCATCGATGCCGGAAATGCCGGAGCGGATGACGCCATCGGCGGGAATGCGATCTCCCGGCCGCACCAGCACCATCTGCCCCGGCGCAAGGCTTTCCGCCGCCACCTGCCGCGTTCCGCTGTCCGTTTCCAGAAGCGCGGTTTTCGGCACCAGCCGCGCCAGAGCCCGGATGCCATCGCGCGCCCGGTTGGCGGCAACGCCCTCCAGCACCTCGCCCACGGCAAAGAGAAACACCACCAGCGCCGCCTCTTCCGCCGCCCCGATCGCCAGCGCACCGGCGGCGGCAATGGTCATCAGCATCTCGATGGTGAAGGGCATTCCGGCAGCCAGGGCGGCAAAGGCACGCCGGGCGACGGGCGCAACGCCGATGACGCAGGCCACGGTGAAGACCCAGGCCCCGACCTGCGGCGGCAACACGAAATGCGCGGCCCAGGCGAGAGCCAGCAGCGCGCCGGTCAGAATGACCAGCCGCCCCTTACCCGTCTGATGCCACGCGCGGCGGCTGCCATCGGCCAGCGGCTTCTCGTCTTCGTGACCGTGACTGTGACTGTGGCTGTGCACGCCCCCATGGGCATGATCGTGGTGATGCTCATGCTCATCATCATGGTCATGGCTGTGATGCTCATGCCCGCAGCAGGCAGCGGTCTTGCCGGATTGGCCTTGCTCCTGTCCGGCGCGGGGGCTGATGCCGAAGCCAAGGGCACTGACGGCCTTCTCCACAGTCTGCCGCCCGGTCTGGCTTTCATCCAGGTGCAGGCGCAGCCGCTCGCTCATCAGCGCCACTTCGACGGCGCTCACCCCCGGCAGACGCTCCACGGCGCCCTTGATCTTCCCCGCGCAGGACCCGCAGTCCATGCCCGTCACGGTCCACTCAAGGATAGAAGCCGCCTCATGCTTGCTCATGGTCATCTCCTTGCCCAACGAACGGGCATTTCAGGTCATGCCCCATGGGCTAGCACCTCTAGCGGCTAGAGGTTCAAGAGGTTTTTTTTGGCACAGCGCCATGCCCGTTTTTCGAGGCGGAAAAGCCCCTGCCGGTGGTGGACTCATGCGTCTTATGCCAGCGGGCTTCGAAAAGAGCGGGGGGCCGCTGGGAAATGGATCTGGGCCGTTTCCACAGATTCGCGCCCGAGCCAACGAGCCAAAACGCGATCATGGATGGACCGGAGCAGCGGATGCAGGTGTCGGCGCATATCGGGTTCTTGACGTGGCGGCCCGGTCCTTCGTATCTAAAACCATGGGGATTGCGAGCTCCCCACGAGGCGCCAGCTGAAGATCGCGTTCCAGTACAACCCCGGCGACGGAGGAACGCACATGCCTGCGCCCAATGCCATTTCGTTTGACAAACTCCCCCGCCTCATCGGAACACCTCGAGCACCGCTCTTGCTCGATGTTCGGTCCGAGGAGGATTTCGCTGCCGATCCACGGCTGCTCCCCGGTGCCACCCGGATCAACGATCAGGCACTGGCTGCACTCGCGCCGCAGCTCGGCGGGCAGCCATCCGTCGCCATATGTCAGGCCGGTCACTGGCGCAGCCAGGGGACGGCAGCATGGCTGCGCGCTGAAAAATGCTCCTCGGAATATCTTGAGGGCGGGTTCGATGCTTGGCGTTCTGCCGGGCTGCCGCTCGTCGACCCGGCGAAGCTGCCCGCACGTGATGCACAGGGCCGCACCGTCTGGGTCACGCGCTCGCGCCCCAAGATTGACCGCATCGCGTGTCCCTGGCTGATCCGGCGTTTTCTCGATCCCCATGCGATCATCCTGTTCGTGGCCCCCGCCGAGGTGCAGGGCGTAGCCGAGCACTACAACGCCGCCCCCTTCGACATCGAAGGTGTGTTCTGGAGCCACAGGGGAGACCTTTGCACCTTTGACGTGATTCTGGCCGAGTTCGGCCTGAGCATTCCCGCCCTCGACCACCTGGCCACCATTGTGCGCGGCGCGGATACCGCCCGCCTCGACCTCGCTCCTGAAGCCGCTGGCCTGCTGGCGGCCTCGCTCGGCCTGTCGCGGATGTATTCCGACGATCTGGAGCAACTGGAAGCCGGAATGCTCCTTTACGACGCATTCTATCGCTGGGCGCGGGACGCAACCGGCGAGACCCACAACTGGCCCACGAACAAGCCGAAGGCCGAATGATGCAGAACCACACATATCCCACACTGGCTGCGGCCACCCTCATCTGGGCCCGCATCGGCCTCTTGAGCTTCGGCGGTCCCGCCGGACAGATTGCGCTCATGCACCAGATCCTCGTCGAAGAGCAGCGCTGGCTGGGCGAGAAGCGGTTCCTCCATGCGCTCAACTACTGCATGCTGCTGCCCGGCCCCGAGGCTATGCAGCTGGCCGTCTATATCGGCTGGCTCATGCACCGCACGCTGGGCGGCATCATCGCAGGTGTCCTGTTCGTTCTGCCCGGCGTGGTGGCGATCATGACACTCAGCTGGATCTATGCTCTTTATGGCAATGCCGGACCAGTCGAGGCGCTGTTCTTCGGGCTCAAGGCCGCAGTACTGGCCATCGTAGTGCAGGCGGTCATCCGCATCGGCTCGCGCGCCCTGAAGAACGGCGCAATGGCCGCCATTGCCGCGGCCTCCTTCCTGGCCATCTTCGGTTTCGCCGTGCCATTCCCGTTGATCATCCTGATCTCTGGTCTCACCGGGTTCTTTGGGGCCCGTGCGGGGATTCCCGCGTTCCGGGACGGAGGCGGACACGGGAAGGTGGGCAAGGTGCAGGTTCCAGACGCCGAAACTCTGCTTGGCGAAGAGTCACCCGATCACACGCAGATCAACCGAGGCTGGGCGTTTCGCATCTCGGCAGTGTTCCTCGCGCTCTGGCTGGTGCCAGTCGCCCTGCTGTTCGCCGTGTTCGGTCCAGCCAATGTATTCTCACAGATCGCGGGTTTCTTCAGCGTCATGGCCGTGGTGACCTTCGGCGGCGCTTATGCGGTCCTTGCCTATGTCGCGCAGGAGGCAGTGCAGAACTACGGCTGGCTCGCCCCCGGTGAGATGCTGGACGGGCTCGGCATGGCAGAGACCACGCCAGGCCCGCTGATCATGGTCACGCAGTTCGTGGGTTTCATGGGAGCTTTCCGCGATATAAGCGGTTTGCCGCCGCTGATGGCGGGAACGCTGGGTGGCCTCCTGACAACCTGGGTGACGTTCACGCCCTGCTTCCTCTGGATCTTCCTCGGTGCCCCCTTCATCGAACGCTTGCGCGGCAACAAGGTGCTGACAGCGGCCCTGACCGCAATCACGGCCGCCGTCGTGGGTGTGATCTTGAATCTTGCTGTCTGGTTCGGTCTGCATGTTGTTTTCGACAAGGTCCGGGTAATCACATCCTTCGGTCTCAATATCGATGTGCCCGTCTGGTCCACACTGAACCTGCCTGCCGCGGCGCTGGTGCTGGCCGCACTTGTAGCGGTGTTCCACTTCAGGCTCGGCCCGGTGACGGTTCTCGCCGGCTGCGCAGCGGCCGGCCTGATTCTCAGGATGGTAAACATCGCATAGTGGTCATCCGCTCCCGCGGCGGCGTCCGGGCAATTTCGAGCCGTGGTACGTCAGCATCCGAAGACTGGGCATAAGCTGCCAGCACCACTGTTCGCGGGGGGCTCTTTCGCAAAGACCGGATCGCAGCCCTGCTAACCCCAACTGGATTCCTCCGGGGCCTTGAGTTTTGTCGGCGAGGCCGATTATGCAGGGCATAAGCACGGCAATAGCCTGCAATTTCAGCAGGGCGCTTACGAAGCTGGCATAATGATCCGGCTCACGAAAAACGGCAGGACAAAAAGAAAGTGACGTACAAAACGGCATGCCTCGATATTCATCTTGCAGGTACAGTTTTGAACGCCTTACCATCCGGTCAAAAAGCAGGGACAGCGACAGAAGGAACTCCAGATGAAGAGCAGATCCAGTTTTGACGTCAGCCGCCGCGGCCTTCTTCTTGGCGCAGGCGCAGCCTTTGCAGGCAGCGCATTGCTGCCCCGGATTGCATTTGCGCAAACACCTCTCAAGGTTGCCGGGATCTACACGGTTCCCGTCGAGCAGCAGTGGGTGAGCCGCATTCATATCGCTGCGGAAGCGGCGAAGAAGGCAGGTCTCATCGAGTACACATTCTCGGAGAACACCAGCAACACCGACTATCCGCGCGTCATGCGCGAATATGCCGAGGGTGGCGCGCAGCTGATCGTCGGCGAGATCTTCGGCGTGGAGCAGGAAGCCCGTGAAGTGGCGGCCGACTATCCGGAAACCGCGTTCCTGATGGGCTCGTCCTTCAAGCCGGAAGAGAGCCTTGCCAACCTCTCCGTCTTCGACAACTACATCCAGGACGCGTCTTACCTTTCCGGCATCATCGCCGGTGCCATGACCAAGTCCGGCAAGATCGGCATGGTCGGCGGCTTCCCCATTCCGGAAGTGAACCGCCTGATGAATGCCTTCATGGCCGGCGTCAAGGAAACCCGCCCGGATGCCACCTTCCAGGTCAGCTTCATCGGCTCCTGGTTCGATCCGCCGAAGGCCAAGGAAACCGCCTTCGCCATGATCGACGGCGGCGCCGACCTTCTCTATGCGGAGCGTTTCGGCGTGTCGGATGCGGCCAAGGAGCGCGGCGTGCTGGCTATCGGCAACGTCATCGATACCCAGTCCGATTATCCGGAAACCGTGGTGGCCTCGGCCCTGTGGCACTTCGAGCCGACGCTGAACAAGGCCATCGAGGCCGTTGCCGCAGGCAGCTTCAAGGCGGAGGACTACGGCGTCTATTCCTTCATGAAGGAAGGCGGCTGCTCGCTCGCCCCGCTCGGCACCTTCGAGGGCAAGGTTCCTGCCGCCGCCATGGATCTGGTCAAGGTCCGGGAAGCTGCGATCAAGGACGGCAGCTTCGCCGTCACCATCAATGACGACGAGCCCAAATCCTCGTGAGTATCTCTGACAAGGAGGCGCAGGAGACCGTCCTGCGCCTCAACGGCATCACCAAGCGCTTTGGGGCCCTCACCGCCAATGACAGCATCAGCCTGACCCTGAACCGGGGCGAGATTGTCGCCCTGCTCGGGGAAAACGGTGCTGGCAAGACCACGCTGATGAACATCCTCTTCGGCCATTACACCGCCGATGAGGGCACGGTTGAAGTCTTCGGCAGGGAACTGCCGCCGGGCCGCCCGCGCGCCGCGCTCGCCGCTGGCGTCGGCATGGTGCATCAGCACTTCACGCTGGCCGAACACCTGAGCGTGGCGGAAAACATCGTGCTGGGCACGGCGCCTTTGTTCCGCCTGTCGCTCGGCCTTGGTGCCGCCCGCCAGCGCATCCGCGCCCTTTCCGAGGACTTCGGCCTCAAGGTCGATCCGGATGCCCGCGTCTCAAGCCTGTCGGTGGGTGAAAAGCAGCGGGTGGAGATCCTGAAGGCGCTCTACCGCAATGCCCGCATTCTCATTCTCGATGAGCCCACCGCCGTCCTGACGCCGCAGGAAACCGATGCCCTGTTTGCGACGCTGAAGCGCGCCGTGGCGATCGGCCTGTCCATCGTCTTCATCAGCCACAAGCTGCATGAGGTGATGGCCGTGGCAGACCGCTGCGTGGTGCTGCGCCATGGCAAGGTGGTGGCCGAACGCGGCACCGCCGCAACCTCCGCCCGCGAGCTTGCCGCGCTGATGGTCGGCGGCGATGTGCCGGAACTCGCTCCCTCCACCGCCAAGCCGGGCCGCACCATCTTTGCCCTGCGCAATGTCTCAACGCCGGACCGGGAAGGCGCGCCGGGCCTCAAGCGGGTGACGCTGGAGCTGAAGGCCAGCCAGATCACCGGGCTGGCCGGGGTATCCGGCAATGGCCAGGCCGCGCTCTCTGATCTCGTCGCCGGGCTCGCCAGCCCGGATCAGGGCCATATTCACGTGGAAGGCACCGTACCGCTGCGCTGGACGCCGGAAGCGGCCGTGCGCGCCGGGATCGCCCGCATTCCGGAAGACCGGCATAAGACCGGCACCATCGCCGATTTCAGCCTGACCGAGAACGCCATTCTGGAAACCTACCATCAGCGCCCCTTCTCCCGCGCCGGATGGATGAACCGGGCGGCGGCGGAATATTTCACACAGCACATCATCGACACCTATGACATCCGCTGCCCGGGGCCGGACACCCGCATCCGCCTGCTGTCCGGCGGCAACATGCAGAAGCTGATCCTCGGCCGCGTGCTGGAGCCGGGCCCGCATGTGATCCTCGCCAACCAGCCGGTGCGCGGGCTCGATATCGGCGCCATCACCTTCGTGCATTCGCGCCTGATCGCCGCCCGCGATGCAGGGGCAGCCGTGCTGCTGATCTCGGAAGATCTGGATGAGGTGCAGCGGCTTTCGGATGTCATTCACGTGGTCTACGAGGGCCGCCTTTCGCCGGGCTTTGCCCGCGGCAGCCTCACCACGGAACAGCTTGGTCTCTGGATGACCGGACAAGGATTTGATCATGCGGCTTGAGCCGGTCGCCAACCCCAGCCTCTTGCGCCGTGCAGGGCTTCCGGCCCTTGCGCTGGGGCTCACCGTGGTGGCGGGATCGCTGCTGGCGCTGATTGCCGGGGCAGACCCGTTCCAGACGCTGGGGCTCATCGTCAAGGGCGCCGCAGGCAGCAAGTTCGCTCTGCTGGAAACCCTCAACCGGGCAACGCCGCTGATCTTCACCGGCCTTGCCGTTGCCGTCGCCTTCCGGGCGCGGCTGTGGAACATCGGTGCCGAAGCCCAGCTTTATGCCGGTGCCATCGTTGCGGCGCTGATCGGCGCCCATGTCACCGGCCTGCCGCAACTGCCGCTGCTGGCGCTCATGGCCGGTGCTGCGATGCTGGCAGGTGCCGCCATGCTGCTGCCGCCGGTTCTGCTGAAAACCCGCTTCGGCGTCGATGAAGTCGTGACGACCCTGCTCGTCAACTTCATCATGCTGCTCTTCGTCTCCTACCTGCTGGAAGGCCCGATGAAGGACCCGGCCGGCATGGGCTGGCCGAAGTCGGCGGCGCTGGCCAAGGATGCCCGCCTGCCGCGCATCATGGAGGGCCTGCGCCTGCACTGGGGCTTTGCGCTGGCGCTGATGTCCGCCGTTGCGGTCTGGATCATCCAGACCCGCACCACCCTTGGCTACGAGATCCGCGCCACCGGCCTCAACCAGAAGGCCGCACGCTTTGCCGGCATTCCGGTCAATATGGTGCTGGTGAAGACGGCCCTGCTCTCCGGCGGGCTCGCCGCCATGGCCGGTTTCAGCGAGGTCTCCGGCCTCAAGGGCCACCTCAGCCTCGATCTGTCGGCCAACTTTGGCTACACGGGCATCGTCGTTGCCATGCTGGCCCTGCTGCACCCGCTTGCCGTCGTGCCCTCGGCCATCTTCGTGGCGGGCATATTCGTTGGCGCCAACAGCATGAGCCGTGCCGCCAGCGTGCCGTCCTACATCGCCGACATGCTGCTGGCCATCGCGCTGCTCTTCATGGTGCTGGCCATTCTTCTGACACGCTACCGGGTGAGGCGCGGATGAACGAGCTTCTGGACATCCTGCTCTCCGCCAGCCTCTGGGCTGCGGCCATCCGCATCGCTTCGCCGCTGATCTTCGCCACCATGGGCGAACTCATCTGCGAGCGGGCGGGTGTCCTCAACCTCGGCATCGAGGGCATCATGGTCATCGGCGCCTTCACCGGCTGGGTGGCCGTCTACATGGGCGCGCCGCTGTGGTGGGGCGTTGCGGCGGCCATGCTGGCCGGCATGGCCTTCGGCTTCATCCATGCGGTGCTGACCGTGCCCTTCGGCCTGTCACAGCATGTGGTGGGCCTTGGCGTCACCATGCTGGCCACCTCCTCCAGCTATTTCGCCTACCGCCTGCTGCTGCCGGAAGTCACAAGCCCGCCAAAGATTACCCCTTTCCAGCCGCTGCCCATTCCGGGCCTCTCCAGCCTGCCGCTGGTGGGCGAGGCGCTGTTCAGCCAGACCGCCCTCACCTATGCCGCCTTCCTGACGGCGCTGATCATCGCACTCGTGCTCTACCGCACGCCGCTCGGCCTTGCCGTGCGCGCTGCGGGCGAGAACCCGGCAGCGGTGGAGGCTCAAGGGCTTTCGGTCACGGCGCTGCGCATGGGCGCAGTCATCTTCGGCTCGGGCCTGATGGCAGTCGGCGGCTCGTTCCTGACGCTCTCGGCCTTCTCGTCTTTCTTCTTCGAAATGATCAACGGGCGCGGCTGGATCTGCATCGCCCTCGTCGTCTTCGGCGCCTGGAAGCCGGGCAAGGCGGTGCTGGGCGCCATCCTCTTTGCCGCCTTCGATGCGCTGCAGGTTCGCCTGCAACAAACGGGCTTTGGTGCCATCGTGCCCTATCAGGTGTTCCTGATGCTGCCCTTCATCCTCTCCATTCTGGCGCTCATCCTCATGTCCCGGCGGGCCGAAGTGCCAGCCGCGCTGATGCAGCCCTTCAACAAGGGGGAACGCTGATGTTCGACCTCATCATCAAGGGCGGCACCCTGCCCGATGGCACCATTGCCGACATCGCCATCACGGGCGAGCGCATCGCCGAAGTGGGCCATCTCGATGACGCAGCTTTTGCAAATGCGGCCCGCGTGATCGACGCCACGGGCGATCTCGTCTCCCCGCCCTTCGTCGATCCGCATTTCCACATGGATGCAACGCTGTCCTACGGCCTGCCCCGGGTGAATGCTTCCGGCACGCTGCTGGAGGGCATCTCGCTGTGGGGCGAATTGCGCGAAATTGCCAGCGTCGAGGACATGGTCTCCCGCGCCCTCACCTATTGCGACTGGGCCGTTTCCATGGGCCTTCTTGCCATCCGCACCCATGTGGACACGACACCGGACCACCTGCGCGGCGTGGAAGCCATGCTGGAGGTCAAACGCATCGTCTCGCCTTATCTCGACCTGCAGCTCGTTGCCTTCCCGCAGGACGGGCTCTACCGCACGAAGACGGGCCGCGAGAATGTGCTGCACGCGCTGGACATGGGCGTCGATGTAGTCGGCGGCATCCCGCATTTCGAGCGCACCATGGAAGACGGGATGGCATCGGTGAAGGATCTCGCCCGCATCGCCGCCGAGCGCGGGCTGATGCTGGACCTGCACTGCGACGAGACCGACGATCCGATGAGCCGCCATGTGGAAACGCTGGCCGCCGAAGTGACGCGCCATGGCCTTGGCGGGCGGGCGGCCGGAAGCCACCTCACCTCCATGCATTCCATGGACAATTACTACGTCTCCAAGCTGCTGCCGCTGATCGCGGAAAGTGGCATGGCGGCCATTCCCAATCCGCTGATCAACATCACCCTGCAGGGCCGCCACGACACCTACCCCAAGCGTCGCGGCCTGACGCGTGTGAAGGAGATGCAGGCCCACGGCATTACCGTGGGCTGGGGCCAGGATTGCGTGCTTGATCCGTGGTACTCGCTTGGCACGGCCGACATGCTGGACGTGGCCTTCATGGGCCTGCATGTGGCGCAGATGACCCATCCGGCAGAGATGGCCCGCTGCTTCCGCATGGTCACGGAAGACAACGCCAAGATCCTCAATCTGGACGGCTACGGCCTTGCGCCCGGCTGCAAGGCGTCGCTGGTCGTGCTGGATGCCGGCAACCCGGTGGAAGCCCTGCGCCTGCGGCCTGACCGGCTGGCGGTTGTCTCCAAAGGCAAGGTCGTGGCCGAGCGCCCCCGCAACAACGCCCGCCTCACCCTCCCCGGCCGCCCGGCCACCATCCGCCGCCGGCATGAGGGGTGATGAAGGAGGAACCTTTCCTCCTTCGTCATGCCATGGCTCGACCATGGCATCCACACCGTGACCGCTCCAGATGGCACGGTGCAAACTTAACTCATTGTACTTACTTGCACTTTCCCAGATCTGGCAAGTCAGGGAATGGATGCCATGGTCAAGCCATGGCATGACGGAGAGCGAGAGGCTAAGGGACCAACGCGCGATCCGCGCCCCTCAACGTCAGCCCCGATCCGTAACCTCAGGCGATGCCCAGAAACAATGCCAGCGAGCGGGTCACTGCAATCATGGTAGCCTCATCCAGCCTTCCGATGACCTGACCTATCCGGTCGCTGCGCACAGTGTGGATTTTGTCCACCATGATCTCTGACCGTTTGCGCAGACCGTTTGTTTCTGATGGCTCGACAGAGAGGCGGAAGATCGGCAAATCACGCAGATCGCTCGTCACCGGCAGCACGGTGACAGATGGCAGCGCCTCAAAGAAATCAGACTGAACGACCACAGCGGGGCGAGGCTTGCCATAATCGCCCTGCAGCGCAACGAGAACGATATCCCCGCGCTTCATTCCCAGCCCTGCGTCTCTGTTGCTTCTTCGATCCAGTCGAGGATTTCCGCTTCAGCCGGATCATCCCGCAAGGCAAGACACTGCCGCCGGATCTCCCCGGCAAAACCGGGCCTGCTGGTGTCCGGCACCCAGACCTGCACTGGCCGCAACCCGGCAGCGCGCAACGCCTCCCGGTGCTTGGCAACACGCGCCTTGACGGATGCACCCATGGCCTACGCTCCAATCCGTTACATGTAACAAACATACTGGATAGGAGAACAGCGATCAAGAGACTCGCGCCGCAGCCTATCCCCACCCTCCTCCTTCGTCATGCCATGACTTGATCATGGCATCCATACCGAGCCCTTTCCAAACGGCACCACGTAATCTTAACTCATTGTACTCACTTACACTTTTCCGACCTGGCAGGTCAGGGGATGGATGCCATGGTCAAGCCATGGCATGACGGAGAAATGAGAGTTTGAGGAAGACCGGCACGCTCTTCCCCGGCGCCATCACCTGCTCCAGAAAGCCAAAATCCGCTGCATGAGGGATGAGCACCAAGCCTGAGAAAAGCGCACCAGCCCCACCATCTTCGTCATGCCATGACTTGATCATGGCATCCACGCCGCACCCTCTCCAAACCACATCACGCAACCTTAACTCATTGTACTAACTTACACTTTCCAGATCCGGCAGGTCACGGGATGGATGCCATGGTCAAGCCATGGCATGACGGAAAACAATGGAAGGCGGGAAGGAGCCGCTTAAACAAAAGCCCCCGGCAATCGCTCGCCGGGGGCTTGGTGTTTCAGAGAACCTCTTGCCGGATCAGCGCAGGTCTGCGGGCAGAAGGGCTTCGGGGAGGTTCTGGTAGCTGACGGGGCGGAGCCAGCGGCGGATGGCCATGGTGCCGACCGAAGTGGCGCCGAAGTTGGTCGAGGCCGGATAGGGGCCGCCGTGAACCATGGCATCGCAGACTTCCACGCCGGTCGGGAAGCCGTTGGCCAGAATGCGGCCTGCCTTGCGCTCCAGCACCGGCATCAGGCTGCTGGCGAGTTCCACGTCGCCATCATCCATCTGCAGGGTCACGGTCAGCTGGCCCTCGAAGCTTTCAGCAATGCGGGCCAGCTCTTCCTTGTCCTTGACGCGCACGGCGATGCCGAGCGGGCCGAAGACTTCATGCGTCAGCGCCGGATTGGCGAGGAGCTGCGCACCGGTCGTCTCGAACAGGTGCGGTGCAGCCTGACGGGCCGGGCAGGTGCCGGTGAGGCGAGCCTTGGCAGCGCCCGTGCTGGCGATCTTTTCAGCGCCAGTGGCAAAGGCCGACGCGATGCCGTCCGTCAGCATGGTCTGCGGTGCGACGTCTTTGAGCGCTGCTTCTGCCGTGGCGATGAAGGCATCTGCCCCGGCCCCGTCCATGACCAGCACGAGGCCGGGGTTGGTGCAGAACTGGCCGACGCCCATGGTCAGGCTTCCGGCCCAGCCCTTGGCAATTGCCTCGCCGCGTGCTGCATGGGCTGCGGGCAGAACGAAGACCGGGTTGACGCTGCCCAGCTCGCCGAAGAAGGGGATCGGCTCGGCGCGCGCGGCACACAGATCAAACAGCGCACGCCCGCCGCCCAGAGACCCGGTGAAGCCGACGGCCTTGATCAGCGGATGGCGCACCAGCGCCTCGCCCAGCTCCCGCGAGGGGCCCTGCACCAGCGAGAACACACCGGCCGGCATGCCGCAGGCCTTGATGGCCGCGTCGATGGCCTGCGCCACCAGCTCGCCCGTGCCAGGATGGGCCGGATGGCCCTTGACCACCACAGGGCAGCCGGCGGCCAGCGCGCTGGCGGTGTCGCCACCCGCCGTGGAGAAGGCCAGCGGGAAGTTGGAAGCGCCGAACACGGCCACCGGGCCGATGGGGCGCTGGATCAGGCGGATTTCCGGGCGCGGCAGCGGAGCGCGGTCCGGCAGGGCCGCGTCCTTGCGCACGTCCAGATATTCGCCCTTGCGGATATGGGCGGCAAACAGGCGCAGCTGGCCGGTGGTGCGGCCACGCTCGCCTTCAAGACGGGCGGTGGGCAGCGCGGTTTCGGCGGCAGCCACTTCGGTGATTTCCGCACCGCGTGCCTCGATTTCCGTGGCGATGCGCTCCAGGAAGACGGCGCGCTCCTCACGCGAGGTTGCGGCATAGGCGGCAAAAGCTGCTTCGGCGGCCTTCACCGCCGCATCCACCTCCGCCGGGCCGCCAGCGGCGAACTGGCGGGGCTCGCCCGTGACGGGCGAGGAGGAAAAGACTTCAGAACCTGCAACCCAGGCTCCGGCGATCAGGTGCTTTCCGGTCAGCATGATCTCTCTCTTTGATTAGAAGTGGAACGGCTCGGTCACAAGCCGCCGTCCAAGGGTCATGGCATCGGACACATGGACCATGGGCGTCAAGTCCACATCCCGTCTCCCGCCACGCACCAAGTCTGCCATATGGGCATAGAGGCGCGGATATTCACGGTCCGGACCTTCAATCCGTTCACCGTCCGAGGTTTCCATCTCCGCCCCGCCCTTGCGCAGCACCAGCGATCCGGCGTCCGTCCCGACCTCGATATCCCAGGTCTGCGGGCCTTCCTGACGCCAGTCAAAGTCCGCCGAGACATTGCCGGAGAACGTCAGACCCGCTGCAATCGGCGTCTGCCGGTTTTCCGGGAAGGTCAGTTCGGCGCTGACGAGATGCACCGGCATGGGCAGGATGGCGGTCAGGATCGACAGGGCATTGATGCCCGGATCGAACACACCCATGCCGCCCGGCTCGAACACCCAGTCCTGACCGGGATGCCACTTGCGCACATCCTCGCGCCAGGTGATGTGCGCGCGGGTAACCTTGCGGGTGGAGAGCCACTGGCGCGCCGGCTCCACCGCATTGGCCATGCGGCTGTGCCAGGTGGCAAACAGCGTCAGCCCCCGTTCAGCCGCCAGAGCTTCCAGCGCATGCACTTCGGCAAGCGTGGCTCCCGGTGGCTTTTCCAGCATCACATGACGGCCGGCCTTCAGCGCCGCTTCCGCATAGGTGAAGCGCGGCACCGGCGGCAGGCACAGGGAAATCACGGAAATGTCCGGCCGCTCCGTCAGCATCTGCGAGAAATCGCGGTAGGACGGCACGCCGTCCACCTGCCCCTGACGGGAAACGGTTGCCTCAAGCCGCCAGTCGGAACTGGTGGCCAGAGCGGGCACATGCTGGTCAACGGCAATCTTGCCGATGCCCACCAGCGCAACGGGAAGGCTTGCGGACATCAGTGCGAGTCCCTGCCCACCGGGGCACCACGGCAGCCCTTGAGGAAGTCAAGATCAGCCCCGGTGTCGGCGCCCGTGACATGCTTGTGGTGCAGCATGGCATAGCCGCTGTCAGGCGGCGTGATGCGCGGCGTCCAGGCGGCAAGGCGGCGGTCCAGCTCGTCCTGCGGAATGTCGAGATGAATGCGGCGGGCTTCCACGTCCAGCTCGATGAAGTCACCATCCTGCACCACGGCCAGAGGGCCGCCGACGGCAGCTTCGGGCGAGGTGTGCAGCAGCACGGTGCCAAAAGCCGTCCCGGACATGCGGGCGTCGGAGATGCGCACCATGTCGGTGATGCCCTTGCGCAGCACCTTCGGCGGCAGGCCCATGTTGCCCACCTCGGCCATGCCGGGATAGCCGCGCGGGCCGCAGTTCTTCAGCACCATCACGCAGGTCTCGTCAATGTCGAGCGCCTCGTCGTTGATCTTGGCCTTGTAGTCGTCGATATCCTCGAAGACCACGGCCCGGCCACGGTGCTTCATCAGCGACGGGGTGGCGGCAGAGGGCTTCAGCACCGCGCCCTTGGGGGCCAGATTGCCGCGCAGAACGACGATGCCGCCCGACTGCGTCAGCGCCTTGTCGGCGGGCAGGATCACGTCCTCGTTGTGGTTCACAACGTCCTTGACCTGATCCCACATGCTTTCGCCCGAAACGGTCAGCGCGTCCTTGTGCAGCAGCCCCGCTTCGCCAAGCCGTTTGATCACCACCGGCAGGCCGCCTGCATAGAAGAATTCTTCCATCAGATACTTGCCGGAGGGCATCAGGTTGACGATCGTCGGGATGTCACGGCCACAGCGGTCCCAGTCGTCCAGCGACAGGTCGATGCCGACACGGCCGGCGATTGCCAGCAGGTGGATCACCGCATTGGTCGAGCCGCCGATGGCCGCATTGGTGCGGATGGCGTTCTCGAAGGCCTGCTTGGTCAACACGTCGGAGGGCTTCAGGTCGTCCTTCACCATCTGCACGATGCGGCGGCCGGTCATCTGCGCCATCACGCGGCGGCGGCTGTCCACTGCCGGAATGGCAGCATTGCCGGACAGGGCCATGCCGAGCGCTTCGGCCATGCTGGCCATGGTGGAAGCCGTGCCCATGGTGTTGCACGAGCCGGGGCTGCGCGACATGGAGGCTTCGGCCTCGGCGAATTCGGCAGCGGTCATCTCGCCAGCCTTCACGGCTTCGGAGAACTTCCACAGATGCGTGCCGGAGCCGACGCGCTCATTACGGTAGTAACCGTTGAGCATCGGCCCGCCGGTGACGACGATCGACGGCAGGTTGGTAGAGGCAGCGGCCATCAGCAGGCTGGGCGTGGTCTTGTCGCAGCCCACCATCAGCACGCAGCCATCCATCGGCTGGCCGCGCATCGCCTCTTCCACCGCCATGGCCGCAAGGTTGCGGAACATCATCGCGGTCGGGCGGAAGGCGCTCTCGCTGGCGGAGAACACCGGCACTTCCACCGGGAAGCCGCCTGCCTCGTAGATGCCGTTCTTCACCCGCTGCGCCAGATCATTGAGATGGGCGTTGCAGGGGGTCAGTTCGGACCATGTGTTGAGGATGCCGATGACCGGACGGCCATCAAACAGATCATGCGGGAAACCCTGGTTCTTCATCCAGCCGCGATGATAGATGGCATCGCGCGACGTGCCGCCGAACCATTCCTGCGAACGGAGCTTGCGGGGCCAGGGAGCGGGTTTGAAGGTCATCTCGGTCTCACAGTGCTTTGACAGTCAGGGCGCCGGTTTCTTTGGGCGCGAAGACCAGGGGATTGGCGAGCGGCAGACCGAAGCCTTCTGCCTCGATCTCGAAAACATCACCTGCCTGCGTGCGCACACCATCGGCGAAGGACAGGGTCGCCGTGCCGAACATGTGCACATGCACATCGCCCGGCTGGCGGAAGAGGCCGTACTTGAAGTGGTGGTGCTCCAGATTGGCGAGCGTATGCGACATGTTGGCTTCGCCCGACAGGAACGGCTTTTCCCACAGCACCTTGCCGTCACGGAGGATGCGGGACGTGCCGCGCACATCGGCTGGCATGTCACCCACCAGGATTTCCGGGCCGAAGGAGGCATGGCGCAGCTTGGAATGGGCAAGCCACAGATAGTTCACCCGCTCGGTCACATGGTCGGAGAATTCATTGGCCACCGCCCAGCCCACACGGCAGGGCGTACCATCGGGGGCGATCACATAGATGCCGGCAAGCTCCGGCTCCTCGCCACCGTCCTCGGCAAAGCCGGGCGCTTCCAGCGGCTCGCCGCTGGCAACGGCGGCAAAGCCGTTGCCCTTGTAGAACCACTCCGGCTGCGCGCCCACAGCGCCGCTTTCCGGGCGGCCGCCTTCCAGACCCATGCGGAACATCTTCATGGAATCGGTCAGCGTCTCGGCGCCTTCGAGCTTCGCGTGCATGGCATCGCGGGCCGAAGCCGAACCCAGATGGGTGAGGCCCGTGCCGGTCAGGTGCAGATGCGCCGGGTCCGGATGGGTGATCGGCAGCATCAGGCGGCCTTCGACGGCGGCTTGCGCCAGATCGACGGCCTCGCCAAGGCCGCGCTCTTCGATGACTGCCTTGAGGCCGCGTCCGCTGGAAGCCGCCGCCATGGCCAGTTCATAGGTGCTGGCCGTGCCGCGCAGGATTGCGGCCTTGTCTCCATCACGAACCACGACGGAGATGGAGCCATCCGGATTGCGGAGCTGGGAAATCAGCATGAAAGCCTCACTTGTTCTTGCTGTAGACGTCGAAGATGACGGCGGCGAGGAGGACGAGGCCGATGATCATCTGCTGATAGTCGATGCCGATGCTCATGATCGACATGCCCATGTTCATCACGCCCATGAAGAGCGCGCCGATGACCACGCCCATGATCTTGCCGGAGCCGCCCGTCATGGAGGCGCCGCCGATGAAGACCGAGGCGATCGCCACCAGCTCGAAGCCCGTGCCTGCCTTGGGCGTTGCCGAATTGAGGCGGGCCGTCACCATCATGCCGGCGAGGGCCGCCAGTACACCCATGTTGACGAAGCAGAAAAACACCAGCCGCTCTGTCTTGATGCCGGAGAGCTTGGCGGCCTTCTCGTTGCCGCCCACCGCATAGATGCGCCGGCCGAGGGATGTGTTTTCCGTCAGGAAGGCGTAGAGCACGGTGAGCAGCGTCACCACCACCAGCACATTCGGCAGCCCCCGGAACGAGGAGAGCTGATAGCCGACGAAAGCCAGCGCCAGCGCGATCAGCACATTGCGGCCCACGAAGAAGGCCATCGGCTCCTGCACCACACTGAACTGCTTCTCGCGTGCCCGGCCCCGCAGGCCGAAGAGGAACACAGCCAGAATGGCAACGGCAATGATCAGCAGCGTCAGCCCATGCGGACGGCCGATGCCCAGGAGATCCGGGATGAAGCCATTGGACATGGCCTGGAATTCCCGCGGGAAGGGACCGATGTTCTGTCCGCCCAGCATCCACATGGTGGCACCGCGGAACACCATCATCCCGGCCAGCGTCACGATGAAGGAGGGAATGCGCCAGAAGGCGATCCAGTAGCCCTGCATGGCGCCGATGATGCCGCCGACGATCAGCGTCAGCGGAATGACCACGTAATAGGGCAGCCCCTGCTGCACCGTCAGCCAGGCCGCGATGGCACCGGTGAAAGCTGCGACCGAGCCGACCGACAGGTCGATGTGTCCGGCAACGATGACCAGCAGCATGCCCAGCGCCAGAACGATGATATGCCCGTTCTGCAGGAACACGTTGGTGATGATCTGCGGCTGCAGGAAGTTGACCGGCTGATCCCGGAGCTGCAGCACGATGGTGAAGAAGGCAACGATGGCAACCAGCGCCATCAGCATACCGTTTTCCCTGAGATGTCCGCCCAGAAGCGTGCTCAGATCCTTGCGTTCAGATGCCGTTTGCCCCGCCATCACGCCACCTTTTCCTTGTTCACTGTCTTGAGGATCATGGCCATGATCCGCTCCTGGCTGGCTTCCGCCTTGCCGAGCTCGCCGACGATCCGTCCCTCGTTCATCACATAAATGCGGTCGCACATGCCCAGAAGTTCCGGCATCTCCGACGAGATCATGACGACCCCGCGTCCTTGCGCGACCAGTTCGTTCATGATCGTGTAGATTTCAAACTTGGCGCCCACGTCGATGCCGCGTGTCGGCTCATCCAGGATGAGCACCTGCGGATCGGTGAAGAGCCACTTCGACAGCACCACCTTCTGCTGGTTTCCGCCCGAAAGATTCACCGCCTTCTGGTGTACGCCCGGCGTGCGGATGGACATGGCGCGGCGGTATTCTTCCGCGACCTTCTTCTCGCGGTGCTTGTCCAGAACGCCCTTGGTGGCAATGCCTGCCAGATTGGCGAGGCTGATGTTGCGCACGATCGGCTCGTCCAGGATCAGCCCAAGTTCCTTGCGGTCTTCCGTGACATAGGCGAGCCCCGCGTCCACGGCCTTCGACACGGTCGAGGTATCCACCTCCTTGCCGCGCATGCGGACAGAGCCGGAGATGTTGCGGCCATAGGCCTTGCCGAAGATGCTCATCGCCAGTTCCGTGCGGCCCGAGCCCATCAGACCGGCAATGCCGACGATCTCGCCCTGACGGACGGTGAAGGCGGCATCCGAAATGACCTGACGCTCGCGCACTTCCGGGTGCCAGACGTTCCAGCCCGACACTTCCATCAGCATCTCGCCGGGCTTGTGCTCCCGGTCCGGATAGCGGTGCGCCATGTCGCGGCCCACCATGTCGCGGATGATCCGCTCTTCCGTGATATCCGCCCGGTCGATCGTGGACACCGTGGTGCCGTCGCGCAGGATGGTGATGCGGTCGGCAACGCGGGAAATCTCGTTGAGTTTGTGCGAGATCAGGATGGAGGTCACCCCTTGCGCCTTCAACTCCAGCATCAGGTCGAGCAGCTTCTGGCTGTCGTTTTCCTGCAATGCCGCCGTCGGCTCATCCAGGATGAGCAGCCGCACGTCCTTGGCCAGTGCCTTGGCGATTTCGACGAGCTGCTGCTTGCCAACACCCAGCTTCTCCACCTTGGTGGCCGGAGATTCGCTGAGGCCCACCTTCTTCAGATATTCAGCCGTGCGCGAGAAGGTCTGCGGCCAGTTGATCACGCCGTTGGTGGCGACCTCGTTGCCGAGAAACAGGTTCTCGGCGATGGACAGGAGCGGCACCAGCGCCAGTTCCTGGTGAATGATAATGATGCCCTTGGCTTCGCTGTCCTTGATGGAGCGCATCTGCAGCGTTTCGCCGGCATAGATGATATCGCCCTCATAGGAGCCGTAGCCATAGACGCCGGACAGCACCTTCATCAAAGTGCTCTTGCCCGCGCCGTTTTCGCCGCATATGGCGTGAATTTCGCCCTCTTCCACGGTCAGATTCACCCGGTCAAGCGCCTTGACGCCGGGGAAGACCTTGGAGATGCCGCGCATTTCCAGAAGGGTTGCCATCGAACCTCTCAGAGGAGCCTTGCAGGGGGAACCTTGCAGGATGCAGGAGGCCCGCCCCGGTCTCAGCGGAGCGGGCCCTGCATGCGGATGTCAGATCACTTCAGCTGATCGGCGGTGTAGTAGCCGGAGCCGACGAGGATCTCTTCATAGTTGCTGGCATCGACCGAGACCGGCTCGAGCAGGTAGGACGGCACCACCTTGACGCCATTGTCGTAGGTCGTGGTGTCGTTGATTTCCGGCTCGGAACCGCCCAGCAGGGCTTCGGCCATGCCAACGGTGACACGGGCCAGTTCGCGGGTGTCCTTGAACACCGTGGAATACTGCTCACCGGCAATCATCGACTTCACCGAGGGAACCTCAGCGTCCTGACCGGTAACGATCGGCATCTTCAGGTCGCCGGAACCGTAGCCCACGCCCTTGAGCGAGGACAGGATGCCGATGGACAAGCCGTCATAGGGAGACAGCACGCCGTTCACCTGACGGCTGCCATAGTTGGCGGAGAGCAGGTTATCCATGCGGGCCTGAGCCACGGCACCATCCCAGCGCAGGGTGCCGACAACATCCATGCCCATCTGGCCGGACGGAACGGCAACTTCACCGGAATCGATCAGCGGCTGCAGAACCGACATGGCGCCGTTGTAGAAGAAGTAGGCGTTGTTATCGTCCGGCGAGCCGCCGAACAGTTCCACGTTCCACGGCTTTGCATCCGGGAAACGCTCCTTCAGGCCCTTCACCAGGCTTTCCGCCTGCTGCACGCCCACCTTGAAGTTGTCGAAGGTGGCGTAATAGTCGACGTTGCCGCTGTCGCGGATCAGGCGGTCATAGGCGATCACCTTGATGCCGGCCGCATTGGCGTTCTCCAGCGCGTTCGACAGGGTGGTGCCGTCGATGGCGGCAATCACGAGCACATTCACACCCTTGGTGATCATGTTCTCGATCTGCGCCAGCTGGTTCGGGATGTCATCCTCGGCATACTGAAGATCGGTGCGGAAACCGGCCTTCTGGAACTGCTCAACCATCGAGTTGCCGTCGGAAATCCAGCGGGCGGACGACTTGGTCGGCATGGAAATACCAATGGACCCCTTGTCCTGTGCGAAGACGCTGGACGTCATCATGGCCGGAGCAGCAAGCAGGGTGCCGGCAAGGGTCAGCGCCATGAAGGCGCGTTTCGTCAGTTTCATATCAGTTTCCTCCCCCGCCCTAAGCGCATAGGGCGTCAAATGGTCTTTGGCCCCGCCGCTTCTCCGCAGCTTGGGGTCCATTCACCGCGGGAAGGCTTGCACCGGCCAAACATAACTGTCAAATTCGATTATATCCATCAAACATAGCAAATCAGATATGAATGACTCCTTCCGCACCAGCAGCCTGCACCAGCGCGGCCTGAAACTCTCACATCTTCGGCTGATGGCCACTTTGGGCGAGCGGCCGCAGGTCAGCGTCGCCGCAACACTTCTGGGGATGACGCAGCCCGCCGCCTCCCGGCTGCTTGCGGACGTGGAGCGCATTATCGGCCAGCCGGTGCACCAGCGCGAGGGGCGCGGCCTCTCGCTGACCAGCAGCGGACAGGCGCTGGCCCGCCGTGCCGCCCGCATCCTGCAGGAGCTGGATGATGCGGGCCGGGAGATCGAGGAACTGGCCGAAGGCAGCAAGGGCGAGGTGCGCATCGGCTCGGTGACGGCCCCGTCCATCGAGCACGTGCTGCCGGCCGTCCAGAGGGCCCGGGAGCTCAATCCGGGCCTGCTGATCGAAGTGATCGTCGATACGTCCGACAATCTGTGCAAGGCGCTGATGGCCGGCCGGATCGACTTTGCCGTGGGGCGCCTCGTCGGCATCAGCGATCCCACGCTGGTGGAGATGGAGGTGATGGAGCCGGAACCTGTCAGCCTGATGGTCCGCCATGACCATCCGCTTCTGCAGTCGGGCAATGCGGCCCTCGAAGACATCATCCGGCATGACTGGGTGATGCCAAGCCCCGACAGCGTGCTGGGCCGCGCCGTCATCCGCCGCCTGAGCAGCCTTGGGCTTCCCCCGCCGCGCCAACAGCTCTCCACCGCGTCCTTCCTGCTGACGCTCGCCATCATCCGCGGCAGCGATTCCATCGCGCCTGTCGCCAAGGCCGTCGCCGACGCCTTTGCGCAGGACGAAGGCACCGTCTACGGCGTGCTGCCTGTGGAACTGGGCATAGAGGTGGAACCCTATGGCCTCATCCGCCGCAGCGGCAGCACGCTGACGCCCGCCGCCAGCAAGATCGCCGGACTCATCCTCGAAGGCAGCCGGGTGAAGATCTGACCGCAGGATCTTGGGCGAAGAGGGGGTAATACGGCAGAATTTCCTGCCGTCCGGCAGCGGACGGCAGATCCCGCGTGCGGCGGGCGGGTCTAATGGCAGCGATCCTTCCCCCTCAGGAGCCTGTCATGAGCCTCATCAAAACCATCGACCACAACCCCACCTTCGAGCCCACCCACGCCCTGCCCGCCCCCGAGCGGCTGATTTCCGGCAGTCCGGAATTCTCCACCTGGGCCATGGACGAGTCGCGCGACGGCAAGATCAAGTCCGGCATCTGGCAGGCCACCCCCGGCCTCACCCATTCGATCAAGGGCGAGACCTTCGAATTCTGCCACATCCTGGAAGGCGTCGTCGAAATCACCGAAAACGGCAAGGAGCCCATCACCTACCGTGCCGGTGACAGCTTCGTCATGAAACCCGGCTTCACCGGCACCTGGCGCACCATCGAAACCGTGCGCAAGATCTACGTGGTTTGTTACTAAGTGATAGTGCGGCTGACGGTTCGCGAACTGTCAGCTGCATTCTACGGGCTGGTTGCCCTGTGCACACACGGCACTCTGCGCAAACAGCAACCCACCGCGCCGTCCCGGCCTCGTGCCGTCCCCCATGGCCGTACCACCTCCCGATCGTCATCCCGGACGCAGCGAAGCGAAGATCCGGGACCGGTGAGTCAAGGTCCATCGGCTAACGCTCTTGCTGGCAACCAAATGACACCCCGGCTCTCCGGTCCCGGATCGCGCGGAGGCGCGTCCGGGATGACGATGGAGAGGCAGGGCTTCCAGTGCCCCTATCCCGCCAGTTCCCCCGCCAGCCGTTCCAGCATGGCCATGCAGGCGGCGAGTTCTTCGCGCAGGATATATTCATCGGGCCGGTGGGCGCGGGTGATGGAACCGGGGCCGCAGATGATTGACGGCACGCCTGCGGCCTGAAACAGCCCGGCTTCCGTGCCATAACTGACCGACTGGATCGCTGCGCCGTCCGACAGCCGCTCCATCAGCGTGATGAAGCCAGCATCCGGCGTCGGGGCCAGCGCGGGATAGCTCGCCAGTTCCTGCCAGCTCGCCGACAGCGCCCGCCCTTCCGCCTGTGCCTGCGCCATCAGCGCATCGAGCTTTGCCAGCACCTTGGCGCTCACGTCCTGCGGCGCGGCACCGGGCACGGAGCGCACCTCGAAAGCCAAACGGCACAGATCGGGAATGATGTTGACGGCGCTGCCGCCGGACACAATCCCCGCCACCACCGTTGAGGAGGGCGGCGAGAAGCGTGCATCAAACGGGCCTTCTGCCTCCATCTTCGCCGAGAGATCGCGGATGAACAGCAGCAGTTCCGCCGCCGGATAAAGCGCATTCTCCCCCAGCGCGGGCTGGGAGCTGTGCGCCGCCTTGCCGGTAAAGGTGATTTCCACCGCCTGTTTGCCCTTGTGAGAGAGCACGGGCCGCATGTCCGAGGGCTCGCCGACGATGCAGCCCGCCGGCGGAGCGCACAGCTCCGGCAGTTCCGCAATCATGTGCGGCACGCCCCGGCAGCCGATTTCCTCATCATAGGAAAAGGCGATATGCACCGGCCGCTTCAGGCTTGCTGCCTTGAACTGGGGCACCGCCGCCAGCACGCAGGCGAGAAAGCCCTTCATGTCGGTCGCCCCGCGCCCCGTCAGGCGCCCGCCAAGGTCCGTCAGGCGGAAGGGATCAGCCGTCCACACCTGCCCCTCCACCGGCACCACATCCATATGGCCGGAGAGCACATAGCCCGGCACATCCTTCGGCCCGATGGTGGCAAAGAGGTTCACCCGGTCGCCCTCCGGCCCCGGCAGCACGGCACAGTCCACGCCATGGCCCGCCAGATAGCTGCGTACATAATCCGCAATCGTGCCATTGGCCGCCCCGGGCAGCACGTTGAAGCCAACCAGATCCGCCAGCAGTGCTTCCGCCGAATGCGCCATTCCCATTTTCTCCAGTCAGTCCACAAAGTCTCTGCCTGCCATCATCCGCGCTTTGCCGCGCAGTTCCTGCCGAAGAGACATGCCGCAGCAGGATATCCTGCGGCAGGCTGGCCTCCTGCTTGCGGATGGACTTTACCAGCCCCTCGGCCCCGCCGCACAGAATTGCGCCGAAGGGCTCCCGAACAGCGCAATCGGCCGCGCGCTGCAAACATATGGCGCATGGTTGTGCCGCCTGAGGCCTAGGATCGCTCCAGATTTACCGGAGCCTTGCAGTGTCCCTGTCCTTTCACCCCATCTATGGCCTTGCAGCCGGGGTCTATACCCGCGATGTTTCGCGGGCGCTGAAAAGCCTCAGGCACATCGAGGCCGGCGCCACCCGGATCAACCGCAATGGCCGGTCGCGCGTTTCCATCCTGCTGGCGGGGGTCTCCAAGTCCTCCGGCACCCGCAAGGATCCGGGCCGCGACGCCTACAACGCCAACCGCCGCTCCAAGAGCGTGCTCATCGACCTGTGAGAGAACATGGCCCCCTATCGTATTGCAGTCATCCCCGGCGACGGCATCGGCATCCCGGTCACGGAAGCAGCGCTCGCCGTGGCAGCCAAGGCCCTGCCGGGCAAGCTGGAAACCGTCACCTTCCCCTGGTCCTGCGACTACTACCTGCAGACCGGCCGGATGATGCCGGAAGACGGCATCGAGACCCTGCGCGGCTTTGATGCCATCTACCTTGGTGCCGTCGGCTGGCCGCAGAAGGTGCCGGATTCGGTGTCGCTGCATGGCCTGCTGCTGCCGATCCGCAAGGCCTTCGTGCAATATGCCAACATCCGCCCGCACCGCATTCTGGCCGGCGTCGAAGGCCCGCTGCGCAAGGGCGGCTTCGACATCCTGTGCATCCGCGAGAACACAGAGGGCGAATATTCGGGCGCCGGCGGGCGCGTGCATCAGGGCACGTCCGATGAAGTGGCCATTGAAACCGCCATCTTCACCCGTACGGGCGTCGAGCGCATCCTGCGCTTCGGCTTCGAGCAGGCCCGCAAGCGCAGCAAGCGCCTTGCCTCGGTCACCAAGTCCAACGCGCAGAAACACACGATGGTGTTCTGGGACGAGGTGACGAAGGAACTGGCCGCCGAATACCCGGATGTTGCTGTCAGCCACTACCATATCGATGCCATTGCCGCCCGCATGGTGATGGCACCGGAAAGCCTCGACGTGGTGGTCGCCTCCAACCTCTTCGGCGACATCCTCACCGATCTGGGCGCGGCCATTCAGGGCGGCCTCGGCTTTGCCGCTTCGGCCAACATCAACCCGGACCGCAGCGCCCCGTCCATGTTCGAGCCGGTGCATGGCTCTGCGCCCGATATCGCGCATCTGGGCATTGCCAACCCGCTGGCCGCCATCTGGTCCGCCGCCATGATGCTGGAGCATCTGGGCGAAGCAGAAGCTGCCAACCGCATCATGACCGCCATGGAACAGGCCACCGCGCAAGGCATCGGCACCGTGCCGGGGCAGAACAAGACCGATGAAATCACCCGTGCCGTGATGGCAGCGCTGGATTGAGGATAAAGCTATGACGATTGCAATCTCTGACCTTCTACCCGGTCTCAAGGATGCAGACCTGTTCCGCCAGCAGAGCGTGATCGGCGGCGTCTGGTGTGATGCCTCGACGGGCAAGACCATCGACGTCACCAACCCGGCCACCGGCAAGGTCATCGGCACCGTGCCGGACATGTCGGCAGAGGACACCCGCCGCGCCATCGAGGCCGCAGACACCGCTTTCCGCGCCTGGCGCAAAGTGCCCAATGGCGAGCGCGCCGCCAGGCTGGAGCGCTGGTTCGACCTGATGGAGGAGCATGCGGATGACCTCGCGCTCATCCTGACCTTGGAGCAGGGCAAACCGCTCAGCGAGGCCAGGGGCGAAATCACCTATGGCGCCTCCTTCGTGAAGTGGTTTGCCGAGGAAGCGCGGCGCATCGAGGGTGGCATCATCCCGGCCCCCACCAATGACCGCAAGATCCTGGCGCTGAAGGAGCCGGTGGGCGTTTCGGCCATCATCACGCCGTGGAACTTCCCCAATGCCATGATCACCCGCAAGGTCGGCCCGGCGCTGGCCGCCGGCTGCACCGTGGTGATCAAGCCGTCCGATTTCACCCCCTATTCGGCGCTGGCGCTGGCCGTTCTGGCCGAGCGGGCCGGCATTCCGGCGGGTGTCATCAACATCCTCACCGGCCAGCCGGCGGAGATCGGCGCGGAGCTGACCTCCAGTCCGGTGGTGCGCAAGCTGTCCTTCACCGGCTCCACCCGCGTTGGCTCCCTGCTGATGGCCCAGTGCGCCCCGACGGTGAAGCGGCTCAGCCTCGAGCTGGGCGGCAATGCGCCCTTCCTCGTCTTTGACGATGCGGATCTGGACGCCGCCGTGGAAGGCGCCATCGCCTCCAAGTTCCGCAACGGCGGCCAGACCTGCGTCTGCTCCAACCGCATCCTCGTTCAGTCGGGCATCTACGATGCCTTTGCCGCAAAGCTTGCCGAACGGGTGGCTGCGATGAAGGTGGGCGAAGGCCTTGAAGCGGGCGTCGCCATCGGCCCGATGATCAACCGCGCCGCCGTGGAAAAGATCGAGCGCCACGTGGCCGACGCCGTTGCCAAGGGCGCAAAGGTCGCCGCCAAAGCAGCCACGCCGGAAGGCAGCCAGTTCGCCGCCCCCGTGGTGCTGACCGGCTGCACCACGGACATGCAGCTGGCGAGCGAGGAAACCTTCGGCCCCGTCGCCCCGCTTTTCCGCTTCGAGACGGAAGAAGAGGCGGTGCGGATCGCCAACGACACCCCCTTCGGCCTTGCTGCCTATTTCTACACCCGCGACATGGCCCGCGCCTGGCGGGTGGGCGAAGCACTGGAATCGGGCATGGTCGGCCTCAACACCGGCGCCATCTCCATGGCCGTCTCCCCCTTCGGCGGCGTCAAGCAATCCGGCCTCGGCCGCGAAGGCGCCCGCGACGGCATCGAGGAATACCTCGAAACCAAATCCTTCCACATGTGCGGGCTTTGACAAGACCGGAGCGGGCCAAACGGCCCGCTCCTTTGGTTTTGGAATGCGGAAACTGGTGCGATCAGGCCGTGGCAATGTCGCAACACCAGCGTGTTATCCGCTTTCGCGTGCAATGCGTGGCTTGTAAAATATCAACGAAGTCCATAGCTCTGTAGTCACCGCACACAAAGCGGTCGGTAGTCTTTTGGAAACGGGAGCTAAAACATGATGACCATGTCTGGCATGCCCAAAGTGGCAGCAACCCTTCGCTAAACCGCGTTAACGGTGCGCCGGAGGCAGTTCAGGGCAACAATGCTTGCACCTGAGGCTTTCCTGTTTTCATAAAGAGAATCCCAGATGGGCACTTCTTCAAAGGAGGCTGCGCAGACAACAAGCGTCGCCTCCATTCATCGTTTTTATTCTGAAGACTCCTGGATAGAAGGAGCGGCAGAAGATCAGCTCCACGCCGTCGCCGCAATGAAGGGCGTCCTCAGCGTTGCTGCCTTCCCGGATCTTCACCCTGGCAAATATGGCCCAGTCGGCTGTGCAATGGTGTCCGACCGGATCTATCCGCAACTGATCGGGAATGACATCGGCTGCGGCATGTCGGTCTATGCGCTGGACATCCCGGCGCACAAACTGCGGCTGGACAAAGCCGCTGAGAGACTGCGTACGTTGGAAGACTTGTGGGACGGGAATGCCGGCGCCCGCCTCGCATCAGCAGGCCTGGATCCGGACCTGCACCCGCAATCCCTCGGCACTCTCGGAGGGGGAAATCACTTCTGCGAATTGCAAGTCGTTGATACCGTGCATGATGAAGCGGCACTGCGCGAAGCTGGACTGGTCAAGGGAGGGCTTGTGCTCCTTGTTCACTCCGGCTCCCGTTCACTCGGAACGTCCGTCTTCAGTTCCGTACAGAACCACTTTGGCGGCCTCGGTGTGGACAGTTCGATAGGACAGGCCTACATGGAGGCCCACAATCAGGCTGTTGCCTGGGCAAGCCTGAACCGGACACTCATTGCGGAACGCGCGGCCAAAGCTCTGCGCTCCGGCTTCCGGCAGGTCTGCGACGCGCCGCATAACCTTATTGAAAGCCATAAGGATGGGCTCCTCCATCGAAAAGGGGCCGCAAAGTCGGACAGCCCTGTGGTGCCGTTGGCTGGATCGAGGGATGCACTGAGCTTTCTCCTCAACCCCCTCCACAATAAGGCAGAAGCCTTGGCTTCACTGGCGCATGGCGCTGGACGCAAATATGACCGGCGCTCCATGATCGGCCGGGCGGGACTGACCCGCTCCGGCAGGGCAAGCTTGAGCCGGAACGCCTTCGGCGGCATGGTGATTTGTGACGATCGTCAGCTCCTGATCGAAGAAGCAGGGCAGGCCTACAAAGATCCTGCAAATGTGGTCAGAGAGCTCCAGTCAGCGGGGCTTGCAGAACCCATTTCCGAGTTGAAACCTTTGATAACATTTAAGAAAGCTGTGACTGAAAGCCATCAGACTGAAGTTCAGGAAAAACTCCAGCGCCTGAAAGACAGGAGGGCGGCAAGATGACCGTACCCGAAACCTTCCGCCTCCTTGTCTCAAGTGGCGATGGTCCACGTGAGTGCCGCCGGGCAGTCTCTCTCATATTGAACCGAATGGAACAGGAGGCGATCAGCTGCGGAATCCGCTTCAGCGCCGAAAGATCCAGTGCAGCAGCAAACGAGCAGGACCCCTCCTCGGCCCTTGTCACCTTGTCCGGGCCCAGCGCGGCAAAGATGGCAAATTCCTGGGCCGGAACGGTACAGTGGACTTGCCCGAGCCCTTTCCGCCCTCATCACAAGCGGCGCAACTGGTTTGCCGGTGTATTCGCCATCGAGATGCGGGACGCTGAAGAGGTCAATCCGAAACCTGAGGATTTGAAGATTGAGACCTTCCGTTCCGGAGGCCCAGGCGGGCAACATCAAAACACGACGGACAGCGGGGTGAGGATCACTCATCTGCCGACGGGGATCTCCGCCATCGCAACTGACGAACGTTCCCAGCACCGCAACAAACAAACGGCACTTGAACGCCTCGCCGCCAGGTTGGTTCTGGAGCAGCACGAAGCCCTGAGCCGTGACCGATCCGCGCAGAACCAGTTGCACAAGCAGTTGGAGCGGGGAAATCCGGTCAGGGTGTTCAAGGGCGAGGGCTTTACGGAGGTGAATTAGGCCCGCACCGACACCGCAACCCAAGCAATCCGGCCTCGCCCGCGAAGGCGCCCGCGACGGCATCGAGGAATACCTCGAAACCAAATCCTTCCACATGTGCGGGCTTTGATCAGACCGGAGCGGGCCAAACGGTCCGCTCCTTTGGTTTTCAGGGGCGACGAATGCTGCACTACCCTCCGCATTCGTCATGCCATGGCTCGACCATGGCATCCATTCCCTGACCTCGCAAACAGGGACAAACAAAAGAAAATACAGAGGGTTACGGGTCAACCGCGCCGACACGAGAGGCAACGGCGTGGATGCCATGGTCAAGCCATGGCATGACGGAGAGAGACGGAAAGGCGCTTGAGCAGGACCAATGCCCGCCACATAGGCATTGAAAGCCCAGCTCTCAGCTGATCGTGCCGCCGCGATCGGGCCTGGCGAATTCGATCAGATCCCACCGGTTACCCCAAGGATCGTTCCAGACGGCAACCCTGCCATAGGGTTCATCACGCGGCCCGGCTTCAAACTGCACGCCTTCGGCCAGCATTCGGGTGTAGTCGGCTTCAAAGTTCTCTGTTTCAAGAAACAGCCACACACGTCCGCCCCCTTGTTCTCCTATGGCAGCCGACTGCCTGTCACCCACGGCGCGGGCGAGCAGGATTTCTGTCTCGCCGCCGGAAGGAGCAATCCGGACCCAGCGTTTTCCATTACCCAGATCGGTATCTTCGCGGCATTCGAAGCCTATCCGGAGAAAGAAATTCAGAGCTTCGTCATAATCGGGAACGAGCAGGGAGAAGAGCGCAATACGTCTTGGCATGAAGACAGCCCGTCATTGAGTGATCAAATCTGCCTGCCGATGATCGTCCGAGTCGGCGATTGCCCAAAGACGTTTCTGACGCTGCCAGCACTTCCGTCATTCGCCCCTCTCCTCTTTCGTCATGCCATGACTTGATCATGGCACCCATTCCCTGACTTCTCAGACAAGAAAAGCGAAAGAAACTACAGAGGGTTGCGGGCCAACCACGCCGTCATGAAAGGCAACGCATGGATGCCATGGTGAAGCCATGGCAAGACAGAGAGAGACGGTGGGGCACCCGCCCATTTTACACAGCCGTCACGCAGCCACCGCTGCCGCCATGCGGCGCAACTCTGGCAGCATGGCGGGTTCGTCGGGTTCGACGATTTCGGAGGTGATATCCGCCACGATGGACTTGATGAGGGTGGTCCGGTTCAGCGCAGTCTCTCTGGCAAGTTTATCCAGTTCATCTCGCATTCGGCTGCTGACCTTCATGGAGATGCGTCTCACCGGCTCGTCACGCCAGCTTTTCCAGATTTCCCGCTGCGTTTGCGCATATCCGCACAGCCGCGCCAGAACCTCTGCGTCACTGGCAGCCCGGCGCAGGAAGTAAGTGATCAGCGGCTTGCGCAGGGACACGCCAGCTGATGGATCAATCCGGTAAGCAGCCAGATCCAGCGCGTCGAGGAACGGTGCGGGCACCATCACCTCCAGAGGCTCGGTGGCAAGGTCCCGCGCATCACGGATGGCAGGCGTGGACTGCGGCGGGATGGCCACGACGGTGCCGCAGCTGTCGCAGGTGGCCGCCATGATCTGCCGCGCCACACCGTGCCCGCTCTCAAAGGGCACGTCATGATAACCGAAGGTCGTTGTCACGATCTGCCGGCAGTGCTCGCACACTGCCTTGCCCTTGTCTCCCGCATGCCAGATCTTCATGTTGGTTACTCCGACAGATGCACGCTGATGAAAACCGTATCGGGGTCGACGAAATAGAACTTCACGTACCAGCCATCGCGCTTGAAGATATGGACCTCAAGTCCGCCGATCTCATGATGTACTGACCTGTGATGGTGCGCTCCGTTACATCTCTCGATGATCCGGATCAGTTGCTCCGGCGATATGCCACCGGTCAGCAGCGCATTCTTGTCCTCGATACGCCCACGGGCCGCGTGCAGATATGTCCCCTCGTGCAAGGCTTTGATAACGCGATGCTTGACCTCCCTGAACTCCATCGCAACCTCAATATACGAGAGTTATCGTAAAAAAATCAATCCGTATCGTTCCCCCCCCGGAGAAGATGGGGCACGTCCGTCTGCGAAGCCGGAGAAGACTATAAAAGCAATCAAAGCGTGTATTTCAATTAAACTACCATCCGGCCAAAACCTGACCTGAGCGCTCTTCACCACCCCCCCTCCGTATTCGTCATGCCATGACTTGATCATGGCATCCATTCCCTGCCCCTTCAGACCGGAAAAGCGAATGAAAATACAGATAGTTACAGAAAAGTCATGCGGCCATGAAAGGCAACGGCGTGGATGCCATGGTCAAGCCATGGCATGACGGAGAGAGATGGAGAGCCGCGAGCAAGCAGGCCTTGGCACAATAAAAAAGGCAGGCTCGGCGCCTGCCCTTTTCAGTGTCCTGCTTCCCGCCTGCCCCTCACCCGATCATGTCCTTGAACTTGTAGTAAGCCCCGACGAGCGGCAGGAACCAGGGTTGGCCGAGGTGGCCGGGGATGGCAGGCCAGGGGAGGCTGGCCCAGGGGTTGGTGCGGGCCCGGCCGAGGATCTGGTCCGCGATGATCTCGCCCATGTGGGTGGCGATCTGCGCGCCGTGGCCGGAATAGCCCATGGCGAAATATACGCCATCCGCCTCGCCGGCGCGGGGGAAGCGGTCCTTGGTCATGTCGACGAGGCCGCCCCAGCAATAATCCACCTCGACATCCCCCAGCTGCGGGAAGATGCCCTTGAGCGCGTCCTTGAGGATGCGGCCGCTCTTTTCGTCCGAGGTCTGGTTGGAGGTGGCGGAAAAGCGGGCGCGGCCACCGAAGATCAGGCGGTTGTCCGGTGCCAGGCGGAAGTAGTTGCCCACATTCAGCGAGGTGACGCAGGTGCGGTTGCCCGGCATCACCGACTGCACTTCCGTGTCCGTCAGCGGGCGGGTGGCCAGCAGGAAACTGCCGACGGGCACGATGCGGCGGCGGAAGAAGCCGAAGGTCTTGGGCGTATAGGCACCGGTCGCCAGCACCACCTTGGCTGCACGCACGGTGCCTTTCGGCGTTTCCAGCTCGTGGCCGGCAGCCGTCTGGCGGCGGCCGGTGACGGGCGTGTTCTCGTGGATCTCCGCCCCATGCCGGGCGGCGGCTTCCGCAAGGCCCACGACAAAGCGGCCCATGTGCATCATGGCGCTCTTCTTCTGCAGCATGCCGCCGTGGAAGATGTCCGAGCCGATTTCCCCGGCAAGCTCGGCTTTGCTCAGCATCGCCGTTTCGGGATCAACCGTACGGTTGATGGCTTCGAGGTTACGGGCCAGCACCTCGTAATGCTGCGGCTTGGAGGCGAGCTTCAGCTTGCCTGCGCGGCGGAAATTGCAGTTGATGCCCTCCTCCGCGATGATGCGTTCGATGGTTTCGATGCCATCGTCAAAGGCCTTGTACATGGCCTTGGCGGTTTCCACCCCATAGGTGGAAATGGCGCCGGTGAAGCTGTGGGCCACCCCGTTGTTGAGGTGGCCGCCATTCCGGCCCGAGGCTCCGAAGCCGACCGTTGCCGCCTCCAGCACGATGACCCGGCGGCCCTCCATGGCCAGACGGCGTGCCGCGCCGAGGCCGGTAAACCCGGCCCCGATCACCGCAACATCATAGAGGCCCGAAGGGGCGGCCGTGGCGCCGCCGGTGAAGGCGGGCGCCGTATCCTGCCAGTAGGATGCAAATTTCATGGGTCAGCTCCCGGAGCTTGCGCGGATCACAGCCGGATTTCAGATGCCGAACACGCCCGGCAGGTCATAAACACCCTTGATTTCGGTGTATTCGTAGAAGGGGTTGGCCGGCTCGTGCTGGCGGTTGACCCAGACCTTGGACTTGATGCCCAGATCATAGGCGGTCATCAGGTCATAGCGGAAGGAGGACGACACATGGGTGATGTCTTCCGGGCCGCAGCCAAGCACGTCGAACATATACTCAAAGCCGTTCATCTGCGGCTTGTAGCTGCCGGCTTGTTCTGCCGTGATCACCTTGTGGAAGGGCGCGCCGAGCTTCTCCACATTCGACATGATCTGGCTGTTCATGGCGTTGGAGAGGATGACGAGCGGGATTTCCTTCGCCAGTTTGGCAAGGCCTTCCGGCACATCCGGATGCGGGCCCCAGGTCGGCACTTCATTATAGATGCGCAGCGCATCTTCCTCGCGGAAGGTGACGCCATTGCGCTTGCAGGTGCGCTTGAGGGAGTTGTGCACCACATCCGCATAGGGCTTCCAGGCGCCCAGCACCTCATCCAGCCGGTAGGCCGAGAAGTCACGGATGAAGACGTTCATCTTCGCTTCGTCGAGCATTTCGCCATAGATGCGGCGCGCAGCGCCTGCCATGTCGAAGTTGATCAATGTGCCGTAGCAATCGAAGGTCACGAATTTCGGGCGGAAGGTCATTTGGGTCCCCGTGCTGAAAGTGCCGGAAGGAAGAAGGCTGAGGCAGGTCATCGCTTGCCTGCTGATCTATCCTAGACAGCCTGCAAAAAAGCCCTCGCCGCTTTCGCGCCGTCCCAAAGCACATTCCGCCGTATCACAAGGGCTCCACGGCACCTTATTGCGCAACGGCCATCTGGCGCCCCGGGCCGCCTCCCTCCTCTTCCCGCCTCCGTGGCAGATCATGCTTTTAAGCACCCGGCGAACAGCGGAAGATACCGCCAGCACAGAGGCCAAGGGCGGCAAGTTTGCCCGGATGGGACATAGGCTGAGAACATCACCAGTCTTCCAGCGCAGGTTCACATGCTGACCGATGACACACTGACCATCCAGCCGATGGAACCGGACCACCTCGCCGGGGCACTGCGCCTGTCGCAGGCCGAAAAGTGGCCTCACCGGGCTGAGGATTGGAGCCTCTTCCACAGCCTGTCGAAAGGCGCCGTCGCCATCGAGAATGGCGAGGTCGTCGCAACGGCCCTGACAACGCTCTTCGGCGATGCGGCAACCATCAACATGATCATCGTCGATGGGCGCATGCGCGGGCGCGGCCTTGGCCGCAAGATGATGACCAGCGTCATGAGCCTGATCCAGCCGAAGCAATGGCGGCTGGTGGCAACGAAGGACGGCCTGCCGCTTTATGAAAAGCTCGGCTTCCGTGCGGTGGGCGAAATCTTCCAGCATCAGGGCATCGCCCAGGCACCGGAAAATGTTCCGGCCCTTGCTGCAGAAGGCGCTGACGGGCTGCATCCCGCCGGTCCTGAAGATGCGTCTGTTCTGGCCCAGCTCGACAAGGCCGCAACCGGCATGGACCGGACCGTGCTGATCAGCGAGCTGTTCCGTCTCGGCCGGATCTTCGTCATCCGCGAGAACGGCCAGATCACCGCCTATGCCGCCCTGCGCCCCTTCGGGCGCGGCGAGGTGGCTGGCCCGGTCATCGCGCGCGATGCGGATCAGGCGCGGCGGCTGTTGTCCCATATCCTGAAGGAATGCGAAGGCCGCTTCCTTCGGGTGGACACGGGCGCCGAGACCGGCCTTGCCCCCTGGCTGGCAGAGCATGGCCTGGCCCATGCGGGCGGAGGGATCCCCATGCGCCTTGGGGCCACCAGCGAAGCTGCCGGCCCGGTTCACACATTTGCCCTCGCCGCACAGGCGCTCGGCTGAACGAATGATCCGGCGGCCGCAGAGCCGGCCGGAGCAGAAAGGACATTCCCATGCTTGCCAACTCGCTGGTCGAACTCGACCGTGCCCATCTCATCCATCCGGTTGCCAGCTGGCGCGGCCACGAGGCCGCAGGCGTGCGCGTGCTGAAATCCGCCAAGGGCGCCACGGTGACCGACGCCAGCGGCCACACCCTGCTGGATGGCTTTGCCGGCCTGTGGTGCGTCAATGCCGGCTATGGGCATGAAAGCATCATCGAGGCCGCCACGAAGCAGCTGCGCGAGCTGCCCTATGCCACCGGCTACTTCGGCCTCGGCTCGGAACCGGCAATCCGCCTTGCCTCCCGTCTTGCCGAACATGCGCCGGGCGATCTCAGCCATGTCTATTTCACGCTCGGCGGCTCGGATGCGGTGGACACCACGGTCCGCTTCGTACGCTACTACTGGCAGGCCAAGGGCCAGCCGCAGAAGGAGCATTTCATCTCCGTCGAGCAGGGCTATCACGGCTCCACCACCGTTGGCTCCGGCCTCACCGCCCTGCCCGCCTTCCATGCCGGTTTCGGCGTGCCCTACACCTGGCAGCACAAGATCCCCTCGCACTACAGTTACCGCAATCCGGTGGGTGACAGCCCGGAGGTGATCATCGCGGCCTCACTTGATGCCCTGAAGGCCAAGGTTGCGGAACTGGGCGGCGCGGAAAAGGTCGCGGCCTTCTATCTGGAGCCGATCCAGGGCTCGGGCGGCGTCATCGTGCCGCCGAAGGGCTGGGTCAAGGCCATGCGCGATGCCTGCAAGGAGATGGGCATCCTGTTCATCGCCGACGAGGTGATCACCGGCTTCGGCCGCACCGGCCCCATCTTCGCCTGCCTTGAGGAAGGCATCGTGCCGGACATGATGACCACCGCCAAGGGCCTTACCTCCGGCTATGTGCCGATGGGTGCGGTGTTCCTGTCCGACCACATGTATCAGGTGATGGCGGATGCGGCAGGCGCAGCCGCCATCGGCCACGGCTTCACCTATTCCGCCCATCCGGTGAGCGCGGCTGTCGGCCTTGCGGTGCTGGATCTTTATGAAAACGGCCTGTTCGACAACGGCGTGAAGATGGGCAACCTGCTGCAGCAGGGCCTTGCCTCGCTGGCAGACCATCCGCTGGTAGGTGAAGTGCGCGGGCGCGGCATGCTGGCGGCCGTGGAACTCGTCACCGACAAGGCGAAGAAGACGCCGTTCCCTGCAGCCGCAAAGCCTGCTAGCCGCATCTTTGACCGGGCGTGGGAGAACGGTCTCGTCATCCGCGCCTTTGCGCAGGGCGTGCTCGGCTACGCCCCGCCGCTGTGCTGCACGGAAGACGAGATTGCCCAGATCGTCGAGCGCACAAAGCTGACGCTGGACCAGACACTGGCGGACCCGGACGTCCGCGCGGCGATGGCCTGACCCGGTGGCGGTCCTCTACACCTCAGAGGCAAAGCGCGGCGAGATATTCGCCGCGCATTTTGCCGCCGAACTGCCCGCCCTGCCCTTCCACCGCGACAAAGCCCCCGATCCGGCGGCGGTGGAATATCTCGTCGCCTGGACGGCGCCGCAGGATGTCGGCATCCTCTATCCCAATCTCAAGCTGCTGTTTTCGGTGGGCGCGGGCGTCGACCAGCTGAACCTTGCCGGCCTGCCGCCGCAGGTGGGCGTGGTGCGCATGCTGGAGCCCGGCCTTGCCGAGCAGATGAAGGAATATGTGACGCTCGCCGTCCTTGGCCTGCACCGGGACCTGCCGCGCTACATCAGCCAGAAATCCGCCGGCCTCTGGCAAGCGGGACGCAACGTCCCGGCACGAGAGCGGCGGGTGGGCGTCATGGGCCTTGGCCAGCTGGGCAAGGCAGTGCTGGAAGCCCTTGCCCCCTTCGGCTTTCCGCTGACCGGATGGAGCCGCAGCCCGCAGGATCTTCCGGGCGTCGACACCTTCACGGACCTTCCCGCCTTCCTCGCCCGCACGGACATTCTCATCTGTCTGCTGCCGCTGACGGCAGAGACAACCGGCCTTCTGAACGCGGAGCTCTTCGCGCAGCTGCCGCACGGTGCGGCGCTGGTTCATGCCGGGCGCGGGCGCCAGCTGGACCACAATGCCCTGCTGGACGCACTCGCCAGCGGCCAGCTCTCCAATGCCTGGGTCGACGTGACGGACCCGGAGCCGCTGCCCGCAGAGCATCCCTTCTGGCAGCACCAGCAGATTGTGCTGACACCGCATGTCGCCTGCCAGACGCGCGCGGATGATGGTGCAAGGCATGTGATCGCCGGAATCCGGGCGCATCGGGCAGGATTGCCGGTGCCGGGACTGATCGACCGCGCCAAAGGCTACTGAAGCTCCATGCACGGCAAAATGCCATAAAACAGCAGATTGTGCCGAAGCACGATTGGATTCGGAGCATATGCCGCGCAAAAGACCCGCAAACTGATCTGCAGAAATCAAGGCAAAGCATACAAAATGCGAGCCAAGCCCGCAAAACAGACCGGGCCAACAAAACTGGCAGAAAATGCCGGAAACCAACCAGAGGACGCCGCAGCTTCTGCGGCAATACGGGACTCAGAATGACGGCACAGCCTCTCGCGTCGTTCCGCTATATGACATTTGATGTCGTCGGGACGCTCATCGACTTTGAAGGCGGCTTAATCTCCGCCCTTTCGCAGATTGCGGCAGATCAGGGCGTCAGCCTCGACGGAGAGGAGGCCCTCGCCCACTACCGCGCTGCCCGCTACATGCCGGAAGCGCAGCTCTTCCCGGATGATCTCGCCCGCGTCTACACGGTCATCGCGCCCAAGCTGGGCCTGGATCCGGACCCTTCGCATGGCGAACGCCTGCGGCAGGCAGTGGCGGACTGGCAGCCCTTTGCCGACAGCGTTGCAGCACTGGCGGAGCTCAAGAAGACCTATCGCCTGATCGCCATGACCAATGCGCAGCGGTGGGCCTTCGAGCATTTCAACGAAAAGCTCGGCTATCCCTTCCATGCGGCTTTCACCACCGATGACACGGGAACGGAGAAGCCGGACCCGGCCTTCTTCGAGCAGGTTTTCCGTTTTGTGGAGCAGGAAGGCGCGGACAAGAACGCGATCCTGCACGTGGCCCAGAGCCAGTATCACGACATCGGCGTCTCCCGCAGCCTTGGCATGACCAACTGCTGGATCCAGCGCAGGCACGCCCAGCCGGGATACGGCGGCACCATCGAGCCCGCGCAGTTCACGAAGCCCGATTACCACTTCACCTCCATGGCCGGGCTCGCCGCGGCCGCGGAGGCCGGACCCTCCTGACAGCCGGCAGGCAGGTTCGCGGCAATAAAAATAAAAAGCCGGGCATATCTACGACAAGGGGAACACTGATGAGCAAATCTGAAATCAACAACTGGACCCGCAACGACGATGCGATGGTCGAGGACGCAATCCGCCGCGGCGCCAGCCGCCGCGACATCATGCGCATGTTCCTTGCCGGCGGCATCGGCCTTGCGGCCGGCGGCTCGCTTTTTGCCCGCGCCACCTCGGCGCTCGCGGCAACCCCGGTCAAGGGCGGCCACTTCAAGGCTGCCGGCTGGTCCTCGTCCACCTCGGACACGCTGGACCCGGCCAAGGCCTCGCTCTCGACCGACTATGTGCGCTGCTGTTCGCTCTACAACCGCCTCACCTTCCTCAACGATGGCGGCACGCTGAGCATGGAACTGGCCGACAGCATCGAAAGCTCGGATGCCAAGGTCTGGATCGTCAAGCTGAAGTCCGGCGTCACCTTCCATGACGGCAAGTCCCTCACCTCGGCCGACGTGGTGTTCTCGCTGATGCGCCACCTCGACAAGGAGACCGGCTCCAAGGTCAATGCCATCGCCAAGCAGATTACGGGCGTCAAGGCCGTTGACCCGCTGACAGTCGAAATCACGCTGGAAGCTCCCAACGCCGATCTTCCGACCATCCTGGCCATGCATCACTTCATGATCGTGCAGGACGGCACCACCGACTTCAGCAAGGGCATCGGCACCGGCGCCTTCAAGCTGGAAAGCTTCGAGCCGGGCGTGCGCTCGCTGATGAGCCGCAACGAAAACTACTTCAAGCCGGGCGGCCCCCATGTCGACAGCTTCGAGTATTTCGCCATCCCCGATGAAATGGCCCGCGTCAGCGCCGTCATCTCCGGCGACATTCACCTCGGCGCTTCCATCAAGCCGCAGTCCATGCGCCTCCTCGAAAGCGCCAGCGGCGTTGATCTGGTGAAGTCCACCGCCGGTAACTACACCAACCTGAACTTCCGCATGGACATGGAACCGGGCAGCAAGTTCGACCTGATCGAGGGCGTGAAGTACCTGTTCGACCGCGAACTGATCCAGATGGCCGTGATGCGTGGCCTCGCCGAAGTCGCCAACGATCAGCCGATTTCTGCGATGAATGCCTATCACAACGCTGACCTGAAGCCGCGTGCCTTCGACCCGGAAAAGGCCAAGCATCACTTCGAGAAGGCAGGCCTTCTGGGCCAGACGATCCCGGTCGTTGCCTCCGATGCCGCAACCGCCTCCGTCGAAATGGCCACGGTGCTGCAGCAGGCTGGCAGCAAGATCGGCATGAACTTCGACATTCAGCGCGTGCCGTCCGATGGCTACTGGTCCAACTACTGGCTCAAGGCCCCGGTCCACTTCGGCAACATCAACCCGCGCCCGACGCCGGACATCCTGTTCTCGCTGCTCTATGCGTCCAACGCCCCCTGGAACGAGAGCCAGTACAAGTCCGAGAAGTTCGACAGCATGCTGGCCGAAGCCCGCGGCGAACTGGACAACGAGAAGCGCAAGACGATCTACGGCGAAATGCAGGTGATGGTGGCCAACGAAGCAGGCACCGTCATCCCGGCCTACCTCTCCAACGTGGATGCCAAGCAGACCAAGCTGAAGGGTCTGGAGCCGAACCCGCTGGGCGGCCAGATGGGCTATGCCATGGCCGAATACGTCTGGCTCGAAGCCTGACAGTCTGCCAGCATCGAACCGGAGGCGCTTGCCGCCTCCGGTCTCATCTTTCCCTATCTGCAGAGGCTGCCTGAATGTCGGGGCAAATCGCTTTCCTGGTTCTTGGACGGCTCGGCGTGACTATGCTCACGCTGCTGATCGTGTCCTTCGTCGTCTTCGGCGCAACCCTCCTGCTGCCGGGCGATGTGGCGGAGATCCTGCTGGGTCAGGCCGCCACGCCCGAAGCCGTTGCCGGGCTGCGCGAGGCCATGCATCTCGATTCCCCGGCGCTCATCCGCTACGGCCAGTGGCTTCTGGGTATGGTTCAGGGCGATTTCGGCGTCTCCTACGCCAACAACATGCCGATTGGCGACATGATCGGCACCCGTCTTGCCAACACCCTGCGCCTGGCTGCCGTCACCACCACCATTGCCGTGCCGCTGGCCCTGTTTCTCGGCATCACCATGGCCGTCTACAAGGGCTCGCTCTATGACCGGGCCGTCACGACCACCGTGGTTTCCGTCATCTCCGTTCCCGAATTCATGATCGCCACCTTCGCCGTGCTGGTCTTTGCCGTCTGGCTGCGCTGGCTGCCCGCCCTGTCGCTGGCCAATGACGTGAGCAGCTTCAGCCAGCTCCTGAAGGTCTTTGCCATGCCGGTGATCACGCTGACCTGCGTCATCTCGGCCCAGATGATCCGCATGACCCGTGCCGCCGTGATCGACGCGCTGAAGATGCCCTATGTGGAAATGGCGCTTCTTAAAGGTGCGTCTCGCAGCCGCATGGTGATGCGCCACGCCCTGCCCAATGCCATCGGCCCGATCGCCAATGCGGTTGCCCTGTCCCTGTCCTACCTGCTGGGCGGCGTGATCATCGTCGAGACGATCTTCAACTATCCGGGCATTGCCAAGCTGATGGTGGATGCGGTTTCCACCCGTGACCTGCCGCTCATCCAGAGCTGCGCCATGATCTTCTGCTTCGGCTTCCTGCTGCTGATCACCATCGCAGACATCATCGCCATTCTCTCCAACCCGAGGCTGCGCAAATGAGCCAGATGCCCGTTTCCTCGCCCCGCTTCGGATTCCGGATCAACACCACCGGCATCGTTGCTGGACTGATCATCCTGTTCTGGGCGCTCGTGGCCATCGCCGGCCCCTCGGTTGCCCCTTACGCTCCCGGCGATATCGTCGATTTCGATTTCTACGGACCCATCTCGGAAAAGCTGTGGCTGGGCTCGGACTATCTCGGCCGGGATATCTTCTCCCGCATCCTGCTGGGCACGCGCTACACCGTCGGCATTTCTTTTGCCGCCGTCTGTATCGCCTGTTTCTCCGGCGTGGTTCTCGGCATGACGGCGGCCGTCACCGGCGGCTGGTTCGACACGGTGCTGAGCCGCCTGCTGGATGCCCTGAACTCGATCCCGTCCAAGCTCTTCGGCCTCGTCATGGTCGCGGCCATCGGCTCGTCCATTCCGGTGCTGATCATCCTGCTGGCCGTCATCTATACCCCCGGCTCCTACCGCTTTGCCCGGGCCCTGGCTGTCAATTGCAACACGATGGATTACGTCACCGTGGCGCGGGCGCGCGGCGAGCGGACGCTGTATCTCATCTTCCAGGAGATCCTGCCCAACATCACCGGCCCGGTGCTGGCTGACCTTGGCCTGCGCTTCGTCTTCATCGTGCTGCTGCTCTCCGGCCTTTCCTTCCTGGGCCTCGGCGTGCAGCCGCCCAATGCAGACTGGGGCTCCCTCGTAAAGGAAAACCTCGGTGGCCTGCCCTTCGGCGCCCCAGCCGTGATTGCACCATGCCTTGCCATCGCCAGCCTGACGATCAGCGTCAACCTTCTGATCGACAACCTGCCAGTCAAGATCCGGGACCGCGCCTGATGACCAAACCTCTTGCCGAAATCCAGGACCTGCACGTCGAAGCCCGCACCGACTCGGGCCGCCGGGTGGAGATCATCAAGGGCGTCAGCCTGACCATCAATCCGGGCGAGATCGTCGCGCTCATCGGCGAAAGCGGGTCGGGCAAGACCACCATCGCCCTCACCCTGATGGGCTACACCCGTGCCGGCTGCAAGATCAGCGGCGGCAAGGTCCTGCTGGGCGGCCAGGATCTGGTGACGATGAGCGAAGCCTCGCGCCAGAAGCTGCGCGGCACGGATGTGGCCTATGTGCCGCAAAGTGCAGCCGCTGCCTTCAATCCGTCCCACCGGCTGATCGATCAGGTCGTCGAAGTCGCCAGCATCCACAAGCTGATGAGCCGGACGGAAGCCCGCGCCAAGGCCGTGGACCTGTTCCGCGCCCTCGCCCTGCCCGATCCGGAAACCATCGGCGAGCGCTATCCGCATCAGGTCTCCGGCGGCCAGCTGCAGCGCCTTGCCGCTGCCATGGCTCTCATCGGCGGCCCGCAACTCGTCATCTTCGACGAGCCCACCACCGCGCTGGACGTCACCACCCAGATCGAGGTGCTGCGCGCCTTCAAGTCCGTCATGCGCAAGGGCGGTATGGCCGGGGTCTATGTCTCCCACGACCTTGCCGTCGTCGCGCAGATTGCCGACCGGATCATCGTGCTCAAGGGCGGTGAAATCCAGGAAGAAGGCTCGACGCAGCAGATCCTGCATGCGGCCACCCATCCTTACACGAAAGAGCTTCTGGCCGCCTTCCAGCCCGTGCCCTTCGCAGCGCCGGCAGATGCTGCGGTGGACATGCCCGTCAAGCGGCCGATCCTCGAAGTCAGCGGCGTTTACGCTGGCTATGGCCCGATCGAACCGACCGGCCTGCCCTTCAAGACCGTGCTGAAGAACGTCAGCTGCAAGCTGGAGCGCGGGCATAACCTTGGCGTCATCGGCGAAAGCGGCTCGGGCAAATCCACCCTCGCCCGCGTCATCGCCGGTTTGCTGCCGCCGGTTCGCGGCCATGTGCAGCTGGATGGCCACGAGGTCGATCCGCGCGCAAGACAGCGCAGCAAGGAGGAACTGCGGCGCATGCAGATCGTCTTCCAGCTGGCCGACACCGCGCTGAACCCGTCCCGATCCGTCTCCGACATCCTTGGCCGTCCGCTTGCCTTCTACCATGGACAGAAAGGCGCTGCGCAGGAGACCCGTGTCAACGAGCTTCTGGACATGGTGCAACTGCCCCGCGCCCTGCGCCACCGCATGCCGGGTGAACTCTCCGGCGGGCAGAAGCAGCGCGTCAACTTCGCCAGAGCCCTTGCCGCCAAACCGGACATCATCCTGTGCGACGAAATCACCTCGGCCCTCGATACGGTCGTCGCGGCAGCCGTGATCGAGCTGCTGAAGGAGCTGCAGCGGGAGCTGGGCCTCTCCTACGTCTTCATCAGCCACGACCTCTCCACCGTCCAGTCGATCTGCGATCAGGTGATGGTGATGCAGCACGGCGAGATGGTGGAGCTTCTGGCCAACGACCAGCTGCCGGGCGGCGCCACCCACCCCTATTCCAAGCTGCTCTTCTCCTCCGTGCCGAAACTCGACACCGGCTGGCTCGACAGCCTGCCCGAGAACTTCGCCAGCACGGCAGCGTGAAAGGCAGGGCTTTGGGAGCACAAGTTCTCGCCGGAACAGATCCGGCGGGGACCTTCCCAGGCTCATTCCCATCCGCTCACCGGCCCCGGATCGCTCGGGGCGCATCCGGGATGACCGCGGAGAAGCACAACCAGCGATCTGATCGCCCCTCACATCGGGAAAATCGTCTTCAGCGGCAGGTGGGATTTCACGAAAGGCGACTTCATCACCACGAAGCTGAAATACTTGTCGATACCGACATCCATGTCGATCATCCGCTCCATGATCGCCTGATAATCGCCGATGCTGCCGGTGACGAATTTCAGCAGGTAGTCATAGCCGCCGGAGATCAGGTGGCATTCGATGATCTCCTCCACCTTTTCCGCCGCCTGCTGGAAGCGGTCGAAGTCCATCTTGCGGTGGTTCTTCAAGGTGATTTCGGTGAAAACCGTCAGCGTCGGGCCGAGTTTGGCAAGATCGATCTGCGCCGCATAGCCGGTGATATAGCCCGCCTGTTGCAGCTTTTTCACCCGCATCAGACAGGGGCTGGGCGACAGGTGCACAAGCTCGGCCAGCTCCACATTGGTGATGCGGCCATTTTTCTGCAGCTCGTGCAGAATGCGGATGTCGATCCGGTCCAGCTTCATGATGCCCTCTCGCAATCAGCCAAGAGTAAGCAGAAAATGCCGGATAGGCAATCAGCCAAATTTCCCTGAATACAAAAAGATTTCTCCACGGGACGAACACCACCCGCCGCCCACGCATCCAGTTTCAGCAGAAAATGCCGCATCATGGCATCACTGCAGTAGCCATGCCTGACAGGCCGCCGCTAGGCTGCAAGTCAAAGGAGCCTTCCATGCGCGTACCTCTACTGACAATCGAAACCGCCGATGACATGCCAGCCGAGGCCGATGTCGTGATCATCGGCGCCGGCATCGTGGGCACCTGCACGGCCTATTACCTCGCAAAGCGCGGGGTGAAGGTGGTGCTGGTGGAGAAAGGCCGCACCGGCGCCGAACAGTCGAGCCGGAACTGGGGCTGGTGCCGCCAGCAAAACCGCGATGAACGCGAGCTGCCGATGGCGACCCGCAGCCTCGCGCTGTGGGATGAGCTGATGGCCGAAATCGGCCCCGGCATTGGCTTCCGCCGCTCCGGCCTGCTGTATTTGTCCAACAACGAGGCAGAGATCGAGGGCTGGGCGCGCTGGCGCGATTTCGCCCGTACGCAGAATGTCATCACCCACATGCTCACCGCCGAAGAAGCCGCAGAGCGCGGGCGGGCCACAGGCAAGAGCTGGAAGGGCGGCGTCTTCTCCCCGACAGACGGTATTGCAGACACGTCCAGTGCCGTGCCGCTGATTGCAAAGGCTGTTGAAGCCCATGGCGGACGCGTGCTGCAGAATTGCGCCGTGCGCGGACTGGAGCTCTCCGGTGGCCGCGTCAGCGCTGTCGTGACGGAACGGGGCACCATCCGCACAAAGACTGCCGTTATGTCAGGTGGCGCCTGGGCCTCCAGCTTCTGCCGCCAGCTTGGCATCCGCTTTCCGCAAGCCTCCGTTCGCGCCTCAATTCTTGCCGTCAGCGAGGCCGCAGGCTTGCCGGATGCGCTGCACACGTCGCGCGTATCGCTGACAGCACGCAAGGGCGGACATACGCTCGCCATTTCCGGCCGCGCCCGCGTCGACCCGACCGCGCAGATGCTGCGCTTCGGCACCACCTTCATTCCGATGTTCCTGAAGCGGCACAAGTCCCTCGCCGTCGGCGGCCTTGAGGGCCTGCGCAGCGGTCATGAGGGTCTGTCACGCTGGCGGCTCGACCGGGAAACGCCAATGGAGCGCATGCGCATCCTGGATCCGACGCCTGATCCGTCGCAGATCCGCGACACGCTGGCCCGCGCCCGTGAACTGTTCCCTGCCCTGAAGGAAAGCCAGCTGACCGCTGCCTGGGCCGGCTACACCGACAGCACGCCTGACGGTGTTCCCGCCATCGGTGAAACGCAGATCCCCGGCTTCGTGCTTGCCGCAGGCTTCAGCGGTCATGGCTTCGGCATCGGCCCCGGCGCGGGCGACATGATCGCCGATATCGTTATGGGCCAGGAGCCCGTGCTTGATGCCAAGCCCTATCATCCCTCCCGCTTCAGCGAGAGTTCCTGGGGCAAGGTTGCCGATTTCTAAGACAGGGCCAGTCAGCCAGAATGGACAGAGCCCGGCGCACAGGCCGGGCCAGTCCGCATCTCTCAGTCTGCATCATCCCAAGGCGTGATTGACAAGGCCGAATGTGGTGACCGGACCGCATTCAGGCACGTTGCCCAGGGTCATGGTCGTCACCGTATCGAAAACGCCAAGTCCGGCTTCCTGCAGGAAACGGCGCAGCGGACCGTCTTCAGCTCTCGTGTCCATGCGCAGGAACACACCCTGATGAGCTGCCACATGCGGACGGATGAGGGCAATCGCATCCTCTTCCGTTTCTGCGACAACGGGCCCGATCACACGCCCGCGGCCAAACTCCCGGCTCAACGCAAAACCGGCCACCTTGCCTTCGCGCAGGATGACCGTGCCCTCGGAAAGCTCGAAGAGCCGCTCGAACACCTGACTGCGGTCTGCGCCATAGGCACTGGCATCAAGAGCAACGATCTCCGAAGCATGCTCCGGGAGCATCGGCACCGCGGTTTCAGGCCCATCAGGCAGTTTTACCGCCATGCCCTGATGCTGATAGACGGTCGCCCGGGGAATGAAGCCCAGCGACAGATAGAGCCGGTAGGCTGCCTTGGTGGCATTGAGCACCTTGCCCCGGTCCGCCGTATCCGCCAGCACGTGCTGCATCAGCCAGGCCCCCGCCCCATGCTCCTGCAGGCGCGGTGACGTGATGACCATGCCGATGGTTGCAAGCTCAGGACCAATGGGAAACCACATGGCCGAGCCCAGCACGCGGCCGATCTCGTCGCGGGCGACATAGCCATGGCCGAGGCCGATGGCGAGTTCCCAGTCCTTCGGACGGTGCGGCCAGTTGACGCCAATCGACAGCTCATGCAACCGGGGAATATCATCCGGCAGCATGTCCGTGCGGGTCACCTCGTAGGTGTCGAGCGTCTTGGTCAGACCGGCCTGCACGCGCTTGCTCCCTCAAGTTGCGGTCTGGACGAGTCTAACAGCTGACGGCGGAATTTCGTGCCATTTCCGGGTGTTATGAAGCAGATTCTGCCACAGCCCGTTCTCTGCCCCAGTCTGGCAACAGCGGACGCGTGGTGTTGCCCTCGATAATGCGCAATCCGATCTCCTGACCCGGACCGGGTGCACTCCTGCGGCAAAGCTGGAGGAGGCAGCAGGCCGCATCGCGCCCAAGCTGCAGGCGCGGCAGATCCAGCGTGGTCAGCCGCGTGCGGATGGAAAAGGCATGCGCGGTGCCGTTGAAGCCGATGACCGACACCTGCCCCGGCACATCGATCCCCGCCTCGAAGAGATAGCGCAGGCCGCCTGCCGCCATCGCATCATTGAGGAAGTGGATCCCTTCCACATCCGGCACGCTTCCCAGCAGCTGCTGGACCAGCAGGTTGCCGCTTTCCACCTGCCGCGGCAAAGTGCCGCCATCCAGAACGGTCAGGCGTGCACCGACGGCCGACACCTCCGCCGCAAATCCCTTGAAGCGCTCGCGGGCGCATAGATCGGCCTCCAGCTGCGAGCCGACATAGGCAAGGCGCCGGAGGCCCGCATCCAGCAGCCGCCGTGCCGCCATGCGCCCAGCCCCGGCGTGATCAACCCCCACCGCCGCATCAAGACCGGCATTGCGCTGATCCCACATCTGCACCGCCGGCACCTGCCGCCGCTCCAGCAGAACCCGCGCCTTTTCCGTGCGCAGGATCCCGCCCGACACCAGCAATCCTGCGGGCTTCAGCGACAGCATGGTCCGCAGCAGGCTCTCTTCCAGCTCGGGGTCGAAGAAGGTCTCGCCAATGAAGGTCTGCAGCCCCTCCGGCCGCAGCACCCCGTGAATGCCGCCCAGAACCTCCGCATAGACATGATCGCTGATCGAGGGGATGAGAACCGCCACAAGCTTGCTGGTGCGTGAGCTGAGCGCACCGGCAAGCGAGTTGGGCACATAGCCCAGTTCGTCGGCCAGCTGCTTGATTCGCGCCCGTGTCCCGGCACTCAGCCGCCCGGTATCCCGGAGCGCCTTCGACACGGTCATCGGGCTGACCCCTGCCCGCACCGCCAGATCGGCAATGGTCACGGGACGCTCTTCCGGAAGAGCTTGACGCTCAAATTTGTTATCGATATCATCCATGGTGGGTTAACGATAACCCAAACGCACAGCCCGTGCAATTTGAAGCATTCCAACTTCTGGGAGGAGGACGGATGCACAGCATAATCCGCCTCATCTGGCGCTCGATCGATCTCATCATGGCGGCGCTTCTGACCGCGATGATTGCCATCGTCTTTGCCAATGTCGTCCTGCGCTATGGTTTCTCCTCCGGCATCCGCGTTTCGGTGGAACTCTCGCGCCTGTGGTTCGTCTGGGTGGTCATGCTCGGTGCTGCCGTCACCCTGCGCCGGGGCGAGCATCTGGCATTGGCTGAATTCGCCGAAGCTGCCTTCCCGAAATACATCGGCCTCCTGCGCCGCGCCTGCTGGCTGGTGATCCTCGTCACCGTGCTGATGCTGTTCTGGGGCTGCATGAAGCAGGCCATGATGAACATGGCCAACATCTCGCCGCTGACAGGCCTGCCCTCAGGCCTCTTCTATCTGGCGGGCGTCGTGTCCTCGGTGCTCATGACGGCCATTGCGGTGGTCCGCATCATCAATCCTGACAGCGTGAAGCAAGTCCTTGCGGAGGATGGCGCGGAATGACCCTCATTCTCTTTCTGACCGTTCTGATCGGCGCAATCCTGCTTGGCCTGCCGGTTGCCTTTGCCCTGCTGCTCGCCTCCATGGCCTTGATGCTGCAGATGGATATGCTCAGCACCGACATTCTGGCGCAGAACCTCATCAACGGCGTCGACAACTTCCCGCTGCTGGCCATCCCCTTCTTCCTGGTTGCCGGTGAAGTCATGTCGCGCGGCGGATTGTCCACGCGCATCGTGCGTCTCGCCTCCTCGCTCGTCGGCCACCGCAAGGGCGGGCTTGGCTATGTGGCGATCATGACGTCCATCGTGCTCGCGGGCCTGTCCGGCTCGGCCGTGGCCGATGCAGCCGCGCTCGTCTCGATCCTTTATCCGATGATGCGCGACGGCAATTATCCCGAAGGCCGCAGCCTTGGCCTGCTGGCCGCCGGCGGCATCATCGCGCCGATCATCCCGCCCTCGTTGCCGCTGATCCTGCTGGGCGTTGCGGGCAATATCTCCATCGCCAAGCTGTTCCTGGCCGGTATCGCACCCGGTCTGATGATGGGCCTGACGCTGGTGCTGGTCTGGAGCTTCATGATCCGCAAGGAAAACCTGGAAGTCCTGCCCAAGGCCTCGGGAGCGGAGCGCTGGAAGGCCTTGAAGGAAGGCATCTGGGCGCTGCTTTTGCCTGTCATCATCATCGGCGGCATCCGCACCGGCGCCTTCACGGCGACGGAAGCGGCGGTGGTTGCGGCGGTCTATGCGATCCTCGTCTCCACGCTTGTCTACCGCGAGCTGACATTCCGCGACTTCCTGCAGGTTCTGATCAGCGCGGGCCGCTCCACGGCCATGGTGATGTTCCTGGTTGGCGCCGCCATGGTCGCCGCCTGGCTCATCACGGTTGCCCAACTGCCGCAGCAGCTCGCGGCCCTGCTGCAGCCACTGATCAACAGCCCGCGCCTGCTGATGCTGGTCATCATGCTGATCGTGCTGGCAGTAGGCATGGTCATGGATCTTTCACCAACAGTTCTGATTCTCGTGCCGCTGTTCATGCCCGTTATCAAAATGGCAGGGATCGATCCCGTGTACTTCGGGCTCATGTTCATCATGAACTGCTCCATCGGCCTCATCACCCCGCCGGTCGGAACTGTTCTGAACGTCATCTGCGGCGTGGGCCGCGTCCCGATGAGCCGCGCCGTCAAGGGCGTCTGGCCTTTCGTGATCGCCTACGCCCTTCTGCTCGGCCTGTTCATCCTGGTGCCCGAGCTGATCACCGTTCCGGCCCGTTTCATGGGCGGATAACCGTTACCCTGGCTCAATGCCATCATTCTGGGAGGAGTACAGCATGAAGAAAGTCCTGAAAGCCCTTGGCCTTGCCACGGCCCTGACCCTTGCCGCCGTCAGCGCACAGGCACAGACCACGCTGAAGCTGGCGCATGCCGCGCCGGAAACCGATCTGCAGCAGAACCTTTCCGTGTTCTTCAAGGAACAGGTCGAGGCCCGCACCAACGGTTCGGTCAAGGTCAACATTTTCCCGCAAGGCCAGCTTGGCAATGATGCGGCCATGATCGACGGCACCCGTTCGGGCATCATCGACATCGCCATGTCGGGCCTCAACAACTTCACCGGCCTCGTCAAGGAAGCCGGCGTGGTCGAGCTGCCCTTCATGTTCCCGAACCGCGAAATCGCCTACAAGGTTTTGGATGGTGAAATCGGCCAGGGCATCGCCGCCAAGTTCGAGCCGCTGGGCATGAAGGTGCTCGGCTTCCCGGAAAACGGCTACCGCAACATGACCAACAGCCGCGGCCCGATCAAGACCCCGGCTGACCTTGCGGGCCTGCGCATGCGAGTCAACAACTCCAAGGCTCTGAACGACATGTTCACCCTGCTGAGCGCAAACCCGCAGCAGCTGCCGGTGGCCGAACTCTACACCGCGCTGGAAACCGGCGTTGTGGACGCCCAGGACCATCCGATCGGCATCGTTCTGTCCTTCAAGTTCTATGAAGTGCAGAAGTACCTGTCGATCACCCAGCACGCCTACTCCAACCTGGCCCTCGTCATGAACAATGACAAGTTCAACAGCCTCACCGCTGACGAGCAGAAGGTCATCACCGAAGTGGCTGCCGAAGCCGTCGCCATGCAGCGCAAGCTGGCCCAGGAAAAGGAAGCGGCAATGATCGCCGAACTGACCTCTGCCGGCATGACCGTCAACAGCGACATTGACGCCGCCGCCTTCCAGGAAATCGTCCGCCCGGTGTGGGACAATTTCATTGCCGAGAACGGCGACACCCTCGTCAACGCCATCGTCGCCCTGCAGAAGTAATCCGCAGCGCATGAGTGTTCAGAAGGGCGGTCCGGCAACGGGCCGCCCTTTTGTATTCGGCGGGAAGCCCTGAACTCATCTGTTTTCGTCCTGCCATGGCTCGACCATGGCATCCATGCCGCTCCCCATCCGCACGGCACAGCCTCGAAACCCCGCACCGTCATACAGCCCAATCTCATGCACAACGCGCTGCGACGAAAGGGAAGGGATGCCATGATCAAGTCATGGCATGACGGAGTGTGGGGCGGGCGCGAGGGCACAAAAGAAGAAAACCCCTTAAAATCAAAACCTTTCGTCATGCCATGGCTCGACCATGGCATCCACGCCGCTCCCCATCCGCACGGCACAGCCTCGAAACCCCGCACCGTCACTAAGACCCAATCACACGCCTACACCGCTGAGACGAAAGGGGATGGATGCCATGATCAAGTCATGGCATGACGGAGGATGGAGCGGGCGCAACAGGAAAAAGCAGAAACCCCATTAAAATCAAAACCTTTCGTCATGCCATGGCTCGACCATGGCATCCATGCCGTTCCCCATCCGCACGGCACAGCCTCGAAACCCCGCACCGTCATACAGCCCAATCTCATGCACAACGTGCTGAGACGAAAGGGAATGGATGCCATGATCAAGTCATGGCATGACGGAGGATGGGGCCGGCGCAGGGGCACAAAAGAAGAAAACCCATTAAAATCAGAAACATCGCTACACCATCATCACCCCATGACGGAGCGTGGGATCACCCCAATGCCTCAGACGCTGCTGCCGCGGATCTGCAGGACGGGGGCGATGGCGATGGTCTGACGGGAGATGGTCTTGCCGCCGAGAGCCTCGATGATGATGCCTGCCGCCCGCTCGCCGATCTGGCGCGGATGCGGGTTGATCGTGGTCAGCGAGGGCACGGAGATGCCGGCAATCTCGTAGTCACCAAAGCCTGCGATGGAAATGCGCTCCGGCACCGGCACGCCCCGGCGCTGGCACTCGGTCAGTGCACCGAAGGCCGAAAGATCGGACACGCAGATGACGGCTTCCGTATCGGGCATATCTTCCAGCAGGCGGCCCATGGCATTGGCCCCTTCCCGCATGGAAATGGGCGGCACACCGGCGGCAATCAGCCGGCCTGTGTCCAGTCCGTAAGCCTTCATGGCCGAGATGAACCCGTTGCGGCGGTCGGTGCCGCGTGTGTCGCGGTCCGCACCCCCGCCGATGAAGGCGATCTTGCGCAGGCCGCGTGCGACGAAGTGATCGACCATTGCCCGTACCGCAGCTTCGTTGGAGAAGCCGACCACATGGCCGATGGGTGCGCGGGGCAGATCCCAGGTCTCGATGACGGGAATGGCGGCATTTTCCAAGAGCTTGCGGGCACGCGGCGTGTGCCTGCCGCCGGTGACGACAATGGCCTCGGGCCTGCGCTGCAGCAGCTGCTCGATCAGCTGCTCTTCCGCGTGAATGTCGTAATTGGTGTAGCCCAAAAGGATCTGGAGGCCATGATCCTTCAACGTGTCGGAGAGGCCGCCGACCGTTTCGGCAAAGTTGGCATTGTTCAGCGAGGGAATGCTGACGGCGACGAAGCCCGTGCGCTGCGAGCGCAGGTTGGAGGCCGTGCTGTCGAAGACATACCCCAGCTCCTCGGCCGCCTGATGGATCGCCGTGCGCGTTGCCTCCGAGACCGAACTGCCGTCCTTGAAGGCCCGGCTGACGGTCATGGGTGAGACGCCCGCGACGCGGGCGACATCAGCCATGGTGGGCGGTTTGCGGGTCTGACGCATCAGGGGCCGTGGAGCTGGGGTTACAGTTACCTTCCGGAGTATCCGAAGGGCAGTCCGGCTGGCAAGTCAGCCAGCCAGAACGTGGTCGTGTGCCGTGGTGATGTGGTGATGGATGCGGCCCGTGAAGAAGCGCTCCAGCACGGACTCGGTCGCAGCACGCGCCTCGGCCCGGATCGGGCTGGCAAGAGCGGCATCAACCGTGGCAAGGTCCGGATAGCTGATGGCGAGGATCATCGGATATTCCGGAGCGCCCTCGTCGCGGCTTTCAGCGAATGTGACACGCACGGCCAGCGCGCCCGGGAAACCCTTCCACTTCGGCAGGATTTCGGACAGAACGGCCTCACGGAAGGCTGCGTCCTGGCCTTCATGAACCTTGCCCTCGAACAGGGCGTAACGGGTGATCATTCAAAGTTCTCCTGTTTGGGCCCCTTGAAAAACTCCATCAAGGCGGCCTGATCTTCGCCGCCAAGGCCCGCTGCGGTCAGCATGCGGTGCACCTCGGCGCAAATGGCGGTCAGCGGCATGGCGGTGTGGGTCAGGCGGGCGAGATCCTGCGCGCCGTTGAGGTCCTTCACCATGTTGTCGATGCGCCCCGTGCGGCGGTAATCGCGCGCGGCAAAGCGGGGCATGTATTCCTGCAGGATGGCGCTGTCGGCGCGCCCGCCCTTGAGCGCCTGCGGAATGCGGGTCACTTCCACACCGGCCGCTTCCGCCAGCGCGGTGGCTTCGGCGACGGCCAGGAAGCCAAGGCCGCAGAGCACCTGATTGATCAGCTTGGTGGTCTGGCCTGCCCCTGCAGGGCCCATATGGGTCTGGTTGCTGGCAACGCCGGAAAGCACCTCTTGGGCTTCGCTCACGTCGGCCTCTGCCCCGCCCTGCATCAGGGTGAGCTGGCCGATGGCCGCCTTCGGAATACCGCCGGACAGCGGGCTATCCACCCAGCGCAGGCCCTTTTCAGCCGCATCCGCAGCAAGCTGGCGAGTGGCTTCCGGATCGATCGACGACATGTCGATGATCAGCGCGCCCGCTGCAGCCCCTTCCGCCACGCCGCCAGCGCCGAAAACGGCGGCACGGACGATGCGCGGAGCATTGAGGCTGAGGATGACGGCCTTGGCGCCAGAGGCAGCTTCCGCGGCACTGGCAGAGGCCACAGCGCCCTTGGCCACGAGCACATCCACCTTGGCGGTGTCCAGATCGAACACCTTCAGCGGCGTGCCGGTTTCAACGAGGCGGGCGCCGATGGCACCGCCCATGGCGCCTGCGCCAATCAGCGCAACATGTCCAGTCATGCCTTGATCTCCTCCAGATTCAGCCCCTTGACGATGCCATCCACCAGCGCATCGAGCGGCTGGCTGATGTCGGCGGTCAGCGCGCCCTCGTCCGGCTGCGGCAGTTCCAGCGCCGCAAACTGGCTGTCCAGCAGCGACAGGGGCATGTAGTGCCCCGTGCGCTGCGCCATGCGCCCGGCGATGAGATCGCGCGAGCCGGCCAGATGCACGAAGGTCACCGGCCCGCCGGCCAGCGCCCGGATGCGGTCGCGGTAAACCCGCTTCAACGCCGAGCAGCCGATGATGAGCGGTGCCTTGTCCGCCAGTTCCCGGCCCACCTCATCGAGCCAGGGCCAGCGGTCCTCGTCGGTCAGGGGAATGCCTGCGCGCATCTTCTCGACGTTCTCCGCCGGATGCAGGTCGTCACCGTCCCGGTAGGCAATGCCGGTGCGGGCGCTGATGGCCTCGCCCACGCTCGACTTGCCGCACCCGGCAACGCCCATGAGAATGATGCGGGTGCTCATCACAGCGAGGCCGTGATGCCGCCGTCAACGAACAGCACGTGGCCGTTGACGAAGGAAGCTGCTTCCGAGGACAGGAACACGCAGGCGCCAACCAGTTCCTCGACCTTGCCCCAGCGGCCTGCGGGCGTGCGCTTTTCCAGCCATGCAGAGAAGGCCGGATCGGCCACCAGCGCGGCGTTGAGCGGCGTGTCGAAATAGCCCGGCGCGATGGCGTTGCAGTTGATGCCATACTTGGCCCAGTCGGTGGCCATGCCCTTGGTCAGGTTGCCGACAGCGCCCTTGGTGGCGGTGTAGGGGGCGATGGACGGGCGGGCGAGCGCGGTCTGCACGCTGGCGATGTTGATGATCTTGCCCTTGCCGCGCTTGATCATGTGGCGGGCAACGGCCTGACCGACATGGAAGACGCTGGCAATGTTGGTCTGCAGCAGGCGCTCGAAGGCATCTGCGGGGAAGTCTTCCAGCGGGGCGCGGTGCTGCATGCCGGCGTTGTTCACAAGAATGTCGATGGCGCCATTCTTCGCCTCGAAGGCATCGACGGCAGCGCGGACACCTTCGTGATCCGTCACGTCAAAGGCGAGGGTTTCCGCACCCGGAATCTGGGCCGCAGCTTCGGCCAGACGCGCCGCATCCCGGCCATTCAGGACCACCTGCGCACCGGCCGCAGCAAGCCCCTTGGCAAGCGCAAGACCGATACCCTGCGAGGAACCGGTTACCAGTGCACGGCGTCCGGTCAGGTCAAATAGCTGAAGGCTCACTCTCTTCCCCTTTGTCAGAAAACCACTCGACAAGTTCGTCTGACCCTGTTTATGTTATCGATAACATTTGATGTCAAGCACGAAGCTTACGGAGACAAGAATGAGCAAGCCCCACCTCCTCCAGGTTGGACCCTACCCGGAGTGGGACCAGATCCCCCTTGATGAAGCCTTCACCGTGCACCGCTATTTCGAGGCGGCGGACAAGGCGGCTTTCCTTGCTGAAGTGGGCCTGCAGATCCGCGGCATCGCCACACGCGGCGAGTTGGGCGCCAATGCGGACATGATCGCAGCCTGCCCTAACCTGGAAGTCATCAGCGTCTATGGCGTCGGCTATGATGCGGTGGATCTGAACGCTGCCAAGGCCCGCGGCATCCGCGTGACCAACACGCCCGACGTACTGACCAATGACGTGGCCGACCTTGGCGTCGCCATGATGCTGGTGCAGTCGCGCGGCATGATCGGCGCGGAAACCTGGGTCAAGGACGGCTCCTGGGCTGCCAAGGGGCTCTATCCGCTGAAGCGCCGCGTCTGGGGTCGCAAGGCCGGCGTGCTGGGCCTTGGCCGCATCGGCTACGAGGTGGCCAAGCGCCTTGCCGGCTTTGACATGGAGATCGCCTACTCGGACGTGTCCGCCAAGGATTACGCCTCGCAGTGGGAGTTCATTCAGGACCCGGTCGCACTGGCTGCCCGTTCCGATTTCCTGTTCGTCACCCTCGCCGCATCGGCTGCCACGCGGCACATCGTCGGCCCGAAGGTGATCGAGGCTCTTGGGCCGGAAGGCATGCTGATCAACATCAGCCGCGCCTCCAACATTGACGAAGAGGCGCTTCTCAATGCACTGGAGAGCGGCAAGCTCGGTTCTGCCGCGCTTGACGTGTTCGAAGGCGAGCCGAAGCTCAACCCGCGCTTCCTCAAGCTCGACAACGTGCTGCTTCAGCCGCACCATGCCTCGGGCACTATCGAGACCCGCAAGGCGATGGGCCAGCTGCTGCGCGACAACCTGACCGCCCATTTCGCCGGCAAGCCCCTGCCGACGCCGGTTCTGTAAGGATCACACACATGCGTGCCATCGTCATTCACGCCGCCAAGGATCTTCGCGTCGAAGAGCGCCCGGAGGAAACTCCGGGCGAAGGCCAGCTGCGCCTGCGCCTTGCCACCGGCGGCGTCTGCGGCTCGGACCTGCACTACTACAACCACGGCGGCTTCGGCACCGTGCGCCTGCGCGAACCGATGATTCTCGGTCACGAAGTCTCCGCCTATGTGGAGAGCGTCGGTCCCGGCGTCACCGGTTACACCGAAGGCCAGCTTGTGGCCGTGTCCCCGTCCCGCCCCTGCCGCGCTTGCAAGTACTGCCTTGAGGGCCTGCCGAACCAGTGCCTCAACATGCGCTTCTACGGCTCGGCCATGCCCTTCCCCCACATTCAGGGCGCCTTCCGCGAAGTGCTGGTGGCTGACCAGTTCCAGTGCGTCGATGCAACCGGCCTGACCCCGGGCGAAGCTGCCATGGCTGAGCCGCTGGCCGTGACCCTGCACGCCACCCGCCGTGCGGGCGACATGCTGGGCAAGCGCGTGCTGGTGACCGGCTGCGGCCCCATCGGCATCCTGTCGATTCTCGCCGCCCGCCGCTCGGGCGCGCAGGAAATCGTGGCGACGGACCTCTCTGACTTCACGCTGGCGCTGGCCCGCAAGGTGGGTGCCGACCGCACCATCAACATGGCGAGCGAACCGGATGCGCTGGCCGCCTACAACGCCGGCAAGGGCTATTTCGACGTGCTCTACGAGTGCTCGGGCGCGGCCCCTGCGCTGGCTGGCGGCATCGCGGCCCTGCGCCCGCGTGGCATCATCCTGCAGCTTGGCCTTGGCGGCGACATGAGCGTGCCGATGATGGCCATCACGGCCAAGGAACTGGATCTGCGCGGCTCGTTCCGCTTCCATCCGGAATTCGCCGTGGGCGTCAGCCTGATGCAGAACGGCCTCATCGATGTGAAGCCGCTGATCACCCACACGGTCGGCCTCGACAAGGCAGAAGAAGCCTTCCTGCTGGCCTCCGACCGCAGCCAGGCCATGAAGGCACAGATCGCCTTTTCCTGACGGGTTCTCCATCCAGCTGCCGCGCCCGGCACCCCACCGGCCCGCAAGGGCCGCCGGGCGCGGTCTCATCTCAACTCAGAACCGCCTCGTCGCGTAAACGCCTTTCTCGCCCACGCCTCAGGTGGTAACGCTACCTGCAATCAGGCCGGACCAACGGCCCGCAGGGACAGGGAGGTTTCATGTCGTTTTTCGAGGTCATTGACCCGGTTTTCCAGACCTACGTCCTCGGCAATGCGCCGGTGAAGCGGATCGCCACCGGCTTTGACTGGGTGGAAGGCCCGGTCTGGTTCGGCGATGCCGGGCACCTGCTCTTCTCCGACATTCCCAACAACCGCATCATGCGCTGGACGCCGGACGGGGTGACCACCTACCGCGCGCCCTCCAACTATGCCAATGGCCACACCCGTGACCGGCAGGGGCGGCTGATCTCCTGCGAACACGGCACGCGCCGCGTCACCCGCACCGAATGGGACGGCTCGATTACCGTGATCGCCGGCCAGTTCGAGGGCAAGCGCCTGAATTCTCCCAATGATGTCATCGTCTCGCGCGATGGCGCCATCTGGTTCTCCGATCCCCATTACGGGATCATGACCGATTACGAAGGCTTCAAGTCCGAGCAGGAACTGCCCTGCGCGGTCTACCGGGTTGACCCCGACGGCACCATTGACAAAGTGATCGATGATATGGCCTGTCCCAACGGACTGGCATTCAGCCCGGATGAGAGCCTGCTCTATGTTGCCGATACCGGCCGCATGTTCGGTAGCGATCCCCAGCACATCCGGGCCTATGTCATGAAAAACGGCAGACCCAGCGAGGGGCGTGTGTTCCACACGATCCAGCCAGGCTGTGCCGATGGATTCCGGGTGGACGAGGACGGCAATCTGTGGTCCTCGGCTGCCGATGGCGTCCACTGCATCGCCCCGGAGGGCCACCTCATGGGCAAGATCCTTGTGCCGGAACTGGTGTCCAACCTCTGTTTCGGCGGCAGGGCGAAACATCAGCTCTTCATCACGGCGACGACCAGCGTCTACTCCGTGATCCTGAACCGGAAAGGACTACAATGGCCATGACTTCGGCAGAGATCGGGCTCATCGGACTTGGCACGATGGGTGCCGCACTGGCGCTGAACATCGCCGAAAAAGGCTTTCGCATTGCCGTGTGGAACCGCACCACGGACGTGACCCGCCGCTTCCATGCGGAAGCCGGCGATCTGGCCGCAAACGTGGTTCCCACCGAAAGCCTGAAGGATCTGGTGGCGGCCATCAAGCCGCCGCGCGCCATCATCCTCATGGTCCCGGCCGGCAAGGCCGTGGATGACCAGATCGAGGCTCTGGCTCCGCTGCTCGGCAAGGATGATCTGATCATCGACGCGGGCAACGCCAACTTCCACGATACCAACCGCCGCGCTGCCGCAGACCTTGGTGTCCGCTTCATGGGCATCGGCGTGTCCGGCGGCGAGGAAGGGGCGCGTCACGGCCCCTCGATCATGGCTGGTGGCAACCCGGCTGATTTCGAGCGGGTGAAGCCGGTTCTCACCGCCATTGCCGCCCGCCACGGTGACACGCCCTGCGCCACCTGGATGGGCGAAGCAGGCGCGGGCCACTTCGTCAAGGCCGTGCACAACGGCATCGAATATGCCGACATGCAGATGATCGCCGAAGTCTACGGCATCATGCGCGACGGCATGGGCCTTGGCGCCGCCGATGCAGCCGCCATCTTCCAGAAGTGGAACGAAGGCACCCTGCGCTCCTATCTGGTGGAAATCTCCGGCGCCGTCGCCGCCGCCACCGATCCTCTGACCGGCCAGCCGATGCTGGACGTCATTCTGGATGCTGCCGGGCAGAAGGGCACGGGCCGCTGGACCGTCATCGAAGCCCAGCATCTGGGCGCTCCGGTGCCGGTGATCGAGGCCGCCGTGATGGCGCGCAACGTCTCGTCCCGCGTGGACGAGCGCAAGGCCGGTGAAGCGCTCTATGGCGCGGCCCCGCAGAAGCTCGCCGACGCGCCTTCCGCTGACGAGCTGGAGCAGGCGCTCATCGCAGGCAAGATCCTGTGCTATGCGCAGGGCTTCACCATGATGACCGCAGCCTCAGCCACCTTCGGCTGGAACCTGCCGCTGCCGAACATCGCCCGCGTGTGGCGAGCCGGCTGCATCATCCGCTCGGACATGCTGAACGACATGGCCAGTGCCCTGACGGAAGACGCAACGCGCAACCTGATCATGGCGCCGGACTTTGCCCGCCGCATCGAGGCAGCGCTCCCGGCCCTGCGCAAGATCGTCGCCCTCGGCGCGCTCAACGGCCTGCCGGTTCCGGCTCTGGCCTCGGGCCTTGCCTGGTTCGACCTGATGCGCACGGCACGCGGCACCGCCAACATGATCCAGGCCCAGCGCGACTTCTTCGGCGCCCACGGCTTCGACCGCCTCGACGGCAAGGACGCCCACCACGGCCCCTGGGGCCTCTCGGCGTCCTGACGGCAAAACTGAGCACTGCCCCTCCTTCAGGGGATGGGGCAGTGTTTGACTGAGACTCCAGAAAGGGGCAGACGCAAAGCCCCGCCCCACATTCCGCGCCGTCCCGGACGACGCGAAGCGGAGATCCGGGAACCACTTGCTTGCAGAGCGGCGAGACTGGAACGCGGCAAAGAGGCGTGCGCAGGGCCAGTGACTGCCGCCCCGAGTGAGACAACAGCACCTCTCTGCAAACGAGTAGCCCCCGGCTCGCGCTGCGCTTGGCCGGGGTGACTCAGTGCCTGTTCGCAACGCAGTGCCCAGCGGCTGAGGCACTCACAAAGCTGAAGCAGAAGCCCCCCTACGCCGTCTCCCCCGGAACCAGCCGCGTCGGGACAACGGTGATATCCTGCCCCGGTTCGCCGCGCAGGCGGGCGACGAGGGCTTCGGCGGCGGATTTGCCGATGGCGGTGGCGGGAACAACCGTGGTCGTCAGGCGGCGCGGCAGGACGGAGGCTGCTTCCATGCCGCCCCAGCCGGCAATGCCCAGATCCTCCGGCACGCGAATGCCCCGCGCCTCGCAATAGGCAAGGCCGCCGATGGCCATTTCGTCATTGTGAAAATAGACCGCATCAAGATCCGGCTGACGCGCGAGCAGGGTTTCGAGCCCGTAGAAGCCCCGGTAGAAGCCGGGGTTGTCGATGAGAATTTCCTTTGCCGCCAGCGGATGGCCGCCTGCCGACAGTGCCGCCTCGAAGCCATCGAGCCGGGCCGAGCTGATCACATCCGAAAGCCCCAGCGCCCCGACATAACCAACCTTGCGCCGCCCCCGCCGCAGCAGGAACTGGCCCATTTCCATGCCGCAATCGAAATGGGAAAAGCCGACCGCCATGTCGACGGGGCTTGTCGTCAGCTCCCACACCTCCACCACCGGCATGGCGGACTGGCGCAGCAGCTCGACGGTGCCAGGCGTGTGCAGGCTGCCGGAGAGGATGACGCCGGCCGGCCGCCAGCTCACCACCTGCCGCACCCAATCCTCTTCCTGCTCCACCGCATGATTGCTGGCCCCGATCATCAGCTGATAGCCGAGCCGCGACAGGGCGCGGTCCACCCCGTCGAGCACCTGACCAAAGAGGCTTGAACTCAGGCGCGGCACGCACATGCCGACCAGTGTCGACGCCTGATCCGAGCCGAAAGCAGCCGCCAGACGGTTGGGCACATAGCCAAGCGTCTCCGCCGCGGCGAGAACCTTCCCGCGCGTTTCCTCGGAGAATCCGCTGCCGCCGCGCAGGACGCGGCTTACCGTCATCTTCGACACCCCCGCCACGCGGGCGATGTCATCCATATTGGCCTTGTTCCGCCGGTCCATCATGCTTCCAGACTGCCGCATATGCAGAATATGTTATCGATAACTTTGCGCTTGACAACCCATCTGAGCCGATACACGCTACATAACGTTACCGGTAACTCAGCCGCAAGAGCCGAGACGGAGACATGGGAGGAGACACCGGTATGCAACCGGCTAATGATGGTCTGTTTTTTGACCGTATCGTCAAGTCATTTGGCGGCACGCAGGCCCTGCGCGGGGTTTCGCTGAAAGTCGAGCGGGGAGAAATCCTTGCACTTCTGGGCGAAAACGGCGCGGGCAAGTCAACCCTGATCAAGGTTCTGTCCGGCACCCACAAGGCCGACACCGGGACGGTGTCGATCGATGGCGTGCCCTATCATCACGAAGCGGGCAAGGGCGGCCATCAGAAGGTCGCCTTCATCCACCAGGACCTCGGCCTCATCGAATGGATGAGCGTGGCCGAGAACATCGCCCTGGCGCTCGGCTATGTGCGCAAGCGCGGCCGGATCGACTGGAGCGCGACGGAGGTCATGGCCACCGAAGCGCTGAAGCTGGTGGACGCGGATTTTCCGGCCACCGCCCGCGTTGCCAATCTGACGCGCACGCAGAAGTCCCTCGTCGCCATTGCCCGCGCGCTGGCTGCCGATTGCGACTTTCTGGTTCTGGACGAGCCCACTGCCAGCCTTCCGGCTGACGAGGTGGAGCGGCTTTTCAACGCGCTGCGCCCGCTGAAGTCCCGTGGCGTCGGCATGATCTACGTCAGCCACCGGCTGGACGAGATCTTCCGCATTGCCGACCGTGTGGCCGTGTTGCGCGACGGACAGATGGCAGGCCTGCGCGCCATCGGCCACACGACACCGGAAGAGCTGGTGAGCCTGATCGTCGGCCGCAAGACCCGTGAGATCAGCCGTCCGGATGTGCAGGAAGGCCCGGCCATTCTCTCCGTCCGCTCCCTGCTCACCCGGCAGGTGGGGCCTGTCGATTTCGAACTGCGGCGCGGCGAGCTGCTGGGCCTTGCGGGCCTGCGCGGTGCGGGCCATGAGGATATCGGCCGTGCGCTCTTCGGCGTCATGCCGCATTCCGGCACCGTGGTGCTGGAGGGGCGCACGCCGGATCTGACCTCGCCGATCACCGCCATGGCTTCGGGCATCGGCCTTGTCGCCCGCGACCGGGTGGCGGAAAGCGTCGCCACGGGCCTGACCATCCGCGAGAACGCCTATGTCAATCCGGCGGCGACCGGACGGGGCATGCTGTCGCTGATGAGCCCGCGCAAGGAAGAGGACATGGCGGCGGAAATCGGCCGCCGGGTCGGTCTTTCGCCCAATGACCCGGCGCTGCCCATCGAGGCGCTGTCGGGCGGCAACCAGCAGAAGGTCATCGTCGGCCGGTGGCTGGACAGCGGCCGACGGCTGCTGATCACCGAAGATCCGACTGCCGGTGTCGATGTCGGCGCTAAGGCGGAGATCTATCACCTGCTTTACGAAGCTCTCGCCAGCGGCATGGGCGTGCTCGTGGTCTCCACCGACTTCGAGGAAATCGCCAACATCTGCCACCGCGCCATCGTCTTCTCCCGCGGCCAGGCGGTCGCGGAGCTGAGCGGTGTCGAACTGTCCACTGAATCCCTGATCCAGGCCGCATCGGCCGGTGAAGCTGCCTGAGGCCCCTCATGCCCTCCATCGAATCCAACGCCATCGAACCGACCAAGGATGAACTGCAGGGGCTTTCCCTGATGGGCCGGGCCCTGCGCCTTGCGCCCACCTATGGCCTCGTCATCCTCATGTTCGGCCTCATCATCCTGTTCTCGATCCTCTTGCCGAATACCTTCCCGACCATGCTGAACCTGCGGTCGATCCTGTCGGACAAGGCGATCATTGCGCTGCTGTCGCTGGCGGCCATGATCCCCATGGTGGCGGGACGCATCGACCTGACGGTCGGCTACGGCATCGTGCTGTGGCATATCCTCGCCATCTCGCTGCAGACGGTCTACGGCCTGCCCTGGCCGGTGGCCATCGGCATCGTGCTGGTGCTGGGCATTGCCACGGGCATTCTCAACGGCATCCTCGTCGAGGTTGCCCGCATCGACAGCTTCATTGCAACCCTCGGCACGGGCACCATCCTCTATGCTCTCGCCCTGTGGCACACGGGCGGGCGGCAGATGGTCGGCCAGCTGCCGGATGCCTTCTATGCCATCAACGGCACCTTCATCTTCGGCCTGCCCATCACCGCCTTCTATGTGCTGGCCATCACGCTGGTGATGTGGGTGGTGCTCGAATACACGCCCGTCGGCCGCTACCTCTATGCCATCGGCGCCAACCAGCGCTCGGCCGAACTCAACGGCATTCCGACGCGCAAGTTCGTGATCGGCGCCTTCCTCACCTCCGGCCTGATGACGGCTCTGGCGGGCGTCCTGCTCGCCTCCAAGCTGCGCATCGGCCAGGCCTCGGTGGGTCTTGAATTCCTGCTGCCCGCCCTCGTCGGCGCCTTCCTGGGCTCCACGACGATCAAGCCGGGCCGCGTCAATGTCTGGGGCACCATTGCCGGCGTGACGATCCTCGCTGCAGGCATCTCCGGCATCCAGCAGTTTGGCGGAAGCTTCTGGGTCGAGCCGCTGTTCAACGGCACCACCCTGCTCATCGCCATTGGCATCGCGGGCTATGCCCAGCGCAAGAAAGGCGCAAAGTCCCGCTGACCCTTGATGACACTCAGCAACCGGGAGGAAAACGACATGCTGAAACGTCTCTTGACTGTAACCATCCTGCTGGCCGGCACCACGCTGGCAGCCCATGCAGACGCCGTCTCCGACGCCATGGCGGACGTGCAGAAATATGCCGGCCAGAAGACCACCTGGGACGGCCCCACCTCCGGCCCGAAGGCCGCAGAGGGCAAGACCATTGTGGTTCTGGCCGCAGACATGAAGAACGGCGGCGTCCTCGGCGTCACCAAGGGCATCCAGGAAGCCGTGTTCATGATCGGCTGGAACGTGAACGTGCTCGACGGCGCTGGCTCCATCCAGAGCCGCGCCGCCGCCTTCGGCCAGGCCCTTGCCCTCAAGCCGGATGGCATCATCATCAACGGCTTTGATGCGGTGGAACAGCAGGCAGCCCTCGATCAGGCCAAGGCTGCGGGCATCCCCATGGTCAGCTGGCACGCCAGCCCGGTCATCGGCCCGGATCCGGAAAACGGCATCTTCGCCAATGTCTCCACCGACGCCATGGAAGTGTCGGCGGCTGCGGCCAAGTGGGCCTATGCAGATGCCGGCGGCAAGCCGGGTGTGGTGATCTTCACCGACTCCACCTATGCCATCGCCATCGCCAAGGCCGACAAGATCAAGGAAACGATCGAAGAGCTCGGCGGCACCGTGCTGGAATATGTCGACACGCCGATTGCCGACACCTCCAGCCGCATGCCGACGCTGACCACCGCCCTGCTGCAGAAATACGGTGCAAGCTGGACCCACGCGCTGGCGATCAATGACATCTACTTCGACTTCATGGGCCCGAGCCTTGCCGCAGCCGGCATCCCCGGCGATGGCGCCCCGAAGGCCGTTGCGGCCGGTGACGGATCGGAAAGCGCCTACCAGCGCATCCGCTCCAGCCAGTATCAGGCCGTCACCGTGGCCGAGCCGCTGAACCTGCAGGGCTGGCAGCTGGTGGACGAACTGAACCGCGCCATGAACGGCGCCGAATGGTCCGGCTACACCTCGCCGCTGCATGTGGTGACGAAGGACAACATCTCCTTCGACGGCGGCGACCGGAACATCTTTGACCCGGGCAATGGCTACCGCGAGGAATACGGCAAGATCTGGGGCAAGCAGTAAACCTCTGGAGGCCTTTGGCTTCTAACGTGAAAGGCGCCGGTGGGGTCCGCTCCACCGGCGCCGTTGTTTTTGCTGCGCACAAATTTTCAGGGCTGACGCCTTGCGCCCCAAGATCGTTATGTTATGTCGTAACGCAATTCAAACCCAAGTGAGGTCTGCGATGCGTTCCCGTTCCAACCTGAAAACCTTCGCCCTGGCGATGGCTCTTTCCAGCACCCTGCTTTCAGGCACCGCCTTTGCCGCCGATGACAGCATCGACGTGGCTGGCCCCTTCGAGATCAAGGGCGCAGATCCCTCACTTTCCGGCAACATCTTCCTGGCCATGGACGTGGCCGAAACCCTGGTGAACACGGATCAGGACGGCCACCTGACGCCGGGCCTCGCCGCCAGCTGGGCCGTGGAAAGCAATGGCCTCGTCTGGCGTTTCAAGATGCAGGAGGGCGCCCAGTTCCATGACAGCACCCCGGCGGATGCGGCAGCAGCCGCCAATGCGCTCAACATCGCCCGCGCCAAGCCGGGCCTCTTGCAGCGCGCGCCCATCGAAGCCATCGAGGCGGACGGTGCGGACCTCGTGGTGAAGCTGGCAGAGCCCTTCGCCGCCCTGCCCGCATTCCTCGCCGAATACCGGTCGCAGATCCTTGCCCCGGCCTCCTATGGCGCTGATGGCATGGCCACCTCCGTCATTGGCTCGGGCGCGTACAAAATCACCCTGCTGCAGGCACCGGGCAAGATGGAAGCAGACCGCTTCGACCAATACTGGGGCGGCCCGGCCAAGATCGGCAAGGCCACCTATAACTCCGTCAGCCGCGCCGAAACCCGCGCACTGATGGCCGAAAGCGGCGATGCCGACTATGTGCTGAACCTTGACCCGGCTTCTGTTGCACGGCTGAAGGACAAGGAGGGGCTGGACGTGCGCTCCGTGCCGATCCCGCGCTCGCTGCTGGTCAAGGTCAACGCGGCCAACCCGAAGCTGAACACCGTGGAAGCCCGCAAGGCGCTGAGCCTTGCCATCGACCGGGAAGGCCTCGCCATCGCCGTGCTGCGCTATCAGGCCGGCGCCACCCAGCTGTTCCCGCCGTCCGTTGGCGACTGGCACAATGCGGCCCTTGCCCCGCTCTCCTATGACCCGGAAGCCGCTGCCGCACTGCTGGCGGAGCTGGGCTGGAAGGCCGGCTCCGATGGCATTCTCGAAAAGGACGGTGAGCGCTTCACGCTGGAACTGCTGACCTATCCGGACCGGCCGGAGCTGCCGCTTGTCGCCGCAGTGCTGCAGCAGCAGTTGCAGGATGTGGGCATCGAGCTGACAATCAACTCCACAAACTCCTCGGAAGTCCCGGCCCGTCACAACGACGGCTCGCTGGAGCTGGCGCTGCTGGCCCGCAACTTTGCCCTCGTGCCGAACCCGATCGGCACCCTGTTGCAGGATTATGCCCCCAATGGCGACTGGGGCGCGATGAACTGGCAGAACGCCGAAATCGCGGACCTGCTGAAGTCCATCGGCCGCAACGGCGGCAGCGCAGAGCAGTTCGCCACCGCAACCACCATCCTGCAGGAAGAGCTGCCGGTGCTGCCCATCGCCTGGTACCAGCAGAATGCCGCCATCTCCGGCAAGCTGCAGGGCGTGATGCTTGATCCCTACGAGCGCAAGCTCGGCCTGAAGGATGCGAGCTGGAAGAACTGATGTCCTCTCCTTCCCTTGCAACGCGTGCGGGCCGCCTTTCCGGCGGCCTTGCCATGCGGGCTGCACAGGCGGTGCTGGTGGCACTGCTTGTCGGCATTCTCACCTTCCTGATGATGCAGAGCCTGCCCGGCGACATGGCCTACCGGATCGCCGCCGGACGCTATGGCTATGACATGGTGAGCGCCGCCGCCGCCGACGCCGTGCGGCAGGAGCTGGGGCTGGATCGTGGCCCCGTCACCGCCTTCCTCATCTGGATGCGGGATCTGGCCACCTTCGACCTCGGCAAGTCGCTCATCTCCGGCGAACCGGTGTGGCACGAAATCCGCCACCAGCTGGGCGCCAGCGTGCAGCTGGCAGGTGCAGCCATCGTGCTGTCCCTGTTCATGGGCCCGCCGCTTGGCATTCTCGCCGGGCTGAAGCCGGGCGGGATGCTGGACCGGGTGCTGCTGACGGTTTCGGCCGGCATCCGCGCCCTGCCGCAGTTCCTGCTGGCGCTGGTCTTGATCCTGCTCTTTGCCGTGCAGCTCGGCTGGCTGCCCGCCGCCGGGCACGGCAAGCCGGCGCATTTCGTCCTGCCTGCGGTCACCCTCGCCCTCGGCCTTGCCGCCTTTTCCGCCCGCGTGACGCGGGACGTGATGGCAGGCGTTGCCAAGGCCCCCTTCTACCAGTTCGCCAGAACCAAGGGCCTCAGCGATGGCCAGATCCTGCTGCGCCACGGCCTGCGCAACATCGGCGCGCCGGTGCTTGCCTTCCTCGGCATGCAGTTCGTGACGCTGGTGGAAGGTGTCGTCATCGTGGAGAGCATCTTCGGCTGGCCCGGCATCGGCCATGCGCTGGTCCATGCCATCTTCGGCCGCGACATCCCGATGGTGCAGGGCACCGCGCTGGTGCTGGGTCTCGGCTTCGTGCTGCTCAACACGCTGCTGGATCTCGTCATCCAGCGGATCGATCCGCGGAGGGCTGCCTGATGGATATCTCCGCAGTGCCGCAGCAGGGGCGCGGCTTCCGCCCCCTGCCCTTCTGGGCCGGGATCGTGCTCGTGGGCCTGCCCGTGCTTCTGGCCATCATCGCACCGATGATCTCGCCGCTGAGCCCGGTGCGCCAGAGCCTGAGGCTGGCGCTCGCCGCCCCCGACCTGGCCGCCCCCTTCGGCTACGACCATCTGGGCCGCTCGCTGATGGCCCGCCTTGGCGAAGCCCTGCGCCTGTCGCTGACGGTGGCAGCGCTCAGCGCACTCAGCGCCGCAGCCATCGGCCTTGCCCTTGGCGTCACCGCCAGCCGCAAGGGCGGCATGACCGACCGGCTGCTGACGCTGCTGGCCGATTCCGTCATGGCCATTCCCGGCCTGCTGATCGTGCTGATGGTGGGCGTCATCGTGCCGAACAAGCCGCTCGCCTTCTGGCTCGGCCTGACGCTGGTTCTGTGGGTCGAGTTCTTCCGCCTCGCCCGCGCCGCCTCCCGGCCGATCTTTGCCTCTCCGGCGGTTCAGGCCTCCGGCCTCCTCGGCTTCGGCAGGGCCTATGTCTTCCGCCGCCACGTCTGGCCGGAACTGGCGCCGGTGATGCTGACCTCCACCGCCTTCGGCATGGCCACCTGCATCATGACCATTGCCGCACTCGGCTTCGTCAGCGCCGGCGTGCGCCCGCCCACCCCGGAACTCGGCCAGATGATGGTGGAGCTGATGCCCTATTGGCGCGAAGCACCCTGGGCGCTGCTGCAGCCGGTCGCCGCCATCTTCAGCCTCATCCTTGGCCTCAACCTGATCGCAGGCTCGCGCGCATGACACATTCCGTTTCCATCCGAAATCTGAGTGTCCTGGCGGGCAAGGACGTGCTCGTGCAGCCCGTGTCGCTGGAGCTGCAACCCGGACGGCCGCTGACGATCCTTGGTGAAACCGGCTCGGGCAAGAGCCTGCTGCTGCAGGCCGTGCTCGGCACCCTGCCGGAGGGCCTCACCGCCACGGGCGAAGTCGTGTTCGAGGGCCAGCGCTTTGCCGCAGGCGATGCGGATGCCATCCGCCCCCTGTGGGGCCGTCTTCTCGCCATCCTGCCGCAGGAGCCCTGGCTTGCGCTCGACCCGCTGATGCGCGGGGCGGAGCAGATCCGCGAGACCCATGCCCTGGTCGGTGGCGCCGCCGAGGCGCGCGCCATGACGGCAGAAGACCTCACCAGCCTTGGCCTGGCCGGGTCCGGCGCCAAGCGTCCCTATGAGCTGTCCGGCGGCATGGCACAGCGGCTGGCCTTTGCCGTGGCACGGGCCGGCGGCGGACGGCTGATCTTTGCCGACGAGCCGACCAAGGGGCTGGATGCCGCCCGGCGCGATGATGTCGCCCGCATGCTGCTGCAAGGCCTTGGCACGGATGGCGCGCTGCTGACCATCACCCATGATCTGGAGCTTGCCCGCCAGCTGGGTGGCGATTTCATGATCATGAAGGAGGGGCAGATCACCGATCAGGGCAGGACGGAAGACCTGCTCTCGCCCGAAAGACCGGCCTATACGCGGAAACTGGCGCAGAGCGACCCGCTGCACTGGCCAAAGCGCGCCTCTACCCGCAAGGACGGAACACCTGTCCTGACCGCAGAAGGCGTGGCCGCCTCGCGCGGCGGGCGGCGGCTGTTCTCCGGCGTCAGCCTCACCGTTCAGCCCGGCGAGATCACTGGCATCACCGGCCCCTCCGGCTGCGGCAAGTCCACGCTGGGGGATATTCTCATCGGCCTGATGAAGCCGGACGAAGGCCGGATCGAGCGCAAGACAGCATCAGGACGCCCGCTGTTCCAGAAGCTCTATCAGGACCCGCCCGCCAGCTTCCCGCGCCATTCCACCATGCAACAGCTCGTCACGGACCTCATCCGCCTGCACAAGCTGGACCGCGGCCGCGTTGCCCCCCTCATGAAGCAGCTGGGCCTCGCAGACCGTTTGCTGACCCGGCGTGCAGACGAGATTTCCGGCGGAGAATTGCAGCGCTTTTCCATGCTGCGGGCGCTGTTGCTGGACCCTGTCCTGCTCTTTGCCGACGAGCCCACGTCCAGGCTCGACCCGATCACCCAGAAGGACACCATCACCCTGCTGACGGACATCGTGGCCGGACAGGGCCTGGCGCTGATCCTCGTCAGCCATGATGCAAATCTGGTGGGAGCCATCGCGGACAAGACGCTACGGCTGGCGGCAGCAGAGTAAAGGCAAAGCCTGCGAAGAAACGAGAGGGACGCTCATCCGGGCGTCCCTTTTTTACTGTAAGAACTACGGAAGATAGAGGTGTTTGCTCCGCTTTACGCGCAAATAGCGCAAAATAGCGTCACTCCGCAGCGAAGTGCGGAATCCTTAAGTAGCAACACTCACTTTAAAATGGTGGGGATGAATAACGGCCAATTCAAGGCCGGTGGTCAGGAGGAAACCATGGAGTACATTCAGTCATTCTTCGGCTTGATTGACAATTTGACGTGGGGATGGGCGCTCATTCCGATCCTCGTCGTGTTCGGTGTGTTCATCACCATCATGTCGGGCTTCGTGCAGTTCGAGTTTTTCGGGCGCATGTTCCGTGTGCTCGGTTCCAATGCCAACAACTCCGATCCCAACACCATCTCCGCACGTGAGGCCCTGCTTGTCTCCGTCGGCGGACGCGTGGGCGGCGGCAACATTGCCGGCGTGGCCGTGGCCATCACCCTCGGCGGACCGGGCGCCGTGTTCTGGATGTGGGCGATTGCCCTCTGCGGCATGGCAACCAGCCTGATCGAGTGCACCCTTGCCCAGCTCTACAAGAACAAGGAAACCGACGGCAGCTTCCGCGGTGGCCCGGCCGACTACATCCGCCGCGGTCTTGGCCAGCGCTACAACTGGCTCGCCATCGTCTATGGCATCTGCCTGCTGGCCTCCTTTGGTTTCGGCTTCAATGCCTTCCAGGGCAACACCATGGCCGGTGCCGTGCAGGACTCCCTCGGCATCGACCGCATGTATTCTGCCTTTGCCATCGCAGCCGTCACCGGCCTCGTGATCTTCGGCGGCATCAAGCGCATTGCCAAGGCGGCCGATGTTGTCGTGCCGGTCATGGCAGTCGGCTACATCACGCTGGCTCTGGTCATCATCCTGCTGAACATCACCGAAGTGCCCTCGATGCTGCTGCACATCGTCCGCTCCGCCTTCGGCTTTGAAGAAGCGGTGGCCGGCGGCATGGGTGCGGCCATTGCCCAGGGCCTGCGCCGCGGCCTGTTCTCGAACGAAGCCGGCCTCGGCTCGGCTCCGAACGTTGCGGCCACAGCGCTTGTCCGCCATCCGGTCAGCCAGGGCATCACCCAGTCCCTGTCGGTTTTCATCGACACCATCCTGATCTGCACCTGCACGGCGCTGATCATCCTGCTGGGTGACGTCTACGTGCCGGGCGCGCAGGGCATCGACGGCGTGGTTCTGACGCAGCAGTCGCTGGTCAGCCATGTGGGGGAATGGTCCAAGTATGCGCTGACGCTGGCAATCCTGCTCTTCGCCTTCTCGTCGATCATCTACAACTACTACCTCGGCGAAAACGCACTGGCCGTCGTCACCCGCTCCAAGCCGGCCGTCTTCGTGCTGCGCCTGCTGATCCTCGGCGTGGTGTTCCTCGGCGCCGTCGCTCCGAAGGCAACCTCGGTGTTCTTCTTCTCCGACCCGATGATGGGCCTGCTGGCGCTGGTCAACCTGATCGCCATCATCATGCTGTTCCCGATCGCCATGCGCGTTGTCGATGACTACCGGGCACAGCTGAAGGCAGGCGTTGCCCGTCCGATCCTCGATCCGGCCAAGTTCAACGACCTCGACCTCGACCGCAAGGCCTGGGACCCGAGCATCTGGAAGTAATCCGGATAGAAGCCTCATGGGCCGCCAACTGGCGGCCCATTTCACATCCCCTCCATTGCTGTGAGAAAGACCGATGCAACAGCAGATGCGCATCGAAGAGGACAGTCTTGGCCGCATATCCCTGCCGGCAGACTGTGTGTGGGGCATTCACACCGCCCGCGCCATCGAGAACTTCCCGATTTCCGGCATTCCGCTCAGCGCCTTCCCGGAGTTTGTCCGGGCGCTGGCCTGGGTGAAGAAGGCGGCCGCTGCCGCCAACCTTGCCCTCGGCGTGCTGCCGCAGGCAAAGCATGACGTGATCGCCTCCGTCTGCGACGAGATCATCGCAGGCCACCATCACGAGCATTTCCGGGTGGACATGATCCAGGGCGGGGCCGGCACCTCGACCAACATGAACACCAACGAGGTGATCGCCAACCTTGGCCTCATCCGCATGGGCTACCGGCCGGGCGACTATGCCCAGCTGCACCCCAATGACGATGTGAACAGGTCGCAGTCCACCAACGACGTCTACCCGACCGCCCTGCGCCTTGCCATCGTCAGCCAGTGCGAGGCCTTCCGTCAGGCGCAGACGCGCCTTGCCGGCGCCTTTGCCGGGCGCGCCGAAGCCTTTGCCAATGTGCGCAAGATCGGCCGTACCCAGCTGCAGGATGCGGTGCCGATGACCCTCGGCATGGAGTTCGCCGGTTTTGCCGCGACCATCCGCGAGGACATCGACATCATCGGCCGCCTGTCGGAACTGCTGCTGGAGGTGAACCTTGGCGGCACCGCCATCGGCACCCGCGTCAACACGCCGGACGGCTATGCCGAGCGCGCCGTGGAGGAACTGTCAGCCGTCTGCGGCATGAAGGTGAAGCTTGCAACCGACCTTGTGGAAGCCTCATCCGATGCCGGTGCCTATGTCACTTTCTCCGGCGTGCTGAAGCGCATTGCGGTGAAGCTGTCGAAGATCTGCAACGACCTGCGGCTTCTGTCCTCCGGTCCGCGCTCGGGCTTCAACGAGATCCGCCTGCCGCCGATGCAGGCCGGCAGTTCGATCATGCCGGGCAAGATCAACCCGGTGATCCCGGAAGTGGTCAATCAGGTGGCCTTCCAGGTGATCGGCAACGACCTGACCGTCACCATGGCCGCCGAGGCCGGGCAGCTGCAGCTCAACGCCTTCGAGCCGGTGATCATCCTCAACGTGCTCCAGTCCATGCGCATCCTCATGCGCGCCATGGACACGCTGAACGAGCGCTGCGTCAGCGGCATCGAGGCCAATGTGGCCCAGTGCGAAGGCATGCTGGAAAACTCGCTGGTGCTGGCCACCATGCTGGTGCCGCATATCGGCTACGCCAAGGCCGCCAAGGTGGCCAAGACCGCGCTCTCCGAAAACGCCAGCGTCACCGAAACCGCCGTCAAGCTTGGCTTTGGCACGGCGGAGGAAATCACTGCCATGCTGCAGTGATACGGCAAGGGGCGGTCCAAGCCCACCCAGCGCCGCCCCTTGCCACCTTCGGGAGACACACAAAACCCGCCGCCCCCTATGGAGCGGCTGGTGTTTTGTGTTTCCCCGCTTTGGCGCTAAGATGGAGAAAGGCAGTTCTCAGGACGAGGATCGCATGGCGAGCATAGACCGGGACACCCAAAAGGCAGTCCGCAGTTTTCTGGCGCGGATTTCCGGCCATTATGATCTGGCTGGCGCCATCATTTACGGCAGCCGGGCAAGAAGCACGCACCGTCCGGACAGTGATGCTGACGTTGCAGTCCTTCTACGGGGCAGCCAAGGGCGCTTTCTGCCAGTCAAGCTGGACATGGCCGACGCCGCCTTTGATGTGATGCTCGAAACAGGGATACTCATCTCCCCTCTGCCAATTGCACTGGAAGAATGGGAGCATCCGGAGACACATTCTAATCCTGCCCTGCTGCGCAACATCGGCCGGGAAGGTGTCCGCCTGTGAAAAGCAAACGGTTGACGCCTGAGATACTGATGGCGAAAGCGCAGACAGCATGTACCTCCGCACAAGCGCTGCTGGCGCTTGGCGACACCGACGGCGCAGCCAATCGCGCCTATTACGCGATGTTTGACGCAGCTCGGGCCGCACTTCTGTCCTCAGGCGCACAAGTGGACCCGGAAATCGGGCGCACCCACAGCGGCTTGATCGGCGCTTTTGGCTCTCACCTCGTCAAAACAGGCCTTGTCCCCAGAGATCTTGGGCGGCAATTAAACCGTGCACACGAGATACGGCTGGTCGCCGACTATACAGATGGCTCAGTTGAGCTTTCAGATGTTCGTGAACTGGTCCGTCAGGCCGCTCAATTTGTTGCAGCAATGCAGATTGCGTTCCTGCCGGGCGCGACCCCAACTGACTGACCGAAACCGGCCCGGCTTTTAACCAGACAGATTTCAGTCCCGGATCACTCCCCTCAATTCAGCCACAGCCGCACCAGCGCGGCTTCCGGCGTTTCGAGGCCGCCGTTTTCGACGCCGCAGGACCACAGGCCGGCTCCCGCGGCATAGCCGCCGGGGATGAGGCCGCCCTGCTCACACTGGCTGACGGCGCGGATGCGCTTGCCGGAGGCCACGGCATCGCGCAGGGTTCCAAGAACCTCCTCGCAGGACATGGCCGTACCCGAGCCGAAGACGCGCAGCACCGCCCCGTCCAGTTCGGCAAGCGCCGCCCGCAGCATCGCGGCGGGCATGCCCGGTGACAGGGAGAGGACAGCGATGCGCCGGTCCTCGAAGCGGCGGCGGGCGGGCAGGCCCGGCTTCAGCTGCGGCGTGGCGCGGAAGGCGTCCGCATCCTGGCTCTCGTGTTTCACCAGCCCTTCGGCGGGCATCAGCTTGCCGTTGAAAGCCAGCCACACGCCTTCACCCGGCTGAAAGGCTGCGCCGATGGCAAGATCGAGATTGCCTTCCGCGTCACCGCCGTGATGCAGCGGCACCATGGAGCCGCACAGCACCACATGCCGGCCAAGCCCCGCCAGCGCCTGCGACAGGGCCGCGCCCGTGAAGGCCATGGTATCGGTACCGTGGGTGATGATCACCGGCGCACCGGGATGGGCCTCGATGGCATCCAGCATCTCGTTCCAGTGAGACGGGCCGACGTTTGAACTGTCCAGCAGCGGGGTAAAGACGTGGGTTGCCAGCACCGCACCTTCCGGCAGGCGGGCTTCCAGCGCCTCTTCCACGATCCCTGCCATGGGCGCAAGACCGTGCTCGGTGTCACCCATGCCGATGGTGCCACCCGTATGAATCAGCAGAAGTTCCATCACGCTGCTGCCCGGTGATGCTCAAGCGCAAGGCCGGCCAGCGCGGCAGCCACCGCATCCGTCACGTCGATCAGCGTCTTGCCCTGAACGGGACGGGCGATCAGCGGCAGTTCGGTGCAGGCCAGCAGCACCGTCTGCGCCTCCATGGAAAGAACGATTTCCTCCAGCCGGGGGGCAAGCGAGGCATCCGTGCTGCCAAGGCGCTTCACGTCGTGAATAAGGCTCTGCAGTGCCTGCGGCTCGGCCGGGGTCTCCAGATCAAACACCGGGGTCAGCGTCGCATAGGCGGAATACTCGTCCAGTGCGACAACGGGCGCTGCGCCCAGAAGCCCGACACGGCCGGAGCCGGAGCGCCGGATTTCGGAAGCCACCACGGACTGGAACGACACCAGCCGCGCACTCACACCCATCTTGGCCAGCAGCACCTCGATCTTCGGTGCAAACCAGTTCAGCGTGTTGCAGGCAATGGCGAAGGCATCCACCTGCGGCGCGATCTGCCGCACAGCGCGCTCCATCGCGGCCCAGACGGCATCCTCGTTTTCGCGCAGGTCCATCGACAGGCCGAGTTCCGGCTCGGACACGGCGACAAGACGCGGCGCATCAAGGTCGCCGCGGAAACTGCAGCCCATCATGTCCTGGGTGTGGCGCAGGATCTTGGCCCACATGTCGAGACCGGCCTCAGGGCCTGATCCGGTGATGATGCCAAGGGTGTAAGCTCTCTGGTTCATGGTGTTCCCCCTTTTCCCAGATGGTGCAACCCCGCAGTTTCCTTGACAATTCGGCACTCATCCACTAAGTGATGCACTCTTGTGCATTTTTAGCATCAAAGAGCGCAAATGGACGAAATCGCCGAGAACCTTCGCCTGCTCTGCTCCTACCGCCCTTCCATTTCCCATGTCGGGCGGGACCTCGGCATCAACCGCAGCCAGCTGAACCGCTATCTGGCGGGCACGTCCACCCCGCGCACGGCCTTGATGCGCAAGATCTGCGATTACTTCGGCGTCGAACCCTACGAGATGATGCTGCCGCACAAGGAATTTGCGGAGATCGTCCGCATTCGCGGCCTCGGCAATGACACGGTGACCCGGCGCCTGCGCCAGCATTTCGACCAAGTGATGACGCTGAGCGATGCCCGCGTACAGAACCTGACCGGCATGTTCTATGAGTATTACTACTCCATGTCGCAGAAGGGCAAGATCATCCGTGGCCTCATCGTTTTCACGATGGAAGACGGGCACATGTTCTACCGGCGGCTGGAGCGCATGGGCCAGCATGACCGCCCCTGCCTGCGCCACTACCGCTATCAGGGCGCTGCGCTCCTCACAGGCGACCGGGTGTTCATGTCCGACTATGAATACAGCGCCGGCATCGAGCTGACCCAGACCATCCTCTATCCGGATTACTCCCTGCGCTGGACGCGCCTGCACGGGGTGAAGCTTGGCGTCTCCGCCGACCAGATCCACATGCCCTGCTGCGTCCGCGTCTATCTCGAACGCACCCCCGCACGGCTCAATGTCACCGGCGCCCTGCGCAACTGCGGCCTGTTCCAGCCCGAGGACCCTGAGATCCCCCGCCACGTGCTGGAGATGGTCGACAACACCCAGTCCGGCCCCTTCACCTTCGACGCCTACAGCAGGCGGTGAGCCTTACCAGACCTCGGTTTGCCTCACAGTTCCCGCCAGCCAAGCCCCTCTTCCACGCTGCTGCCGCGCGGGCGGTATTCGGCGCCGATGGGGGTGGACCAGCCGAGGGCATCGATGCGGGGAAGGAGCCAGCGGTAGTCCAGTTCACCCCGGTCAGGCTCGCCCCGGTCGGGCACGGCGGCAATCTGGATATGGCCGACATGGGGGAGCGCGGCCTCAAGCCGACGCAGCACATCGCCCTGCTGGATCTGGATGTGGTAGCAGTCGAACATCAGCTTGAGGTTCGGCGCGCCCACGGCAGCGATGATGGCCAGTGCCTGATCGGCATTGCTGAGGAAGTAGCCCGATGCATCGTGACGGTTCAGCGGCTCGATCAGGATGGTGAGCCCGTGCGGTGCGGCAAGTTCTGCGGCATAGGCGAGATTGGCGCGGAAGGTGGCTTCGGAAGCCTCCGTCACCGGGGCCATGCCCGCCATCACATGCACGGCGCCGCAACCAATTGCGGCGGCATAGGTGATGGCCTCGCTGATGGCGGCGCGTGCCTCCGCCTCACGGCCCGGAAGGGCGGCAAGGCCGCTGTCACCGGCGGCAACATCCCCCCGGCGGGTGTTGAGGCCCAGCATCTTCAGGCCGGTCTCGTGCAGCGCGGCCTTCACCTCTTCGGCAGGCGTTTCATAGGGCCAGTGGCATTCCACCGCGTCGAAGCCGGCGGCCTTTGCGGCGCGGATCGCCTGCGGCAGCGGCAGGGCGGACCACAGAAAGCCGAGATTGGCGGAATAACGCGGCATCAGTCCCACTCCACATTGAATTTCGTCACCAGACCGCGGATCTGCGCGTCCGTGAGCCGCTTCGGATTGAGCCCGCGCGTCAGCAGCGCCAGCTTTGCCGTCTCTTCCAGCTCCTCGATGGCATAGACGGCGGATTCCAGATCCTTGCCCGCCACCACGGGGCCGTGATGGGCCAGCATGACGGCGGAGCGCTTGCCCGCAAGGCCACGGATGGCATCGCCCATGGCCGGATCGCCGGGCATGAAATACGGCAGCATCACCACCTTGCCCAGCTTCATCACGCCATAGGCCGTCAGCGGCGGCAGCATGTTGTCCGGGTCCGTATCCGGCAGCAGCGACAGAGCCACCGAATGGCAGGAATGGAGATGCACCACCGCCCCCGCCGTGCTGCGGGTTTCATAAAAGGCAGAATGAAGCGGCATTTCCTTGGTGGGCTCATCCCCGCCGATAAGGCGCCCGCTGGCATCAAACCGGCTGAGGCGGGCAGGATCAAGACTGCCCATGGAGCTGCCGGTGGGTGTCACCAGCAAGCCGCCATCTTCCGTGCGCACGGATATGTTGCCCGAAGACCCGCCGGTGAGGCCGCGCTCGAAGATGGAGCGGGCCATGGCGCAGATCTGTTCCCTGAGGCGCGCCTCACTGCTCATGCCTGCCCCTCCAGCCGCCTTGCGGCCTTGGCGAAAAAGTCTTCCGCACCGAAGTTGCCGGATTTGAGCGCAATGACAAGCCCGGGCCCCGCCCGCATGGCCGGAACACCCGGATCAATTTCCGGCCCGATTTCCAGCGTGCCGAGCTTCAGCCCCTCCACCACGGCGCCGGAGGTTTCCCCGCCCGCGCTGATCAGCCGGGTAACGCCGCCTGCCACGAGGCAGCGCGCCAGTTCCGCGAAGAAGCCTTCCAGCGCGGCGGCGGCCTTGTCCTTGCCGTGCCGCTCCTGCACGGCGCGCAAGCGGGCCGGATCGGCGGAGGAATAGGCGAGCGGCAGCCCCTCCTGCGCGAGGCACCAGTCTGCCACCGCCTGCGCGGTCAGCGCCCCGGCGATCACCTTGTCCGCATCAATCTCGAAGGCCGGGCTCACCTGCCTGTGGGCGGCAACCTGCTTCTGCGTCATCACCGAGCAGGAGCCGCAGACGGCTGCCGTCCGGCCCTCACCCTGCCCCTGCCAGCCGGAAGAGGCGCCGGTGATGAGGCCCGCCTTGCGGAAGTTGGCTGGAAGCCCCATGGCGATGCCGGAGCCGCCGGTCACCAGCTTGCGGCTGGCCGCTGCCTCGCCGATGGTCATCAGATCTCCATCGGACAGGGCATCCACCACGATCAGCCCCCGCCCTGCCCCGCTCTCGCGCTGAAGCGCAGCCGCAACCGTATCGGCACCTTTGGCCACCTCTGCGAAGGACACGTGACCGACGCTGCCCTTCACCTGACGGGCGAGCACGCGGCGGATGTCCGGGTCGGTCATGGGGGTGAGCGGATGGTGCTGCATGCCGCTTTCGCTGAGCAGGCGATCGCCGACGAAGAGATGCCCATGCACCAGCGTGCGGCCTGTGGCAGGAAACACCGGGCAGAAGATCACCGCATCTTCCCCCAACGCCGCTGCCAGCGCCTCGGCCACCGGGCCGATGTTGCCCTCATCCGTGCTGTCGAAGGTGGAGCAATATTTGAACAGGAACTGGCGGCAGCCCTGCGCCTTCAGCCAGTCCAGCGCCTTCAGCGACAGGGCCACGGCCTCGGCGGCAGGGATGGAGCGGGACTTGAGCGCCACAACACCGGCTTCCACATCCGGCGCGGCGGGGGCATCCGGCACGCCGGTATATTGCACCGTGCGCATGCCCTGCTTCGCCAGCGTGTTGGCCAGATCGCTGGAGCCGGTGAAATCGTCGCCAATACAGCCCAGCAGCATCATGCGCCTCCCGGCAGGGTGAGCCCGGCATTGCGGGCATAGACCTTGGCCACCGCCGCATCATCCTCGCCGCCAAGACCGGAGCCTGCGGCGGCCATGAACTGTTGCAGGGCGGCGGCCGTCAGCGGCGCGCCAAACCGCGCTTCTGCGGCAATGCCCAGCACGATGCCGAGATCCTTCGGCCAGATATTGATGGCCGAGCGGGGCGTATAGTCGCCATCAACCACATGCGGCGCGCGGTTTTCGAACATCCAGGAGGTGCCCGCGCATCTGGAGATGACCTCGACAATGCGGCCCGGCTCCAGCCCCTGCGTCATGCCGAAGGTCAGCGCCTCGCCCATGGCGGCGATATGCACCCCGGCGAGAAGCTGGTTCACCGCCTTCATGGCCGAGCCTGCCCCCGGCTCGCTGCCGAGGTCAAAGACGGTTTCGGCCATGGCATCGAGCGCAGGCCTTGCGCCCGCGAAAGCTGCAGGCGAGCCGGAGGCCATGATCGACAACTTGCCCGCCGCCGCCTTGGCCGCACCGCCGGAAATCGGCGCATCGAGATAATGCAGCCCGAGGCCCGCACAACGCGCCGCCATGTCCCTGGCAAAGGACGGGGCCACGGTGGCGCAGGAGATGATGGTGGCACTCTTGCGCATGCGGGGCGCCCAGCCCTCGGCACCGAAGAGCACCGTCTCCGTCTGCGCGGCATTCAGCACCACGACGACCAGCACATCGGCCAGCGGAGCCGTGTCAGCGGCGCTCGCCGCCTGCCCGCCTTCCGCCATCAAACGGGAGACGGCGGCGGCATTTACATCCGCTCCATGTACCTTGTGACCGGCCCGCAGCAGCGACTGCGCCATGCCGTAGCCCATCGAGCCAAGCCCCACGACCGCAACATTCAGAACCATGATCAGGACCCCATGAAGATTTCGACCGGCCACAGCGTGATCGCCGGAATGTAGGTGATCAGCATCAGGCAGCAGAACACCACCAGCACGAACCAGATGAGCTGCGGAATGATCTTTTCCAGCGGGATCTTCGCCACGGCACAGGCCGCGAAGAGATTGACCCCGAGCGGCGGCGTGATCATGCCGAGCGCCAGATTGACGACGACCACCAGGCCGAAATGCACCGGATTGATGCCGAAGCTGACCGCCACCGGCGTCAGGATCGGCGCCAGCACCAGAATGGCGGCGGACGTCTCGATGAACATGCCGACAATCAGCAGCAGCACGTTGACCGCCAGCAGGAAGGACCAGGGTTCGGAGAACACGGTCTTGATCCAGTTCGCCACCTCGCCCGGCAGGCCGGAGCGGGCGATGAGGAAGGAGAACAGCGCCGCCGCGGAGATGATGAGCATGATTGTGGTGGTGGAGATCACCGTCTGGCGCAGGATGCCCGGCAACGCCTTCAGCGGCAGTTCCCGGTAACAGATCATGCCGACAACAACAGCACAGGCCACGGCGGCAACGGAGGCTTCCGTCGGCGTGAACACGCCCGCATAGATACCGCCGATGATGACGAAGGGCACCAGCAGCGCCGGCACCGCATTGACAAAGGCGGGCCACAGCGCCTGCCGGTCATCGCCATCATGGGTGCCGATGCCGCGCAGGCGGCAGATCACCAGCACCGTCACCATCAGCGCGCTGGCCACCAGCAGGCCGGGGCCGAAACCGGCGATGAAGAGCTGGCCCACCGAGGTTTCCGTGGACACGCCATAGAGGATGAGAGGGATCGACGGCGGGATCAGAACGCCGAGTTCGGCAGAGCTGGCCTGAATGGAAGCGGCCAGCGGCTTGCCATAGCCGTGCTTCACCATCGCCGGGATGAGGATGGAGCCGATGGCAAAGGTGGTGGCGACCGAAGAGCCGGAGACGGAGGCGAACATCATGCAGGTGAGCACGCAGGAGCAGGCCAGCCCGCCCTGAATGCCGCCGACCAGCGCCTTGGCCAGTTCCACCAGCCGCCGCGAAATGCCGCCCGCGGACATGAGATTGCCCGCGAGGATGAAGAGCGGGATGGCCATCAGCGGGAAACTGTCCAGCCCGACGAACATGCGCTGCGCCACCAGAAGCAGCGGCAGATTGCTGCCAAACTGAATGCCGGCAATGGAGGCAAGGCCGATGGCAATGGCAATCGGCACGCCCATGAAAAAGAAGATCAGCAGCGATACGGCAATGACGGCGTTCATCCCTGCGCTCCTTCCACCGGCGCGTCACCCGGCAGGCCATCGCGTGCGGCGCGCAGCATGGCGCCGAGGATGGCAATGCAGGCAAACACGGCCCCGACCGGCAGCGCCGCATAGACCCAGGCGATGGAAATCTCGAGGGCCGCAAGCGTCTGGCGCATCACGCGCCCGGTCATGTTCCAGCCCTGCCAGAACAGGATGACGAAGAAGACGAAGGAGAGCAGCATGGCCAGTTGATAGAGCACGAGGCCAAGGCGGCGCGGCAGCGACCGCTGAACAATCTCCATCGAGATCATCGAGCCGCTGCGGATGGCCCCGGCGGCACCCAGGAAGACGCACCAGATGATCGCGGAACGGGCCGCAACTTCCGACCAGGTGGAGGGCGTGCCGAAGACGAAGCGGGTCGTCACCTGATACAGCGCCATGACCGTGGCGATGACCAGAAACGCCATCGCCAGCCGCAAGGCCGTTTCCGACAGGATTTCATCGATTTTGAGGAAGAAGGACATGATGACGCCTCACCCTGACGGAAGGGAACGGGCTGCCGGCGCATAACGGCCGGCAGCCCGCCGGGGTGTCTTGAGAGCGGCCCGGGCACACCCGGACCGCTGGAAAAGCCTTACTGCACGGCGCGGATGCGCTCGATCATCTCCGGGCCATACTGGCTGGTGTAGATCTCGTAGGAGGGCTCGGCGATCTTGGCGAAGGCTTCCTTGTCGACGGTCATGGTCACTTCCATGCCGTTGTCCTTCATCAGTTGCACGCCCTCCCGCTCCTGCTTGTCCACTTCGGCGCGGGTGGCCGCGACAGAGGCCTTGGCCGCTTCCATGAACCAGCCGCGCTCTTCCTCGCTCAGGGCATCCATGCGGATCGGCGAGGCCAGCACGATGGCCGGGGAATAGACGTGGCCGGTGAGCGAGATGTGCTTCTGCACTTCCCAGAACTTGGAGGCGGTGATCACCGGGATCGGATTTTCCTGCCCGTCCACCACGCCCTGCTGCAGGGCGGCGAAGACTTCCGGGAAAGCCATCGGCGTCGGCGCGGCGCCCATGTCGGTGAAGGCCTTCATGTGCACCTTGTTTTCCATGGTACGCACCTTCAGGCCCTTCAGGTCATCGGGACCGGCGATGGCATTCTTGGAATTGGTGATGTGGCGGAAGCCGTTTTCCGACCAGGCGAGGCCAACGAGATTGTTCTCGCCGATCTTGGCCAGCAGCTCCTGCCCGACTTCACCGTCCAGCGTCTTGCGGGCATGCTCGTAGTCGCGGAAGAGGAACGGCAGGTCGAGGGCATAGACCTGCGGCACGAAGTTGCCGAGCGGGCCGCTGGAGGTGATCACCACGTCGATGGAGCCGATCTGCAGGCCCTCGATCATGTCACGCTCGCCGCCGAGCGTGCCGGCCGGCGCTTCCTTGCCGGTGTATTTGCCACCGGACAGTTCTTCCAGCTTGGCGATGAAGGCGCGCGCGCCCGCGCCATAATGCGACTGGGCGGAAATGGCATGGGCGACGGTGATGACTTCCTGCGCCTGGGCAGCACCTGCGGTGAGCGCCAGCGCGCTGGCAGCGATCATCAGATTCCTGAAATGAAACACGGCGGTTTTCCTCCCTGATTGCCTGCCCGGACCACCGGACAGACGCGCCCCGCCTTTCCGGCCGGGCAGACCTGATCTGGCAAGCCCGGATGGCATCACGGGCCTGCGCGCCGGACCTCCCAGACCGGCATGGATGAAACGGTAGTTCAGGAATGACAGCGCTGTCAATCCATCAAAGCCGATCAAATGCACACCATGCTTTCAGCGGATAACCGCCAGTTTCCGCAAACTCTCCGCATGACAGCGCTGATCATTTCTGCCACTCTCCGCCCATCAGCCAATCCAGTGCGGATGATGCAGCATGAAGCGTGTGAAGCTCAGTCAGGTGGCGGAACTGGCCGGTGTCAGCGAGATCACCGCCTCGCGGGCGCTGCGCAATGGCGCCAATGTCGCCCCGCAGACGCAGAAGAAGGTGGCGGAAGCGGCCCAGCAGCTCGGCTATCTGCCCAACCGGATCGCCGGATCGCTGGCGGGAGCTGCCTCCAACCAGATCGGCGTCATCGTCCCGTCCCTCACCAACAACGTGTTTCCGCAGGTTCTGCAGGGCCTCGAAAGCCGTCTGACCGCCGCCGGATACCACACGATTCTCGGCGTCTCCGACTATCTGCCGGAGCGGGAGGAGGTGATGATCCGCACCATCCTTGCCTGGCGCCCGGCTGCGCTCGTCATCGGCACGGCGGGCCTGACGGACACCAGCCGCAAGATGCTGGAGCAGGCGGACGCGCCCATTGTCGAGATCATGGATTGCGACATCGAGCCCATCGACATGGCCGCCGGCATCTCGCAGGTGCAGGCAGGCAAGGCGCTCGGCTATTATCTGACGGGCCGGGGCTATGAGCGCCTCGCCTATATCGGCCACGACCTTGAGGCCGACCGGCGCGCCGGCAAACGGCGCGAGGGCTTCCTCGCCGCCGCAAGAGAGACGGGCGCCACCATCACCGCGGAACTCACCGCCCCCGCCCCTTCCTCCGTGGCGCTTGGCCGGGACCTGACCGCCCGGCTGCTGGCAGAGGCACCCGAGCGGCCTCAAGCGATATGCTATTCCAACGACGACATGGCCGTCGGCGGCATCTTCCACTGCATGGCAGCGGGCCTTGATGTGCCGGGAGACCTTGCCATCTGCGGCTTCAACGGCCTCGACATCGGCCAGCAGCTGCCCTGCCCGCTCACCACCATCGAATCCGGCCGCACCGGCATCGGCGAACAGGCCGCCGCCATGATCCTCTCCCGCTTCCAAGGCACCCCCACCCCCACCCGCCTCGACACAGGCTTCCGGTTGTTGAGAGGGGCTTCAGCGTGAGGGGATCGGCCGCAAGACCAAGACCCGCCATGCCTGGAGCAAATGAATGAAGCACTTTATTGTTGGAGATCCTGCGGTATTCGCCATCGAGTGTCATATCGAAAAGACATTCGACAGACTTAGTCAGCGCGCTCTCGGGTACTATGTCATTCACATAGCAGGTTACAGTTACGGTGTGCGCGAACCTGAGGCAACGTTGCTTGGCTGCTCATTTGACCAAATAAGCAATCGTCTGAAATGTAGAGGGAGACACGTTAGTGCGCTCCTGGCCGAGAAGCCCGCCGTGGAACTGGCGCATCTTGTTCACGCAGCCCTTTACGAAGAGCGCGGCCCCGACGCGGCATATGACCTTTCGCTACTTGATCCTGTAAGAACCGAATTGTTCAATCAAGAGCTTGTTTTGGCGCCAGATGGCGATGCCGCCTTCGATGATGGCAGCCACATTCTGCAGTTCGATGTAGGCAGTACAGTACGGCTTGTCGCCTTCAAGAACCCGTGTGATGCAATCCCGGAAATCCATTCCATTTCCGGGATTACGATCGCTGAAGCCAGTTTTTATGAAATACTGGGGGCTTGGCGGGACAAGTTTGAAATGGTCTGGCATGCAGCCATAAGCGAAGGCCGCTGAAGCCGCCCCCCTCTCCGCGCCGCCCCGGCCTTGGCCGGGGCCTGTGAGGCGGGCAGGGCTTTTCAGCAACTGCATTCTCAGTAGCTGACGCAATATCAACCGCATTGCACCCCTGACAGGTCCCGGCACGGAGGCCGGGACAGCGCGGTGGATGGGTTGGCGCGAGCAATCGCAGGAGGCAGGCCTTGGGGATGCGGCCAGCGCGGCGCTCAGTCGCACTCGCCGTTTACCGCCCTCTCCCCCCACCAAAAACAAAGGGCGGAGAGGTTGCCCGCTCCGCCCTGGGTGTCTGGTTGAGGGATCTTACTTGATCATCGGCAGCAGTTCGCTGACGGATTTCTTGGCGTCGCCGTAGAACATGCGCGTGTTCTCCTTGTAGAACAGCGGGTTCTCGATGCCTGAATAGCCCGTGCCCTGGCCGCGCTTGGAGACGAAGACCTGCTTGGCCTTCCACACTTCCAGAACCGGCATGCCGGCGATGGGCGAGTTCGGGTCTTCCTGCGCGGCCGGGTTGACGATGTCATTGGAGCCAATGACGATCACCACGTCGGTGTTCGGGAAGTCCTCGTTGATCTCGTCCATTTCCAACACGATGTCGTAGGGCACCTTGGCTTCGGCGAGGAGCACGTTCATGTGGCCCGGCAGACGGCCTGCCACCGGGTGGATGGCGAAGCGCACTTCCTTGCCCGCCGCCCGCAGCTTGCGGGTCAGTTCCGACACCGACTGCTGGGCCTGCGCCACGGCCATGCCGTAGCCCGGGACGATGATGACGCTGTCCGCATCGTTGAGGGCCGAGGCCACGCCTTCCGCATCGATGGCGATCTGCTCGCCCGCGATTTCCATGGCCGGACCCGTGGTGCCGCCGAAGCCGCCCAGAATGACCGACACGAAGGAGCGGTTCATCGCCTTGCACATGATGTAGGACAGGATCGCGCCCGAGGAGCCCACCAGCGCGCCGACGACGATCAGCAGATCGTTCGACAGCGAGAAGCCGATGGCAGCCGCCGCCCAGCCCGAGTAGCTGTTCAGCATCGACACGACCACCGGCATGTCGGCGCCGCCGATGCCCATGATCAGGTGGTAGCCGATGAAGAAGGCCAGCAGCGTCATCAGGATCAGCGTCCAGATGCCCGCGCCGTTCACATACATGAACAGCAGGATCAGCGAGAGGGCCGCAGCGCTGGCGTTCAGCGCATGGCCGCCCGGCAGCTTCGTGGCCTTGCTGTCCACCTTGCCCGCCAGCTTGCCGAAGGCAATGACGGAACCGGTGAAGGTGACCGCACCGATGAAGACGCCGAGGAACACCTCGACCCGCAGGATGACCTGCTCGACACCGTTCTTGTGGGCCAGCACGGCGGCAAAGCCCTCAAGCGAGGCACGGGCGGCCTCGTCCATGGCCAGCACGCGCACCAGCTCGATGTGGGCGTTGTAGCCGATGAAGACCGCCGCAAGGCCGACCAGCGAGTGCATGGCCGCCACGAGCTGCGGCATCTCGGTCATCTGGACGCGCTGCGCGACCACCCAGCCGATGGCACCGCCCGCCGCGATCAGCAGCACGGAGAGGAGCCACAGGCCCGAACCCGGCCCCACAAGCGTTGCGGCAACCGCAAGACCCATGCCGGCGATGCCGTACCAGACGGCGCGCTTGGCGCTTTCCTGCCCCGAGAGGCCGCCGAGCGAGAGAATGAAAAGTACTGCCGCAACAACGTAAGCGGCTGTAGTGAAACCATATTCCATCGTGTCTCTCCCGCCCTCTTACGACTTCTGGAACATGGCAAGCATGCGCCGGGTCACCAGGAACCCGCCGAAGATGTTGATACCGGCCATGAACACCGACAGCGCACCCAGCAGGATCACGAGGAAGCTGCCGGAGCCGACCTGCATCAGGGCGCCCAGAATGATGATCGAGGAGATGGCATTGGTGATGGCCATCAGCGGCGTGTGCAGCGAGTGCGAGACATTCCAGATGACCTGGAAGCCGACGAAACAGGCCAGCACGAAGACGATGAAGTGGCTCATGAAGCTTGCCGGGGCGAAAAGACCGGCCAGCAGGATGAGCGCACCGCTGCCAGCGAGCAGCGCCACCTGATTGCGCGTCTGCGCCTTGAAGGCAGCCACTTCCTGTGCCCGCTTTTCTTCCGGCGTCAGTTCCCTGGCCTTTTCCTTCGGCTTCTGTGCGGCGATGGCCTGCACTTTCGGCGGCGGAGGCGGGAAGGTGATGTCGCCCTTGAAGGTGACGGTCGCACCGCGGATCACGTCATCTTCCATGTTGTGCACGACCTGCCCGTCCTTGGCGGGGGTCAGGTCGGTCATCATGTGACGGATGTTGGTGGCATAAAGCGTCGAGGACTGGGCGGCCATGCGGCTCGGGAAGTCCGTGTAGCCGATGACGATGACGCCATTGTCCGAGACGACGCGCTGGTCGGCGACGGTCAGGTCGCAGTTGCCGCCGCGCTCGGCCGCAAGGTCGACGATGACCGAGCCCGGCTTCATCGCCGCAACCATGTCGGCCAGCCACAGCTTGGGCGCATCGCGGCCCGGGATGAGCGCCGTCGTGATGACGATGTCCATGTCCGGCGCCAGCTCGCGGAATTTCTCCAGCTGCTTCTCGCGGAATTCCGGCGAGGAGGGAGCCGCATAGCCACCGGTGGCCGCGCCATCCTGCACCTGATCGGCAAAGTCGAGATAGACGAACTCGGCGCCCATGGATTCGATCTGCTCGGCCACTTCCGGGCGAACGTCGAAGGCATAGGTGACCGCACCCAGCGAGGTGGCGGTGCCGATGGCGGCAAGGCCGGCAACGCCGGCGCCGATGATCAGCACCTTGGCGGGCGGGATCTTGCCTGCCGCCGTCACCTGGCCGGTGAAGAAGCGGCCGAAGTTGTTGCCAGCCTCGATGACGGCGCGGTAGCCGGCGATGTTGGCCATGGAGGACAGGGCGTCCATCTTCTGGGCGCGCGAGATGCGCGGCACCATGTCCATGGCGATCACATTGGCGCCGGTGGCCTTCGCCTTTTCCAGCAGCTCCTTGTTCTGCGCCGGATAGAAGAAGGAAATCAGCGTCTTGCCTTCGCCGAGCAGCGCCACTTCGCTGTCCAGCGGCGGGCGCACCTTGGCGATGATGTCCGCAGCGGCGAAAAGGTCAGCAGCCGAGGCTGCGACGTCCACACCGGCCTTGCGGTAGGCTTCGTCAGAAAAACCGGCGGCTTTGCCCGCGCCGCTTTCGATGACACAGCTGTAGCCGAGCTTCTGCAGTTGCGCGGCACTGTCCGGGGTCATCGCGACGCGCGCTTCCCCGTCAATGATCTCGCGCGGTGATCCAATCTTCATCCCGTACCTCGATATAGAAAATGGCTTTTCCGTCCCCCAGCCCCGAGGCTTCATCACCCTTCCGCTGAGGACGGATTCCATGAACCACGGGAGCTTGATGAAACACACTAGCGCACTGCGCAAGAAAATACGCGCCCTGTTTATCAAGATTTTTTCTCAACAATGAATTCCGCGCAACAATCTTGCGCAACCTTGTCCGAACAGGCCGGAAAGGCTGGAAAGCTTGGCGATTTTCGCAGCACCCCGAGCAGTATGAGGACACAATCCGGGCAATACTCAGCAATGAAATTACTTTGGAAGCTAAATTAAATTGCAGGAAACTCAACAATAAGCCCGAAGGGCCCGGCTGCGGAGCGGCGTCAGGCCGCCAGATAGCCGAATCTCATATGCTAGTATGCCGGATTTCTTCCGCAGTGCAGCGTCCCGGTCACGGACAAGGCGGAGACAGCCGCTGCGGCCAGGCCGGTATCGCTTCAAACCCGTGAGGTATTGGACAGCGCCCCACCGGGGATTGATGCTCTGGCCCATGCATAACGACCACAGGCCCATCATGACCGCGACCGCCCTTTCCCATCCCGCCCGGATCGAGATGATCGAGACCATCATCATCGACGTGCCGACGATCCGCGGGCATGTGCTGTCCATGACGACCATGCAGTCGCAGTCGGTGGTGCTGGTGCGCATCCGCTTTTCCGATGGATCGGAAGGCCTTGGCGAGGGCGCGTCCATCGGCGGGCTGTCCTATGGTCCGGAGAGCGTGGAAAGCATCAAGCTGGCCATCGACAGCTACATCACCCCTGCCCTGACGGGCGAAGACGGCAACCGCATCGCGGCGTTGCGGGCACTGATGGACAAGACCGTGCGCGGCAATCCGATCGCCCGTGCGGGCGTCGAGACGGCGCTGTGGGATGGCCTTGCCCGGCGGCTGGGCGTGCCTGTCTCGGCCCTGTTTGGCGGCGCCATTCATGAGCGCCTGCCGGTCGCCTGGACGCTCGCCTCCGGCAACAGCGCCACGGACATTGCCGAGGCGGAGCGGATGCTGGACGAGCGGCGGCACCGGGATTTCAAGCTGAAGATCGGCAAGCGCGCGGTGCGCGACGACATTGCTCATGTGGCAGCGATTGCCAAGGCAGTCGGCGGACGCGGCACCGTGCGGGTGGATGTCAATCAGGCCTGGAGCCTGCAGGAGGCCCGCTGGGGCCTGAAGGGCCTGCAGGATGCCGGCTGCATTCTGGTGGAACAGCCGGTGGGCCGGGATGAGCTTTCCGCCCTGCGCAAGCTGACGGATGGCTATGAGATCGCCGTCATGGCGGACGAGGCGTTGCAGGGGCCGGGCGATGCCATGCGCGTGGCCATGGCCGGTCCGGCGGCGGATGTTTATGCGGTGAAGGTGTGCCAGTCCGGCGGGCTGGCCCCGGCGCGGGACGTCATCTCCATCGCCAGCGCTGCCGGGATCGAACTCTACGGCGGCACCATGCTGGAAAGCGGGCTCGGCACGGCGGCAGCCTTGCAACTTTTCGCCACCGTTCCCGTGCTGCAGTGGGGCACCGAGTTCTTCGGGCCGCTGCTGCTGACGGAAGACATTCTGGCCAAACCGCTGCAGTATCAGGACTTCACCGTTGCCATTCCGCAGGGCCCCGGCATTGGCGTTGCGCTGGACGCGGACAAGGTTGCCTTCTACCGCCGCGACCGCACGCGGCATCAGACCGCCATCGCGGGCCAGTGACACTCATACCAAGGCTTTCGATGCTGACGCATCACGCCTTGAAATTGCTCAAGCGCCGCACGGGCTTAACCAACGCTCGACAAGTCAGGCTCATCGAGCATTGGTGTCAGATCAGCTTGCGCGCCACCTTCTGGGCGGTGACGACGAAATTGTGCACGTGGATGCCCTGTTCATCCAGCCGGTGATTAACGGAGATGGGCGTGCGGGCCGCAAAGCCTTCAAGCGCATGAAAGCGGATGCCATTGCGCTGCACCGCGCCGACGGATTTCGGCACGATGGTCACCCCCTCCCCCACGGAGACAAGCGCCAGCGCGGTCTGCAGATCCATGGTGAAGACGCGGCGCGTCACCTCCGTTCCCGCATCGCGGCAGGCTTTCAGCACGAAATCGGCGAAGGAAGGCCGCGGGGTTTCCGGATAGAGGATGAAGGTCTCTTCCTGCAATTGCGGCAGGCGGATGGGCCGGGGGGCAAGATCCAGCGCTTCCGGCACGGCCGCCACCAGTTCCTCATCCACCAGCTTGCGGCTGATGACCTCCGCATCCTCGATGGCCGGGCGGGCAATGGCAATGTCGATCTCCCTGCGCACGAGAGCGCGGTGCAGATCGCCGTTGTTCATCGGGTAGAGGCTGAGGCTGACCTGCGGGCAGGCAGCGCGGAAACTCTTGAGAACCGCAGGCAACAGGCCATAGGTGGCTGAGCCGACAAAGCCGATGCGCAGCCGCCCTTCCGCCCCCTGGCCAATGCGGCGGATCTCCAGCTTGATATCGGCAAACTCGGACAGGAGCGCCGTGCCGCGCGCATAAAGCCGCTCGCCGGCCTGCGTCAGCGTGATGGCATTGCGCCCCCGGTTGAACAGCAGCGCGCCAAGGTCTTCCTCGATCTGCTTGATCTGACGGGACAGCGGCGGCTGTGCCATGCCGAGCCGCTCCGCCGCCCGGCCGAAATGCAGCTCCTCCGCCAGCGCGATGAAATACTCCAGCTGCTTGATGTTCATGTCCGGCAGCCTCCCCTCTGCACGTGAGAGAGCATGATGCAGAAAACGTGAATTGTGAAGTAATTTACATGCTGCGATGCACAGAATGGCTGCACAACGCAAAAGGCCGCCCCGCGAATAACGGGGCGGCCCTTGTTTTCACTCAGTTCCTGCCGGTTATTCGGCAGCGATCTGCTGTTCGGCGGCGGCGTCCTTCAATACGAAGTCGAAGCGCAGGTAGAGGTCGGTGCCGTGTTCGGCGCGGCCCGGCTCGAAGGTGCCGATCAGGCTGTCCTTGACGGCGAAGACGGAGTCCTCGTCCAGCCAGCGGGACTCGGAATCGTAGATCTGCGTGACAAGCGTGCGGTAGCCGTCCTTGGCCAGCAGCATGTGCAGGTGGCCCGGGCGGTTGGGATGGTGCCCCATCATGCGCAGCAGTTCGCCGGCCGTCTCGTTGTCCGGGATCGGATAGGGCACCGGACGCAGGGCGCGCATGGCGTAGTGGCCGTTCTCATCGGTCTCGAAGCGGCCGCGCAGGTTGAAGTCCGGCTGGGCCGGGTCATGGTTTTCATAAAGGCCGTTGGGCGCGTCTTCCCAGATGTCGATGGTGACACCGGCCACCGGCTTGCCTTCCGCATCGCGCACGTAACCTTCCACATAGACGGTCTCCTCACCGTCGAAGTGGGTCTGTGCGGTGGTTGCACCCTTGGGCAGGACCGGCGGATGCTCGCGGTAGAAGGGCCCGAGCACCGTGGACTCGCTTTCCGCACCCTCGACCGAATTGGTCAGCATGTCGCAGAGCACTTCCACGCCGAGAATATCGCCCAGCAGGATGAACTCCTGGCGCTTGTCGTCGCAGACCTGACCGGCGCGGGCCAGATACTGGCAGGCGGCAATGAATTCGTGATGCTGCAACTTCACGTCCCGGCAAAAGTCATGCAGGTGACGGACGAGGGAGGTCATGATCTCCCTGTTGCGGTCTGTAATCGGGCCATGCTTGCCCAGGGACTCGATCACCACACCGGTGACATTCTCAATCGTGACACTGCTCATGCGAACCTCCCTCGCGGCGGCGGGTGCAGAAGGTGTTGCGCCGCGCCTCCCGTGGCAGAACTATCCGCCCCGGTCCGGGCTGCGCCAATGACGGCGCGGGTATGGGCCGATACTCAAGACTGAGACGCCGCCGGGCAAGCCTTAAGCTTGGGCAGCTGCTGCCCGGTATCAGCACATACCGGCAGGATCATTGCCGCACGGCCCGGCAGCGGCGAGCCTCTGCCTCCAGCAGCGCAGGAGGGCGGAACGCGGACATGAGCATGATCACGGTATTTGAAGGACTGGCGCAGGCGATCGCCGCAAGGCCGGATCTGTTGCGGCTGGGACGGCTGTTCTGCGAAACGGTTCTCATCGAGATTGACGGCGAGGAGATCTACCTCACCTTCCGCGACGGGCAGCTGGTGAAGGTGGAGCCCGGCCCCAGCCGCAAGACGCCCTGGCGCTTTGCCTTCCGCACGGACCGGGAGGCGCTGGACGAGTTCTGGCAAGCGCATCCCAAGCCCGGCTTTCACGACATTTTCGCGCTGGTGAAGACAGGCCGTGGCCGCATCGACGGCGACATGCTGAGCCTCGTCAAGAACCTCCGCTTCATCAAGGAAGTCCTCGCCCTGCCGCGCAGGGGGATTGCAGCATGAGCTTTGAACCCATCACGGGCCGCTATCTCAACCTCACCATCGAAGGCCGGGCCCAGCGCATCTATGTGGAAACGGCCGGCGAAGGCCGACCGGTCCTGTGCCTGCACACGGCCGGCGCCGACACCCGCCAGTGGCGCCATGTGCTCAATGACGCCGGGCTGACGGCGGAGAACTGCTTCCACGCCTTCGACATGCCCTGGCACGGCAAGTCCCTGCCGCCGGAAGGCTTCGAACGGGAAGAATACCTGCTGACGACGGAAGCCTATATCGAGACGGTTCTGGCTGTCTGCGCCGCGCTGAAGCTGGAGCGGCCCATTCTCGCCGGCTGCTCCATGGGCGGACGCATCGCCTTGCAGATCGCGGCGAGGCATCCGGGTGTTTTTGCAGGCTTCATCGCCATCGAGGCCTCGGACTTCCAGCCCGCATGGTATGACATCGACTGGTTCGACCGGCCCGACGCCCATGGCGGCGAGATGGGGGCGGCGCTCGTCTCCACCAACATTTCCCCTTACGCGCCTGCAAAGGAGCGCAACTGGACGCTCTGGATGTTCCGCCAGTCGGGGCCGGGCGTGTTCCGGGGGGATCTGTCCTTCTACACCCTCGACGACAGCCTGATCCCGCTTCTGGGCAGGATCGACACAGCCAGGGCCCCCGTGCATGTGATGGCCGGTGCCTATGACATGACCTGCACGCCGGAAGATGCAAAGCGCACCGCCGATGCCATTCCCGGCGCAACGCTGACCATCATGCCGGAGTTGGGGCATTTCCCCATGTCCGAACATCCGGAGGCCTTCCGGCCCTATTTCGCCGATGCACTGGCGCGGATGCCGGAATAGGCCTCAGCGAATGACGCGGCGCAGCCCCTCCTGAACTTTCAGCAGGGGCTGCAGATAAAGGGCCGGAAGCTCTTCCGCGCTGGCCTGCACGGCGGCAAGCCCCACGTTGAGCGCCGCCACCACCAGCCCGCGCGAGGAATAGACCGGCACGGCGATGGAACGCAGGCCCAGTTCCACCTCCTGATCAATGATGGCATAGCCAAGCGTCCGCGCCTCGGCGATACGGGCCATGATCTCCTGCGGTGCCGTCAGGCTGCGCGGGGTGCGCGGGGTCAGATCGCAGCGCTCGATCAGGGTAGCAGCCTCCGCTTCCGGCATCGCCGCCAGCAGCACGCGGCCCATGGAGGTGCAATGCACCGGCAGGCGGGAGCCCGGCATCAGGCCGATGGACATCACCCGGCGCTGCGCGGCACGGGCGAGATAGACGATCTCCAATTCATCCCGGATGGCGACGGAGGCCGACTGGCCGATCTGTTCGGAGAGCTGATCCAGCCAGGGCTGCACCACCTGCGCCAGAGGCAGGGCGGCCAGCGCCCCCATGCCGAGGCGCAGCACCTTGGGCGTCAGGGTGAAGAACTTGCCGTCATAATCGGCATAGCCTGTCTCGTGCAGGGTGAGCAGGCAGCGGCGGGCGGTGGCCCGGTCCAGCCCCGTGGCTTCTGCCACATCGGAGATGGAGAGCCGCGAGCGGTCGGCGCGGAAGGCTTCCAGAACGCTAAGCCCCTTGGCGAGGGACGCGATGAAGTCGGTCTTGTTCAACATGCGCACATGAAATTACGCAAATTGAACAAGAGTCAACATCCGCACAAATCCGTTTCCTCAGCATGCAAGGCGGCGTAGCTTCCTGCGCGGAAGTCTCCCTGGGAGGAAATTCATGGACAAGAGAATTGCCACGCTTGCGGAAGCCGTCGCCGGCATTCCAGACGGCGCGTCGGTGATGATCGGCGGCTTCGGCGGCGCTGGTGCGCCGATTGAGCTCATTCACGCCCTCATCGACCGCTACCTCGCCACCGGCAGCCCGAAGAACCTGACGGTCATCAACAACAACGCCGGAAACGGCCATGTGGGCATAGCCGCGCTCATCGAGCAGGGCATGGTGGCCAAGATGGTCTGCTCCTTCCCGCGCTCCTCCGATCCGCGGGTCTTCACCGAGCTGTATCAGGCCGGCAAGATCGAGCTGGAGCTGGTGCCGCAGGGCACGCTGGCCGAGCGCATCCGTGCGGGCGGCGCAGGCATCCCCGCCTTCTACACCCCGACCGCCTATGGCACGGATCTGGCCAACGGCAAGCCGGTGGCCGAGTTTGACGGCCGCCACTATGTGCAGGAGCGCTGGCTGAAGGCAGACTTCGCGCTGATCAAGGCCGAGACCGGGGATCCTTACGGCAACCTCACCTACCGGATGGCCGCGCGCAACTTCGGCCCGGTCATGGCCATGGCCGCCACCTGCACGATTGCGCAGGTGAGCCAGGCCGTCGAGGCGGGCAGCATCGATCCGGAGGCGGTTATCACCCCCGGCATTTTCGTCGACATGATCGTGGAGGTGCCCTCCCCGCAGCAGGAGGAAGTCCTCAACCGCGCAGGAGCCCATCACCCATGACCAGCAAGCTCTCCAACGCCCAGATTGCCTGGCGCGCGGCGCAGGACATCAACGATGGCGCCTATGTGAACCTCGGCATCGGCTTTCCCGAAATGGTGGCCAAGTTCCAGCCGCCGGGCCGCGAGGCCATCTTCCACACCGAAAACGGCATCCTCGGCTTCGGCGAGGCTCCGGCGGAAGGCGAAGAGGACTGGGACCTGATCAACGCGGGCAAGAAGGCGGTGACGCTGAAGCCCGGCGCAGCCTTCTTCCACCACGCCGACAGCTTCGCCATGGTGCGCGGCGGCCATCTGGATGTGGCCATCCTCGGCGCCTATGAAGTGGCGGAAAACGGCGACCTTGCCAACTGGTCCACGGGCCCGAAGGGCGTGCCGGCCGTTGGCGGGGCGATGGATCTGGTGCATGGCGCCAAGCGCGTTGCCGTCATCACCGATCACGTCACCAAGGACGGCAAGCCGAAGCTGGTGGAGCGCTGCTCACTGCCGCTCACCGGCGTTGGCTGCGTCACCCGTGTCTATACGTCGCTCGCCGTCATAGATATCGAAAAGGGGCATTTCGTCCTGCGCGAAAAACTGCCAGCCTTGACGCTCGAAGCGCTGCAGGCCCAGACCGGTGCAAAGCTGCATCTGGATGGCCCCGTGGCAGACCTGATCGTTCCGGAGCTTTGATGATGACCGACGCATATATCTGTGACTACATCCGCACGCCCATCGGCCGTTATGCCGGTGCTCTGGCAAGCGTCCGGGCCGACGATCTGGGTGCCATTCCGCTGAAGGCGCTGATGGACCGCAACCGCAGCGTCGACTGGGGCGCGGTGGACGAGGTGATCTTCGGCTGCGCCAACCAGGCGGGCGAGGACAACCGCAACGTGGCCCGCATGAGCCTGTTGCTGGCGGGCCTGCCGGTCGAAGTGCCGGGCACCACCATGAACCGGCTTTGCGGCTCGGGCATGGATGCGGTGATCGCCGCAGCCCGCGCCATCAAGGCTGGGGAAGCGGAGCTGATCATCGCCGGCGGCGTGGAAAGCATGTCGCGCGCGCCCTTCGTCATGCCCAAGGCCGATGCCGCCTTTACGCGTGAGAATGCCGTCTATGACACCACCATCGGCTGGCGCTTCGTCAACCCTCTGATGAAGGCGCAGTATGGCATCGATTCCATGCCGGAAACGGCGGAGAACGTCGCCGAAGACTACAACATCTCCCGTGCCGATCAGGATGCCTTCGCCCTGCGCAGCCAGCAGAAGGCCGCAGCCGCACAGGCCAACGGCCGCCTTGCCGAGGAAATCACGCCCGTCATGATCCCGCAGCGCAAGGGCGAGCCGAAGGTGGTGGACAAGGACGAGCATCCGCGCGAGACGACGATCGAGGCGCTGTCCGCCCTCAGGGCGCCGTTCCGCGCCGGCGGTTCGGTGACGGCAGGCAATGCTTCCGGCGTCAACGATGGTGCCGCCGCGCTCATCATCGCCTCGGCAGAAGCGGCCAAGCGCTACGGCCTGACCCCGATTGCCCGGATTCTGGGCGGTGCCACCGCCGGTGTGCCGCCGCGCATCATGGGCATCGGACCGGCCCCGGCCTCGAAGAAGCTGCTGGCCCGCCTCGGCCTAACCCAGGACAAGCTGTCGGTGATCGAACTGAACGAGGCCTTCGCCTCGCAGGGCCTTGCCACGCTGCGCGACCTCGGCATTGCCGATGATGATGCCCGCGTCAACCCGAATGGCGGCGCCATCGCCCTCGGCCATCCGCTGGGCATGTCCGGCGCCCGCATCACCGGCACCGCCGCCCTGCAACTCGCCAAGACCGGCGGCTCGCTGGCACTGGCCACCATGTGCATCGGCGTCGGCCAGGGCATCGCCGTGGCCATCGAACGCGTCTGATCTGAGAACGCGGGCACAGCGTTTCAGGCCCCTCCCCCCTCGTGGCAGGGCTATCGCATATGGCTGATGAGCGATGTGAGGAAGTCCTCGTCCCATCCAGCTTTTTTGATTTTCCGCCTGATTGAGGCCTTGTCAGGATGGGAGCGGATGACGTTGAGGGCGATCTTTCG
>NZ_FYAN01000020.1:0-8942 GCF_900185665.1 Pannonibacter sp. I15F10I1
TCATCCTCACCCTCGCATGGGCCCTCTCCCTCAACTTCCCGTCAGGCATGCTGCAGGACGCAATGGACCTGCCCTGGCCATTCCGCTAAGCAAAAACCTGACCCGCCCGGAACAAACGGGCGGGTCAGCCTTTCTGGCAGATCTGTTCGAGGATCTCGATGAAGGCGCGCACGCGCGGCTTTTTCTTCCAGTCCTCGTGGGTGGCCACCTGAAACCGGGCACGGTAGGAGAAGAGGTCCGGGCGGATGGACCGCATCAGGCCCTGACTGACGAACTGCGCGGCGAAATGATCCGGCAGGTAGCCCAGATAGGCACCGGACAGGATCAGATGGGCCTCGGCCTCCATGTTGGAAACGGTGGCATGCGGGGCCGTGATGGCGAAAATCTTAATGTCCCGCGCGGCCCAGTAGCTGCGGCCGATGATCCGGTGCCTGCGCACGGTCTCGATCTCGATCTCGCTGTCCGGCACGGCGAACAGCGGATGGTTCTTGCCGCAGTAGAAATTCTGGGTCTCGTCATAAAGGTCGATATAGGCAAGGCCCAGCGACACGCGCGGGAAGCTGCTGATGGCCAGATCCAGCTTCTGCCCCACCACATCGCGCAGCAGCTCGCCCGGCGGGCGGGTTTCCACGGAAAAGCTGATATTGGGCGCCGTCTCCACCATCGCCGCCACGGCGGCGGCGAAAGGGGAGTTGGGATCGGTGATCGTGTTGTCGACGATGCCGATGGACAGGGTGCCGGTGAGCCGTGACTTCAGCCCCGAGACGCGCTTGCTGAACTGCTCCAGCGACACAAGCATCCGGGTGGCCTCGTCAAAGACCTGACGGCCATGCTCCGTCAGCGAAAAGCCCGAGCGCCCGCGGTTGCACAGCTTCACCCCGAGGCGCTGCTCCAGGGCGGAGATCTTTTCCGAAATGCTAGAGAGGGAGAGATTCAGCTCCGGCTGGGCAGCACTGAGGCCACCGGCCTCCACCACGCGGATGAAGATGCGGATGAGGCGGATATCCGCCGTGTCGAGACTGATCTGACCGTGGGGGATAAGCTCCCGGTTCACGCTAGCTCCAGCTGCCAGTGGCACATGCATGTCAGCTTAGTCCTCCTTCCGCGCGAAGCCAACGCCGCACACCGGGCAGGTGCGGCGCCGGGATCAGGCTCCGGTTGCGTCAGCCGGTGACGAAATAGGCCTTGCGGCAGGTCTCGACGACCTCGAAGCGGCCGGTGAAGCCCTTTTCCATGAAGTAGCTCTGCCCCGCCGAGAACCGCTGCGGAGTGCCGCCCTCCGGCGTGATCACGACAGCGCCGGACAGGATGTGGGCGAGCTCGAAGAAGGGATAGTCTTCCATGCGCTCCGCATAGGGCGTTGCCTCCCAGAGCCCGCAGGTCTTGCCGTCCTGATCAAAGACGACGGCGCCCTGTTCGGCGGGAGCGGCGCTGAGCAGGCTTTCTGCAGGCACCACCTGGCAAGGTTCGAGGCCCGCCGGGCCATCTGCAGTCATCGCGGTGAGTTTGGTCATTGGAACTTCCTCGAAGAGTTGCTGCGCGGCTGCCCCTGATGCCAGGGCTTTCGATGCTGACGCATCACGCCTTGGAAATGCTCAGGTGCCGCAAGGAGTTGACCACTGCCCGATGAGTGAGGCTCGCCGGGCAGTGGCATGAACGGTCAGGACGGCCGGGTGATGAACTTGACGGCGCAATAGGCGGAAAGGCCCCATGGCCCCAGCTCGCGGCCAATGCCGCTGCCCTTGAACCCGCCCCATGCGGTGTTGGGGAAGATGATCTGCGGCGTGTTGATCCAGACGTGGCCGGCATCGATGCGCGCGGCAAAGGCCTGCGCCTCGTCCGCGTCCGGGCCGACGACAGTGGCCGCAAGGCCGTAGTCCGTGTCATTGGCAAGGGCCATCGCCTCATCGGGGGAGGCGGCGGTGGTGAGGGCCACGACCGGTCCGAAGATCTCCTCGCGCCAGACGGGGTGGCTCGCGGGCACATCGCGGAACACGGTCGGCTCGATGAAGAAACCGCCGTCGATATCGGCCGCCTTGCCGCCGTGCAGGCAGGTGAGCCCGCCGGCTGCGGCCTGCCGCAGATAGCCCTGCACCTTGCCGAACTGCGGCCGCGTGGTCAGCGGCCCCATGTCCGCCTCCGCCAGACCCGGCCCGCCGAGCCGCAGGGAGCGGACCTTGGCCAGCAGGGCCTCCTCGATGCTGGCGCTCGAGGCGGCGGGGAGGATGACGCGGGAGGTGGCCGAACACATCTGGCCGGCATTGAAGAAGATGCCCGCGGCGATGATGTCCGCTGCCGTTGCCGGATCGCTGCCCTCAAGCACCACCAGCGGCGACTTGCCGCCCAGCTCCAGCGAAACGGGCACAGTGCGTTCGGCAGCTGCGGCCATGACGCGGGCGCCCGTGGCATTGGAGCCGGTGAAGGAAATCTTGCGGAACACCGGATTGGTGCAGAGCGCCCCGCCGATGGCCCCGCCGCCGGGCACGATGTTCAGCACACCCGCGGGAAGGCCGCAGGCGAGCGCGATGTCGCCATAGACGAGTTCGGCGAGGGTGGTGAATTCGGACGGCTTGAGCACGGCGGTGCAGCCTGCGGCCAGCGCAGGGGCCAGCTTCCACGCGGTGGTGACCATCGGGAAGTTCCAGGGCACGATCAGCGCCACCGGCCCCAGCGGCTCCAGGAAGCTGCGCCCGCCGAGCGCGGGATCGGCCAGCGCCAGCGGCTTGCCTTGTCCGGCATCCATCTCGCGGGCAAGGCCAGCGTAATAGTCGAATGTGGCGGCGGCATCCTCCACGTCGATCTCGGCCTCGAAGCGGGGCTTGCCGCTGTTCAGCATCTGAAGCGCCACGAGGTCCGGCTTGCGGGCGCGCAGGCCTTCGGCGAAGGCGGCGAGATATTCCGCCCGCTCCGCGCCGCTGGTGCGCCGCCAGTGGGGGAAGGCGAGGCTCGCCGCCTCTGCCGCCGCCTGTGCCTGCGCCGGGGAGGCGGGCACGAATTCGGCGAAGACTTCCCCGGTCGAAGGGCTGACGGCGGTCAGCGTTGCCCCCGCCGTGCCGGTGTGCCAGGCGCCGTTGAGGAAAACGGTGCGGGAGCGGGTGAAATAGGCCGGTGCGGGACCGGTGAACGTGCTGCTGCTCATAGCGGGAAACCCATCTTGTGAACCAGATTGACCCATGCCTTCCGCCAGCCGCCCTTTTCGTCCACTTCGTCCAGGGCATACATGGTCAGCTTTGCGCCGATCCAGCGCAGCGGCTCCGGCGGAATGGGCCGGGGCAGGGTGCGGGCGAAGTCGAGATCGAGGTCCGGCCCTTCGTGGCCGTCCAGAATGTCGAGGCCGATGCCCGCGCCGAAGCGGGTGGTGGTGACGCCGAAGCCCGAGTAGCCACCCGCCCAGACGCCCTTGCCGCCGTAGTAGCGCTGGAAATGCACAGCAAGGCGCATCGAGAGGTCGATCGGGCCGGACCAGGCATGGGTGAAACGCACGTCTTCCAGCTGCGGGAATGTCTTGAAGAAATAGCCCGCAAGCTGGTCATAGGTGCCGATGCGCCGGTCGGCCTCCGGGTCGGTCTGGTCATTGAAGTAATAGCCGACACGGCCGCCGAAGATGATGCGGTTGTCACGGGTCAGGCGCGTGTAATTGAGCTGGGTGCGGGTGTCATAGACGCCCTGCCGGTGCTTCCAGCCGAGGCGCGACAGCTGCTCGTCCGTCAGAGGCTCCGTCGCCAGAACCCGGTCGCGGACCGCGACGATGCGGCGGCGGATATGCGGATGGCCGGCGGCCCAGGCATTGGTGGCAAACAGAACGCGCGGCGCCTTGATGCGCCCGTCATGGGTGAGGATGGTCAGCGTGCCGCCGTTGTCCTCCACACCGGTCATGGGCGTATGCTCATAGATGCGCACGCCCAGCTCCAGCGCCACACGGCGCAGACCCCAGGCCAGCTTGGCCGGATGCACCGTGCCGCTGCGCTCGCGCGACCACATGGCTCCCTGATAGAGCGGGGAATTCACCTCGGCCTGCGTCTCTTCCCGGTTCAGCTTGACCACCGTGTGGCCATGCGCGCTGGCAAGGGCATATTCCTCGTCGATCTCGGCCAGATGGCGCTTGTCGACGGCCACCGTCATCTCGCCGGTCCATTCCAGATCGGCATCGATGCCGTAGTCCTCGATGGTCTTGCGCCAGCCTTCGAGATTGTCCTTGCCCATGCGCTCCAGCGCGGCAAGGTCCTTCGGGAACACGCGGGCGGCGTTGATCAGCCCGTGCATGACGGAGGTGGAGACGATGCCGCCGGGACGGCCCGACGCGCCGTGGGCAATCTTGCCCGCCTCGATCAGCACCACATCCCGCCCGGGATTGCGCTGCTTGGCCAGAATGGCGGTCCACAGGCCGGTGAAGCCGCCGCCGACAATGGCCAGATCCGCATCCGTTGCGCCGATCAGGTGGCCGCAGGTTTCGGGTGCGGCCGGATTGTCGAGCCAGAAGGGGTAAATCGTGGCATCGGCCAGGGCCTTGCGGTTTCTTGTCATCTTGCGGGAGCCCCGAGAAGTTTTGGCAGGTCCGAGAACTGGGCAACGAGGGACAGGATCCCGACCGTCACCACAACGAAGAACACGGATGCCGCAGCGATCACCGGCGTATAGCCGTAACGCAGGGAGTTGAAAATTTTCATCGGCAGTGTTTCCAGAACCGCGCCGATGGTCATGTAGGAGATGATGTATTCGTTGAGCGAGATAACGAAGGCAAAGGCAAAGCCCGAGATGATGTAGGGCCGGACCAGCGGCAGCAGCACGGTCCTGAGGATCTTCCAGTCATCCGCGCCCATGGTGGCGGCGGCTTCCGGCAGGGCGCTGTCCAGCGAGGCAAAGCCGAGGGAGATCGACACCAGCGGCAGCGACACCAGGAAGACGCCGTGGCTGACCACCACCGTCCAGCTCTGCCCGTAGAGGCCGGTCTGGGTCCAGAAGGACAGGAAGCCGAGGGCCGAGATGACCGGCGGCAGCAGGAAGGGCAGCAGGCCGAGAGCGACAAACACCTTCACCCACCACAGCCGGTAGCGCCAGCTGAACCAGGCCAGCGGCAGGGCGATGGCAACCGAAACCGCCGCCGAGATCAGCGCGATGGTGAGGCTGTTGAGCAAGGCGCCGAACCAGGCCGGGTCGAGGAAAAGCTCGCTGTACCAGCCCATGTTGAAGCCCTGCGGCGGGAAGGTCAGCGACCTCTTCTCATTGACCGAGACCCCGAGCACCACGGCGAGCGGCGCCACCATGACGAGGCCCAGAAGGCAGAAGAAAAGGCGGCGGAACAGGACCTGGCTCATCAGCTGTTCTCCTTGCGTCCGAAGAGTGCGACAGCACCGGCAATCAGCAGCGTGACGAGCACGAGGAAGATGGCGAGCGCCGCGGCAAAGGGAATGTTCGACTGCAGCAGCGCCTGATCGGAGATGGCCACGGACAGCGTCCAGTTGGCCGGGCGGCCGAGGATCTGCGGCATCAGGTAAGAGCCGAGCGTGAAGACGAAGATCATCAGGAACGTGGTCAGCAGCAGGTTGCGCTGCATCGGCACGATCACCGTGAAGAAGGTGCGCAGCGGCGAGGTGCCGAGCGTGCGCGCCGCTTCCTCGATATGCGGGTCCACCCGGGCAAGGATCGGGTAGAGCAGCAGCACCGCATAGGGAAAGGCGATGTAGACCACGCCCGCGATCAGGGCGCCGAGCCCCGGCGTGTAGGATTCCGGCTTGGCCAGAAGCCCCAGCGCCACGAAGAGATTGGAGATGCCGGCCGTGCGCGACAGCAGGGTGGACCAGGCAAAGCCGATGATCGATTCCGACAGGGACAGGACCGACAGCAGGAAGATCAGCCACAGAACCTGTGTCTTGCGCGGCGCATTTGCCAGAAGCCAGGCGAAGGGAAAGGCGATCACCAGCGCGATGGCCGCCACAATGGCCGCCAGGCTGAAGGAGGATATCAGCAGCCGGGCAAAGAAGGCGCTGAGCAGCCGCTCGTAATTGGCGAGTGTGAAGACCGCCTCATAGGTGCCGCCGCCGAGGTTCTTGTAGAAGGAGATCAGAACCATGGAGCCGAAGGGCAGCACGAACAGCAGCACGAGCACGAGGCCTGGTGCGGCGGCGGGAAGATAGCCCAGGGGACTTGCGGGTTTGGCGGTGCTCATCATCTTACCCCAGGATCACGCAGGCCGCAGGCGGGATATGCAGGTGCAGTGGATCCCCGACGGAAAGCTGCGGCATGTGCTTCAGCGGCGGGCTGACCGTGAGGTCGGAGGCAAGGCCCGGCACGCTGACGCTGATCTCCACCGAGGCGCCCAGATGGCGCACGAAGCTGACCGTGCCCGACAGCGTGTTGGGCGCTCCCGCATCCCGCAGGTCGATCTCCTCCGGGCGGATGGAGAAGGTGAAGGTGCCGCTGGCCGGAGCCCCGCTGATGTGGAGCGGCGTGCCCGCCACCACAGCCTGACCTGCCCCTTGCGTCTCGCCCTGAAGGAGATTGGTGACGCCGATGAAGTCGGCGACGAAGGCATTGACCGGCGCCTTGTAGATCTCCACCGGCGGGGCAACCTGCTGGATGACGCCGCCGGACATGAGCACCACCTGATCGGCCGTGGTCAGCGCCTCGCGCTGGTCATGGGTGACGAGGAAGGTGGTGATGCCCAGCTCCCGCTGCAGGCGCTTCAGCTCCACCTGCATGGCCTCGCGCAGCTTGGCATCGAGGGCGGACATGGGCTCGTCCAGCAGGAAGAGCTTGGGCTTGAGGGCAAGCGCGCGGGCGATGGCGATGCGCTGGCGCTGGCCGCCGGAGAGCTGCGAAATGGCGCGCCCGGCAACGCCCGGAAGATGCACCAGATCCAGCAGCCGCTCGACCTCCGCATCACACTGCGCGCGGGAGGCGCCCCGCAGCTTCAGCGGATAGGCGATGTTTTCGCCGACCGTGAGATGGGGGAACAGGGCGAGGGACTGGAACACCATGCCGAAGTCGCGCTTGTGGGCGGGCATGGCGGTGATGTTCTGGCCACCCAGCCCGATCGTGCCGCTGCCCGGCGTTTCCAGTCCGGCGAGAATGCGCAAGAGCGTGGACTTGCCGCAGCCCGAGGGCCCCAGGAGGCAGACAAACTGCCCCTGGTCCACGTCGAGGCTGACGTCCCGCAGGGCGTAGGCGGAGCCGTAGGTCTTGCTGATGTTTCGGATCGTTAAACCCGGCATGTACATTCTCCTGTTCATGCCCGGATCAGGCGCACCGGACATGTCATCGCAAGGAAGGGCGGGGCGGTGAAGCGCAGGGCTCAGCCGGGCAGACGGCCAATCAAATGGCCTGCGCGCAGGAGGCCGGGGAGGCCGCAACGGGTGAAATGCGCCGCAAGGGCGTCTGGTCTGCTGGTCATCTGTCTGTTCCCGCCGTGCTTTTACACGTTTGTCCTGTCACGCTGGCGGAAGCGGCGGCGCGGGAACATCAGAAAAGAACGGGCATCACTTCGGACAATCCCGAAGTACTAAATCTGCTTTCCTGCCTAGCCTTCTGGCCAGTGTTTTCAAGGAGCAGGCTGGAATGGTCGATCAGGATAAGCTCGCAGCGCTCAGGTCCAAATACGCAAATGCCGCCGGTGGCGACATCTTCAATCCGCGTTTCCGCGAAGTCGCGCAGGCGCAGTTCACCGGCTCCGACACGCGCAAGTGGCCCTTCGCCGGCGTGCCGACCTTTCTGGATGCGCCCTATGTGGAAGAAGCGCTGGATGCGGCGGGGCAGGCCCTCCTGGATGTGGCCCTCATCGGCGTGCCGATGGATCTGGGCGTCACCAACCGCAACGGCAGCCGCTTCGGCCCGAGGGCGCTGCGGACGATCGAGCGCATCGGCCCTTACGACCATGTGATGGATATCGCGCCCTTCTCGAATGCGCGCATTGCCGACATTGGCGACGTGCCGATGCGCAGCCGCTATGATCTGGCCGCCTGCCATGCCGACATCGAGGCCTTTTACCGCAAGCTGGTTCAGGCCGGTGTGCGCCCGCTCAGCGTCGGCGGCGATCATTCGATTTCGGCCTCGATCCTCAAGGCCGTTGGCGCGGACCAGCCGGTGGGCATGATCCATATCGACGCCCATTGCGACACGGCCGGACCCTACGAGGGCGCCAAGTTCCAGCACGGCGGGCCGTTCCGTCTGGCGGTGCTGGACGGCGTGCTCGATCCGGCCCGCACGATCCAGATCGGCATCCGCGGCGGCGCGGAATATCTCTGGGAGTTCTCGCAGGAAAGCGGCATGACCGTGATCCACGCCGAAGACGTGCCCCGGCTGGGCATGGAGGCCATCATCGCGCAGGCGCGGGCGGTGGTGGGGGACGGCCCGGTCTATGTGTCCTTCGACATCGACAGCATCGACCCCGGCTTTGCGCCGGGCACCGGCACGCCGGAAGTGGGCGGCTTGCAGCCGCGTGAGGTGATGGAACTGCTGCGCGGGCTGAAAGGCCTCAATGTGGTGGGCGCGGATGTGGTGGAAGTGGCGCCGCAGTATGACGCGACCACGAACACCGCGCAGATCGCGGCGCAGATCCTGTTCCTGGAACTGTGCCTGATGACCGAGGCCCTGCGCGCCGCCCGCTGACAGCGCCCGCGGGCTGGGTACAACCCTGCGGCTTCTCCATCGCCGTTCCCGGCCCGCGCGGCAGTGTCTACATCGGAGGCAATAAGGAGGCAGGCACTCTCCTTTTGCCGCAGCGCCCCTCTCCCTCCTTGAGGGCTGTGTTTACAACGGACGCACGGAGGAAGAATGCACCGGGATGATGGCAGGACCTCTCCGCCCCCCTCCCCCTGGTGGCAGGGCTATCGCATATGGCTGATGAGCGATGTGAGGAAGTCCTCGTCCCATCCAGCTTTTTTGATTTTCCGCCTGATTGAGGCCTTGTCAGGATGGGAGCGGATGACGTTGAGGGCGATCTTTTA
>NZ_FYAN01000001.1:0-658 GCF_900185665.1 Pannonibacter sp. I15F10I1
ATCCATATGGACCCGGCAAACCTAATTTTCTTCAGGATGATAAAGGGAGCAGCACAAAGCCGCTCAACCATTGAGTGATCGATCAAAGCGCCAGCCAAACTGCAACACACCAGCTCAGAGCCAGCCGCATTGCGCATTTGGTGGAGACACCCGTGAGGCGCAGCCGAACAAAGTTCAAAACGGCTTCCGTAGCCAAACCGAAGGTTTGGTGGAGACACCCGCGAGGGCTCTGCCCGAGCAAAGCAAACAAACGGCTGTCGTAGCCAAATCGAAGATTTGGTGGAGACAGACGGGATCGAACCGACGACCTCATGCTTGCAAAGCACGCGCTCTCCCAACTGAGCTATGTCCCCATGCCGCTGCCGAGGGCTACCAAACTCCGGTCTCCCGAAGGTTTGGTGGGCTGAGGAGGACTCGAACCTCCGACCTCACGCTTATCAGGCGTGCGCTCTAACCACCTGAGCTACCAGCCCATCAGCCTGTCCGGCGAACCGGAGCTGATCATCGGGCACACAAGCTCAACGCTTGATCCCCAGGTGGCGAACCACTCAATCATCCTTGAAGAAAGAGAAACGAAGCCGGCGCTAACTAGAGCGCCTTGAAGCGAGCAGACGTGATCTCGTCCGCTCTTATGTTCCAAGTGAACCAGCAGGTGATG
>NZ_FYAN01000016.1:0-100663 GCF_900185665.1 Pannonibacter sp. I15F10I1
CGCACGTTGCTGCTGCGCGGATCAGGCAAAGCTTCAAAACAAGCGGCAAATCTACTCATCGCAACCTCCCGGGACGGAGAACTCATGAATCGATTTGCCTCAGTAAAACAACCCCTTATTCGACATATGCGATTCCCCTGCCCTGGTGGGGAGGGGTGAGGGGTGGGGGGCTCTGACCTTGCAAATATCTGAAGCATCGATGTTTTTCTGAAGAGATATCGACAGGAACGGGCGTCCTGAAACAATGAGTTCCCTGCCAGACGGAAAGGCTTTCCCCCCACCCCTCACCCCTCCCCACAAGGGGGAGGGGGGCTGAAACGCCGTGCCGTGGTGCCCAAACAGCCTCTCAGTCCTCCGTGTCCTCGCTCATCTCGATGTCCGCCATGATGTCGGCGGCAATCGCCTGGATGGCGGCTTCGAGGCTGGCGATGCTGGTGCTGTCCGGAAGGATCAGGTCGGCGCTGGCACGGAAGAGCAGTTCACCCGACATGGAGCCCGGGGAGACGATTGTTTCCAGCGTCTCGATGCTGGCGCCTTGCGCGGCAATCACCTGCGTGACTGCACGCAGGATGCCCGGCTGGTCCTGACAGACCAGATCCAGCCGCAGACGGCGCCCGATGGCGCCATTGCCGCCACCGCCGCGAACCACACTGACGGAAATGCCTTGTTCCGACAGCGCAGCAAGAGCTGCTTCCAGCTCCGCCGCCCGGTCTTCCGGCACATCGACGCTGACGATGCCCGCAAATTCGCCGCCGAGGCGCGCCATGGAGCTTTCCAGCCAGTTGCCGCCTGCTGCGGCGATGACACCGGCCAGCGCATCCACAAGGCCCGGCCGGTCCTTGGCAATGGCAGTCAGAACGATATGGCGGCCCATGGCTTTTCTTCCTCTCGATGTGTCCGGCAGGCCGTCATACGGCCCACCCCTTCTGCTCGCACCTTAGGCATGCTCCGGGCTGGAGGCAAAGCCTATCGGGCGTCTGCGCCCGCATCAAACGCAGGATCAACGGGAACCTGCAGCGCCGTCACCAGATGGTTGGTCTTGGCGGCAAGGCCGATGACGGACAGCAGCTCGCCATATTGCGCCTCGCTCATGCCCTTGGCGCGGGCGGCAGCGGTGTGCGAGTGAACGCAATAGGAGCAGCCGTTGGCCACCGATACGGCGATGTAGATCATCTCGCGGGTGAGCGGATCAAGGCTGCCTGGCGCCGCCATGACCGCCTTCACCTCGGCCCATGTGCGCTCCAGTGCGGCCGGGTCAGCCGCCAGTGCCCGCCAGAAATTGTTGATGAAATCGGTGCCGCGCGTCTTGCGGATATCGGCAAAGACCGCCGCCACCTGCGGCCCGGCCTCTGCATCGGAAATCAGTCTGACTGTCGCCATGTCGGTCCTCCCTTGGACGGTCAGACTAGACCGCTTTATGGCGGCAGGGAAACACCTGCTGACAAAGACAAAAGGGCGCGGCAATCCCCTGCCGCGCCCTTTCATCATCATGCCCTCAGGCTCAGCGCAGGGCGCGGGCCAGCGGCGAAATGCGGGAAATGACCAGAATGTCCAGCGCCAGCACCGCGATCAGCGTCAGGCCGACCAGCGGGAAGAACAGGGACACGGCCAGCATCACCAGCATGGCGCTGCGCCAGTGCGGCAGGTTGGCCGGCACCTGCGGCGCGAACAGACGGGCACCGCCGCGCGCCGGGCGGCGCTTCCACCACAGAACCACCGAGCTGAGGGACAGGAAGATCACCGACAGGCAGATCACCGTGTTCAGGGCAAGGTTCCACAGGCCCGTGAGCCCCATGTGCAGCGGAACACCGACGGCCATCACCTTGCCTGCAACCGAGTAGTCCTCGAAGCCGACGCTGGCGAGAATGCGGCCCGTATAGCGGTCCACATGCACGGTGCGGTCGGAGAAGGGATCAGCCGCGTCCGAGCTCATGGTGTCCTGGTTGATGGTCCAGACGCCGGTTTCGCCCTTCGGATAGGAGATGCGATAGCGGGCGTTGAAGCCCACGGCCCTGGCCAGCGAGGCAAGGCTGTCGATATCGACGGCAACGCCCGGCGCCACACCGATCACGCCGCCGGTGGAACCGGAGGCAGGCATCATCGTCTGTTCCAGAGCCCAGGGCACATTGGCAACGCCGTCATGGTTCAGGGCTTCGGCATGGGTGATATCAGACAAGGGCACGTTGTCCCACTTGGCAGCGGGGAATGTGCTCCAGGCCTGTGTCAGCTTCGAGCCCCAGACGCCCGTCCAGGACATGCCGGAGAGAAGGAACAGCAGCAGGAAGGCGGAGAGATAAAAGCCCACGGTGCCATGCAGCGTCTTCCAGAAGGCACGGCCCTTCTGATTGAAGCGCGGCAGCAGAACGGCGCCGAGCCCGCCCTCGCGCGGCCACCACATGTAAAGGCCGGTGATGATCAGGATGATGCCGAAACCGGCGGCGATCTCCAGCATCCGGTCTCCGGGCGTGCCCAGCAACAGGTCGCTGTGGATGTTGTCGGCCATGTCGTACCAGCCGGCCCGGCGGCCCCAGGTCTCCACCACATCGCCCGTGTAGGGGTTGATTGCCACCATCTCCTGTCCGGCATCGGTGCGGATACGGAAGACGCCCACCCGGTCTTCAGCCTGCGGGCTGAGCCATTCCACCATGGTGCCGCCGCCAAGCGCGGCAACGGCCTTGTCCGCCTGTTCGGAGACAGCCAGCGCCACCGCACCCTGCGGCACGTTCACGCGGATGTTCTCGCCATCCCGGCCATCGAAGTAGCCGATGTACATCATCATCATGCCGGTGACGGCCAGAATGCAGAAGAAGGGCACGACAAACAGGCCCGCATAGAAATGCCAGCGCCAGGCGGCACGGTAGAAAGCTGCGAGAAGAGAAGCATCGGCGGCGCGGTCTGCGTCCTGCGCGGTGCCGGAAACAACATCGGTCATGGTCTGATCCTCATGGCCGGAGACGCGCGCTTCAAGGCACGCAGCATCAACCGGTAGGGTGTTCTGGAATGAAAGGTGAGGGGATCAGATCAGAACGGGCGGCGCGCGCGCCCCGGCACCGGCATATATGCCCGCCGTGTGGCCTGCATTGTCGAATACAGAGAGAAGACGCCCCCCGGAGAGAACCGGCAGAGGCAGGGCGGGAGAGGCTTCAGGAGTGGCCAGTGCCAGAACGGCAGAGAAGGAACAGGGCGCAGCCTGCCCCTTGCCCTTGCGCTGGTCTTCCGGGCCTGCGGGCTTTTCCTCGCCAGACGCATCCATCGTCATGGTCTGCAGCCCTTCCATCATGGATGGAGAGCAGATGACGATCGTAAACTCGCCGCCGCTGGAACGGCCGGGCATGAAACCGGCTGGGATGAGAGCATGAAACAGCACGGCGAGCAGTGCAATCCACACCGCCAGCACGCGCGCATCATGGCGCAGATCTGTCCATAGGGAAGACAAATGCGTAAGCCCCCAGCCTGCCCGGTGCAAGCTTTCCTCTCTTGCTGTCTAGCCGATCACCTCCTTTGGAACAATAGGGGAAACCCGGACCTTGCGAGGACAGGATGGCTCAACTAGGGTCGGGCCTGACGGCGCGCAGGGGCTCTTGCGCGCTCTTTTTCCGGTGTGTGACCTATCCGGCGCGGCTTCTGGCGGCGCCCCGCCAGCAGGAGAGACTGACGTGAAGGGACTGGGAAGCAGGCAGGGCAGAGGACTGGGCAATGGCCCTGATGGCTCCGGTCTGCCAGAGGGCGAAACAGGCACCCTGCCATCCAGACGGCGGGCGGGCGTATCTGCGCTTGCCAATCAGGCAGGGCCGCTGCCCCGGCAGGCTGCGCCCTCCCCCGCACCTGAAGCTCCGGCTCCCATGCGGTCAACCCGCAGCGCAGCAGCGGCGCCTCAAGGCGTGCAGGCAAGCAAGGCTGGCAACCCGAAGGGGCTGAGGTCCCTCGGTTTCCTGTCTCACGGCGGTTCGGCCTCCGGTGAGCCCCCCCGCAAGGCAAGGGGGCGCAAGATGCATACGCAGGTGGTCACGGCACCGCCCGCCCCTGACGAAGCCGCCAAGCCCGGCGATCTTTCCATAAGGCCCAAGCGCCTGCCTTCCCTGCGCGAGGAAAAGGCGCAGGACAAGCAGGACCCATGACCGCCGGAGCCGCATCCGGGCACCAGCCACACGGGGCCCGGCGGGTGATTGTTGGAGCAGGCTGCAGCCAGGGCTGCGCTTCTGCGGAGCTGATCAGTCTGGCGGGCGCCGCATTGGAGGAGGCAGGCCTTCCGGCGGAAGCTGTTGCCGCCGTCGCCACTCTGGACCTCAAGGCCGGGGAGACGGCCATCGGCGCGCTCGCGGCGCATTTCGGCGTGCCGCTGCTTGCTTTCGGCGCAACGCGGCTGGAGCAGGAAACGCCGCGTCTGGCCACCCCTTCGGCGCGTGCTTTTGCAGCTGTCGGCTGCCACAGCGTCTGCGAGGGCGCCGCGCTGGCCGCCGCAGGACCGGGCGGGCATCTGGTGCTTGCCAGACGCAAGTCAGCACGGGCGGCCATCGCTCTGGCTGCGGCCATGGCATTGCCACAAGAATAGGCAAGAGAAGGACTGCAAGTCCCTGTCCAGAAGGGCGGGACGCCTTGCGAATGATGGGAACCTCAGACATGTCTGCGACAAAATATGCCCTGATCGCCCTCACCCTCGCCTCTGGCGGCTGCGCCGCAACGACAGGCGAGAAGCGGGCGGAAGGCACGGACCAGCCGGTTGCGATCACCAGCACCGCCTTCGACCGCCAGTGCCCTGCCAATGCCGGCGGCATCGTGATCCGCAACAACACGGCGCAGAAGCAGAGGGTGACCTACGAGCGCTCAGGCAACCGCAAGAAGCCGCTGCGGGTCGCCGTCAACATCGCGCCGGAGCCGGGCAGCAAGTGGATCGGCTGCGAGGGCGACGGCTACAGCTACCGCGTTCTGCGCCACGCACCGCGCAAGTGAGCCGCCACGGCAGGGGAAGCGTCAGTCTTCCCCGCTCCTGCGGAACGCCCAGAACAGCAGGAAGGCAAGGCCGCCGGAGAGGGCGAACCAGGTCAGCGCATATTGCAGGTGATTGTTGGGGAAGCTGACGACGGTGAGCCCGCCAATGGGCAGGCTGCCAGCCGCCCCCTCCGTCACACCCGCATCGAGGAAGTAAGGCGCGGCCTCGCCAAGCCCGAGGCTTTGCGCCATGGCTGCCGTATCGCGCGAGAACCAGCGCCCGCCTTCAGGATCATTGGAACGCAGGAAGGCGCCATCCGGCTGGCTGAGGCGCAGAAGGCCTGAAACCTCAACCGCTCCCTCGGGGCGCGGCCGGTCTTCCGGGTTCTGCCGGTCCTGCGGCACGAAGCCCCGGTTCACGAACAGCCGCCAGCCGTCCTGCGTCTCGAAGGGTGACATGACCCAGAAGCCGGGTCCGCGCGCCGTGACCGCCATCACCAGCAGGTCGGCTTCCGGCAGGTAATGACCGCGCGCGGTGATGCGGCGGTATTCGGCGCTGTCGAAGGTGATTTGCGGCCAGTCTGCCGGACCGGGCGCGGCAACGGGCTGCGCCGCAAGACCGGCCTCAACCCGTGCGATGAGCGCATTCTTCCAGCCAAGCCGTTGCACCTGCCAGATGCCAAGGCCGGCCAGGATGACCACGGCCAGAAGGCCGGGGCCAAGAAGCAGCCATTTGCGCGTTCCGGCAGACATCACGCCTCCTCTGGCTGGCGTTTTACGGGCACTCGACAAGAACCGCAGAACCCCTCTCCCTGTTGGTCTACAGCATGCACACATCGTGTTTGAAGCCAAAGACGGTTTGGGGACAGGCAGCAGTCTGGTTACTCTGGTGCGGCGTTTCAGCCCCCCTCCCCCTCGTGGGGAGGGGTTAGGGGTGGGGGGTAAGCCTTTCCGGCTGGCAGGGTGTCCATTGATTTCAGACAGCTGCTCCTCGTGAGGCCTTTTCAGCTATCTATCTGTTTTTCATATAGTTTTCTGCTAATTCCCCCCACCCCTCACCCCTCCCCACCAGGGGGAGGGGGGCGGCACGCGTCCCCCCGAAAAGCAAACGTCTCATTGCGGGCAGTTTCCAGACCTGATGTGTGAATCTGGTAGCCCTCGTGGTGGAGGAGGAAGGGTCCCTTTACCAGAGGTAATGCAGATGCCTCTTGCAGGCATCTGCATCATATCAGGATCAGGAGCCGAAGCCCTGCATCTGGGTGTGGTCCATCTGCGGCATCATGTTGGTGTTGAGGTTGTACATCACCCACAGGGAGCCAGCGAGCATGATCACCACCACGATGACGGTGAAGATCATCGACAGCATGGTCCAGCCCTCATCCGAACGGCTGTTCATGTGCAGGAAGTAGACCATGTGCACGAGGATCTGCACGACGGCGAAGCCGATCACGATCACCGCCGTCACCGCGCGGCTTTCGAAACCGCCGGTCATGACGATGGCGAACGGGATCGCCGTCAGGATGACCGACAGAATGAAGCCGATCAGATAGGACTTGTAGCTGCCGTGGTCATGGCCAACGTTGCCCTGCCCATGATCGCCATGATGGCTGTGGGGTTTGATGGAATGTGCGGACATCAGATCATCCCCAGAAGATAGACGAAGGTGAAGACACCGATCCAGATCACGTCGAGGAAATGCCAGAACATGCTGAGGCATTCCATGCGCCGGGTGTTGGCCGGAATGAGACCCTTCCGGTTCACCTGAACCATCAGCGTCACAAGCCAGATGGAGCCGAAGGCAACGTGCAGGCCGTGGGTGCCGACCAGCGCGAAGAAGGCCGACAGGAAGGCAGAGCGCTGCGGCCCGGCCCCCAGGTGGATCAGATGGTGGAACTCGTAGATTTCCAGCGCAAGGAACGCCAGACCCAAGACCAGCGTTACCGCCAGCCACATCTGCATGCGGGCCTGACGGCCCTCATACATCGCCAGCATGGCAAAGCCGAAGGTGATGGACGACACGAGCAGGAAGCCCGTGTTGATCGCGATCAGGGTCAGGTCGAACAGGGCCTTGGGGCCGGGACCGGCCGCATAGCTCTGCCCCAGCACGCCGAAACAGGCGAAGAGGACTGCGAACATCAGGCAGTCGCTCATCAGGTAGATCCAGAAGCCGAGCTTGGTCGACGCGCCTTCCGGATGATGATGCGGCTCGGTTTCCCAGTAGGTTGCGGCAGCGCCTGCCGAATGGGCCGTGGTGCTCATCGGATTCAGGCTCCAATCTTCGCAAGTTCGAGATCACGGGCACCTTCCACCCGCTCGACCTCATCGACCGGCACGTAATAGTCGCGGTCATAGTTGAACGTATGGGCAATCGCCACGGCGATCAGCGCCAGGAAGGACAGGGCCGCCAGCCACCAGATGTACCAGACGAGGGCAAAGCCGCAGAGCGTGGCAAGACCCGAAAGGATGACACCCGTGCCGGTGTACCGCGGCATGTGGATCGGCATGTAGGCTGCCTTCGGGCGCGTCTGACCGGCCTGCTTCATGTCATGCCAGGCGTCCATGTCATGCACCACCGGGGTGAAGGCGAAGTTGTAGGCCGGCGGGGGCGAAGAGGTTGCCCATTCCAGCGTACGGCCATCCCAGGGGTCGCCCGACAGGTCCATGTTTTCCTTCCGCTTCCAGATGGATACACCGATCTGGACAAAGAAGGCGGCGATGCCGGCGGCGATCAGCGCAGCACCTGCGGCGGCGAGGATGAACCAGATCTGCAGGTCCGGATCATCGAACACCCGCATGCGGCGCGTCACGCCCATCAGGCCGAGGATGTAGAGCGGCATGAAGGCCAGCCAGAAGCCGACAACCCAGCACCAGAACGACACCTTGCCCCAGAACACATTTAGCTTGAAGCCGAAGGCCTTGGGCCACCAGTAGGCGATGGCGGCAAAGCAGCCGAACAGCACACCGCCGATGATGACGTTATGGAAATGCGCCACCAGGAACAGCGAGTTGTGCAGCACGAAGTCGGCCGGGGGAACGGCCAGCAGAACGCCCGTCATGCCGCCGACCGTGAAGGTCAGCATGAAGGCGACAGTCCACATCATCGGCAGTTCGAAGCGCACCCGGCCCTTGTACATGGTGAAGAGCCAGTTGAAGATCTTCGCGCCTGTCGGCACGGAAATGATCATCGTGGTGATGCCGAAGAAGGCATTCACCGAGGCGCCCGAGCCCATGGTGAAGAAGTGGTGCAGCCAGACGAGGTAGCTGAGAACCGTGATACAGACCGTGGCATAGACCATGGAGCTGTAGCCGAACAGCCGCTTGCCGGAGAAGGTGGACGTGACTTCCGAGAAGACGCCGAACAGCGGCAGGATGAGGATGTACACTTCCGGGTGACCCCAGATCCAGATGAGGTTGATGTACATCATGGCGTTGCCGCCAAGGTCATTGGTGAAGAAGTTCGTGCCGATGTAGCGGTCAAGCGTCAGCAGGATCAGCGTCATCGTCAGCACCGGGAAGGAGGCGACGATGAGCACGTTGGTGCAGAGCGAGGTCCAGGTGAACACGGGCATGCGCATCAGGGTCATGCCGGGGGCGCGCATCTTGATGATGGTCACCAGCAGGTTGATGCCCGATAGCGTTGTTCCCACACCGGCAACCTGCAGGCCCCAGATGTAGTAATCGACACCCACCCATGGACTGTAGCCAATGCCCGACAGTGGCGGGAAGGCCAGCCAGCCGGTCTGCGCGAATTCACCCACGAAGAGCGAGGCCATGACCAGCACGGCGCCGCCGACCGTCATCCAGAACGAGAAGTTGTTCAGGAAGGGGAAGGACACATCGCGCGCCCCGATCTGCAGCGGCACCACATAGTTCATCAGGCCCGTGACGAAAGGCATCGCCACGAAGAAGATCATGATGACGCCATGAGCCGTGAAGATCTGGTCATAGTGGTGGGCGTTGAGATAGCCCTCCGAGCCGTTGAAGGCCCAGACTTGCTGGATGCGCATCATGATGGCGTCGGCAAAGCCGCGCACCAGCATGATCAGCGCAAGGATGATGTACATGATGCCGATCTTCTTGTGATCGACGGTCGTGAACCATTCCTTCCAGAGATAGCCCCAGAGGCGGAAGTAGGTCAGGCCCGCAAGAAGCGCGATGCCGCCCACCGCCACAACGGCGAAGGTTGCCCAGACGATGGGGTCCTGGGGGATTGCACTCCAGTTGAGGCGCCCCAGAAGAAATGTGGTCGAGTGATCTATCGTGGCCATGCCCGGATCCTGTCAGAGCTGGGGCGCAGAGCCGGAGAACGGCAGTGCGTAAGTGATGGAACGGTCATCGCGCTGACCGAAGAGCGAAGCAGGCTGGGAGAGCCCGTGGCCGCGCAGCGGGCCGGAGATGACGGGGCGTGCATCTGCCCAGGCCGGCTTCACCGACAGCATCTGCTGCAGTTCTTCGGTGGAGCAGAAGCCAACCACCTGGAACGGCGCCCAGCCCAGCACCGGCGCGCGGGTGCCGCGGCGGTCATACTTGTCATAGATGAGCGAGGACATGTTGACGGTGCCGGCAAGACCGGTGCCGCCCTGTGCATCCAGCGCCATCATCTCGGCCATGCAGATCTTGCCGTTTTCGACGCACATGTTGACGATGCGCGGGAAAAGCTCCGGATCGACGCTGGCGAAGGTGGCCGGTGCCACGTTCTCGCTGGGGCGTTCCAGCTCCAGATAGGACGGGCGGTCAAGCGTCTGGTCCCCTGCACGTGCAGCCTCGACCCAGGCCTCGAAACCGGCGGCATCACTCGCCAGAGCCTTGAAGCGCATGCCGGAGAAGCCGGCGCCGGAGTAGTGCGAGGCGAGACCCTGATAGGTGCCCTCTTCGTTGAAGACGCCGTGCAGCGTCGTCTGCATGCCCGGCATCGCATAGATCATGCCGGCCATGGCGGGAATGTAGAAGGCGTTCATCACTGAGGAGGAGGTCAGCGTGAACTGGATCGGCCGGTCCACCGGCGCCGCCAGCTCGTTCACCGAAGCCACGCCATATTGCGGGTAGATGAAGAGCCACTTCCAGTCGAGAGCTACCACCTGCACCTGCAGCGGCTCCACGTCCGGGCTCACCGGCTGACCCTTGGCGATGCGGTCGAGCGGGCGGTAGGGATCAAGAAGATGGGTGCCAACCCAGGTGATCGCGCCCAGCGAGACGATGATCAGCAGCGGAATGGCCCAGATGACCAGTTCCAGCTTGGTGGAATGCGACCATTCCGGCTCGTAGGCCGCCTTCCTGTTCGCAGAGCGGAAGTGCCAGGCGAACCAGCAGGTCAGCAGCATCACCGGAATGATGATGATCAGCATCAAGAGCGTGGAGATGACCAGCAGGTCGCGCTGTTGCGCTGCAACATCACCGGATGGTGCAAGGACCTCGGCCTTGCATGCGGACAGCAGCAGAAAGGCGCCGCACGCAGCGAGTATTCTCGGGAGGCGAAGCTTCGACATGGTTTACCCCGACAGTTTGCCGCACCCGTCAGCTGCCTCCCCCCGAACGCAAACTGACGCGATTTGATCTTGCGCAATGCACCTAGAGCGATTTTGTGCGTGCGCACATACGACAATTTGTCACCTGTAAAAAAATTTCGCACTGCGGCATTGAGCCCTAAATACGTATTTACCGGTGCAGCAACAGGCCGCAGGCTTGCAGCCGCACTCCGTCAGTCCTCATGAAAGTGGCCGGATCCGATGGCGAACACAGCCGATATCTCATCCACGAATTCCTCTTCGAGCGGGCGCGGCACGTCGGAGCATGATGTCTCCCCGTCCGATATCGCGGTCGGCGTGATCATCGGGCGCACGTCGGAGTTCTTCGACTTCTTCGTTTTCGCCATCGCCTCGGTCATCGTGTTTCCGGCACGGATTTTCCCGTTCGTTGATCCGCTGACCGGCACGCTCTGGTCTTTCGCCCTCGTGGCGCTTGCCTTCGTCGCCCGTCCGCTGGGCACGGCGATGTTCATGGCGCTCGACCGGCGCCATGGCCGTGTCACCAAGCTGACGGTGGCGCTCTTCCTGCTCGGCACCTCCACGGTGGCCATGGGCCTCGTGCCGTCCTATGAGACGGCGGGCTGGTGGGCCGTCGGCATGCTGGTGCTGCTGCGCTTCGGCCAGGGCCTGGCTCTGGGCGGCACGTGGGACGGTCTGGCGCCGCTGCTGGCCATTACCGCCTCGAAGAGCAGCCGTGGCTTTTACGCCATGATCCCGCAGCTTGGGGCCGTCGCCGGCCTTGCGGTTGCGGCAGTCATGTTTGCCTATCTGGTGATGACGCTGTCTTCCGCCGACTTCCTCGACTGGGGCTGGCGCTATCCGTTCTTCGTGGCCTTCGCCATCAACGTGGTGGCGCTGTTTGCCCGCCTGCGCATTGTCGATACGCCGGAGTTCACCGAGCTGTTCAAGTCGAACGAGCTGACGCCGACGCGGCTTTCCACCACCCTGTCGCAGGATGGGCGCACGATGCTGGTCGGCATTTTCGTGCCTCTGGCGAGCTTTGCCATGTTCCACATGGTCACGGTTTTCCCGCTGTCGTGGATCTTCCTCTACACCGATGAGACCCTTGGCTCGTTCCTGCTGATCGAGGCTGCCGGAGCCGGGCTTGGCATCCTCGCCATGCTGTTCTCCGGCTGGCTGTCCGACCGTATCGGCCGCCAGAAGATCCTCGTCTGGGGCGCCTGGGCCATCGCAGCCTTTGCCCTCAGCGCGCCGCTGCTGCTGAATGGCGGATCGGCCGGTGTCACGGCCTATCTGATGATCGGCTTCCTGATCCTCGGCTTCAACCTGGCCCAGTCCTCCGGCGCCGTGGCATCGCTCTTTGACCAGCGCAACCGCTACACGGGTTCGGCCTATGTTTCGGCCCTGTCGTGGATGTTCGGCGCAGGCTTTGCGCCGCTCTGCGCGCTGCTGCTCTCCACCTGGTTCGGCCTCTTTGCCGCTGGGCTCTATCTGCTCTCGGGTGCTGTCTGCACGCTGCTGTCGCTGGCCGTGGCCCGGCAGATCGCCCTGCAGCCGCGCGAAGGCTGAGCGGCGCACCATTGAAACAGAAAGGCCGCCGGTTCATGCCAGAACCGGCGGCCTTTTGCATGTCCGGGAGGGATCAGACGCGGGCGATCAGATGGGCATATGAGCCCGAAACCGTTCCGCACCGCAGCCCCATTGCAGGAAGTTCATCCCCCAGCGCATCACGGGCGGCAAACAGCCGCTCAGCCTCGCCCTCATGGATGATGCTGGCGTAGTGGAATTCGTGCCCGGCGAGCGCCGCGCCTTTTTCCACTCCCCCAAAGGGCAAGCCACCCAGCGCGGTCAGCCGCCGGTAGCCCAGATGCAGCTTGCGCGCGGCAAAGCTGGTGACGAGCGGCAGCAGGCCTAGCATCGCATGCCTGTCACCGCCTGCATCGATCAGGCCCTCGCCCAGCACCATGTAGCCGCCGCATTCGCCGTAAACCGCAGCGCCGCGTTCCGCCGCCTGCTGCATCCCGGCCTTGAAGCGGGAGGCTGCCGCGAGCCGGCCTGCATGAAGCTCCGGATAGCCGCCCGGCAGATAGACCGCATCGGCCCCTGCGTCCGGCGCCTCGTCCGCAAGGGGCGCGAAGGACAGGATTTCAGCCCCCGCCGCCTGCCAGCCTTTCAGAAGGTGCGGATAGGCAAAGGCAAAGGCAACGTCACTGGCAACGGCAATGCGCTGCCCTGGAGGCGGCAGCAGAATGGGCCAGCCGGACGGCACACCCTCAGCTACCGCAAGCGGACGGGCAAGCGCGGCCAGCGATGCAAGGTCAACGGAGCGGGAAGCGGCATCCGCTGCTCCTGCAAGAAACTGCGTCAGATCCTCCCGCTCGGAGGCCTGTACCAGCCCCAGATGCCGTTCGGCCAGAACCAGCGCCCCGCTGCGCGGCACCTCGCCCAGCACCGGCAGGCCAAGTGGGGTGAGCGCCGCCCGGAGCATGGCACCATGCCGGGCAGAGCCCACCTTGTTGAGGATAACGCCCGCCACCTCCACATCGGCGCGGTGATCGCGGAAGCCGCGCACAACAGCGGCCACCGACTGCGCCTGACGGCCGCAATCGATCACCAGCACCACCGGCACACCCAGCGCAGCCGCCACATCGGCGGCACTGCTGGAGCCATCGGAAGCGCCATCGAAAAGGCCCATGGCCGCCTCGATCAGCAGCAGATCTGCCCCCTGCCCGGCTTGCGCTGCAAGCTGGCGCAGCACGGGCGGCGGCATGGAGAAGGGGTCGAGATTGACGGAAACCGCGCCTGCGGCTGCCTCATGGAACTTCGGATCGATGTAATCCGGCCCGCATTTGGCCCCGCGCACGGCAAGGCCGTTGCGCCGCAGGGCGGAGAGCAGGGCAAGGGTCAGTACCGTCTTGCCCGAGCCGGAGGACGGCGCAGCCAGCATGAGTGCAGGCGGAAGAGGCGGGCTCATACGCCGTTGCCTGCAGCCTGCTGCGGATCGCCGGACAGGCCCAGCGGATCGGACACGAGCACCCGCCCCGCCATGGCGCCGATCCAGTCGAGCCCCTCACGCAGGCGCACCACTTCGCCGACACAGACGATGGCGGGCGGCTCCAGCCCGGCAGCCTCTGCATCCTGCGCGCAGCGGCCCAGCGCTGTCACCAGAACCTTCTGGTCCGGCTGCGACGCATTGCACACGATAGCCACAGGCTCATCCACAGGCCGTCCAAAGGTTATCAGCGCCTGCGAAATCTCCGGAAGATGCTTCATCGCCATATACATGATGATCACCGGCGAGCCTTCGGCGATGCCCTTCCAGTTGATCGCCTCCGGTGCAAGACCTGTCTGGTCGTGCCCGGTCAAGAAGGTGACCGCCTGATTGGTGTCGCGGTGCGTGGCCGGAATGCCCGCATAGGCCAGACCGCCGATGCCGGCGGTGATGCCGGGAATGATGCGGAAGGGCACATGCGCGCCGGCAAGGCCCAGCGCCTCCTCCCCGCCCCGGCCAAAGACGAAGGGATCGCCGCCCTTCAGCCGCAGCACCCGTTTGCCCTCGCGGGCAAGTTCAATCAAACGCAGGGTGATGTCGCGCTGCTTTGGGCTCGGCTTTCCGCCGCGCTTGCCGGCATATTCCAGCAAGGCGCCGGGCCGGGCGAAATCGAGGATGCTGGTATCGACCAGTGCGTCATAGACCACGGCATCTGCCTGTTGCAGCCCGTTGAGGGCATGAAGCGTCAGAAGCCCCGGATCGCCGGGGCCGGCACCCGCCAGCCACACCCAGCCGGGTTCGAAAACCGGAAGGGCAAGCGGCAGCGCAAGGGATGTGGCAGAACGTGTCATGCCCCCGTTCTACCCGCCTTGCCGCCAGCGGCCAAGCCGGATGCACCGGCCTCCGCCGAATGTCTGATGCAGCGGCCACAGATGTCCGTGCGGAGGACCTTGCGCTCTCGTGCGAACCGGAGCGGGCGTTACAGCAGAGGCATGGCCCGGCCACCCGGCCGGTCACGGCGGGCTTCGGCGCGCAGCCGCAAGACAGCAGAAAGGAAACGGTAGATGCCGACCGTGTAGCGCTTGCCCAGGCGGCGCGGCTCCTGCATCAGGCGGAAAAGCCACTCGAGACCCGCAGCCTGAAGAAAGCGCGGCGCCCGCACCACTTCCCCGGACAGGAAATCGAACAGAGCTCCAACACCGATGCAGATGGTCGGATTAAGCTTGTCCCGGTTCTCGACAATGAAGCGTTCCTGCGCCGGATTTCCCATGCCGACGAGCAGCAGGTCCACATTGGCGGCGTTGATCCGCGCAATGACCGCATCCCTTTCTTCCCGCGCGAAGTAGCCGTCATGGAAACCTGCGACGTGATGCTGCGGGTAATGCGCAGCAATATACTCTGCCGCTCCTGCCACCGAACTCGGCTTTGCTCCCAGCAGATAGATCCGCAAGGGCAGCCCAATGTTCTCCAGAATCGCGGGCACAAGGTCGGTGCCGTTGAGATTTGCCGGAAACGCCTTGCCCGTGATGGCACGCGCAGCAATGTCTACGCCGATCCCGTCATTGAACAGCGTCATGCGGGATAAGGTCTCCGCATATTCCGGATGATCAAGAGCCTGCAGGACCGTGTGCGCGTTGCAGATGGCGACATCCATCTTGATCCGCAACAACTGGGATGTGCGCAGCATATCAATGGCCTGCGCGCGTGATAATCTATTGATACCAAGCGGACCAATTTGCGCGACCCCAGCCCCCAAAGGCATCCCCAAGGTCAATTCAGGCATCAACATCCCCAGCGCCCCACATCAACAGAGTTTTGCATGAGGGAAACTGGCTAAAACAACTCAACAACGCCTTAACTCCCAAGACAAAGGCATTTTATAGATTACTGGCCGTCAACGCCACCCCAAGAATTCTTACATTCTCGTCATGGTTTCATTTACCATGACGCCCCGGTCCGTTTGCAAACGCTAGGGTAGCCTCAATCCGGGATAGCACCGCATTTTCCAAATGTTAATCATATCTCTTCATCTTTTCTAACATTACGGCACGGGCATGCCCGCCGCCCCGGTCAGCTCCAGAGGTTTGCCGCCCATCGCCTCGCCAACGGTTTTCAGTCATGGTTGAAGTTTCTGACATTCCGGCAATTCTCGCGCGCCGCCTGCGGTGGATCATTGTTGTTCCCGCGCTGCTGACCGGCTTGGCTGTGCTTTTCGCGCTGACGCGTGCTCCAGCCTACACGGCGTCGGCCGAACTTCTCGTGGAACCGCCGAGCCTGCAGATCCTTGGGCGGGAGTTCTCCGGCCGGGAAGGTGCATCACCTCTTGAGGGTTTCGACGTGGACAGCCAGGCCTTCGTGCTGATGTCCACCCCGGTTCTTGACCGGGTGGTGTCCTCGCTTGAGCTGGAAAATGATCCGGCCTTCTCCGGCAAGGGGTTGCGGCAGACCTTGCTGCCTTTCCTGTTTTCCGCGCCCGATCCCGCAGGCCGGCGGATGGCGGTGATCGAGGCGCTGCGCAAGCGGCTGCAGGTGCAGCGGATCGAAAAGACCTTCATCTTCCAGATCGCCGCGACACATCCCAACCGGGACCGGGCTGCCGACATCGCCAATGCCACCGCTGCGGCCTATCTGGCGGAAGCCGCCAAAGCCCGGTCGGAAGGCTTCCAGCGCACCAGCCAGTCGCTGAAGACGCAGGCCGACCAGCTGCAGGCACAGGTGCAGCAGGCCGAGGCTGCGGTGGAGAAATACCGCGCCGAAAATGGCCTGATCTCCACCACACAGGGCGGCCTTGTGGTGAACCAGCAGCTGCAGGACCTCAACACCCAGCTGACACAGGCGCGGGTGGACCTGGAAAAGGCCAAGAACACCTTCGAACTGATCCGCCGCCTGAGCCCCTCCGACATCGAGGCGGGAGCCATTCCGGTGGATGTGGCCAACACGGTGCTGAGCTCGCTGCGGGTGCAATATGCGAATCTTGCCGAGCAGGAGGCCCGCGCTTCCACAACACTGGGCGCCAATCATCCGCAGATGCGTGAGATTGCAGCGCAGATGCAGAACACCCGCCGCCAGATCTCGGATGAGCTGTCCCGCGTCCAGCGCAATATCCGCAGCGACTTCGAGCGGGCGCAGGCCAATCTCAACGGACTTGAGGCCCGGATTGACCAGCTGAAATCCGCCAATTCCACCCAAAGCCGGGCGCAGATCGAATTGCGGCAGCTGGAGGCGGAGGCCGACACACGCCGGGGCGTCTATCAGCTCTTCATGAAGCGCGCGCAGGAACTGGCCGAACAGCAGAACGTGACGGCCACCAATTCCCGCATCCTCTCCGCTGCCCAGCCGCCGCTCTCGGCCAACGGGCCGTCTTCCGTGCTCATCATCGCCGCTGCAGCCATCTTTGGGCTTGTGCTGTCCGCAGGCGGGGCTGTCGGCGCCGAGATCGTCAGCGGGCGTCTCAACTCCGAGCGGGACCTCGTGGACTGGACCGGCGCTCCCGTCCTCACAAACCTGCCGGTTCTGGCAACCGCCCCCGCACGCAAGCTTCTGGGCAAAAGTAGCGGCAGCAAGCCGCTTGCCTTGCGCAACGAGGCGCAGATGGGCATGACCCGTGTCGCCTATGCCCTGCGCTATGCTCTGTCGGAAGAGCTTCCCGCCAATATTCTCATCCTGCGCACTTCTGACATGCTGGACACCCGGCCTGTCGCCCGGGGCATCGCCGAGGCGCTGCATGAGATGAACGAGGATGTGCTGCTGGCCCAGGCCCTGCCGCAGTCAGAACAGGGCACGCCGGACGACCGGCCCAAGCCGCGCAAGGGCGATCTGGCCAGGACAACCGGTGAAGCACCGGAACGCAATGCCGCCCTGTCGCGCTATCTCAGCGTCGAACGGGTCAATGAACGGCGCAAATACGCCGGGCCCGCCTCGCTGATGGACGAAGGCCAGGATTTCCTGCTGATCGACTGCGGCCCGTCCGAGAGCAATCCGATCCTGCCGGTGCTTCTGAAGAACTGCGATGCCATCGTGCTGGTGAGCCAGCTGGGCGCCACGCGGATGGCGGACCTCGACCGGGTGCTCGCCTATATCCAACCCTGGCAGGACCGGGTGATCGGCAATGTCGTCCTTGAAGCGGCCTGACGGAACGGCCCACGCCCGTTTCCGCCTGCCCCCGGCCGGCGCAAGGGCGCTCCCCGCACGTCCGCAGGAGCGCAGCCCCGCCTGGCTGATGGCGGTTTATGCCGTCATCTTCGGCACGCTGATCTTCAACCTTGGCCTTGCCTTCCTCAACACCCGGGTGATGGGCATCTCGCAGAACCATGTGGTGCTGAGCGAGCTGCTGCTGACCGCCTGCGCCCTGCTGCTGGCCATGACACGCCGGGTAAACCTCTATGTGGTCATCGGAGTCTACCTGGCCTACATGCTGATGATCATGGCCCTGCGCGGGGTCATTGATCCCAAATCGGTGCGCGATGCGCTGGTGCCGGTGATTTTCTATTTCATCGGCCGCCAGATCCATGACATCCGGCAGGTGGACCGGCTGGTGCTCTGGTCGGCCCTGCTCGTCATCGCCGTCGGCCTGATCGAGTACCTGTTCCTCGACCTGTTTCTCCAGAACATCAACATTTTCGACTATTACGTCGCACGCGGCACGATCACTGCAGACAGCAATTTCCTCGGTGAGGACAGTCCCCTGTTCCACAGCGGTGTGCGGCTTGGCGGGCGTAATTTCTTTGCCTTTCTTGGCACCCACCGTGTTTCGTCGGTGTTCCTGGAACCGGTGTCGATGGGCAACTTCGGTGCCTTTCTCGTCATGTGGGCGGTGTTCCGGCAGGACATGCAGGGCCGTCTGCTGCTGTTTGCACTGGCCTTTGCGGTGATCATCCTCGGCGATGCCCGCTTCGGCATGTTCGTGTCGCTGAGCTTCTTCCTCATCGCCCCGCTCAACCGCATCACCCCGCGCGCCGTGCTGGTGGCAGCGCCCATCCTGATCGTGCTGCTGCTCATCATTTATGCCGCTGCCAGCAACAGGCTCGGCTGGGACGACACGCTGACAGGCCGCTGGCTCTACTCTGGCCAATTGCTGATGAAGCTGGACTGGAAGGGCATTCTCGGCATTTCCACCATGGAGACCTATCTGTCCGACAGCGGCTATGCCTTTGCCCTGTTCCAGACGGGGGCCATCGGCCTTCTGGGCCTTTGGGTGCTCTATGTCTACGCCCCGGCCGAATCGGATGCGGGCTGGCGCTTCAAGGTGCTGATGGTCGCCTACATCTGCCTGCTGATGATCGTGTCCTACTCGCTTTCGACCATCAAGACCGGCGGTCTGCTCTGGCTCTGCGCCGGGGCTGCCGATGCCTGGAACGGCAAGCACCCTGCCGGAGCCAACCGCCTTGCCATGCCCGCCCTGTTCCGCCGCAAGCGGCCTCAGCCCGCCGTCTCCAGCCGCTGGAAGCTTCCGCCCGGCTTCGAGAAGGGCCGCAAGGCCTGAGCGGCCCTGGATCACTAGGCAAGTTTCAAGGCATCCGCATAAAGCCGCTCATAGGCGGCTGCCGTTTCCGCCCAGCCGTGCTGGGCCGCCGAGGCAATGGCCGCCTGACGCTGCGCCGAAGGATCAGCCATCAGCGCCGTCCACGCCTCTTCCACCGCCTGCGCCGCCCTGGCCGGATCGCCAAACCCTGCGAGGCGGACCATCGGATGCTTGCGGGCGAGTGAAACGAAGGCCGTATTGGGCTCCACCACCGGCAGGAGACCGGCACTCAGCCCCTCGATCATGGCAACGCCGAAGCCCTCGTAATTCGAAGCGCTGACGAACAGGCTGCAGCTGCCCATGACCTCGCGGATACGGGCGTTGGACGGATTGCCGTGCAGCGACACCGCAGCGTCAAGCCCGCGCTCCGCGATCATGCCCCGCACATCCGCCTCGCTCCAGTCCGAGCCGCTGCCCGCGATGTGCAGATGCCACGCGCCGTCTTTTGCCAGCAGCACCTTCATCATGTCGAGGAGCGCATCGAGCCGCTTGTTGTGGGAGAAGCGGCCGATGGTCATCAGCCCCTTCACCGGCACGGGCGAGGCAGCGCCGCCGAATTTTTCCAGATCCGCCGCATTCTCGATCAGCCGCACGCGGGAAGGCGCAATGCGGGAGAAGGTCGCCAGATCGCTTTCGCTGCAGCAGGCGATGCCCCGGTAACGGCTGGCGGAAAGCCGCGTGACGGTGTTGAACCAGAGCGTCTTCAGCCGCTTGTGATCAGCAGTATGAAAAAAGCCGCCATGGGTGGTTGCCACCATCGGCGTGCGGCGGAAGGGCGATGTCCAGGCAAGGCTGTCGAAGAAGAAATCGACCGCATGCACGTGGATGAGATCGGCTCCCGCAATTTCAGCGAAAACGGACGGTGCCACCGGATAGCGCGGCGAGCCCCGGAACGGAATGCGCCGCACCTCGAAGCCGTCAATCATCTCCTGCGCAGGCAGCAGACGGTCCGGCTCGATGAACAGGCGGTTCAGCGTCACCACCTTCACCCGGCCAAAGCGCCCGGTCTGGCGGCCTGCGAGATTGCGCACCACATCCTCCAGCCCGCCGATCATCGGGTAGAACTGGCGCACCACATGGACAATCGTCTTGCCTGCGAAAGGCGGAACAGACGCGGGAAGCTGTGCCGTCATGAAGAAGGTCCTGAAGTTGGGCGCGTGTGCACGGCGGGCTCGCCCCAGCCGCTGCGCAGCGCCCGGAAAACACCATGGGCACCGCTCAGCGCCTGCGGCACGGCATGAGCGGCGAACTCGCCATTCTGCCGTGGCCAGAGCCAGCGCGCCTGCGCATGTTGCGGAAAGAGGCAACCCGGTTCAGTGGTTACTGCGCCATGGAAGCCAAGCCTGCGCAGGATCTCCGCCTCCCGGGTGCCGCTGATCGACGGCGCGCCATAGGGATAGGCGAACCAGCGGACCTCATGGCCGAGCAGGGCTTCGAGATAGGTCTTGTTGGCGGCGATATCCGCCTCCGCTTCAGGCTCTGAAAGCAGCGCCAGCGCCCGGTGGGTGGTGGTATGGGCACCGATCTCGACGAGCGGGTGCCGGTCGATGGCCTTCACCTCATCCGTCGTCATCGCCAGCCGCTCCACGAGGCCCGGCATGTCCAGCCCGTGGGCCGCAAAGACATCCGGCAGCAGAGCGGCTCTGGCGAAATCCGCCCAGACCCAGGCGGTCATATGCTCCAGCGCCGCTGCCTTCTCAGCCCGGGTACGGCTCTCGATGATCTGGCCCATAGGCTCGATGGCGAGCCTGTCATGATGCAATGCCAGTTCGCGCAGGCCCAGCCACCAGGCATTGATGGACCGGTTGAGCATGTCCGTTGGCACGAAGATGGTGGCAGGCGCGCCGTGGCGCTCCATCACCGGCAGGGCCAGGTCCACGTTGGAGCGGTAGCCATCATCAAAGGTCAGCGCAGCGAAGGGGCGCGTATCCCCGGCCTCAAGCCGCCGCTGCGCCTCGTCCAGCGTAACAAACTCCCGGCCCTGACGCCGAAGTCCGGTCAGGATGGCTTCGAAATCATCGATCCGGCAGCCCTGCCCCAGCGTCTGTGCGCTGTCGCGGACGAATTCGTGGAACATCAGCACCACACCGCTGCCGCCATAGCGCCGCCCCACGGCGGCATCCAGACCAAGGCCATGCAGAAGGCGCGCGGTTCCCGAAAGAACCGACGCCCTGATCCTCGCCTTCAGGGGAATGCCGGGCACCACTGGTGTCATGAGGGCCTGTTTCCGTTTCCGATCTGCCGCATCCAGCTGCTGCCGTCATCTGCGGGAGACAATCGCACAGCTGTTTTAACAAGCGCTTGATCGCGCCCGTATTTACCGCAAGGTCAGATTTGGCCAATACGCGCGGCCTGTTCGTGTCTGCTCTGCGGCTGACCTTACGTTTCCTCAAGACTCCTCTGCTATCGAGGACCAACCGAAACGACGACGAGCCCAGACTATGCGCATCCTGATGGCCTGTGCCGCCTTCCCCCCCAACCTGCCCGGAGGAGCCCAGACGTCCTCCTTCATGCTGGCGAAGATGCTGCAGTCGCAGGGAGCGGACCTGACCGTCGTCAATGTGGGCGATACGGATGCGGAGGAAGAGGTGTCCGGCATCCGGGTGCACCGGATCGCCAGCCCGAATGTCTATTGGGACTACATGAAGCGCAAGGCAGGCTGGAAGAAGCCGGTCTGGCATGCTCTGGAGAACGGCAATCCCTTCGCCTTTGCTGCCATGCGCCGGCAGATTGCGCGCACGCAGCCGGATCTGTTTCTGACCGTCAGCATCGAAAACATCAATGTGGCAAGCTGGGCCGCGGCGAAGATGGCCGGCCTGCCGGTGGTGCATACGGCCTTCAATTCCTTCCTCATCTGCTGGAATTCGGTGATGCAGAAGCGGTCGGAAAATTGCGCACGCCAGTGTACCAGCTGCAAGCTGACCTCTGCGGGCAAGCGCGGCTTCACCCGCTTTGTCGACGGGGTGGTGGGAGAATCGGAGGATGTGCTGAACCGGCACCGGCTGGAGGGTTATTTCCCCAACGCGGAAATGCGCCGCATCCCCGCCGTGCTGCCCGGACTTCAGACCTCCGCGCCGCGCTCCTTTCCCAAGGGCCGGCCGCTCAGGGTCGGCTTTCTGGGGCTGCACAGCCACTTCAAGGGACTTGCCCATCTCGCCGGTGCCGCCCGCCTGCTGGCGGATGACCGCAGCATCGAGTTCCACATCGCCGGAGAAGGCGCCTCGCGGGACAATTACGCCGAAGAGGTCCGCGCCCGCTTTCCTCAGCACAATACGGTCTTTCACGGTTGGGTGAAGGCTGACGAGTTCCTTGCAGGCATCGACGTTCTGGCCTATCCGTCCATCGGGCGCGAGGCATTCGGCCGGTCATCGATCGAAGCCTTCGCCCATGCCATTCCTGTCATTTCGACCAATATAGGCGGCGTGGCCGAAAACATCGTAGATGGGATCAATGGGTTCCATGTTCCGCCGGCCGACGCAGCCGCCCTCAAGGAGGCAATCCTGAAAACTGCTGCTTGTGCAGACCGCTATGCCGCGCTGAGTGCCGGCGCGCTGGCCTCCGCCCGGACCTATCTGCCTGAGGTGATCGGACCGCAGTTCAGCGGCTTCCTGGACCATGTCCGCAGACGCAAAATGGCGGCGCTTCCGGTGCTGAAAGAGGCCGACGCCGAATGAATGCGCTTCGCCAATTGCTGTTGCGGGTCAATGTGAAGGAATTTCTCTGGTCGCTGGTCAGCCGGCTGGCCTCACCCGTGCTCAGCTTTTCCGTGCTGCTGATGGCCAGCCGCATGCTGACCATCGAGGAATATGGTCTCTACAACTTCCTCTTCTCGGTCGGCTCTTCGCTGGGCCTTGTGCTGGTGCTCGGCCAGAACGTGCTGCTGCTCAAGCATTACCGCAACACCGGCAATCCGGAAGATGCGCCCGGCAACGCGGCCCTGTTGCGGATGAATGCGGTCTGGCTTGCCGGTGGCGCCCTTTTTCTGGCGGCCGCCACGGCCCTTATCTATCCGTTCCGGCAGGGTCTTGAGCTGCATTATCAGGCCCTGCATGTGGCCTTCGTGTTCGCTGCGGTTTTTTCCGTCAGCGAGTACATGCAGTATTATTTCCGGGTGAAAGGCAATGTCGGACTGGCCCTGACGCCGCGCGAGAACATCTGGCGCATCCTCACACTTCTCTGCTTCCCGTTCTTCACCTGGACCGGCTTCATGGATTCAGGGGCCAGAGCGATGGAGATCACCACGGTGCTTCTGGTGCTGGTGGTTGGCTATCAGGTGCTGCGCATGCTGGCGCTGGAGGGCCGGGGCTTCCTGCGCCAGACGCATATGGCGGGCGGCAGCAGCCAGAAGCGGGAATGGACGCATGAAAGCCTGTTCTTCACCGCCAACAGCTTCTTCGTCTCGGCTTCGCTCTATCTGGAAACCATCCTCATCGGCATCTTCCTGAGCCTTGAGGCCGCCGCTTTCTATTTCGTCGCCTTCCGCCTTGCCGCGCTGCTGATGCTGCCCGTCACCATCATCGACACCGTCGGCGTGCCCATGGTTTCTGCAAAGCTGCAGGAGCGGAACACAGCTGGCGCGCAACGTCTGACCTCGATCCTCTCCGCCGCCAGCTTTGCCGGAACGCTGCTCGCCTATGTGTTCATGATGCTGATCGGCAAGTTTGCGCTTGGCTTGTTCGAGCCGAGCTTTGCCGAACATTTCAATGTTCTGGCGATTCTCTGCCTGCTGCCGGTGCTGCACTCATTCTTCGGTCCCGGCACCAACCTGATGATGATCGGCGGCGGCGAGCGCTATTTCCTGGCCATGCGGTCTGTCGCCTTTGCTTTCTATATCGGCGCGCTGGCGCTGGCCGCTCCGGTTTATGGCATGGCCGGAATCGCGGCCATCGGCACGCTGCACGCCGTTGCCGTGCTCTATCTCTGCCGTAACTGGTCGCTGAAGCATATGGGGGTGGACAACATGGCCAGCACCATCATCACCGTGCTGCGCGACTGGCGGCAGGGCAGCGTGGCAGGCTCCACCTCCGGCCCCAGGGACGGACAGTGATGGCAGGGCGCGCAGCGGCCGGGCCTGCGCCCGCAAGGCTCATCACCAGCCTGCTGGCCACCCTCTTGTGGCTGCCTGCTGTTTCCGCCGCATCAGCCCAGACCCTCACCTGCCTGCGCGGCGCCAATGTGGCCGGGGCAGAGTTTGGCGACACGGTTGGAAAGCTCGGCACCACCCATTTCTATCCGACGCAGAAGACCCTCACCTATCTGGCCGGCAAGGGCATGAACATCGTCCGCTTTCCCTTCAAGTGGGAGCGGCTGCAGCCCGAACTCTACGGCCCGCTGGATGACCGGGAACTGACGCCGCTTCTGGCCAGCGTTGCCATGGCGCGGCAGATGGGCTTCACCGTCATTCTCGACCCGCACACCAACGCCCGCTTTGCCGGCAAGCAGATCGGCTCGCCGGAGGTGCCAACCGCCGCCTTCGTGGATTTCTGGCGCCGCATGTCCGCCTTTCACGCGGGCGATCCTCAAGTCATGTTCGAGCTGCAGAACGAGCCGGATTACATGGATGCGGCCTTCTGGCTGCCCTCCGTCAATGCGGCCATCGCGGCGATCCGGGAAAATGGCGCGGACAACATGATCCTGGTGCCCGGTACCATCTGGACCAGCGCCTATCACTGGTTCGCGGAGCAAAACGGCGGCAGCAATGCTGAGGTGATGACCGGCGTCATTGATCCTCTGAACAATTTCGCCTTCGACATCCACCAGTATCCCGACCACGATTTTTCCGGCACCAACCGCACCTGCCCGGCAACGGATACGGCGATTGAATCCCTCAGCCGGGTGACGGACTGGCTGAAGGCCACCGGCAACCGGGCGCTGCTGGGCGAATTCGGCGGCACCGCCAGCCCGGACTGTCTCGACGCCATCGGCCGCATGGCCGGTTTCGTCAATGACAACCCGGACACCTGGATCGGCTGGACCTATTGGGCCGCCGGTGACTGGTGGGGCGATTATCCGCTCTCCATCCAGCCCGATGACAATGGCATCGAGCGGCCGCAGATGCGGGTGGTGCAGCGCTATATCCTTGATCCCGTGACCGGGAAGATCCCGGCCTGCGCTTCGCTGGCTCCGGCTGATGCATGGCAGCTGCGCGGCCCGGACGGGCACCAGAAAGGGACCGGTTCCGCCGATGCCCCCGCACGCTGATACTGTGACGGCACAGACCCCGGTTGCCCTGACGCATGAACCCGCCCTGATGATGGGACCTCCCGCAGAAACGGGCGTGATCCTGATCGAGGACTGGGGCTACACCGGCCTCTGCGCCCGGCGCAGCATGCGGCTTCTGGCCGAGCGGCTGGCCGCGGCCGGCTATCCGGTGCTGCGGTTCGACCTGCCCGGCATGGGCGCTTCCTTGCGCAATCCGGAAGAGATCGACGGGCTGGAACAGGCCGCAACCGCCCTTGATGAGGCGGCCGAAGCCTTGAGCGCCGCCCGCGCCTGCAACCGTTTCATCTTCGCAGGGCTCGGCCTTGGCGCGCTTCTGGCGCTGGACCGGATGGCCCGTCAGCCGCAGAGTGCCGCCGCGCTGATCCTCATGGCCCCGCCCGTTTCGGGCCGCAGCTGGCTGCGGGAGAACCAGCTGAATGCGGCCATGATCGCGGAGCGCACGGGTGTTTCCACGCCGCCGTTGCCGGGCATCGCCTTTCATGTGGCCGGGATCGCCATGCCTGAGGGGCTGGCGGGCGCCATCCGCTCACGCCGGATGACTGCGCAGGACATTCCGGCCAGCCTGCCTGTCCTCGTCATGCCCCGTCCCGGACGGACGGCCGAAGAGGACTTTGCCTCGAATCTTGCCACCACGCATGCCAAGGCAACGCGGTTCGACTTTACCAGCTATGACGCCATGGTCACGGACCCGACCCTGTCGCAGGCGCCGCTGGATGATCTCGCCGGACTGGCCCTGTGGCTGGAGCAGGCCTTGCCGCCCGAGGCCCCCGCCCGCGCTGCTGCCCCGGCAAGTCCGGCGATCCTGTCCGCCGCCAGCTTCACCGAGGAAACCGTCATGCTGGGCCGGTACGGCCAGATGGCCGGAACCTGGTGCAAGCCTGTGAGCCAACCGGAAACAGCCGGCCCCGTGGTTCTGGCCTTTTCCGCAGGCGGCACGCCGCGCACCGGCTGGGCGCATGGCATGCGGGACATGGCGCGGGCTCTGGCCGCGCAAGGTATCGCCTCGCTGCGGGTCGATGCTTCCGGCATTGGCGACAGCGTGGCCGCACCCGAGGGGCTGTATCCTGTCCACTACAGCGCGCCCCAGATGCAGGATGTGACGGATGCGCTGGACTGGCTGAGTGCACACGGCTACTCCCAAGTCATCGCAACGGGTGCCTGCAGCGGCGCCTATCTCGCCCTTCGCGGGGCTGTGGCAGACACACGGATCAAGGCGGCTGTCTGCGTCAATCTGCAACGGCTGCTGTGGGACCGGCGCGAGGATATCGCCGACCTGCTGCATTTCGGCCATGACGATGCCGCCGGCTATGCGGGCAAGCTGCTGGACCCGGACAAGCTGCGCAAACTGTTCTCCGGTGGCGTGCCGGTGCTGCGGCTGCTGAAATACATGGCCGGACGGGCACTGCAAAAGGCCGAAGAGAAAACGGCGCCCTGGGCCATGGGCCTGACGCCCTCATCCCGCCTGCAACGGCAGATCGCCAGAGATCTGGCGCTTGTCTCCGGACGCGGACAGACCATAGACCTGATCTACAGCCCCAACGACCCCGGCCTGCCCTATCTGGAACAGGCACTTGGACCCGATGGCGCCAAGGCAGCCAGCCTGCCGGGTGTGTCCGTTAGCTTCCTCGAAAAGGCGGATCACAATCTGACACCGCCTGAGGCACGCGCTGTGTGGCTCGCTCACCTGCTGAAGGCGGCTCAGCCCTCGTAGCCCGCACCTGCCAGCGCATTGACCGCCGAGACCAGACCGCGCGGTGCCGCATCAGCCGGAGCAGAGTCTCGCCGCCTGAGGCGCACACGGCGCGGTGCTCCGGGCGCAAGGTGGAACCAGTTGTCTTCCGCGATGAAGCTGGGATCCTCCACATGCAGGCTTTCGGCAAGGCGGCTCGCCGTCACCTCCAGCGCCCAGTTGCCGTCCTCGCATCTCTCTGCCGCCACCGTCAGCCCCAGATCCTGCGGTGGCAGATTGCGGCCAGCGGGGAAATGGAACGCCTCGCTGAGGCATTCGCCCGTCTCCGCATCCGTGAGGCGCAGCACCGTGACGGAATGCGCCAGCGGGCCGAAACGGTAGGCATAGGTGATGTCGAAGAAGCTGCCGATGAGATCAACGGCAGGGATGATCTGCCCCGAACGGGCGGCAAGCTCCATCTCGCGGGCAGCACTCAGCACCGGCACATGGCCGTCCCGCAGAGCCTGCAAGGAGAGCTTCACCCGGCGCGGCTCTGCCGTCTCATTGAGAAGATGAACATCAAGGCCGTTGGTGCCCTCGTCCAGGGCCAGCACCTGAAGCGGGCGCAGCACATGCGCCAGGGCCTGCAACGCCGGCTTGGGCTCTCCGCCCGCCGCGATCAGACCCCAGCCGCAGCCGGGGGCAAGATCGCTCAGAGCCAGCACCAGCGCGCCCCGGCAGGAAGAGCCAACCCGCCGCCACTCGGCAAAGGTCTCCGCCATCACGGCACCACTGACAGCACGCGACAGTATAAGATAGCGCGCCAGGTCTTCCGCCGCGAGCGCCTGCGGGTCCACCCGGTAAAGCTCCCTGAGATAATGATCCCGCACATCCGCGAAATCCCAGTCTGCACCCCGGTCTTTGGGAGCCAGCGCCTTCCAGTCCGCATCTGACGGTTTGCGGCCTGCAAGGCCCGCGTCATCCGGCAGATTGGCGAAGGCAAGGCACTCTCCGGCAAAGCGCACATTGGCGCGGCGGACATCTTCCAGCGGGCGGCGGTAGGCCCCGGTGCCGTAGTAATGGCCGATGCCTTCCCCCGGATAGAACGGCAGGCTGCCGCCAGAAGGGGAGTTGGGCACATAAGGGATACCGGGCGCCTCTTCCGCCGCAAGGCGCGGCAGCAACTCTCCCGAAAGCGAACAGGCGCGCCGCTCTGCAGGCAGACCCATCATCGCCGCCTGCTGCTGCATTTCGCTGCCGCCGCACAGCACGGTGAGGCAGGGATGCGGGCTGAGACGGGCCAGCGCCTGCCGCGCCTCCACCTCGACGGAGGCGGCAAAGGCCTCGTCCGCCATCGGATAATCGAAATTGGCGAACTGAAAATCCTGCCAGAGCATCAGCCCCAGTTCATCGCACAGATCGAGCAGATCATCGCTGGCATAAACGCCCAGGCCCGGCACGCGGATCATGTTGAACCCGGCCGCCACCGCCGCCTCCAGATGCGGGCGGCAGACCTCGCGGTCATCGCGCAGCGCCAAGAGATCCGCACTGGTCCAGACCGCGCCACGGGCAAAAACCGGCAGGCCATTGAGGATCAGGCCGAAGCCCTTGCCATCCGCTCCCCGGTCCACCCCGATGCGGCGGAAGCCGGTGCGGCCAAGCCGGGTCTCAATGCCGCCCTGCTCCAGCACCACATCATGCAGAGCCGGGGTGCCATGGGTTACGGGCCACCAGGGGGCCACGCCGGGCAGATGGAGATGAGCCGTGAATGTGCCGGGGCCGGTCTGCTTCAGCTCCGCAGAGTGACCGGCACAGTGGATCACGGCGCCCGTCATCCGTCCAGCTGCGCACATGTGCACAACGAGATGCCCAGTGCCGTCTTCATCCAGATGTGCCGCCATGCTCTGCAGAACCGGCGCATCTGCATCCGCCCTTTCGATCCACACCGGCTTCCACGGTCCCACGGCCTCGATCTCCGGGCACCAGCCGGGCATATGGCCGAGCAGCGTGGTGCGGATGCCGCGCAGCGCAGGCTCATCAATCAGCATGGTCTTCCAGCGGGCGCGCGGCAGCTTGCGGGCCAGCAGCCCGGTCAGAGCCCGGAAGACGAGAACAAGCGTATTCCGGGCCTCAGCCTCCACCTCAACGGCGTAGCTTCGGAACATATTGTCCGTCTCCAGCACGCAGGTGCCGTTCCACCAGATCTCACAGAGCGTCGCCAGCCCCTCGAAGATGAGCCGGTGACGGCCGGGTTGGGCGGTGACCTCAGCGCTGTAGCAGACATCCCGGTCCTGCAGCGGCATGGGGACTGCCGGATCAAACCGCCCCGCCCGCGCAAGCGCTTCCGCCGCCGTTCCGGGCACGGGCGCGGGAATGCTCTCCAGCCCGGCAAGCTCTTCGGGCCTTGCAGCAGTGCCAACCGGCAGCACCACCATGCGCCAGTCTGCGGTGATCGGTTTCCGCCCAGCCAACTTCATGCGCCCTGGCCTCCATGGGTGGCCTCAAGGACCGTTTCCTTGGCACAGCCTCTCCGCTCCCCTCCCCCTCGTGGGGAGGGGGTAGGGGTGGGGGGATACGGCCTCTCCTGGCGGCAAGAAATTGCATGATTCCGAACCGCCATACCGCTTCCCCACCACTCAATAAAACAACGGTTCATCAGGTGATTGCGAGCTTAGAGCCCCCCACCCCTTACCCCTCCCCACGAGGGGGAGGGGGGCTGAAAGGCAGTGCCTGAATGACTTGGTGCCGCCTTGTCCTAGCCCACGACCGGCTTCAAACAAGGTGTTTACATGCCATGGCACACCAAGAACAGAACGGCAGCGCGTACCCTCAAACAGATGTATCACAAACCGCCACCAGCCCCGCCGCCAGCTCATCCCAGGCATCGGCAGCCGGCATCAGCGCCGGTGTCAGCCGGTCGAAGGATTTGCGCATCACGGCGCGGGCGAGCTGGAACTGCACCGACTTGGCACAGGCCGAAATGGTGCGGGCATGAGCGGCAAGCGGCGCCAGGCCGCCAAGCTGCGCGTGGTTGGCGGAAAGCCAATCGAGATGAGCAGCGAACAGCTCGAAATTCGCGCCCAGCTGACGCAGGGTGTTGAAGGCATAGAGGTGGAAGAAGCCGAAGGGCCGTTCCGCAATCGCCTCCACCTGCCCGGCAAAGACAGCGGCAAAGCTGCGCACCGGGTTGGCAGCGGGCCTTGCGGCAACATGGCGGGCGAGGATCTTAGCAGCGCGCTGCGCAATCTCCGGCCCCTGCGGCAATGCAGCCGGGAACTTGACGAACTCGGTATAGGGCAGCAGCGGCAAGGCGTCCGGCGCGGCATTGCGGTGGAAGATGCCGTCGAAATCTTCCCCCTCCAGCCGGTGCAGGCCAAGATTGTGGAAATAGTCCATCTGCCGGGCTTCAAGGTCGAGCCGGTTGATGGCCACCGTCGTCTTGCCATGCTCCTTGCGGTACGCGGTGCCCTGCGTGTCCGGCAGGAAGAAGCTGTCCAGCTCGACAAGGCACAGCCGCCCGCGGCGGATCTGCTCTGCCACATGCAGCTCCACCCGGTCGTAGATGGCAAGCTCCGTCACCCGCAGGCCGAAGAGCGTTTCCAGATCCTCCAGCGGCACCTTGAAGAAGGTGAACTGATCGCCCTCGAAATCCTGCGTGATGGCAAAGCCTAGCGCTGCCTCCGGCGGCAGGCCGAGCGCGGCCAGAACCTCGATCCATATGTCGAGATAGCAGTTGGTTTCCGGCCAGTCGCGCGACAGGTCATGCAAGGCATGGCGCTGATAGGTCTCGGGCGAGAGCGCCGGAAACACCTTGTCCGTCACGGCCATCTCAGCCCCACAGCACCTTGCGCACCCCGGCCGGCCAGCTGCCGGTGTCGAGGCCATGGTGAGCAAACAGCGCCAGCGCCACGCGCTCCAGGCCGAAGCCGACGCAGGCCGTATGTGCCACTTCGCCGTCCGCCGTGGTCAGGCCCCAGGTCTTGCCGAAATGGTCCTGATGGTAGTTGAAGGACAGGCATGCGGTCGGCTTTTCGGTGGAGGTCACCGGCACCAGCAGCTCGAACTTCAGGTTCTGGTCGCGCTGGTTGTTGGAGAGCATGCGCCCGGCGCGGCCGAAGAACGGGTCATTGGCCACATCGATGGCGACCGGCAGGCCGACGCTGGCAATCAGCTCCTGCCCGCGCTCCATCCACGACTGGCGGAAGGCCATTACTTCGTCCGGCGTGCCCATGCGCACATATTCGCGCATGCGGAACAGCTGCATGCGTGCCGGATCCTTCGACGGCTCATGACGGAAGCAGTAGGACTGAAGATCGAAGATGCCGCCGCGCTCCGGCAGCTGCCCGCGCCGCGCCACGGTGGGATAGAGCGGATAGCAGGCGGCCGGCGTCAGCACGATATCCGTTGCCTCCTGCCCCTTGGTCCAGTCACCGCCCTCGGCCATGCATTGCAGCAGGTTCACATGGTCCAGCTCGCAGCCGCAGAAACTGTGTACGGTTCCAGCCAGCTGCGGGAAGCTCTTCATATAGCCCGAGCCCTCGAAATGGGCGCGGTTCATGCCCGGCGGAAAGCGGATGACCTCGGCATGCTGGTCCGCCCCGAAGGCCGACACAAGCGCATCGAAGCGCTGGATCACATCCTCGAACACCCCGCCCCGGCCATAGAGGCCATCAACGCCCGTGTCGATGAGATGACCGGCAGCAAACAGCCGGTCGAGAAGGGAAGCCTGCATGTCCATGTGTCCCCCAGAGGTCTGTGTCTGGAATGTCTCAGCCGAGCAGGCTGGTGTCCTGCCGGTTCATCAGCAGAAGCGTGGAGGTATTGCCGAGAATGCGGTCGTTGGAAATCATCAGCTGCGCCGAATGCGCATCGCGCAGATGGCGGCCAAGGCTGTAGGGCGTGCCGTTCTTGTAGCCCATGATGCCGCAGACCAGCAGGCAGTGATTGATGATGTCGAGGATCGTCTGCGAGGAGGCGATCTTCACATTGTTCATGGAGACGGCAAAGCTGATGGAGGACAGCCGCGTCTCGTCTTCCCGCGCCGCCTCATACTGCTGCAGCGCCGCCAGAATGTTGGACTTCACCAGCTGCAGCAGGTTGGATGCTTCAGCCAGGCGCAGCGCACCGGGCGGCACGGTGCCGGGGCTCTTGCGCGCTGCGGCCTTCACGAAGGCCTGTGCCCGCGCAAAGGCATCGGCGGCAATGCCGAACCACACGCCGCTCCACAGAATGTGCGAATAGACCAGCATGGACTGGGCCGCGATCTCGGCAAAGGGCTTGGGCAGAATCTGGCAGGCCGGTGCCTCGCCCTTGAACAGAAACCCGTCGGAGCGGGTTCCGCGCATGCCCAGCGTGTCCCAGTGATGGGTCTTGTCGAGGCTGTACTGGCCCTTCAGAAACACGGTCATCACCTGATCGGACGGTGCGCTGTCGGCCTTTGCCCGCGAGGTGACGAGGATGGCATCCGCTGCCTCCGCATAGGAAATGACCGTCGCATCCTTCTCAAGCCGGCAGATCCCGTCCGCCACCTCGACGGCGCAGATGGAGTTGCGCAGGTTGCCGCCAATGCCGCCTTCGGTGGTGGCGGAGGCGAGCAGAAGCTGTTCGGCCGCGATCCGGCGCATGAAGCCTTCGTGCCACGCATCGCCCTGCCCGTGCGCCACAAGGCTCGACACCTTGATCTGGTGCATGGCGAAAATCATGCCCGCCGCTGCGCAGGCCTGACCGAGAACGGAGCAGACTTCCGCCAGCTCCGCCGTGGAGGCGCCTTCGCCGCCGAGGGCCACGGGGATCTGCAAGCCAAGCAGAAGCTCGGCCCGCATGGCATCCAGCGCCTCCTGCGGGAAGCGGCCGGAGGCATCCACATCATCCGCATGGGCGCCAGCCACGGCCGCAGCACGCTTTGCACGCTCCGCCAGGGCCAGGGCACGAACCGGCCGCAACTCGTTCATCACGCCACCTGTCCGGCTGTCAGCGAGGCAACGGCCGCAGAAATCGCCGCGATCGAGGCAAAGGTCTTGCGGTTCAGCAGCGTCTCGGGAAACTCTACATCGAAGGCATCTTCCAGCCCCAGCATCAGTTGCACGGAAGCAAAGGACGACAGGCCCGCTTCGTAGAGGTCATCCTCATCGCGCAGCGTATCGACGGGCACAGGCAATCCGCCATGCCGGGAAATCAGGTCACGGATCGTAGCAGTCATGAATTATCAACCCCAAACAACGCCAGCCCTACCCTCTCGCACCGGGCCAGTGATGGAACTTGGCGGTGAGGATAGGCAATCGCAGGGATCATGGCACGCGCAAAGATACAATACAGTTAAATCAAGACTGCAATTCGTCCGTTTTCATTAACCTGCGATAAACTTACTCTGCGTGCTTAGGTCTTTTCCCTTAGGAAACCGCCAAAGCAGCATACCCGCATGAGGCCTTCGAGCAGAACAGCAGCCTTGCCTCATCCCAGCATCCGGCGCAGCGTATCATCCCGCAGCACGAAATGATGATGCAGCGCCGCTCCGATATGCAGGAAGATGAGCGCGGTGAAGGCCAGCCCCAGCGCCATATGCAGGCGGAAGAGACTGGCCGCCAGTTCCCGGTCCTGCCCCGTCAGCGGCGGCAGGGTGAAGAGGCCGAAAACCTCTATCGCCGCGCCAAAGGCCGAGGTCGCCACCCATCCGACCAGCGGATTGAGCAGCAGAAAGCCATAGAGCAAGCCATGGACGATGCCCGCCGCCCGGCGCTGCCAGACAGGCATGGCATCAGGCAAAGGCTGCGGCGGATGGCGCAGCCGCCAGAAGAGGCGCGCCAGCGTCAGCACCATCAGCACGACGCCGACCGAGCGGTGAAAGTCGAACAGGCTGTTCTGCAGACTTCCGGGGCCGACACGGATCATGACAAACCCGGCGGGCACCATGGCGAGCACAAGCCCCGCCGTTACCCAGTGAAACAGGCGGGCACCGCCACCATACCGGAACGTATCCCTGCTCATCACAGCCTCTCCCTGCTGCCTTTGCGTCACACAGGATCGCATGCGGGACGCCGAAGGCAAGGCCTGTCACGATTACGTGAGCCTTGCATCGGAACGCCTCCGCCATGCGTAGTGTCGACAAAGGCAAGGTAAACCCTATTTACCTCTGCTAAAACTGGTTCGGGGGCGAACTTCGGGACAGCGTGTGCCAGAGCGGCGCTTGAGTATTTCAGGGCAGAATGCCGCAGCAGCACTGGCCCTGAAACCAGAGGGTGGAGAGGCGCAAGGTGAGGTCAACACGGATGCCAGCGGCCCTGACGGCAGGCCAAACGACGCAGACGGCGACGCAAGCGGCGACGCTTCGGCCTCAGCGTGATCCTGCTCTCCGCCTGACCGCCTTTGCCGATGACGAGGATTGGCGAGCCGTGCTGGCCGCCGCCCGCGCGCCCGGAAAGCCCCTGCCGCAACGGTGGGACAGCCTCTTCGGTCCGCTGGTCCACCTGAGACCGGATGAAACCCGCGTGGTGGGCCAGCTTGGCCAGTCCCTCGACGGGCGTATCGCCACGGTCAGCGGTCATTCCAAGTATATCAACGGCTCCGGCTGCCTGTCGCATCTGCACCGGCTGCGCGCGGTCTGCGATGTGGTGGTGGTTGGCGCCGGAACGGCCATTGCCGATGATCCGCAGCTGAATGTGCGCCTTGTGGAAGGGCCGAACCCGGCCCGGGCCATCATTGATCCAAGTGGCCGCGTGCCGTGCGGCCTGCGCCTGTTCGAGGATGACGGCGTGCGCCGTCTCGTCATCACGGCGGCAGACACGCAAGGAGACTGGCCCGAAGGGGTGGAGGTGCTGCGGCTGGAGCGCCTTGCCTGTGGCGGGCTCTGCCCCTCGGCCATCGTGCGGGCACTGGCAAAGGCGGGTTTGCGCCGTATCCTCGTCGAAGGCGGCAGCCAGACGATTTCCCGCTTCATCGCGGCCCGCACTCTCGACCGGCTGCACCTGCTCATCGCACCGATGATCATCGGCGCGGGGAAGATGGGGCTGGAGCTTTCGCCGATCCAGACCCTGCAGGAGGCCCTGCGCCCGCGCATGACGCCGCATCAGGCCGGTGACGAGGTGCTGCTCGACTGCGACCTGCGGTCCTGCCCGGTTTATTCCTGAGGCAAGGCAGCGATGTCGAGATGACCAACCTGAAGGGTTGAGCGGCCGGCGGCAATCTCCGCCAGCCGGAAGGCAAGCCAGCCCGCAATGCCCGCAGCATCGACGCCCATCTCGCCGGCGGCATCCGCCCAGCCGCGCACAAGCGCTTCCTGAAAGGCACCATGCTCCGGCCCGGCCTGCCAGTCGGATGTGCCCTGTACCACCCGGTAACCAGCTCTCTCGAAAGCACGCGCAGCATAAGGCGCAGCATCCGGGCCCAGCGCCGGGCCAAAGCCCTTGTCCGTCTGCTGATGCGCATTCATCGCAAGACGCACGGTTTCATCCAGCGGATGGGGCGGGAAACACACGGCCCGGCCATCATAGGTGAGACTGGCGAGAAAAGGCTTGCCCGCAGCGCTGACCGCAGCGGCAAGAGCATCGGCAAATCCGGCCGTGACCAGATCCAGAAAGGCCGAGGTCGTCACCCCATCCGTTGCAGTCAGATCAAGGCCTCCAAAACCTGCAGAAAGATCGGTTTCCCGGCACTCGATGGCAACTCCCGCCAGCCCCGAAAGCCGTGCCCTGGCCTGTGCCAGCAGGGCCGGATCATGATCGGTCAGCAGCCAGCGCTGCCCCTCGCCCAGCCTGGGCGCAAGCGCGGCCACGGTTGCGCCAGTGCCGCTGGCCAGATCCGTCAGATGCGGCAGCCGCCCCTCAGGCAGGGCGTCAAGAAACACCCCTTCCACAGCGGCGTTGCGCGCCGCCTCATCCAGGGGGAAGCGCAATGCCAGCCATTCAGCTGAAAATCCCGCCATCCGTCTTTCCTTTCTCCTGATCAGGCCGGGATGCGGATCGCAGCAGCGTCGAGCGCAGCCGAGAACTGGCGCGCGGCCTCTGTCCAGTCCGGCATGCGGTCAGCTGCTTCGCACGCCTCTGCGGCCAATTGCCGGCGCAAGGCGCTGTCCGCCATCAGCCTGCGCAGTGCTGAACGCAAACCTTCTACGCTGCCGGGCGGCACATAGATCCCGCCGCCACCGGACAGGCTGCGCTCCACCGCAGGGCCGCCACTGCCGATGACCGGCAGCCCGCGGGCCAGCGCTTCGGTGAAGGCCATGCCAAAGCCCTCATAGTGGCTGGCGAGCACAAAAAGATCTGCCGCTGCATAGGCGGCCTCCAGCACGGTGCTGGACAGTGCGCCGTGCAGGGTGATCCGCCGCTCCACCCCATGCGCCGTGATCTGCTGCACCAGCGCAGCGTGACAGGCTTCGTCCAGAACGCCGCCCGCCACGTCCAGCTGCCAGTCAAATTCCGTCAGGCCCGCCAGCGCCTCCACCAGCACGTCATGCCCCTTGCGCGGCACGATGGAGCCAACGGACAGGAGACGCAGGCCCGGCCCGCCGCTGCCCAGCGCCTGCGGCGCCCGGTCCGTGCCCGGCTCCACCACATGCAGATGCGCAGACGGCACGGCAAAAAGCTCACGCACCCGTGCCGCCGTCGCATGGCTGGTGACGATCACCTCATGGGCATGGCGCAAGGCCTCGCGTTCGGCGGCTTCCAGATGGCGGGCGAGTTGCGGGTCCAGACCGTTTTCGAGGCACAGCGGATGATGCAGCAGGCAGACGAGCGTGATGCGGGGTGCCAGCCGCGCCGCAACAGCCCCAAGCACCGCATAGGCAAGGCCATCCACCACCAGCAGCGTGTCGTCCGGCAGGGCCTCAAGGGCCGTTTCAGCTTTGCGCAGCACCTCCGGCTCCGGACAGGGAAACCCCTCGCCCAGTTCCAGCAGCTCCACGTCCCGGCCAAGCTCCCTCAGCCCGGCGATGATGCGCCGGTCATAGCCGTAACCACCGGTCGGCGTGTCGAGATTGCCCGGAAAGGCGAAGACAATGGGGACTTTGGGAGCAGAGGCCTCACGTGTCATGCCACAGGCGCCTCATACCAGGCGCGGGCCACATGCGACTCGGAGATGGTCACCCGGATCACCCGGATTTCGGCTCCGGGACGGCCCAGCCGGTTGTCCCTTGCGGCCTGTGCCAGATGGTCATGCACATGCTTGGTCAGGAACTCCGTCGTCGTGTTGATCCCGGCGAACTCCGGCACCTCATCGAGGTTGCGGTAGTTCAGCGGTAACAGCACTTCCTTCAGCGCCTCATGGGCCCGGCCGATATCGATGACAACGCCATTGGCATCAAGGCTGTCGGCCAGAAAGGCGGCATCGACCACAAAGGTCGCCCCATGCAGCGCCTGCGCCGGGCCGAACAGCTCCCCCTTGAAGGAGTGGGCAATCATCACGTGGTCGCGAACTTCAACGGCAAACATTCACTCACTCCGGTTGGTCATAAACAACAAGCGGCGCCAGAGCCGAACGGTCGTGCAACAACACATGCGGCAGGCGCTCGGGCAGGCTGGAAAAGGCAAGACGGGGGTATAGAAGTGCATCGAGGCGGTCATCAGCCAGCAGCGACAGCGCCGTCTCCAGCCTGCGGCGGAAGGTCCAGCGGTTGCGGCGCTGCGCCGGGATGCGCCCGACCTGCGTTGATTTCAGCACCAGACGGCGGCTGTGAAAATCCGCCCCCAGCGGCACGGATACCGGCTTTGCGCCATACCAGCTCAACTCCAGCACGGTGGCTTCATCCCCGGCGCAGGTGAGCGCGGTGGCAAGCCCTTCGGGCGAGGCGCTGGCGTGGATGACGAGATCCTGATCCCCCGGCGCCTCTGTGGGCAAGGCAAAGCCAGCCCCAAAGGACGCAGCAATCTCTGCACGGGAGGGATCGATGTCCACAAGCGTCACGCGGGTGCCGGGAATGCCTGCCGCCAGAAACACGCAAAGCAGACCCAGAACGCCACCACCCACCACGCAGATGTGATCACCGGGGGCGGGCGCACCGTCCCACAGGGCGTTGAGAGCGGTTTCCATATTGGCCGCCAGAATGACCCGCTCCGCCGGAATGACCTGCGGCACCGGCACCAGCATCTCCAGCGGCGCGTCGAACAGATCCTGATGGGGATGCAGGCAGAAGACGGTCTGGCCAAGCAGTTCCGGCGGACCAGCCTCCACCCGTCCCACGGCGGCATAGCCATACTTGACCGGATAAGGAAAATCGCCCTCCTGCAGTGGCGCGCGCATGCGCTGCCATTCAGCTTCCGGCACCAGCCCGCTCAGCACCAGCCGTTCCGTCCCCCGGCTGACACCGCTTGCCAGTGTGCGCAACCGTGCGCGGCCGGGTTCCAGAAGAGCAAGCTGCTCTCGGCGCAGCTCGCAGGCACCACTAGCCACATACCAGAGCGCCGTGGCTGCCCGCTGCCCGTTCCCGGCGTTCTCATCAGCTGTCATTGCTGCCTGTCCTGCAGTTGGCATGTCTTGCTTCTCATACGCAGGGTCGCACAGACTGGAGCAGTTCGCACAGGTCCTGAGGGCGCAAAATATAGATCATACAAAAACACCCCGCCTAGGATCCCAGGCAGGGTGTTTGAAAACTCTTCGGTGCTTGAGCGGGAGGTGCCCGCCCAAAGTGCCCGCCGGTCAGGCCGCGTTCGAGGACGACTGCGGCTGGGTCAGAAGCACAAAGGCCGCTTCCGCGTCGATGGCCGTGCGCAGGCCGCTCGCAATCTTGGTGTCGCGCAGCTGGCGGGCGATCCGGGCCAATGCCTTGAGATGGTCCGCACCTGCCCCTTCCGGGGCTAGCAGCAGGAAGATGAGATCGACCGGCTGGTCATCCAGCGCATCGAAGTCGACCGGCTTCTCCATCCTTGCGAAGACTCCGACCAGCTTGTCGAGTTTCACCAGCTTGCCATGGGGAATGGCCACGCCATGCCCAACGCCGGTGGACCCAAGCCGCTCACGCTGCAGCAGCGTGTCGAAGATTTCGCGTTCAGACAGGCCCGTCAGTTCCGCGGCCTTGGTGGCCAGCTCCTGAATAGCCTGCTTCTTGCTGCTCGCCTTCAACCCGACGACAACCGCTTCCTGAGATATCAGATCGCTCAGATCCATCATTCTTTTCCGTTTGGTCCTCAAAAACGCTCCCGGCAGGTTGCCCCGCCGGGAGTGCAGAACTTGAGGACAAGATGGCCTAGTTGGCCGCTTGCTGTCCAATCAAGGCTGGGTCAATCCAGCCGATATTGCCGTCCGGGCGCCGGTAAACGACGTTCACCCCGCCATTCGCGGCGCTCTTGAAGACGACGACCGGAGCTTCGGACAGATCCAGCTCCATGACCGCCATGCCGACGGTGAGGGTCTTGATCCGGGCCGAGGTCTCGGCAATGACCAGCGGATTGAAATCCGCCGGAACTTCCTCATCCTCCTCCGGCGAAGCCAGCACGTAGGACGGGGCTTCGTAGAACTCACGCGCACCATTGGCGCTGTTATGCGCCTTCAGTTTGCGCTTGTAGCGGCGAAGCCGCTTCTCAATCCTGTCCGCAGCGCGGTCGAAGCTCGCGCGCGGATCATGGTCCTCTCCGGACACCTGCAACACGATCCCCGTGTCGAGATGCAGCGAGCATTCCGTCTTGAAGCCCGCGCCTTCGCGCGTCAGCGTGACGTGCCCGTTAAAACCGCCGTCGAAATACTTCGACAAAGCGTCGGCGATCCGGTCGTTGACATGGACGCGCATTGCATCGCCAACATCAACGTTCTTACCCGAAATCCGCAGTGTCATGGGGACCTCTTCTTGTTTCATGGACCGTTTCCTGCCGGCGGGAGCCGGCTCACGGAGCTTTCGCCCCGGACGGAACAGCATGACCCAAACGGCACTTCGGCGCCACACCCCAGACATTGCTTTCGCGGGCGGTGCTATAGGCGGCACTGCCCATAAAGTCAATTGGCGGCTCTGACAGCCTCAGTGGCCGGGCGGATCAAACCTCCCGTCCAAAACATATAGGATCACAATTTGGCTTTGTGAGCACCTACTGGACGAGAGTCCGATTAATTTTTGCTGTCTTCAGGACAAGCCCTTCTTTTCCCTGCGTCTTTGCACGGAAGAGCCGAGGTGCATGGCCTCGCGGTATTTGGCCACAGTGCGGCGGGCGATGTCCACGCCGTCGTCCTTGAGGCGCTTCACGATCGTGTCGTCGGAAAGTATATCGTCCGGCGATTCGGCATCGATCATCTGCTTGATGCGGTGGCGCACGGCTTCCGCCGAATGGGCATCGCCCCCTTCCGTCGCCGAGATGGCGGAAGAGAAGAAATACTTCAGCTCGAAGATGCCGCGCGGCGTTGCCATGTACTTGTTTGAGGTGACACGGCTGATCGTGGATTCATGCATGCCGATGGCATCGGCAATGGTCTTGAGGTTCAGCGGCCGCAGGTGCTCGATGCCATAGGTCAGGAAGCCATCCTGCTGGCGCACGATTTCGGTCGCAGCCTTGAGGATGGTCTTGGCCCGCTGGTCGAGGCTCTTCACCAGCCAGTTCGCTGTCTGCAGGCAATCGGTCAGATAGCTGCGCTCGGTCTCGTTGCGAGCCGTGCGGGTGATGGAGGCGAAATAGGTCTGGTTCACCAGCACGCGCGGCAGTGTTTCGGTGTTCAGTTCCACCGTCCAGCCGCCGTCAGAGGCGGGGCGCACCAGCACGTCCGGCACCATTGGTTGCACGATCGACGAGCCATAGGCGCGGCCAGGCCTCGGGTCCAGCGCCTTGATCTCGGCGATCATGTCGGCAAGGTCTTCCTCATCCACGCCGCAGATGCGGCGCAGCGCCGGATAGTCATGGCGCGCCAGCAGCTCGATATGCGCGATCATGGCTTCCATCGCCGGGTCGAAGCGGTTGCGCTCCTTCAGCTGGAGGGCCAGGCACTCGGCCAGCGAACGGGCAAAGACGCCGGACGGCTCGAACCCCTGCATCACGGCAAGAACGGCCTCGATGCGGGCCGCAGGAATGCCGAGCTGCGCAGCAGCTTCCTCCAGATCGAGATGCAGATAGCCGTTCTCGTCGAGGCTGTTGATCAGGTGCTGGCCGATGATCTTGTCCACCGGATCGGCAAAGGCCAGATGCATCTGGTCCATCAGCACCTGAATGAGGGATTCTTCCTCCGCCACGAAGGCTTCGAGATTATAGTCCTCGGAGGAGGCTGAGCTGCTGGCCCGGTGGCTGTCGATGCCCAGAAGCGAAGCCGGTTCCGGCGCTGCGGAGACGCCGGGCTCATCGGGAAATACATTGCCGAGGTCGGTGTCCATCTGCGACGCGATGCTCTCGGCCTGCGGCTCAAGGTCGCTCTTCAGCCACTCGGAGGGGGCACCATCGCTGCTGCTGAACTCGCCGCCGCCGGCCTCGAAATCATCCCCGCCGGATGCATCGGAGGCGCCATCGTGGTCACCGCCCTGCCCGTCGGCCGCCCCAGAGCCGTCGCCACTTTCCGTGCGCTCCAGCAAGGGGTTACGCTCCAGCTCCGCCTCCACATAGGCAACCAGATCGAGATTGGACATTTGCAGCAGCTTGATCGCCTGCATGAGCTGCGGCGTCATGATCAGCGACTGGCTTTGCCGCATCTCAAGCTTGGTCGAGATTGCCATGGGCGGGGGGCGTTTCCTATCCTGGTGCTTTTTGGTCCGTTTCTTGCTTATAACCTAGCACCACCGCCCTGTTCAAAGCGTAAATTGCTCTCCGAGGTAAAGACGGCGCACATCCGGGTCCGCCACGATGTCATGCGGGGCCCCTTCCGTCAGCACTTCGCCCGACGCGATGATATAGGCGCGGTCGATGAGGCCAAGCGTTTCGCGGACATTATGGTCGGTGATCAGCACGCCGATGCCGCGCTGGGTGAGATGGCGCACCAGCTGCTGGATGTCGCCCACGGCGATGGGATCGATACCGGCAAAAGGCTCGTCCAGCAGCATGAAGGACGGGCGGGTGGCCAGCGCGCGGGCAATTTCCACGCGGCGGCGCTCGCCGCCCGACAGGGCGATGGAGGGCGACTTGCGCAGATGGGTGAGGCCGAATTCGGCCAGAAGCTCGTCCAGATCGGCTTCGCGCTGGCGCTTGTCCGGTTCCACCACTTCCAGCACCGCGCGGATGTTGTCTTCCACGTTGAGGCCCCGGAAGATCGAGGCCTCCTGCGGCAGGTAACCGATGCCGAGGCGGGCGCGGCGGTACATGGGCAGGCTGGTGATATCGAAGCCGGACAGGGTGATCTGCCCCTGATCCGGGCGGATGAGACCCGTGATCATGTAGAAGGTGGTCGTCTTGCCCGCCCCGTTCGGCCCCAGCAGCCCGACGGACTCGCCCGGGTTGACGGTCAGCGAGACGTATTTGACCACCTGGCGCTTGCGGTAGCTTTTGCCGATGCCTTCGACCGTCAATGCGCCGCCGGCATAGGCTTCGTCGGATACAGGACCGGCGGCGTCACGGCCGGAGAAGGGGAAGGGCAACCATTTCACGCGGGAAGCATCCTGACGGTAAGAGACAGCTCTTGCACACACCCTGGGCCAGCCGGCCGCCGCTCTCCCTTGCGGCGGAAGACAGGCTCAGTTTCCGGCGGGCGGAGTGTTGTTCAGGCTGTTGGGCTGAATGAGGACCTTCACACGGCCCGACTTGGGCGCTTCAAGATCCGCCTGACCGGTGGTGAGATTGACCGTCAGCTTGTTGCCGACAACCACATTCGGCCCCTGGCTGAGCACGACCTCACGGCCGGTCATCACCATTCTATTGGTCTTCATGTCGAAGTTGGCTTCATCACCCGTTGCCGTCTGATCCTTCGAGGAGATGAAAACACGGCCGGAGGCCTCGAGGCGGGAAATGTTCTGTTGGGCACTCTGGGTAGCCGAGCCATCGTAGAACACCTTGAGGCGCTGGGTCTTCAAAGTGGTCTCCCCCTGCACCACGACCACGTCGCCGGTAAAGGTTGCCACCTTGGAATTGTCCTCGACCTGAAGCTCCCTGGCCTCGATCTGAATGGGCTTGTCATTGTCCTGACCAAAGCCCTGGAATGCATTATTGAAGGTCTGGGCGGAGGCCCCGACGGGTACAATCGCCAAAGTGGCGAGTGTCAGCAAAGTGCGGATACCCTTCATTGCGGTTTCTCCGTGTTCGAAGCACCGGGTCTCAATACCATCTTGATACCATCGGTGAATCGGGCAATGCCATTTTCCTGATCATATGTGAAGCCATTGGCGGCAATATCTCCGCCACTGGACACGACCTGCATGGATCTGTCTGTTACGACCTGTCCTGACTTCATGTCCACGTCAACGCTATTGAACTCAATCTGGTACTTGCCGCTCCAGTTGATCCGGACACCTTCGAACAATCTAAGCGTCTCGGCGCTGCTGTCGTATGTGCCCTTGTCGGACGTGATCTGTGCTTTTTCTTCCGGATTGGAGACGATCTCGGCCGTGATCATTTCCAGGTCAATGATGCGCGGATTGGTCAGGCGCTGGATCGCACGCTCGGCCAGAACCCGGTAGGTGCGTTCACCGTCATTCCCCGACAGCTCCGGCCGGTCCATGACCAGCCCCTCGGAAGTCAGCGTCACATTGCCAATGCCAAGGCTGTTGAGGAGATTGAAGACGAAGATCAGCCCGCCCATGCCCAGCAGCACGATCAGCCCGAGCACAGGCAGCAGGATGCGAAGGGCGCGCACACGGCCTGAGTGACGGCGCGCGTTTGCACGGGCCTTGTCGACCCGCCCGTCTGTCACATCCCCGGAGCGCTGTGTCGTCTGATCCATCTTCTCTCCCGGCTCACGGCCGCGTCACACCGTCATGCGAGCCCCGCCTGCAAGGGGCCGACCCCATTCACCTGGCGCAGACTTGCGCCGGATTCATGGCCGCACCCACAGGCTCACCGCACCGTGATCGCGCAACTGCACGCCATGCGGGGATTGCGTCACTCTGCCGTCCAAGCATGCATCCGCATATGGGGTATGCAGCGAACGTTAAAAAGATGCAACGCAGCGATAATCAGGCAGAAGGAGTCACCCGTTCAGCTATGTGCAAAAATATCCTGTTCTTCCCAGCCAAGCAGATCAAGCCTTGCACGGGTGGGCAGGAACTCAAAACAGGCCTGCGCAAAACCGGTGCGCTCTTCACGCTCCAGCATCATCTGCAGCTGGGCGCGCAGCGCATGAAGGTGCAGCACGTCGGAAGCCGCATAGGCAAGCTGCGCATCCGTCAGCGTTTCAGCCGCCCAGTCCGAGCTCTGCTGCTGCTTCGACAGGTCCACACCCACCAGTTCACGGGTGATGTCCTTCAGGCCGTGCCGGTCCGTGTAGGTGCGCACCAGCTTGGAAGCAATCTTGGTGCACCAGACCGGCGACACGGTGATGCCGAGATACTGGTAGAGTACCGCCAGATCGAAGCGGGCGAAGTGGAAAATTTTCACCTTGGCCGGATCGGTGAAGAGGCGGGCGAGATTCGGCGCCGAATTCTGGCCGCGGGCGATCTGCACCACATCCGCCGTGCCATCGCCGGGCGACAGCTGAACCACGCAGAGCCGGTCGCGGTGCGGGTTGAGACCCAGGGTTTCCGTGTCCACAGCCACGGCCTCCACACCCTCATAGTGGGACAGATCGGGCAGGTCGTGCTTATGGTAACGGATGGTCATCGGCGGAAATCCTGAAGTTGCGTCGGGTTCTTTCAGCACATTCCCCGGCACCGGGCAAGATCCGGCGCAGTCATTGGGAGGGCCTGAAAGCGAAAAAGGCCCGCTTTCGCGGACCTTTTCGATCTGAACCTTGGTAGTGATCCAGAAATTTGGTGCCCAGGAGAGGACTCGAACCTCCACGCCTTGTGAGCGCTAGTACCTGAAACTAGTGCGTCTACCAATTCCGCCACCTGGGCTGTGAGGAGGGCTTTTAGGGGTGCTCTGAGGGCTTGTCAATCGTCCTTTTGAGAGAAAAATGCATTTGCACACATGCCGCCTTCACAGGCGGGGAGCAAAGGGCTAAGAACCCAAGGTGCGCCGCCATCCGGGCGGCCCATTGCTTCAAGTGACGCGACAAGGAGCCGGCCGCTATGCATTCGGCGCTCAATGGAAAACTCGTTACCGTCTTCGGTGCTTCCGGCTTTCTCGGCCGCCATGTGGTGCTTGCACTGGCACGCCGCGGCTACCGGATTCGCGCAGCCGTGCGCCGTCCGGATCTGGCCGAGCACCTGCAGCCGCAGGGCGGCGTTGGCCAGATCATGCCGGTTCAGGCGAACCTGCGTTACCGCTGGTCTGTGGACCGCGCCGTCGAGGGGGCGGATGCGGTCGTCAATCTGGTGGGGATTCTCTATCAGTCCGGCCGCCAGAGCTTTGATGCCGTGCAGGGCTTCGGACCGCGCGCCATTGCGGAAGCCGCCCGCGCTGCAGGCCTGAACGGCATCGTCCATGTCTCGGCCATCGGCGCTGACGCAGCATCCCCCGCCGCCTATGCCCGTTCCAAGGCAGCCGGCGAGGCTGGTGTCCTGGAGACGCTGCCGGACAGCGTCATCCTGCGCCCGTCCATCGTGTTCGGCCCGGAAGATGATTTCTTCAACCGCTTCGCCGCCATGGCGCGCATGTCCCCGGTCCTGCCGCTCGTCGGCGGCGGGGGCACGAAGTTCCAGCCGGTCTACGTCGGTGATGTTGCCGCCGCGGTTGCCAAGGCTGTGGACGGCGGCTGCAAGCCGGGCACCGTCTACGAACTGGGCGGCCCGGAAGTGAAGAGCTTCAAGGAATGCCTTGAGCTGATGCTGGAGATCACCCGCCGCAAGCGCCTGCTGCTGCCGCTGCCCTTTGGTGCGGCCGAAATGCAGGCCCGGGTGCTGCAGCTGCTGCCCAAGCCGCTGCTGACGGTGGACCAGGTGAAGATGCTGCGTGTGGACAACGTGGTTTCGGCAGCTGCCGAAGCCGAAGGCCGCACTCTGGCAGGCCTCGGCATCAACCCGTCCTCGCTCGCCGCCATCCTGCCGTCCTACCTGACCCGCTTCCGCGAGCACGGGCAGTATGATGCCCACCGCGTGGCCTGAAGGGCCACGCAGAGAAAGGGTTTCTGGGTGGCCTGAAGGGCCACGCAGATAAAAGACTCTGGGTGGCCTGAAGGGCCACGGAACACGGTTGAATTTGCAGGGGCGTCATTTGGCGCCCCTCGTTTTTTGCCCCCATCGTCATCCCGGCTCGCGCTTCGCTCCGTCCGGTATGACGATCGAGAGGGGCGATTCTCTGGGGGCGTCATTTGACGCCCCTGTTCTTTTGGGTGCTCGCCCCCTTTTTCCGCCTCGGCTCCAGCCAGTGGCCCGATGGCGTCAGCCCGACGTCCTTGAGCAGCCGCTCGTCCAGATGCGCGATGTTGCGGCGGCGTATGCGGCGCAGGCGCTCCTCATGGAGCCAGTCTCTGAACTGTGCCAGAATGCCCGCCAGATACGGCAGGAACCCTGATGCTGCGGATGCCTTGCGGTCTGAAGTTTCGTTTCCATGCATCGTCCTGTCTCCTCTCACACGCCCGCTCAAGTCCCTTCTTGCCGGGCCAGTGAAAGCAAGGATGCCAGCCCAAACCTGACAGCTGCGAGTCAGGTTTGATCCTGTTATGTTCTCATTCTGATTCTTTTTTGTTACCTGAAAACCGGCAGGCCGACATGAACCCGATCGAACGTGCCCTTGGCATCCTGCTGCTGCTTGGCAGCGGCAAGCTGGTGACGGCCACCGCCCTGTCGGAGCGGTTCCAGGTGTCGCTGCGCACCATCTACCGGGATGTGGACCGGCTCATTGCGCTTGGCGTGCCGGTGGAGGCAGAGCGCGGGGCGGAGGGCGGTTACCGCCTTGCCAAGGGCTACATCCAGCCGCCCGTCGCCCTGACGCGCCGCGAGACGGCGGCGCTGCTGATCGTGCTGTCGGTGGCGCGCGGCCTGCGCACCACGCCGCTGGCGGCTGATCTTGAAACGGCGGAGCGCAAGCTCATCGCCTCCCTGCCCCGCCCGGCGCAGGAGCTGCTGACAAACGGCGAGCGGATCGTCGGGGTCGAGCCGCTGCCGCCGGACATTTTCCATGATTCGCCCTCGATCGAGCCCAATGCAGGCTGGCAGGAGGCGCTGGACCGGTTCATGGAAGGCCTGCTGGAAGGCCGCCGCGTGCGCTTCGAGCATCATAACCCCAGCCGGACGGAACCGCGCGCCCATGAGGTGGAGCCGCTGGGCGTCATCTTCGACCGGGATCTGTGGTATCTGGCGGGCCGCTCCGTCGAGGCGGATGACCTCAGGATCTACCGGGCCGACCGCATCTTCAACATGGAGGTGAGCGGCCTGCGCTTCCGTCCGCCGAAGGAGTTTTCGGTGCAAGCCCTGCTGAATGGTGCCTGGCTGTCCCGCGCCATGCGGCGCTGGCAGTCGGAAGACCCGTCCGGCATCATTCTGGTGAGTGATGAGCAGGCCCGCAGGCTGGCGCGGGACTGGTACTACCGGCATGCGGTGTTTTCACCGGCGGGAAACGGCAAGGTGAGAATCACCCTGACGGACACAACGCAGGCCCGGCTGTTCCCGCTGCTGCGCTGGCTGGGCCCGGGCGCCGAGCTCATCGAGCCCAGCGCCCTCCGGCCTCTTTTCGCGGCGGAACTCGCCGCGATGTCCGCGGCCCATCAGTGATGAGCGGCGGCTTCCTCCCAGAAGCTGTTTGCCTGGCGGCCCTGGCAAGGCTCAGGCGCCACGCGGGCTTGTCAGCAGCCCCCCTCGGCGCGAATCAGCATTGCCACCGCGTGAATGCGGTTCTTGGCGCGCATGCGGCGCACGGCGGCGGCGATGTGGGTCTTCACGGTGGCGACGCTGATGTCGAGACGGTGGGCGATCTGCTTGTTGATCAGACCGTCGGCCAGCATGCGCATCACGTCCTTCTGGCGCTCAGTGAGCAGGGCAACCCGCTCCTGCGATACCGTGAGCCCGGCAACAGGCTTCGGCATCATCGGATGCAGTTCGACCGGATGGTGCCAGCTCTCCACGACTTGATCCAGCATGTGCGCTCCCTTTCGTTGCAGGCCCGTCCGGCGGCGCCTCCCGGGCAACCACCTCCTCCCGGGCCTGTGTGATGCAAGGACCATAGCCATTTGGCGGGCCTTCTGCGATATGCAAAAGTGTGTCATGTTAAACTGTAAAATCTTCGCAATTTGAGAAACCGATGGCCAGAAAGCTTTTCGCCGGACATGTGCTGCGCAAGCTGCGCGAACGGGCAGGTCTCACGCAGGTGGCCTTTGCCAGCCGGCTGGATCTGTCGCCCTCCTATGTGAACCAGCTGGAGAGCAACATCCGCCCGGTTTCGGCCTCGGTACTGATTGCCGTCAGCCGCGAGTTCGGTGCCGATCTTGCCAGTTTCGAGGCAAGCGACCTGGACCGGCTGGTGGCCGATCTTGGCGAGGCTCTGGCGGATACGCGTTTTCATGACGGCAGTGTCGGGTTGCAGGACCTGAAGAGCGTCGCCACCCACACGCCGGACTTCGCCCGCGCCTTTCTGGATCTCTACGGCACCCTCCGGCGCATGAGCGAACAGCAAGCCTCGCTGGACGATGCCATTGACGCCCATGGGGAGAGCAGCGGCCGTGCCCCGCGCATGACGCCGCCCTATGATCAGGTGCGCGACCATTTCCACTACATCGACAACTACGTCGATGCGCTGGATGTGAGCGCCGAGGAACTGGCCAGCAAGCTCGGGCTTGCCTGGACCCCGGACCGTTTCGGCCGGCTCAGCGCCTGGCTGCGGGACACCCACGGCGTGCGGGTGGACGTCACCGAACGGCAGGCGGCAGATGGCGCCATCGTCGCCTTTGATGCCCGCGCAAGGCTCGTGACGCTGGACCGGGGCCTGCCGCGCCCGGCCATGGAATTCCAGCTGGGCTGTATCGTTGCGGACCTGACGGCGGAGAAGCTCATTTCCAGTCATATGGAAAAGGCCGGTTTCTCCACGCTGGCGGCACGGGAGATCTGCCGCCTCGCCTTGCGCAACTATTTCGCGGGCGCCCTGCTGCTGCCTTACGGCGCCTTCCTGTCCCTCGCCAAATCCTACCGGCATGACCTCGACCGGCTGATGGTGACGACGGGGGCAAGCCTTGAACAGATCTGCCACCGGCTCTCCAGCCTGCAGCGAACGGGGGAAAAGGGTGTGCCCTTCTATTTCCTGAAGGTGGACCGGGCAGGCAATGTCATCAAACGGCACAGCGCCACCCGCTTCCAGTTCGCCCGCTACGGCGGCTCCTGCCCCGTGTGGAACGTACATGAGGCCTTTGAGCTGAACGAGGGCCGCGTCTCGGCGCAGGTGGGCGAGATGCCGGACGGCACGCAGTATCTCTGCCTGGCCCGCAGCATTTCCAAGCCCGCCACCCGGTTCGGCGAGCGCGAGCGGCGCTATGCCCTCGGCCTTGGCTGCGAGCTGAAATATGCGGACATGCTGGTCTATGGCGATGAACTGGGCCTGACGGACCGGGTGAACCCGGCCCGCATCGGCATCAACTGCCGCATCTGCCCCCGCGCCAGCTGCCCGGAACGGGCCTTCCCCGCCCTCGACAAGGAAATCCAGGTGGAACGCGACTCCCGCGGCATCGTGCCGTTTTCGCTGCGGTGAAGCGGGAGAAGAGATGAAAGGCCGGTACTGTGGAGCACACACTGGCGGCAGGCACCGAGTCACCCCGGCCAAGCGGAGCGCGAGCCGGGGTCTACTCGTTTGCAGAGAGCTTCCGTTGTCTCAAGCCGCAGTGCAGAGCGAACTTAAGTTAGCCCCTGCGCCACGCTTCAGTTTCACCGCTCTGGAAGCGAGTGGCCCCCGGATCTCCGCTCCGCAGCGTCCGGGGCGACGCCGAGCCTGTGGCGGGGCAATTCCGTCTCATCCCCCCTGAAACCGCTTCCCCTCACGCCTCGCCCGTCTCGTGGGCGAAGTACTTCATGTGGCCGGCGCGGATGCGTTCCAGTTGCTGGCGGATGCGGGCAAGGTGGCTGCGCATCTGGGCAACCGCCGCATCGGCGTCGCGCTGGCGGATGGCCTCCAGCACCCGGCAATGATCGTCAAAGGCATCCTGCGAGGCGAAGGCCAGCGACAGAAAGCGCACCCGGTCCATATGCGCCTTGTTCTCGCGGATCATTTCCCAGGCATGGGCGTGACCGGAGCGTTCGCAGATCTCCTTGTGGAAGAGATCGTCCAGCGCATGAAAATCCAGCGGCCGCTGGCCTGTGACGGCTTCGCGCTGCTGCTCGATGATATCCACCAGCGCCTGATGATCTGCCTCCGTCAGCTGGGCACAGGCCACGCGCACGGTTTCCGCCTCGATGGCGGTGCGGATGAACTGCGCCTGAAACACGGCACGCTCGGAAATCACCGACACGGATGTGGCCCGCTGCGGCCGGATGTGCAGGAAGCCGAGCTTGGACAGACGGTAGAAGGCATCGCGCACCGGCTGGCGCGAAACACCCATGGCCCTGGCCACGTCGATCTCCGAAATCTTGGCGCCGGGCGGCAGTTCCAGCGACAGGATCTGCCGGTGGAGCTGCTCGAAAACCGCATCGGCGACGAGCGGCCGCCCGACAGGTTCCAGCGCTTGCAGGTGTAGCGAATCCGGCATTTTTTCCTCCCATTGACTCCTTTTGGATACTAGCATATTAGCTGAAATACGCGAAGAAAAGAGCCGTTCTCCGGCTTAAGTCATCATTCGGGAGGAGAGCAAGCGTGGCGCTGCTGGATTCTGACAGATTGTTCCCCGTTGAACCCGGCGTTCGCAGCATTGCGCGCGGCCTTTACGAAGGCGTGAAGGATCTGCCGATCATTAGCCCGCATGGTCATACGGACCCGCGCTGGTTTGCAGAAAACAATCCCTTCCCGGACCCGGCCCAGCTCTTCGTCACCCCGGATCACTACGTCTTCCGCATGCTCTGCTCGCAGGGCATCAAGCTGGAGAGCCTCGGCGTGCCGCGCGCCGACGGCGGCTGGACGGAGACCGATGGCCGCAAGATCTGGCGCATCTTTGCCTCCAACTATCACCTGTTCCGCGCCACTCCGTCGCGCATGTGGCTGGATCATGCTTTCCAGGACGTGTTTGGCGTGACCAAGCGCCTGTCGGCCGAAACCGCGGACGAGACCTATGATCACATCGCCGATTGCCTGCAGCGTCCCGAGTTCCGCCCCCGCGCCCTGTTCGAGCGCTTCGGCATCGAGGTGATCGCCACCACGGAAGGCGCGCTGGACGATCTGAAGTGGCACCGCATGATCCGCGAAAGCGGCTGGAAGGGGCGTGTCGTCACCGCCTACCGCCCGGATCAGGCCGTTGACCCCGAATATGCCGGCTTCACCGAGACCGTCGAGAAGCTGGGCGAGCTGTGCGGCACCGATGCCACCACTTGGTCCGGCTATCTGGAAGCGCACCGCATCCGCCGCGCCTATTTCAAGGAGCAGGGCGGCGCCACCTCGAGTGATCATGGCCATGCCACGGCCCGCACCGAGAATCTGAGCGAAGCTGAGGCGGCTCATCTTTTCGACAAGGCGCTGCGCGGCGCATGCACTGCGGAGGAGGCAGATGCATTCCGCGGCCAGATGCTGACCGAGATGGCCCGCATGAGCATTGACGACGGCCTCGTCATGCAGATCCACTGCGGCAGCTCGCGCAACCATTCCGGCCCGGTGCTGAGCACCTTCGGCCGCGACAAGGGCTTCGATATCCCGAGCCGCACCGACTATGTGCGCTCGCTCAAGCCGCTGCTCGATGCAGTCGGCATGCGGGACGATGTGTCCATCATCGCCTTCACGCTCGATGAAACCACCTACTCGCGCGAGCTTGCACCGCTCGCCGGCGTTTACCCGGCACTGAAGCTGGGGCCTGCCTGGTGGTTCTTCGACAGCCCGGAAGGGATGATGCGCTACCGTCAGCAGGTTACGGAAACTGCGGGCTTCTATAACACCGTCGGCTTCAACGACGACACCCGTGCTTTCTGTTCCATCCCCGCCCGCCACGATGTGGCCCGGCGCGTGGATTGCGCTTACCTCGCCCATCTGGTCGCCACAGGGCGGCTGGACCAGGACGAGGCGGGTGAGGTTGCCTATGACCTCACCTACAGGCTTGCCAAGCAAGCCTACCGGCTCTGAGGAGGGCCGTTCACTTGGGAGGAGAACCAAATGACATTCATGAAGATTGCGAAAGCCACACTGCTGGCAAGTATAATGATGACCGGGGCTGCAACGGCCTGCGAGGTAACGCTCCGGTCATCTGATACCCATCCGGACGGCTATCCGACCGTCGAGGCCGTCAAGGCCATGGGCAAGATGCTCGAGGAGCGCACCGGCGGCAAACTCTGCATCGAAGTGTTCCACTCGGCTCAGCTCGGCCAGGAGAAGGACACCATCGAGCAGACGAAGTTCGGCGTCATCGACATGAACCGCGTCTCGATGGGCCCCTTCAACAACCTCGTTGAAGAAACCAAGGTTGTCTCGCTGCCCTATATCTTCCGTTCGGTCGATCACATGCACAAGGTGATGGATGGCCCGATCGGCGAGGAAATCCTCACCGCCTTCGAACCGCATGGCTATGTCGGCCTCGCCTTCTACGACGGCGGTTCGCGCAGCTTCTACAATGCCAAGAAGCCGATCGAGACCATCGACGACCTGAAGGGCATGAAGGTCCGCGTCATGCAGTCCGACATCTTCGTCGACATGATGTCCGCCCTCGGCGCCAATGCCACCCCGATGCCCTATGGCGAGGTCTATTCCTCGATCCAGACCGGCGTCATCGACGGGGCAGAAAACAACTGGCCGTCCTATGAATCCTCCGGCCACTTCGAGGTCGCCGGCTACTACACGCTGGATGAGCACTTGATCGTTCCGGAAGTGCTGGTGATGTCCAAGGCATCCTGGGACAAGCTCAGCGCCGAAGACCAGGCCGCCGTCCGCCAGGCCGCCAAGGACTCCGTGCCGATGATGCGCGAGATGTGGCAGGCCCGTGAAAAGGCATCTGAGGACAAGGTGCGCGCTGCCGGTGCCACGGTCGTCACGGACATCGACAAGCAGCCCTTCATCGACGCGATGAAGCCGGTCTACGAGAAGCACGTGACGTCCGACAAGCTGAAGGATCTCGTTGCCCGCATTCAGGCAACCGAGTGATGTGAAGCCCAAACCCGTGCCGCGCCCTGCGGCACGGGCCTTCTTTTGCGTGGAGACGTCAGGTGCAGGACACCATGAAATCAATCGCGCAGGCTTTGGGCCTCATCGCTCGCCTCGCTCTCTGGCTGGCTGGCGCCGGTCTCGTCCTGATGACCGCCATTATCTCGGCTCAGGTTTTTTTCCGTTACGTTCTGAACGACAGCCTCATCTGGAGTGAACCGCTCGCGGTCATTCTCATGGGCTGGTTCATCTTCTTCGGCGCCGCAGTCGGCATCCGGGAAGGCTATCACCTCAGCTTCGACGTGCTGCTCTACGTCATTCCGGTGAAAGCCAAACTGGTTCTCTACACCGTGTCGGATTCCCTCGTCGCCCTCTTCGGGGCAGGCATGTTCTGGTACGGGCTGCAGCTTGCCCTGTCTGCCTGGAACGTGAAGCTACCGTCCATCGGCATCTCCGGTGCCTATGATTTCGCCCCGCTGATCGGCGGCGGAATTCTCGTCTTCCTGTTCTCGCTGGAGCGCATCGCCCGCCGGGCCGCAGGCCTGCCAACCGCCCGCTTCGGCGAAACCGACATGCAGGAGGCCTGAGATGGAACTCTGGATTCTGTTCGGCTCCTTTGCCGTTCTGCTGCTCATCGGCACGCCGGTGGCCTTCTGCCTCGGCATCTCGTCGCTGCTGACGGTGCTCTATCTCGGCATGCCGCCGGTCATCGTGTTTCAGCGGCTGAATTCGGGCGTCTCCGTTTTCGCGCTGATGGCAATCCCCTTCTTCATCTTCGCCGGCGAACTGATGGTGCGCGGTGACATCGCCCGCCGTCTCGTGGCCCTTGCGGGGGCTGCTGTCGGGCATCTTCGCGGCGGCCTTGGCCAGGTGAACATCACCGCCTCCGTCATGTTCGGCGGCATCTCCGGCTCCGCAGCGGCAGATGCCTCGGCCATCGGCGGGCTGATGATCCCGCAGATGAAGGAGCGCGGCTACGGCGTCGACTATGCGGTCAATGTGACGGTGGTGTCCTCCATCATCGCCCTGATGATCCCGCCTTCGCACAACATGATCATCTATTCGATCTCGGCAGGCGGGCGTATCTCCATCGCCGATCTGTTCACGGCAGGCATCATCCCCGGCTTCCTTCTGGCACTCAGCCTGATGATGGCGGCCTGGTGGGTGGCACGCAGCCGTGGCTATCCCACCGAAGCCTTCCCCGGCTGGCAGGCGCTTGGCTGGCTCTTCGCCAATGCCATTCCCGGCCTGCTGCTCATCGGCATCATCTTCTTCGGCGTGCGCTCGGGCGTCTTCACAGCCTCCGAAAGCTCGTGCATCGCCGCGGTCTATGCGCTGGTGGTGACGGTTCTGGCCTACCGGACCATGACCTGGGAAAATTTCACCGCCTCCACTTTCGCGGCGGTGCGCACCACGGCCATGGTGCTGCTGGTCATCGGCTGCGCGGCCTCCTTCGGCTGGCTGATGGCCTTCCTGAAGGTACCGGCGGAAATGGTCGCACTGCTGCGCGGCGTCTCCGACAATCCCATCATCATCCTGCTGCTGATCAACGTCGCCCTGCTGTTCCTCGGCACCTTCATGGACATGTCGCCGCTGATCGTCATCACCACGCCGATCTTCCTCCCGGTGGCCACCGCCTTTGGTGTCGATCCGGTGCATTTCGGCGTGATCCTGATCCTCAACCTCGGCATCGGCCTGTGCACCCCGCCCGTGGGCGCCGTGCTCTTCGTCGGCTGTGCCGTGGGGCGGATCTCCGTCTGGGATGCCATCAAGACCATCTGGCCCTTCTACGGGGCGGCCATGGCCGTGCTGATGCTGGTCACCTATGTGCCGGCATTCTCGCTCTGGCTCCCTTCACTCTTCCATTGAGGCTGACCGTCCCATGCTGAAGACCTATCCTGCCGTTACCGCAGATCCTGGCGTCACCCGCCAGGTTCTGTCCGAAAGCCCGGAACTCATGGTCGTTGCCTTCCGCTTCGGCCACGAGGGCGCCGAGGGCAAGCTGCACAACCACCCGCACATCCAGTCTACCTATGTGGAAAGCGGCCGCTTTCTGTTTCAGGTGGACGGCAAGGAGACCGAGGTGGGACCGGGCGACAGTTTCGTCATCCCCTCCATGGCCATCCATGGCTGCCGCTGCCTTGAGCCCGGCACCCTGATCGACACCTTCACGCCCCGCCGTGACGATTTTCTCTGAGTTTGAAGTTAAGGAAGGATCCGTTCCATGCTGACCGTCGAAACCCGCCACGCCATTGATCCGCAGACCGCAAAGCGGATGGACACGGAAGAACTGCGCAAGCATTTCCACATGGGCAGCCTGTTTGCTGCCGGAGAGATCCGCCTCGTCTACACCCACTATGACCGCATGATCGTCGGCGCCGCCGTTCCCTCGGGCGCGCCGCTGGTGCTGGATCAGGTCAAGGAATGCGGCACCGCCAGCATCCTCGACCGCCGCGAGATGGCCGTCGTCAACGTCGGCACCAGCGGCAAGGTCTCTGCAGCAGGCGAAACCTACGTCATGGAGCGCGGCGACGTGCTCTATCTGCCGCTGGGCTCGGGCAAGGTGACCTTCGAAGGCGAAGGCCGTTTCTACATCCTCTCCGCTCCGGCCCACGCTGCTTACCCCGCCCGCCTGATCCGCATCGGCGAGGCCGAGAAGGTCAAGCTCGGCTCGGCCGAGACCTCCAACGACCGCACCATCTACCAGTTCGTGCATCCGGCGGTGATGACTTCCTGCCAGCTCGTCGTCGGCTACACCCAGCTGCACAACGGCTCTGTCTGGAACACCATGCCTGCCCACGTGCATGACCGGCGCATGGAGGCCTATCTCTATTTCGACATGAAGCCGGAGCAGCGCGTGTTCCACTTCATGGGCGAGCCGCAGGAAACCCGCCATCTGGTCATGAAGAACGAGGATGCGGTGGTCTCCCCGCCCTGGTCCATCCACTGCGGCGCAGGCACCGGCAGCTATACCTTCATCTGGGCCATGGCCGGCGACAACGTCGACTACAAGGACGTGGAAATGGTCGCCATGGAGGATCTGCGGTGAACCCCTTCTCGCTTGAGGGCAAGACCGCCCTTGTGACCGGTGCCAACACGGGCATCGGTCAGGCCATCGCCATGGCGCTTGGCCGCGCCGGGGCGGACGTCATCTGCGCGGGACGCTCGTCCTGCGCGGAGACCGTTGCCCTCATCGCTGGCAGCAAGGGCAAGGCGCGCGAACTGGTGCTCGACTTCGCCGACCCGATGGCCGCCCGTGACGTGTTCGCCGCCGAACCGGTGGACATCCTCATCAACAACGCGGGCATCATCCGGCGCGCCGATGCAGTGGATTTCACCGAGGCCGACTGGGATGAGGTGATGGACGTGAACCTGAAGGCCGTGTTCTTCACCTGCCAGGCCTTCGGCAAGGCCGTTCTTGGCCGTGGAGGAAATGGCAAGATCGTCAACATTGCCTCGCTCCTGTCATTCCAGGGTGGTATCCGGGTGCCGTCCTACACGGCCTCGAAGCATGGTGTTGCAGGCATCACCAAGCTTCTGGCCAACGAATGGGCGGCGAAGGGCATCAATGTGAATGCCATCGCCCCCGGTTACATCGAAACGAACAATACCGAAGCACTGCGGGCGGACCCGGTGCGCAACAAGGCCATCCTTGAGCGTATCCCTGCCGGCCGCTGGGGCCAGGCCTCGGACATCGGCGAAGCCGCCGTATTCCTTGCCTCTCCGGCTGCCAATTACATCCATGGTGCAGTGCTGAATGTTGACGGAGGCTGGCTTGCCCGCTGATCTGGAAATCGAACGTGTCGTGAATGCCAAGGTGGGCATCGTCCACCTGGGGCTTGGTGCCTTCTACCGCGCCCATGGTGCCATTTTCATCGAGGAAGCCGTTGCCCGCTCCGGCGGCAACTGGGCCATCACCGGCGTTTCGCTGCAGAGCCCCACGACGCGCGACCGCATGGCACCGCGCAATTTCGAATACACCGCCGTGGAGCTGGGTCCCGATGGGGAGACCCGCCGCGACGTGCGCATCATCCGTGATGTGCTGGTGGCCCCGGAAAGCCCGGACGCCGTGCTTGCCGCCATGGCCAGCCCCGATGTGAAGATCGTCACCCTGACGGTCACCGAGAAGGGCTATTGCCACGAGCCGAGCACCGGCCGCCTGAACCAGTCCCATCCGGACATCCAGAAGGATCTGGTCAACGCCCTGCCCGTCTCCGCGCCGGGCTATCTCGTGCGTGCCCTGCAGCGCCGCTTTGCCGCTGGCCTTGCCCCCTTCACCGTCATGACCTGCGATAACCTGCCCCACAACGGCAAGGTGGTGCGCGGCGTGGTGCTGGATCTCGCCCGCCTCATCGACCCGGCCCTTGCGGACTGGATCGAGCGCGAAGGCCGCTTCCCCTCCACCATGGTGGACCGCATCGTCCCGGCGACCAAACCGGAAGACATCGAGCGCCTGTCCGCCGTCACCGGCCGTAACGAAGACGGCCTCGTGGTGCATGAGCCGTTCCGCCAGTGGGTGGTCGAGGACGACTTCGTGGGCGGCGAGCGCCCGGACCTCGGCGCCGTTGGCGTCGAGCTGGTGTCTGACGTTGCCGTCTACGAGCACATGAAGCTGCGCATGCTCAACGGCGCGCATTCCTCGCTCGCCTATCTGGGTTACCTCTCGGGCCACAAGACGATTGCCGACACCATGGCCGACGAGGCTCTGGCCGGTTTCGTCACCCGCCTGTGGAGCGAGGAGATCATCCCCGCGCTGACCCCGCCGCCGGGCGTGGATCTCGCCGGTTATGCGGCAGCCCTCAAGGCCCGCTTTGCCAACACCGGCATCCGCCACCTCACCTGGCAGATCGCCATGGACGGCAGCCAGAAACTGCCGCAGCGCATTCTCTCCACCCTGGGCGAGAACCTGAAGGCCGGCCGCAACAGCCCGCGCCTGATGCTCGCCGTGGCTGCGTGGATGCGCTATGTGGGCGGTGTGGACGAGACGGGCGCGCCGATCGAGGTGAAGGACCCGCTGGCCGCACGCCTGCGTGAGCTCTTCGACAGCGCCGCAACGGCGGAAGGCAAGGCGGCAGCCCTTCTGGGTGTGCGCGAGATCTTTGATCCCGCCCTTGCCAGCCAGCTGCAGGCCCCGGTGGCAGAGGCCCTTGGCCTGCTGCTGAGCCAGGGTGCCCGCAAGACCTTGCAGTCCCTGTAACCGAGGCAAGCCATGAGCCAGCTGATCGTTCTTCATCCCGACGACAATGTGGGTATCGTGAAGGAGCGCCTTGCCGCAGGCAGCGATCCTCTCGGGTTGGGTGTGGCACTCGCCACACCCCTCACTCCGGGCCACAAGGTGGCCCTGACCGCTATCCCCACAGGAGCGGAAATCCTCAAGTTCGGCCAGATCATCGGCCGGGCAAGCAAGGACATTGCCGCCGGGGAGCACGTGCACACCCACAACTGCGCCTTCGGGGACCACGATCAGCAGTATCAGACCGGTGCCGATCTGGAACGGGCGAAGGCCGCCGTGCCCTCGCCCGCCCCGCGCACCTTCGACGGCTATGTTCGCAAGGACGGCCGGGTGGGCACGCGCAATTTCATCGCCCTCTGCGCCACGGTGAACTGCTCTGCCACCGTGATCCGCCGGGCAGCCTTCGAGCTGGAGAACTCCGGCGTGCTGGAAGACTATCCGAATGTGGACGGCATCGTCGCCTTTGCCCATGGCACCGGCTGCGGCATGGCCTCCGAGGGGCGCGGCTTTGACATCCTTCAGCGCGTGCTGTGGGGCCATGCCACCCACCCCAACGTGGGCGCGGCCGTCTTCGTCGGCCTCGGCTGCGAGGTGATGCAGATCGCGCGCATGAAGCACACCTTCGGGGCGGAAGGCGCCGGCCATTTCCACGGCCTGACCATTCAGGACACCGGCGGCACCCGTGCCACCATCGCGGCCATCAAGGCCAAGGTGCTGGAGATCCTGCCCGAGGTGAACAAGGCACAGCGCCAGCCCTGCCCTGTCTCGGCCCTGCGCATCGGCTTGCAGTGCGGCGGCTCGGACGGCCTGTCCGGCATCACCGCGAACCCTGCGCTTGGCAAGGCATCGGACATGATCGTCGGCCTTGGCGGCACGGTGATCCTGTCGGAAACGCCGGAAATCTACGGTGCCGAACAGCTGCTGCTGCGCCGTGCTGCCACGCAGAAGGTGGCGGATGATCTCATCGGCTGCATCCGCTGGTGGGAGCATTACACCGAGATGAACGACGGCAGCATGGACAACAACCCGAGCCCCGGCAACAAGGCGGGCGGGCTGACGACCATTCTGGAGAAGTCGCTGGGGGCCGTTGCCAAGGCGGGCTCCACGCCGCTGACCGCCTTCTACGACTATGCCGCACAGGTGACGGAACCCGGCCTCGTCTTCATGGACACCCCCGGCTATGACCCCGTGTCGGCGACGGGCCAGATCGCGGGCGGCGCGCAACTGGTGGTCTTCACCACGGGCCGCGGCTCTGCCTTCGGCTCCAAGCCCGCCCCCACCATCAAGGTGGCCACCAACGACATCCTGTTCAACGCCATGCCGGAAGACATGGACCTGAACACCGGTGACGTGCTGTCGAAAGGCATCAGCCTTGAAGCCAAGGGCGAGGAAATCCTCGACATGATCCTCGCCGTCGCCTCGGGCCAGAAGTCGAAGTCCGAAGCCCTCGGCCTCGGCGACAACGAGTTCGTGCCCTGGCAGGTTGGTGCCGTGATGTAAAACCAACTCTTGATGAGCTTGACTTATCGAGAGTTGCTCAAGCCCGTGCGGCGCTTGGGCCTTTTCAAGGCGTGATGCGTCAGCATCGAGAGCTTGGTACAATAAAAAAGGCATGGCGCTGGCGCCATGCCTTGGCGGATCCTTGCGGACTAAAACAATACCCGGCAGAGCAGGCTCGCCGGGTATTTTGTTTTACTCGTCCATCTTCAGAGCCTTGATGAAGGCTTCCTGCGGGATCTCGACCTTGCCGAACTGACGCATCCGCTTCTTGCCTTCCTTCTGCTTTTCCAGAAGCTTGCGCTTGCGGGTGGCGTCACCGCCGTAGCACTTGGCGGTCACGTCCTTGCGCAGGGCAGCAAGGGTTTCGCGGGCGATCACCCGGGCGCCGATGGCGGCCTGGATCGGGATCTTGAACATGTGCCGCGGGATCAGATCCTTCAGCTTCTCGCACATGGCACGGCCACGGCGCTCGGCCTGGGAGCGATGGATCAGCATCGACAAGGCGTCGACCGGTTCCTCGTTGACGAGGATCGACATCTTGACGAGGTCGCCCTCGCGGTAATCTGACAAGGAATAGTCGAAGGAGGCGTAGCCCTTGGAGATGGACTTGAGGCGGTCGTAGAAGTCGAACACGACTTCGTTCAGCGGCAGGTCATAGGTGACCATGGCACGCGAGCCGACATAGGCCAGATCCACCTGCACGCCGCGCCGCTCCTGGCACAGCTTGAGGATGGCGCCGAGATATTCGTCCGGCGTCATGATGTTGGCGCGGATCCACGGCTCGCGGATCTCCTGGATCTTCACCACATCCGGCATGTCCGCCGGGTTGTGCAGATCCACTTCCGAGCCGTCGGTCAGGGTCATCTGGTAGACCACCGAAGGCGCCGTGGCGATGAGGTCGAGGTCGAACTCGCGCGACAGGCGCTCCTGAATGATTTCCAGATGCAAGAGGCCGAGGAAGCCGCAGCGGAAGCCGAAGCCCAGCGCCGCAGAGGTTTCCATCTCGAAGGAGAAGCTGGCGTCGTTGAGGCGCAGCTTGCCAACAGCAGCGCGCAGGTCCTCAAAGTCCCCCGCATCCACCGGGAAGAGGCCGCAGAACACCACCGGCTGCGCCGGCTTGAAGCCCGGCAGCGCCTCGGCGCAGGGCTTGCGCTCGTCGGTGATCGTGTCACCCACGCGGGTATCGGCGACTTCCTTGATGGAACCGGTCAGAACGCCGATCTCGCCGGGGCCGATCTGGTCCACCTGCAGGAACTTCGGCGTCATCACGCCGACGCGGTCCACTTCATAGGACGCATTCGTGCCCATCATGCGGATGCGCTGGCCGCGCTTCAGCGTACCGTCGATGATGCGCACCAGCACCATCACGCCCAGATAGGGATCGTACCAGCTGTCCACCAGCATGGCCTTCAGCGGCCCGTCCCTGTCGCCCTTCGGCGCCGGAAGACGGGTGACAATGGCTTCCAGCACGTCCTCGATGCCAAGACCGGTCTTGGCGGAGATCATCACCGCATCGGTGGCATCGATGCCGATCACTTCCTCGATCTGCTCCTTCACCCGGTCCGGCTCGGCGGCGGGCAGGTCGATCTTGTTGAGGACGGTAACGATCTCGTGGTTGTTGTCGATGGCCTGATAGACGTTGGCCAGCGTCTGGGCTTCCACGCCCTGGCTGGCATCGACCACCAGCAGCGAGCCCTCGCAGGCTGCGAGCGAGCGCGAGACTTCATAGGCGAAGTCCACGTGGCCCGGCGTGTCGATCAGGTTCAGGATATATTGCTGCCCGTCCTTGGCATTGTAGACGAGGCGCACGGTCTGCGCCTTGATCGTGATGCCGCGTTCCCGCTCGATGTCCATCGAGTCAAGAACCTGATCGGTCATCTCCCGGTCCGTCAGCGTGCCCGTCATCTGGATGAGACGGTCCGCAAGCGTGGACTTGCCGTGGTCGATGTGGGCCACGATGGAGAAGTTGCGAATATTGGAAATGGGCTGGCTCGTCATGCTTGCCCGTTTACCACTCCGTTTGGCTTCCGCAAAGGGGATTGCAGTGGTTGAAGCATGGGTTTCCGGCGTATTTTTTAACCCTGATGCGAAGACTTGACTCAAATCCCGGGCCGGGGCGGCAAATCACGGCGCAGGATGGTGCCGAACCGGGCTGCTTCGTCCGCAATTTCGAGGGCAAAGTCGAGCAGCATTTCCTGCTCGAGTGATTTGCGCGACTGCACCACCAGCGCAATGTCACGGGTCAGAGGCTCGAAGTCGGCAGGGCGGATTTCGACGAGACGCCCCGCCGCCAGCGATGCCTCGACGGATGAGCGGACAAAGAAGCCGATCCCCTCGCCCGCCTCCACCAGATAGCGCCCCGGCTCGGTTGGAAGCTCTACACAGGAGGGGGCCGCCAGCGTCAGCGACGTCATCCGCGCCGGTGCGATCTGCCACCAGCGCAGATTAAGGAAGCGCGGCGCAAGGCGCAGAGCCTCCTGCATGTCCGGCGCCTCACCGATCCGCTCCGCGACGGCAGGCGCCGCCACCAGCGGCAGATCCTCGCGCAGCACGAACAGCGGCTCAACATGGGTCAGCAACGGATCGATGTTGGGCCAGCACATGACGGCCAGATCCACCTCGCGCTCATGCAGCATGGTGGCCACATGTGTGTGGCGGCCATCGCGCACGATCACATCCACCCCGGCATGACGGCGCTGAAACCGTAGCAGCGCGCGGCTGACCAGCGGCATGATCATGGTGCTGAGCGTACCGATGGCGACACGTCCGCGCTCGGCGCGCTTGAGCGCCTCGCGCGCCTCCTGCATCACCCCCAGCATGCGCCGGCAATAGGGCAGGAAGCTGATGCCCACATCCGTCAGGCGCACATTGCGCCCGCGCAGGAACAATGACCCGCCCACCGCATCTTCCAGCGCCTTGATGCGCATGGAAACGGTCGCCTGCGTGACATTGAGCCGGGCAGCGGCGCGGGTGAAGCTGCCATCGCGCACGACACGGTCGAAGGTGTGGAGCTGATCGAAGTCCATCGATTGAATTTTCTTATGGAAGGGATAATTTCTTTTGCGTTGAGAGGGTATAGAAGACGAAAATCTAATGCAATCCGGAACCCGAGCCATGCAGCTGCGCCCCGCCACTCACGAAGATCTGCCCGCCCTTCTCGACCTGCACAACACCGCCGTGCGGGAGCTTCGGGCCATCTGGACCGACCGCCTCGACACTCTGGAAGACAGGCGCAAATGGCTGGAAGGCCGTCAGGCCGCAGGCCTGCCGGTGATCGTCGCGGTTGATGAGACGGACGGCTTGCTGGGCTATGCCAGCTACGGGCCCTTTCGCGCCAAGGAGGGCTACAACCTGACCATGGAGCACTCGATCTATGTCAGCAAGGCGGCGCAGGGCAAAGGCACCGGCAAGGCGCTTCTGGCAGAGCTGATCGAGCGGGCCAAGGCCGCCGGGCTGCATGCGCTGGTGGGCGCGGTGGATGCGGATAATGCCGCCTCCCTCGCCCTGCACGCCCGGTTCGGCTTCACCGAAACAGGCCGCCTGCCGCAGGTCGGCTTCAAGTTCGGCCAGTGGATGGACCTGATCTTTGTCGTCAAGGTGCTGTCAGACACCGCCGCCCCGCCGGCCGGCTCTGCAATCTGATACCCACTCCCGGTGAGGCTGCCTCACCGGGATCTTGTAGTATTCGCCCCTGCTCACTCGCCCCAGCTCACTCGCCCTTGATCAGCTTCTTGCGCAGCCAGCCGGACAGGCTGTCCATGGCCATGACCATCAGCACGATCAGCGTCATGTAATAGGCCACCTCTTCCCAGTCGCGCTGGGTCTGGATGGCCTGCGTCAGCAGCAGGCCGATGCCGCCACCCACGATGGCGCCGATCACCGTGGCACTGCGGGTGTTGGATTCAAGGAAGTAGAGCGCCTGGCTGAGCAGCACCGGCATCACCTGCGGGATGACGCCGAAGCGGGCGCGCTGCACCGCATTGGCGCCGGTGGAGCGCACGCCCTCCACCTGCTTCTCATCGATGTTTTCCAGCGCTTCGGAGAAGAGCTTGCCGAAGCTGCCCGTGTCCGTGATCATGATGGCCAGGGCACCGGTCATCGGCCCGGGGCCGAAGGCGCGCGACAGGATGATGGTCCAGATCAGGCCATCCACACCGCGGATGAAGTCGAACACGCGGCGGGCGGCAAAGCGGAACGGTCCCAGCGGGTTGAAGTTACGGGCCGCAAGGAAGCTGAGCGGGAAGGCGATCAGCGCGGCACCAGCCGTGCCGAGGAAAGCCATCAGCATGGTTTCAAACATGGCCCACATCACATCCCCATGCCGCCACATCCGGTTGGTCCAGAAGTCATGCAGCATGGCCGGCGCATTGGCCAGCTCCGGATTGAGCCGCTCGCCCCAGAGCGCAAGGTTCATCAGCTCAAGCGGGCCCTTGCCGTAGAAGGGGCTGTCGAGGGTGAAGAAGAACAGCTCCCAGCCGGGGAAATAGCGGAAGGTTTCCACCTTGGAGCGGGTATAGGCAAAACGGCCGGCCTTGGTCGTCACAGACACGCGGGTATCCGAGGCATTGATCCAGTCCGGCAGCGGCTGCGGGACCGTCAGTTTCAGGCCATTGCCTTCGGGCTGGATATCGATGACGCCATACCCCGGCACGTCATAACGCGCACCGGCCGCGTCATAGGTGACGAGATGGCCATCGCCCAGATCGACCACGGTGGTGGTGCCGTCACTGGTCACCCAGTCCGGCAGCATGCCTTCCGGATAGGTGCCCTTGTTTTCACCTTCGACGGCCACGGACAAGGCGCCGTTGCGGTTGTCGCGCGTCACATGCACCTTGTAGGACCAGAAGTCCGCCAGCAGGATGGCCGCATTGTCCAGTCTTGCCCGCTGCGCAAGGCCCGCCAGATCGAAGGCAAAGGCCGCATAGGCGAGATAGGCCAGGATCAGCCCCGGCACCGCGAAGGCTGCGATGCGGTGGTTACGGAAGCGGGTGAGGATGGTGCTGTTGAGGTCCGCCGTCTGCGGCATGTCCATGGTGGCCATGTCAGTGTCCTTTCACCAGCCTGTGACGGGCATGGTCCGACAGCCGGTCGATCAGCACGATTGTCACGAAGAGCATCAGGAAGATGGCCACCACCTCGTCGTAGCGGCCCTGGCCCCATTGCATGGCGATCTTCAGGTCATAGCCGATGCCGCCGGAGCCGACGAAGCCCAGAATGGCGGAAGCGCGGACGTTGATCTCAAAACGCATCAGCGCATAGGAGAGCCAGTTCGGCGAAACCTGCGGAATGATGCCGAGCCACATCTTCTGCATCCAGGAGGCACCCACGGAGGCGAGGCCTTCGACCGGCTTCAGATCGGCGTTTTCCGCCACTTCCGAGAAGAGCTTGCCAAGCGCGCCTGCCGTGTGCAGGGCGATGGCGATGACGGCCGGCACGGGGCCGCCACCGAGAATGAAGACAAGCATCAGTGCCACGACGATCTCCGGAATGGCGCGCAGGGCGTCCATCATCCGGCGGAACAGCGGCACAAGACGGGGCCAGCGGGCAAGGCTGCGGGTGGCCAGCAGCGCCAGCAGCATGGCGGCCAGCGCGCCCATGAGTGTTGCCGTGGCGGCGATGTTCACCGTTTCGATCAGCGAGGCAAAATGATCGGCCATCAGGCCGGGCAGGACCGCCCGCTTGGCCCAGGCCTCAGCCAGCACTTCGGAGGGAAAGTCGAAAACCTGCGACAGGCCGTTCCAGAAGCCGCCGGCATTGCGCCCGTCGGCCATGATCCAGCCGGAGGAGAACAGCATGATGAAGAACAGCAGCAGCACGCCGCCATAAAGGCGCTTGCGCCGCGTCATCTCCAGATAGGCTTCATGATGCGAGGCAACGCCCTTGCGGCTGCCGCCATCAGCTCCGTACGCGAGATTGGTCATGGTGCCCTGAAATGGTGCCCTGAAAAATGCGAGTGCCGGGCTCCATCACTGGAGCCCGGCATGGATATGCGGAAGGCTTACTTGGCTTCCTGCAGCTTGCGGGCTGCGATGATGCCGAGGTAGGCATCATGGGTCACCGGCACCAGATCCTTGGCGTCGCCATGCGACAGGGCATAGGCGCACTTGGGATCATCCTGCCACATGGTGTCGGCAATGGCGGTGACCTTGGCCTTCACGTCGTCCGGCAGAGCCTTGCGGATGACGAAGGGGCCTTCCGGGATCAGCTTGGACTTCCAGATCTCGACGAGATCGTTCATGTCCACGATGCCGGCGTCAGCTGCCTTGCGGAAGGCGCCCGAGTTGTAGCCGTCTTCCCACTCGCCAAGGCCGTCGGCCCAGCTCACAGCGGCGTCGAAGTCGCCGTTGGCGACGCCAACGATGGACTGCTCATGGCCGCCGGAGAAACGCACTTCACCGAAGTACTGGTCCAGCTTGCCATAGGTGTTCTGCAGCTCTGCGCCCGGAACCAGATAGCCGGAGGTGGAGTTCGGATCGGCGAAGGCAAAGCGCTTGCCCTTGGCGTCTTCGATCGAGGTGATGCCGCTGTCCTTGCGGGCAAAACCGATCGAGTAGTAGCCGGTGGAGCCGTCGAGATTCTGCTTGGTCAGAACCGGCTCAACGGCTTCAGCGTTGGTCAGGTAGATCTTGGCATAGGCCGAAGCGCCGAGGCCGGCGAAGTCGATCGAACCGCCGAGCATGCCCTGGATCACGCCGTCATAGTCGGCCGGGGTGAAGAGCTTGACCGGAACGCCGAGGGCTTCTTCCACCTTGACGCGGAAGCACTCGTTCGAGGTCATGCGGTCCTGGGCGTTTTCACCGCCGAGGATGCCGATGTTGAACTGGGTGATCTTTTCCTGCGCACCGGCAACGGTGGTGCAGGCAAGCGAGAGGGCAGTCGCCAGAAGCAGCTTCTTCATGAGAACTCCATTTTCACAGAATAGGGGCCTGAACCGGCTTGGGTCCGGAATCAGGCCGGGACCGTCAGGACACCATCGCGGCGGCGTAGGCGGGCTGGGACCACGCCGGGTCGTCAGCCTTTGCATCCGCCGGAATGCTTGTGGAGGTGGCAGCTTCGTTGAAGCTGTCATCGGCTCCGTAAATCTCGCGGGCAACGCTGGTAGTCAGTTCGTCCGCCGTGCCGTCAAACACCACTTCGCCGTCGCGCATGCCGATCACCCGGTCGCAGTAGCGCCGCGCGGTGTCGAGCGTGTGCAGGTTGGCGATCACCATGCGGCCGTCTTCCACGTTGATCTTCTTCAGCGTGTCCATGACGATCTGCGCATTCATGGGATCCAGGCTGGCGATCGGCTCGTCAGCCAGAATGATCTTCGGATCCTGCATCAGGGCGCGGGCAATGGCGACGCGCTGCTGCTGGCCGCCGGAGAGGGCCTCCGCCCGCTTCGGCGCCTGCTCGGCGATGCCAAGCCGGTCGAGAATTTCGAGCGCCTTGAGAATATCGGCGCGGGACCAGAGGCTGAACATCGTCTCGATCGTGGAGCGGCGGTTCAGGATGCCGTGCAGCACGTTGGAGGCCACATCCATGCGCGGCACCAGGTTGAACTGCTGGAAGATCATGGCGCACTGGGACTGCCAGGCCCGCGAGGCCGCCCCCTTCAGCGCCAGGATATTGCGGCCCTCAACCAGGATTTCACCGGCACTGGCATCCGTCAGGCGGTTCATCATACGCAGGAAAGTCGACTTGCCCGCTCCGGACCGGCCGATGATGCCGACGAAGGCGGGACCGGTGACTTCGAAACTGATCCGGTTCACAGCGGCCTTCTGACCGAACAGACGCGTAACTTCCCTGACTTCCAGCATTGGCCACCCCTTTTTGCTCGGCGTAACCTAGTGCTCCTGTGTGACAGTTTCTTGTAGGAAGCATGAAGATCATGCGAAACAAGAATTATTAAGAATAATAATAATTATGGTATTATATAATTGTTTTTAAAAAATAATTATTATTATCCGGCTAATTTATTCTGAACTCGCCGTACAGAGTTGCAACCAGAAACTGCACAAAACCGCGGAAGCCCGCTGAATTGCTGCTGCAACATGCTCAGTTAGAAGGACTACCCGGACTATTTCGTCACTCGAGCACACTTTTCCCCCTCGCGGGGGATATGCGACCTACCAGATCCAGCCCAAAGTTGAGCGACGGCGGCGTTCATTTTCTGAGGGAACAGGGCAGATATGGCAAAGGCATTTGAGACCATCTGGGGTGAACTGAACAATGGCCACCTCAGCCACAACGGATTGCGGCAGTGGCTCATCCAGGATGTGAACGGTGATGGACTGGAAGACCTCCTCTCGTTCGGACTCATTTTCCCTCCTGAGCCGATTGGCACAGCGCCTCTGCGCCTTTACCGACAGAATGCCGATGGCTCCTTCACAGTTACCAATCCCATGACAGACGGTTCCGACTTCCTGACGACTCATCCGCGTGGTTTTGCAAGTGGAGATTTCAACGGCGACGGTATTGCCGACCTGTTTATCGCAAGCCACGGCTACGACACCAACCCCTTCCCCGGCGAGCCGAACAGGCTGCTCTTAGGCACAGGAAATGGCACATTTATCGACGCCAGCTACCGGATACCGGCGCTGGCAGATTTCTCTCACGGAGCTGCGGCAGCTGACATCGACAATGACGGTGACCTCGATATTTACGTGGCGAATATTTACGGTCAGCAGCAGATCGGACCTTACCTTCTGCTGAACGACGGAAATGGAAACTTTGCCCTGGACACAGCACGATTGCCCGCTTCTGTCGTCAATGGAATCCCCAATAGGGAGAAGTTCCTAACTGTTGATTTCGCGGATCTTGATGGCGATGGCTATCAAGATCTTCTGCTCGGCGGTGAATTAATCCCAAGCAGGGTCTATTGGGGATCATCCACAGGACACTACTCGGATGACAACGTGACATTGCTGCCTTTTGAGACCAATTCTGTCCGGCTGCCGCACCAGTTCATTATCTACGACTTCAACAATGATGGGCGGGTCGACATTCTCAATGCTGGCGGAAAAGACCTTGCCCAACCTGGCGCTCTCCAACTTCTTATTAATGATGGAGCTCGCGGTTACTTGGATCGCACAACGGAATTTTTCCCCGGCGGCTTCGAGACTGAATCAGAAATATATGGCGCCCGGCTCGTCGATATCAACTCGGACGGCTGGCTCGACATAATTCGAACAACTGATTTTATACTACCTTCTCCTCAAGGCAACCCGTTGATATGGCTCAATGATGGAACAAACCACTTCCAAGCTAGGAGCCTTGAGCAATTAGGTATGACAGACGGATTGTTTCAGGCAAGTTTCCTCGGCGAGAATGGCGATATTCGTTGGCTATCCCACTTCCAGCACACTGGAGACGCAGATGGACGCGTCAATTACTTCTATTATAAACCATCAGAACACTTTAACAACTTGCTCCCAGCAGCCCCCAAAGAACTTCTAACTGGTGCCCATGATGGTTTGTCAGATGTCGCGCGCTTCTTCAACACCCTCACTGGCACTCATTTTTATACAGCGGTGCCAGCGGAACGCGATGGATTGCGGGGAGGAGGACAGGGCTTTGTATTTGAAGGCAATGCTTTTGACACAAACGCCAGTGCGGAAACGGGTACGGCCGTATTCCGTTTCTTTAATACCAGTACCGGCACCCATTTTTACACCGCCAGCTTGGAGGAACGCGATAGCGTAATCACAAATCTACCAGGCCTAAATTACGAAGGCATCGCTTACTATGCATATGCAGAAGCAAATCAAGGCCGTCTGGGACTGCACCGCTTCCTGAACACGCAGACCGGAACCCATTTTTATACCGCAAGTCAGGATGAAAAGAACCAAGTGGAGGTAACACTTCCTCAGTACCAATATGAGGGCATTAGTTATTACGTTGACATCGCATAAACTCATCTCAGCTAGCCGCTACATTTAAAGTGTAGTGCCACATGGCTGCGGGCTTGACCAATATTTTAAGGCATGATGCGTCAGCATCTCAGCTCCTTGGTATGATGAGGTCTCGCCCTGCAAACTTCCTCCTGTGCCTTGAGAGCGCCGCTAGGCCATCCAACCTCAGTTCCGGCAAGACACGCATTTTTACATGAATGAAGCGTCTGGCTCTGTTCAGAGCGAAGATGCGCCCTCATAATGCCGAACATAAAAGCTAGAGCAGGTAAAAAATCCGACAGCTTATACCAATGCCCGATGAGCTTGACTCATCGGGCATTGGTTAAGCCCGTGCGATGCTTGAGCATTTTCAAGGCGTGATGCGTCAGCATCTCAGCGCCTTGGTATTATGTGGAGTTTGGGCTTTGTGGGATACTGAAGATCTCGAAAACGAACTGATCGATACCATCTACGCGGCGCTGCTTGGCGAGGTTGATTGGCAAGTATTTCTCGACAGGATTTGCGCCTCTATTCCTGGCTCCCTAGCGACTTTCTTTTATCATGATTTCAGAAGCCAGACAGGTGATCTAGCATTTGTGGCAGGCCATCGAGGAAGAGAAAAGGCTCTTGAGGAATACACCCTGTATTACAACGAGAAAAATCCATGGATGAAAAAGGTAGCCGCTACACCTATAGGAAAAGGCATCATCGGCGAGCATATCGTGGACAGAGGGGAGTTTGTCCGCAGCGAGTATTATAATGATTACTTCAGAAATCACAAACTCGAAACAGGCATTGGCCTAACACTATTCTCAGACGATAAGTATTATTTTCTCTTGAGCTTACTTACTGAAGATACAAATACAGACAGAAATCTGCTTCGAGCCTGCACTTTAACTCGCCTGTCACCACACCTTCAGAGGGCTTTTAGATATTACAGATCTGAAGCATTTTATGATTCCGCCGCCGATTTTGCTGAAGGTGCCGCGCATGCGAACCGCATGGGCTTCATATTGATTGATGAAAATATGAGAATCATCAAAGCTTCAACTGAAGGGGAGCGCGCTCTTGCACGCGGCATACCGGCTGACCTTTGCCCACAGGGCAGGCTCCGTTTTCGGGAAAGCGAACTTCAGGACGCACTGGAGACTTTGATTCGGCGCAGTTTCGTAAAAAGCAGAACATTCACATGCCCCAGAACCGACCTCAGGATGGTCAGGCTTGGCGCAAGTAAAGCAGCAGAGTTTTTCGCTGGTCCTGTCGTTGCGATTCTGTTTGATGCGACAGCGGCAAATTTTAGACCTACACCGCTGGAAATTGCCGCCGCATACCGGTTATCGCCCGCAGAAATCAGAGTCTTATCCGGAATATTATCCGGCAACACCATAGCTAAAATCGCCGAAATACATAACGTAAAAAGAGAGACAGTACGAACGCAGCTAAAATCTATATTTTACAAAACGGGTACATCATGCCAAATAGACCTTTTTCGAACTGCGCTGGGCATGAAAAACTCGAAAGAAAATCCTGTTAAATATTGAAATAAGCAGAAACATAATTATAATTTGATCTATAATATTATTACCTGATACAAAGTCGGTCAAATGTTAATCTATAGACTAATATCGGCTCTCGATGAGCTTGACTCATCGAGAGCCGGTCAAGCCCGTGCGGCGCTTGAGCAATTTCAAGGCGTGATGCGTCAGCATCTCAGCGCCTTGGTATAAATCTGGCGTTCGCGAAGTCATGAGTAGATGCCAGCTGCCTCTCAGCTCATCCAGCGCAGCTCACGGCCACGCACCGGATTGACGAATGCGCGCCCCTCGGCCTGTGAGGCGGACCATTCCCGCTTCAGCTGCATCCACCAGCGCCCTTGCGTATCTGCATCATTGATCAGCATGAGCTTGGGATTGTACTCCAGCCCCTCACGCTGCTGGATGACGACACGGCGGTCCTGACCGAGGAAGACATTCATCAGGTGGCGGATCAGCGGCTTGAACGGCCCGATCCAGCCCATGCTGGCCCAGAACATCTGCCGCACTTCCGTCTCGTCCTCGCTCACCGGGGTGATGGTGGTCAGGCCGACGACGGAGTGCTTCGAGCCCTTGATATGCTCGATGCGCAGGCCCGGCAGCATGTAGCGGATTTCCGTGGTCACATCATCGCCCAGCAGCTTGTAGGCAATGTTCTGCGGCGGCAGCTTGTGGCGCACCATGGCCCAGCCCAGTTCGGACGGCTCGAACAGCTTGCGCTTGGGGCGCAGCTTCGCAGCGTTCTTCTTGAACCACCAGGAGGTATGCACGAAGGCCGCGTGGGTCGGGTCCATCAGGCCGAGGGCCGCATGGTCCACCGAACAGACGAAGTGCTGCATGATGTGCAGGGCCGGGCCCTGCTCCACCGCAAAGTCCGGCAGCATCGGCGGCTGCGGCTGACGGCCTTCCGCCGGGCTTTCGCCATTGGCGGCGAAATAGACCCAGATCAGCCCCTGCTGCTCCACGACGGGATAGGCGCCGCAGGTGATCTTGGAAAAGTCGATGGTCTGGTCTTCGTGGGTGGAGGGGATATCGACACAGACGCCATCCGTATCAAAGCGCCAGCCGTGATAGCAGCATTGCACGGTCTCGCCGTCGAACTTGCCGTGGCGCAGGGGGATGCCCCGATGCGGGCAGATGTCGCGCAGGGCGAACACCTTGCCGGCCTTGTCCCGGCCCAGCAGCACCATGTCGCCCATCAGCTTCTTGCCGGTCATCGCGCCGGGTTTGATCTCCGCACCCGGACAGGCCACGTACCACAGACCGCGCAGAAGTTCCGCCTTGAGATTATCCACCTGAAGTCACCCTGAAACCGGCCGCCGAAGCCTCTTTTGTCCGGGTGTACCCGAGCAGGACGGCAGGCTCAAGGCTTCGATGCAGCGGCCCGGTCCGCAGCATTACGGATGCTGGCCGGGCAGGAAGGCCTCAGGCGGCGCTGGAGAGAAGCGTGCCGATCTGTTCGCGCGTGCCGGCATAGAGCGAGGAAACCGACGCGCTCTGGTAGCTGGAGGAGACGCCGTTGCCGCTGACATTGATGCTGCCTGAGCTGGCGGAACGGGCCGAAAGGCCGGTCGCGCTGTCATAGGAAACGCGGTCATAGGACACGAAGGAGGCAGAAATCTTCTGGCCGCCGATCTCGCCTTCGATCAGGGTCTCCGTAATGGTTGCGCTTTCGTAGGCAACAGACGCGGAACCGGAGCTGCCGCTCGCATTCTCACCGATGGCCGAACGGATCTTGTTGGCGGTATCCGTATAATCTTCAATGCTGGCGAGAGATTTTTTCCCGCTTTCCTTTTCGTCAGTTTTGCCCTTCTGCGCAGCGTCGCGCAGGGCATTGATGACGACAGCATCTTCTTCAGCTTTTTTGGCTGCAGCTTCCAGAAGAGAAGTACTTGCGCTATCTTTGGTTGAAGGTCCGGAGCCAGCCTTGCCTGCCGCCGGGTTGCCGGACGCACCAGCGGAGGACTGGGTCACGGAAAGCAGGCTGGCGGAGGTTGTCGTCGTCTGGATCGAAAGCTGCATTCCGGGCTCCATCCTGGGCTGCGGGCGGCGAATCTGAAGTGGAGTTTCGGGGGAAAAGATTAACGCATCATTAACCAATCTTTCGGGGGCTGGGGGGCCGGGCCGGGGAGGATTGAAACGGAGGAAACGATTATGCCGGTCACACAGATCTTCTCGCTTCCCGGCCGCAGCGCCGAGGAAAAACAGCTCATCATGGAATGCATCCATGAGGCGCTGATGACCCGCTTCGACATCCCTCATGACGACCAGTACATGGTCTTCAATGAAAAGACGCGGGAGGACTTCTTCTTTGGCTCGTTCCCCGAGATGGAGCGCAGTGATGCCTTTCTGCTGATCCAGATCACCGTCAGCAACACCCGCAGCGTCGAGATGAAGAAGAACCTCTACAAGGCCATCTGCGACAAGCTCGGCCGCAAGGCCGGCGTCCTGCATGACGATGTGATGGTCTCCCTCATCGAAGTGCCGCGTGACTGCTGGTCCTTCGGCCGGGGCATTGCGCAATACACCTGACCCATTCCGCTCTGGAACGCGCGGCCCAATCTCCCCGCGGGGGCGAAAAATATCGAAGTGTTAATGCTTGGGTGGGACGATTCCCCAGGATAGGACGGATCCTGACGGAAAATCCGTATCCAATCCCGGCTCAGTGTCCTTAATCTTGCCGGGATTGGAAGGTTGCTTCGCTGGCTGCCGCCCATTCCCTCCCTGTCGCAACAGTTTACAGGCCGTCCCCAACCATGTGCCGTCTGGCTGCCTATCTCGGAACCGAGATCCCGCTCGAAAACATCATTGCCAAGCCCCGGCATTCCCTGCTCGTGCAGAGCCTGGATGCGCAGGAGGCAAAGCTCAGGGTCAATGGCGACGGGTTCGGCATTGCCTGGTATGGCCATGCAGCAGAGCCCGGCCTGTTCAAGGATGTGCTGCCGGCCTGGGCCGACACCAATCTGCAGAGCATCTGCCGGCTGGTGACGTCGCGGCTGTTTCTGGCGCATGTGCGCGCAGCGACGACAGGAGCGACGTCACGGGACAATTGCCATCCCTTCGCCCATGGCCGCTGGGCCTTCATGCACAATGGCAACATCGGTGATTTCGCCCGCATCCGCCGCGAGATGGAAATGCTCATCAATGAGGATTTCTACGCGCTGCGCCGTGGCACGACGGATTCCGAACTCTTCTTCCTGCTGCTCCTGACCAACGGCCTGGAACAGAACCCGCGCGCGGCGCTGGATCTGACGCTCTCGCAGGTGCTGGATATAGCCGCCCGGCGGACCACGGGCGAAAAGCCCATCCGGCTCACCTGTGTCTTCACCGAAGGCACGGAGCTTTTCGCCTTCCGCTACGCCGACGATGCGGCAGCGCCCACGCTTTACATCTCCGAATGCCTGGACCATGGCGGCCGCGCCTTTGCCTCGGAGCCGCTGGAAGGCGCCTGCGCGCGCTGGCGGCCGGTGGAACAGGGGCATCTTTACCGCCTGTCTTCGACCGGTGTTGAGCAAACGCCGCTGGCCGTGCCCCTGAGCGGCACGGCAGAGCGCGTTCTGGAAGCGGCCTGCTGAGTTTTTTCAAGCCGGCCCTCATCCCTGCTTGACGATTTTCCATATTTGGGATTTAATCCCGAATATGGAAAACAAGAAATCAGACCAGGCTGAACTTGATCAGCAGATTGCCCAGCGCCTGCGCCAGTTGCGCCAGGAAAAGGGGTTTTCGCTTGATCAGCTGGCGGCCCTCAGCGGCGTCAGCCGCGCCACCCTGTCACGGCTGGAAAATGCCGAAGTCAGCCCGACCACGGCCGTTCTGGCCAAGCTCTGCACGGCGCATGGGCTGACCCTGTCGCGGCTGATGCAGATGGCGGAGGATGCCTTTCCCGCCGTGGTGCGGCGGGAGGCCCAGCCCGTCTGGACGGACCCGGAAACCGGCCACCGCCGCCGTGTCATCTCTCCGCCCACCAGCGCATTGTCGGGTGAGGTGCTGGAATCCGTTCTGCCGCCCGGCACCTCCATCACCTATGAGGCCCCTCCCCGCCCCGGCCTTGAGCACCATCTGGTGATGCTGGATGGCAAGCTGACCGTGACACTCGAAGGCGAGGCGCATGAGCTTGCGCCGGGGGATTGCCTGCGGTTCCAGCTCTATGGCGGCAACAGCTTCGAAACGCCGGCAGACACCGGCGCCTGCTACCTGATTTTCATGGTTTGAGACCAACTCCCGATGAGCTTGACTCATCGGGAGTTGGTCAAGCCCGTGCGGCACCTGAGCAATTTCAAGGCGTGATGCGCCAGCATCGAAAGCCTTGGTACAAGCCCCCCTACGTAGGAGATCTTCCTTGTCCGGTATGACCCTTGACCTGCGCCGCAGCCCGGCGCAGCTGGATGATGCATGCCTTGATGGCCTTGCAGACGTGCTTTTCGGCTGCGTCAGCGGCGGGGCCAGCGTCAGCTTTGTGGAACCCTTCACGCGGGAGGACGCCCGCCGTTTCTTTGAACAGAAGGTGGCCCCGTCCGTCGCCAGCGGCGACAGCGATCTGCTGCTGGCCGTTGTGGAGGGCCGCATTGCCGGCACGGTGCAGCTGGCCTGCGACACCCCGCCCAACCAGCCGCACCGGGCCGATGTGCGCAAGCTGCTGGTTCATCCGGACTTCCGCCGCCGTGGCATCGCAGAAGCCCTGATGCATGAGGTGGAGCGGCTGGCCCGCGAGCGGGGCCGCAGCCTCATCACCCTCGATACCCGCGAAGGCGATTCAGCCGAACAGCTCTATCTCAAGCTCGGCTACCAGATCCTCGGCCGCATTCCTGCCTATGCCAATCACCCGCAGAGCGGTGAGCCGGAGGGCTGCACCTTCTTCTACAAGGTGCTGGCGTCTCCAGGCTGATAACCCAAGATGAAGCCTACCAGCTCTGCAGGCTGCGCAGCAGGTGGGCCTTCTTGTGCATGTGCCCACCCATGCGCGTCAGCAGCCCTTCCAGCACGGCAATGCCCCGGAAGAGATGCGGGCCTTTGTTGAGCATGACGCATTCGGCGCGTGCGGCCATGGCGGCGTCGGTCATTTCCCCGCGTGAGGCGATCCCGGTCTTCATCAGGCTCTCCATCACCTGCGTCGCCCAGATCACCGGCACATGCGCGGCCTCGCAGAGCCAGAGGATTTCCTCCTGCATCTCTGCCAGCCGGGCAAAGCCGATTTCCACCGCAAGGTCGCCGCGGGCGATCATCACGGCGGTGGGCTGGCGCCCGGCTGCGCGCACCAGCATGTCCGGCAGGTTGCGCACGGCGCGGCGGGTCTCGATCTTCAGGACAAGGCCGATGCTGCGCCAGTCTTCCGGGCGTTCCCGGGCAAGCACTGCCTGCAGCTCTTCCACGTCTTCCGGGGTCTGCACGAAGGAGAACTCCACCCCGTCCGCATGACGCGCCACAAAGGGCAGCAAGTCCCGGTCATCGGCGGTCAGGGCCGGCACCAGCACATCGCTGTCGGGGAAGTTGATGCCCTTCTCGGGCTTCAGCTTGTAACCTTCGATTTCAGGACCGGTGTCGATGCCCAGCACCAGCCCCCAGTCCTGTGCCGACAGAACGGTTGCGGCCAGCTTGCCGTCATCGATGAAGACACGGTGCCCCGGCTCGGCCGCTTCCAGGGCCTGACCCAGCTCGCATTCGATCGCCGGCAGCTTGCGCGGCGCCGCGTCAAGGTGGCCCGGACGCACCACAGCCAGTTCACTTTCCGGGAAGACCCGGCTGCCGTTCTTGCCTTTCTTCAGGGCTCCCGTGCGGATTTTCGGGCCCGGCAGATCCATCATCACCTTCATCCGGCGGCCGGTGGCATGGGCGGCGGCCTCCACATGGGCGATCATCGAAGCCCAGGCGCTTTCCCCATCATGGGCGCAGTTGATGCGCACCGCTTCCACACCAAGATTAGCCAGCTTAATAAAGAAGGAGGGATCACCGGCAGCTTCACCCGGAACCGTGACGAGCAGCCGTGCCGGGCGCGTTTCCTGCAAGGCGCCCAGCAGAGCATCGGCCCTTTCCCGGATGCGCTCCTCACCGGCGAAGAAGTGTTCAACCTGCGCCGCGGAAGAGGCGGATGCCGCCAGCCCCTGTCCCGTGGCAGCGCCCAGCAGGCGCTCCACCGCATGGAGCGTTGGCATCACGCGGCTCTCCGCCCGGCCGAGGGAGGACAGGCCCGCCGCCATCAGCCGCCTTTGCAGCGACCGCAGATCCCTGTGCCGCAGGGCAAGATAATGCGAGAGGTTCGCCGCGCTCGGGGCAAATTCCGGCGTCTCCACCCAGCCGTCCCAACGCGTGGCCAGTGCAGCGCCATCTGCGGCGACGGAGGCGGCAAGCTGGGCCACATCTGCCTGCAACTCCACCAGTGCAGGATCTGCGGGCGGCACCGTGCCCTCTGACGCCTTCGGCTTTGACGCCGCAGGCTTGCGTGTCCGGGCCGGGCTCTTGCGGGCAGTTGCAGGCTTTGCATCAGCGGCAGATTTTACGGCGGTCATATCATGCTCATCCATGGCGCACCTCCGCCGTTTTGGTAGCATCCGCCCATGACAGAACCTTGACCTTGCGCAAGCGGCACGGAAAACACGCCGTCTTCCGCCTTCCCTTCGTCGCAATCCTCGTCAACACTCACCGCCGGGTACGGGACAGCGCCCGGCAGTGATCTTCACTCGGGGGAGAGGGATCTGTTGGCCGGGGAGAAGACCAAGGAGGCCTGCGGTGAGCAGAAAGGCGAAGCATTTCATCCTGTCCATGGACGGCGGCGGCATCAGAGGCATCATCCCCTTGCGGATTCTTGAGGCTCTCGACGGGCGCCTGCGCCGTGCGGGCGTGACCCGGCCCCTGCACCAGATTTTCAGCCTGATTTGCGGCACCTCTGCCAGCGGCCTTGTTGCTGCGGCCCTCGCCGCGCCGCGCAACGGCGGCGCCGGGGGAGAAGCGGCGGGCACCCTGTCGGACCTGCGCCATTTCTTCGAGGTCGAGGCGCGCGAGCTGTTCACCTACAGCTTCAGCAAGCGCCTTGGCCGCTTTGTCACCAACCCGCTTGGCCTCTTCGACGAGCGCTATGATGCCCGCCCGCTGGAGCGGATGCTGAAGGACCGGTTCGGCTGGACCTCCATGGCCAGCGCCCTCACCCATGTGATGCTGCCGGCCTATGACATCGAACGGCGCAATCTGGTGATGATGTCCAGCGCGCCGGGGACCGATGGGGCGCGGCCGGATGATTATTACTTCTGGGAAGCGGTGCGCGCCTCCATGGCCGAGCCGTCGTTCTTTGAGCCTGCCCGCATCGACAATCTCACCCGGGGCTGCAACGAGGCGATGATCAGCGGCTCGGCCATGCTCGGCAATCCGGCGCTGGCCGCCTATGCGCAGGCCCGCCGCATGGGCTGGGCTGCAGAAGATATCGTGGTGATTTCGCTGGGCACCGGCCATGCCGGCGGACGGGCCTTCGAATTCGGGCCTGCCTGCCGCTGGGGCGCGCTCGGCTGGATGCTGCCGTCGAACGGCGCACCGCTGCTCTCGGTGCTGCAGGACGGGCATGCGGCCGCCACCGCCGGTCTGGCGGAACAGGTTTTCGCCGATCTCGACGGCCCCGCCTATTACCGCTTTGACGGCGAGTTGCCGCCGGAAGCCGAGGAGATGGACAATGGCCGGCCCGGCAATCTCATCCTGCTCAACGGCGCGGCCGACCGGATCATCCGCGATCAGACGCTGGTGCTGGATGAACTGGCGGCACTGATTGCAGCCAGCTACGAAGAGGCTGAGGAGGCCGGCACGACTGCCGGAAAGGAGCGGGAAGCGGCCTGAAAAGGGGGCTAAAAGGACACATGAAAGACCGGCCCGAAAGCGGTCGCTGACATGTCCGTGATCGCGGCAGGCTTGCCCTCAGCGCCCGACTCTGTTGAGATTCACCGGCAAGGGTCATCATGGCCCGCGCCACGGATTTCAGTGCTCATGGCTTATCTTTCCTGTGTTCCCCGGCCAACTGCGGCCCGGCGTCTTGCTTTTGCCCTCGCCGCTTTGGGGCTTTCCGGCCTGTTTGACGCTGCCCAGGTGGTGGAAGCCTCCGGCACGCCTGTGGCAAAGCCGGCCGCACGCGAGGCGGCGGCGTCACGGCTGCCGCGCAATCTGGATCCCAATGCTCCGGCCAAGGATTATTTCGGTGCCATGAGAGACCCGGCGCCGCTCGCCTCCCGCGCCATCGGCTCCTATGCCAAGGGCTGCCTGGCAGGGGCCTCGGCCCTGCCCATCAATGGCCCCTCCTGGCAGGTCATGCGCCTGTCGCGCAACCGCAATTGGGGCCATCCGGCGCTGATCAGCTTTCTGGAAGACTTCGCGACGAAGGCCCCGAAGGTGGGCTGGCGCGGGCTGCTGGTGGGCGATCTGTCCCAGCCGCGCGGCGGGCCGATGACCTCCGGCCACTCCAGCCACCAGATCGGCCTGGATGCGGATATCTGGCTGACGCCGATGCCGGACCGGGTCTTGAGCCGAGACGAGCGGGAAAACATCTCCGCCATCTCCATGGTCAAGCAGCCGCAGGATGTGGCAGGCGCAGACCGCAGCGTGGACCCGAAGCGCTGGACGGATACCCATGCCGCACTGATCCGCCTTGCGGCAAAAGACCGGCGCGTTGCGCGCATCTTCGTCAATCCGGCGATCAAGAAGGCGCTGTGCCAGTTCGAAACCGGCGACCGGGCCTGGCTGCGCAAGGTGCGGCCCTGGTGGGGCCACGACTATCATTTCCACGTGCGCATGTCCTGCCCGGCGGGCAGCGTGGGCTGTGCCGATCAGGACGAGCCGCCGCAGGGCGACGGCTGCGGCACGGAACTGACGTCCTGGCTGGCGGACGGCCCCTGGGTGCCGAAGATCGATCCGGAAACCGGCAAGCCGCCCCCCGTACAGAAGAAACGCCCGCTGGCCCTTGCCGCCCTGCCGAAGACCTGCGGCGAGGTTCTGACCGCCCGTTGAAGGCTTGGGCCGCTGAGGCCCGGCGGGTCTGAAGCTCAGAGCCCGGCCAGCGGAAAGATGTCGGCCTTGCGGATGGTGAGGCGTCCGGTTTCGCCGGCGTTGACATCCGTAGTCGACGGCACTTCCAGTTCCAGAGCCTCTTCCGGCGCACCGTTGCCGGTGGCGCGGACGATCAGACGGCGGCCGCCCGGATGGTCGATGACGCGCTGCACGGTGGCGGGGATGCCGCCGTCCGCTTCCCTCTGCCAGCCAAGATCCGCAGGGCGGACGTAGATTTCCACCGGCCCGCTCGCCTCTCCGCTGGTGCCCACCGGCTGGCCATCCACCAGCAGCGCGCCATCGCGGGCCTCGCCGGTGAAGCGGTTGGCATCGCCGAGGAAGCGGGTGACGAAGGGCGAGGCCGGGGTGCGGCAGACATCGCGCGGGGTGCCCTGTTGCTCGATGCGGCCTTCATTGAGGATGACCACCCGGTCGGCCAGATCCAGCGCCTCTTCCTGATCGTGCGTGACGAACAGCGTGGTGATGCCCAGCTCGTCATGGATCTCGCGCAGCCAGCGGCGCAGGTCGCGGCGCACATTGGCGTCGAGCGCGCCGAAAGGCTCGTCCAGCAGCAGCACCTTCGGGTCAACGGCGAGCGCCCGGGCCAGAGCGACGCGCTGGCGCTGGCCGCCGGAAATCTGCGAGGGGAAGCGGTCGCCAAGACCGGCAAGACGCACCAGCGACAGCAGTTCCGCCACCCGGTCCGCGATTTCCTGACGGCTGCGTCGGGTCTTGGAGACCTTCATGCCGAAGGCGATGTTTTCGGCGACGGTCATATGCGGGAAGAGGGCGTAGTGCTGGAACACGAAGCCCACACCCCGGTCGCGCACGGGGATGTTTGTGGCATCTTCCGTGCCGAAGAGGATGCGGCCCTCATCGGCATATTCCAGGCCCGCCACCATGCGCAGGATCGTCGTCTTGCCGGAGCCTGAAGGTCCGAGCAGGGCGACCAACTCGCCGCTTTCGATTTCCAGCGAGACACCGCGCACCGCGCGGAAGGTGTTGAAGGTCTTCACCACAGTGTCGAGGACGATTTTCATGGCTTTTCACCCTTGGCCTGATCACCGGAAAGCGGAGCACCGGCAAGCGCCGGGCGAGAGGCACGGCCTGCACCAACGCGTTCCAGAAGCAGCTTGGCGATGATTGTGACCAGCGCCAGCACCGTGAGAATGGCGGCCGCCGCAAAGGCGCCAGCCGTGTTGTAGTCGTGGTAGAGCAGTTCCACATGCAGCGGCAGCGTGTTGGTCTGGCCGCGGATATTGCCCGACACCACGGAAACCGCGCCGAACTCGCCCATGACGCGGGCGTTGCACAGCACCACGCCATAAAGCATCGCCCAGCGGATGTTCGGCAGCGTCACCGTCAGGAAGGTGCGCCAGCCCGAAGCGCCCAGCGAGGTCGCCGCCTCTTCCAGATCACGCCCCTGCGCCTGCATCAGCGGGATCAGTTCGCGCGCAACGAAAGGCGCGGTGACGAACATGGAGGCAAGCACGATGCCCGGCAGGGCAAAGAGGATCTTGACGTCTGCCGACTGCAGCATCGGCCCGAACAGGCCCTGAAGCCCATAGACGAACATATAGGCGACGCCCGCCACGATGGGCGAGATGGAGAAGGGAATCTCGATCACGACGATCAGCAGCCGCTTGCCGGGAAAGTCGAACTTGGTGACGGCCCAGGCGGCGGCAATGCCGAAGGCCGTGTTGATGGGCACGGCGATGAGCGCGGTCAGCACCGTCAGGCCGATGGCATGCAGCGTGTCCGGCTGGGCGATGGTGGCCGCGAAGAAGCCGAAGCCCTTGCTGAAGGCCTGCGCGAAGATGACGAGCAGCGGCGCCAGCAGCACGATGGCGCCAACGCCCAGCACGATGCCGATCAGCGTGCGGCGGATGGCCGGGCTGTCGCCGACGCGGGGCGGCTTGCGGGAGGTATGGGCATAGGCCATGGCTCAGCCCCTCGACATGTAGCGCAGGGCACGGGCCTGCAGCAGGTTGGTGATGGCCAGCATGACAAAGGCGGTGATCAGCATGACCGAGGCGATGGCGGCGGCGGCCTGATATTCGTATTCCTCCAGCCGGATGAAGGCGAGAAGCGCCGTGATCTCGGTCTGGAACGGCTGGTTGCCGGCAATGAAGATGATGGCGCCGAATTCGCCAAGGCTGCGGGCAAAGGCGAGCGAGGTGCCCGCCAGCAGCGCCGGGGTCAGCAGCGGCAGGATCACATTGCGGAAAATCCGCGCATCCGAGCCGCCGAGCGACTGGGCCGCTTCCTCCAGTGCCGGATCAAGATCCTCCAGCACCGGCTGCACCGTGCGCACGATGAAGGGCAGGCTGGTGAAGGCCATCGCCACCATGATGCCGAGCGGCGTGTAGGCGACCTTGATGCCGAAAGGCGCAAGGAACTGCCCGATCCAGCCGGTTTCCACGAAGAGCGTGGTCAGCGCAATGCCGGCCACCGCTGTCGGCAGGGCAAAGGGCAGGTCCACCATGGCATCGATCAGCCGCTTGCCGGGAAACTCGTAGCGCACCAGCACCCAGGCCAGAATGAGGCCGAAGACCAGATTGAACAGCGTTGCCGCCAGCGCGGAACCGGCCGTGACCATGTAGCTCGCCACCGCCCGTTCGGAGGAGACGATCTGCCAATAGGCCGTTGGGCCGAGGCTGGCGGCCTTGTAGACCAGCGCGCCCAGCGGCAGCAGCACGATCAGGCTGACATAGAACAGCGTGACGCCGAGCGATAGCGGCAGTCCCGGCAGGACGCGGCGGTGCCTCATCCGGCTTCTCCTGGTGTGGCGGTCCTCAGGTGACGGTCCTCAGGTTACGGGGCGCGGCCCCTTTCAAGCCGAAACCGGCAGGCACGGGCCCGCCGGTCTCAGATGCTGTGATTGCGCTGGGAAATCAGCGGTTTCCGAACAGCTTGTCAAGCTTGGCGCCGGAGGCAAAGTGCTCTTCCTGTGCCTTGTCCCAGCCGCCGAAGACGTCTTCCACGGTGACGAGGCGCACTTCGGGGAAGCTGTCCTTGAACTCGGCCTTCACCGCTTCATCATGCACCCGGTTGCCGCGGGTGGCCACGATGCGCTGGCCTTCCGGCGCATAGAGGAAGTCGAGATAGGCCTTGGCGAGATCGCGGGAGCCGCGGGCATCGACCACACGGTCAACGATGGCCACCGGGAACTCGGCCAGAATGCTGACGGACGGGGTGACGAGATCAAACTTGTCTTCGCCGAATTCCTTGGCGATGCCCTTGGTCTCGGCCTCGAAGGTGATCAGCACGTCGCCGGTGCCGCGCTCCACGAAGGTGGTGGTGGAGCCGCGCCCGCCCGTGTCGAACACCGGCACATTGGCGAAGAGTTTTGCGATGAATTCGTCCACCTTGGCCTCGTCGCCGTTGAAGGCTTCACGGGCATAGGCGGTGGCCGCCAGATAGGTATAGCGGGCGTTGCCGGAGGTCTTCGGGTTCGGGAAGATCACCTTCACGTCGTCGCGGACGAGATCGCTCCAGTCCTTGATGTTCTTCGGATTGCCCTCGCGCACCAGGAAGGCCGGCAGGGAGTAATAGGGAGACGCGCGGTTCGGGAAGTCTTCCACCCAGTCCGCCGACACGGCACCGCCCTTGACCAGGGCGTTGATGTCCGTGGTCTGGTTGAAGGTCACCACGTCTGCTTCCATGCCTTCCAGAATGGCGCGGGCCTGCTTGGAAGAGCCGGCGTGCGACTGGTCGATGGAGACATCCTTGCCCGTCTTTGCCTTGTAATCGGCAATGAAGGCCGTGTTGACCTCGACGAAGAGTTCGCGGGCAATGTCATAGGAGGCATTGAGCAGCTTGTCTGCGGCAGAGGCCTGCAGCGGCGCGGTCAGAAGTGCAGCGGCGGCAGCACCGGCTGCCAGAAGAGCCTTGAACGTCATGATGGGAACCCCCGTTTGATGTTGCCCAAAGCATAATCAAGGCAGGGCAGGACACGAGGCATGGCGGTCTTCGGCAGGCGCCAAGAGGAAAAACCTATGCCAAATTGCTGCCAATCCGGGGTGTGCTGTTCCTGTTGACAGCAAAGGACCGGGAGGAGGACGCAGGATGGCCTGCGTCCTTAAAGAATGCGCGGAAGGTGCACCCGGATCACGCTGCCGCTTTGGGCGTGAAGCCGGTCACATCCACCAGCCGGGTGCAGATGCGGGCGCGGGCTTCCTCGTCGTGGAAGATGCCGACAATAGCCGCACCGCGCGCCTTGGCTTCGCTAATGAGCGAGAGCACCACTTCCCGGTTGGCGGCATCAAGGCTTGCGGTGGGCTCGTCCAGCAGCAGGGCCGGATAGGCATGGGCAAAGCCACGGGCAATGTTGACGCGCTGCTGCTCTCCGCCGGAGAAGGTGGTGGGGGAAAGCTGCCAGAGCCTTTCGGGGATATTGAGCCGCCGCAGCAGATCCGCAGCCCGCGCCCGGGCCTCGTCCAGCGGCGTGCCCAGTTGCAGCAGCGGCTCGGCCACCACATCCAGCGCAGGCACGCGCGGCACCACGCGCAGGAACTGGCTGACATAGCCCAGTGTCTCGCGCCGCAGGCGGATGATCTGGCGCGGCTCGGCCTTCGTCACATCGGTGCTGCCCACGAGGATCTGCCCGCCGGCAGCCAGATAGTTGCCATAGATCATCCGCATCAGCGTGGACTTGCCCGCACCTGACTGGCCGGTGAGGCCGATGCACTCGCCCGGCTCGACGGTGAGGCTCGCCCCTTCCATCACCGGGATCACGGCGCTGCCCTGATTGTGCAGGGTGAAGGACTTGGACAGGTTTTCAATCCGGATCATGGGCTACACCTGCAGGACGGAGGAAACGAGAAGCTGGGTATAGGCATGCTGCGGATCGTCCAGCACCTGATCGGTGAGGCCCTGTTCCACCACACGGCCGGATTTCATCACCATCAGCCGGTCGGCGAGAAGCCGCACCACGGCAAGGTCATGGGTGACGATGATCACCGACAGGCCGAGGTCGCGCACCAGCCCGCGCAGCAGATCGAGAAGCCGGGCCTGCACGCTCACGTCCAGCCCACCGGTCGGCTCGTCCATGAAGACGAGGCGCGGGCCGGTGACCAGATTGCGGGCGATCTGCAGGCGCTGCTGCATGCCGCCGGAAAAGGCGGAGGGGCGGTCATCGATGCGGTCGGCGGCGATTTCCACCCGTCCCAACCAGTCCGTGGCCTTGTCGCGGATCGCGCCGTAATGCCGGGCGCCGACAGCCATCAGCCGCTCGCCCACATTGCCGCCGGCGGATACCCCCATGCGCAAGCCGTCACGCGGGTTCTGGTGCACATAGGCCCATTCGGTGCGCGATAGCCGCCGTCTTGCGGTTTCCGCCATGGCCAGCACGTCGCGCCCGTCATAGAGCACGGCGCCTTCATCCGGCTGCTGGTGTCCGGCAAGGCAGGACAGCAGGGTGGACTTGCCCGAGCCGCTTTCCCCGACGATGCCCAGCACCTCGCCGGGATAAAGATCGAAGGACACATCGGCGCAGCCGATGCGGGCGCCATAGCGCCGGGTGAGGCCGGACACCTTCAGAAGCGGTGTGTCCGTGATGGTCTGGTGAAGGCTCATCGCACCATCTCCCCTGCCCCGGCAACCGGGCTTGCACTCAGCCGCCCGGTGTGGCCGCAGGCCTGCCGCTGGCCACAAAAGTCAGTGTCGGAACAGACGAACATCCGGCTGCCCGCGTCATCGGTGATCACCTCGTCCAGATAACTGTCTTCCGCCCCGCAGAGGTCGCAAGCATGCGGCGCCTTGCCGGGAACAAAGGGGTGATCGTCAAAGTCGAGGCTGACCACCTGCGTGTGGGGCGGCAGGGCATAGATGCGCTGCTCGCGCCCCGCGCCGAAAAGCTGGATCGCCGGATTGCCCGAAAGCTTCGGATTGTCGAATTTCGGGATCGGCGAAGGGTCCATCACATAGCGCCCTTCCACCTTCACCGGATAGTCATAGGCCGTGGCGATCTCGCCATGGCGGGCGATATCCTCATAGAGCTTCACATGCATGAGGCCGTATTCCTCCAGCTCATGCATCTTGCGCGTCTCGGTTTCGCGCGGCTCCAGAAAGCGCAGGGGCTCGGGGATCGGCACCTGATAGACGAGGATCTGGCCTTCGGTCAGCGGCGTTTCCGGGATGCGATGGCGCGTCTGGATCAGGGTTGCCTCATCAGTCCGCTCGGTCACGGCAACACTGGCGGTGCGCTGGAAAAAGCGGCGGATGCTGACCGCGTTGGTGGTGTCGTCCGCCCCCTGATCGATCACCTTCAGCCGATCCTCCGGCACAAGGCAGGCCGCCGTCACCTGAACACCGCCCGTGCCCCAGCCATAGGGCATCGGCATTTCGCGGCTGGCAAAGGGCACCTGATAGCCGGGAACGGCAATGCCCTTGAGGATGGCGCGGCGGATCATCCGCTTGGTCTGCTCGTCCAGATAGGCGAAGTTGTAGGCATCGTCGGTCATTCGGCGGCCTCCCTGTCGGCGGTTGCGTCGCGGGCGGCTTCCGCTTCCGCCCGCAGGCGGCGCACCAGTTCCAGCTCCGCCTGGAAATCGACGTAATGCGGCAGCTTGATGTGCTCCAGAAAGCCCGTGGCCTGGATGTTGTCGCAGTGGGAAAGCACGAATTCCTCATCCTGCGCGGGGGCGCCGATGTAATCCTCGCCCAGCTCCTGCCAGCGCAGCGCCCGGTCCACCAGCGACATGGCGATGGACTTGCGCTCCGACTGGCCCAAGACGAGGCCATAACCACGAGTGAACTGCGGTGGCTCGGTGCGCGAGCCGGTGAACTGGTTGACGGTCTCGCATTCCGTCAGCTCGATTTCGCCAATTTCGATGGCAAATCCCAACTCCGGAATGTCCATCTCCACCGCCACCGTGCCGATGCGCAATTCGCCGACGAAAGCATGGGTGCGCCCGTAGCCGCGCTGGGTGGAATAGGCGAGCGACAGGATGAAGCCCTCATCCCCGCGCGTGATCGCCTGCAGACGCAAGGGGCGGCTGGCGGGCAGTTCCAGCGGCTCGCGGGTCAGGTCCGGCGGGGTGGCATCGCTCAGCGGCTCCTCCTGGATCAGCCCGTCACGGCCAAGAAAGCCGGTGACATGCGGCACCGGCCCGCCCTCCGCCGGGGCCTGCGGGGCCGGGTCAACGTCCCCTTCGGCGGCCAGTTTGAAGTCGATCAGCCGGTGGGTGTAGTCGAAGGTCGGCCCGAGGATCTGCCCGCCCGGCAGGTCCTTGAACGTGGCCGAGACCCTGCGGTCCACGGCCATGCCGGCCGTTTCCACCGGCAGCGAGGCGCCGAAGCGCGGCAGGGTGGTGCGGTAGGCGCGGATGAGGAAGATGGCTTCGATCAGATCGCCGCGCGCCTGCTTGATGGCAAGGGCTGCAAGATCGGGATCATAAAGACTGCCCTCCGCCATCACCCGGTTGACGGCGAGCTTCAGCTGCTCGCGGATCTGCGGCACGGTGAGTTCGGCGACGGAGGTGTCTCCGCGCCGCTCCTCCGCCAGCCATTCATGGGCATTGCCGATGGCGCGTTCGCCACCCTTGACGGCGACATACATCAGCAAGCCTCCACGATGGTTGTGCGCGGCAGCCCGGCGATCTGGCGGCCTGCGGTCAGGAAGAAGTCGAGCCCAAGCGGAAAGAGTGCATGGTTCTGCCGGAACAGCTCCGGATCGGGCAGGTTCAGCCGGGCTTCATCCGCAATGCCCGGCCCCCTCAGGCGGCAGCCTTCGGCAGCAAGCCGCTCCACTTCCAGCACCAGCGTCGCAGAGCGGTCCGGATAATCCGGGTCGCCAATGGAGAACTGCTCCATGAAGGGCTTCAGGTCCTCAAGGCGTCCGAGGGCAAAGCGGATGCTGGCGGCATCAGCCCCTGCCTCAAGGCTGGCCGCCGTCAGCACCGGAGCGCCGGTGTGGAAGGTGATCCAGCCGCGCATCGCCTCGCAATCCGCGTCACCCGCCAGAAACACCGGCGTCGTGGTGTCGGCAAGGGTCAGGAGCACGGTTCCGGCGGCTGGAGAAACGGGCAGCGGCGGCTGGGCCGCGTCCAGCGTGTGGATGGTGCCGGGGCGGGCGAGGGCTTCCAAAAGGCAGCGGAAAGCGCGCGCAGCCTCGATGGGCGCTTCGGCAAAGCCGCCAGTCAGGGCACCGGTCAGGGCACCGGTCTGGTCGTTGTTGGGCGTCATCAGTCCTCTCCGCGCACGAGGGTGAAGAAATCGACCTTGGTGGCGGCGGCCTTTTCCGCCCGCAGCTGCCGGGCGCTGGCTGCCTCTGCGGCCAGCACATCCAGCACGCGGGCCTGAAGATCTGCGGCGGCCTCTGTCTGCATCAGCGCATCCACACAGGCCGCGCGGGTGGCATGGGCCTTGTCGCGCCCCTGCACATAGGCATGGCCCACCTCGCCGCCGGGGAGCTGGACGGAGCAGCGGGTGATGGTCATCTCACCCAGATTGAAGGGCGCGCCCGTGCCGCCCATCCGCCCGCGCACCATCACCGCCCCGACTTCGGGACGGCGCAGCAGCGTGTGGTCCGGCAGATCCGGAAACAGCACGGCCAGACGCGCCGGATTGGCCTTGGCCAGCAGCGACAGCCAGACCTTGCGCTGGCTGTGCGGCTCGTCCTCCTGGGGGGAAACGGCGGGCTTCATCGGCACCTCGACATCTTTGGATCCTGTCTATATAATAGTAGACAACTAGACATATTGATATCGCAAGGGGCCATCCGGCTCAACCGCCGTCTTGTGAAATTTTTGCGACGGGCGGCTTTCAGCATCGGGCAGGCAGAGACTTCGGGGCAGGGCAATGGCGCGCAGCGCAATCTGGAAATCCATCGTGGACACGCTTTCGGCGGAGATTGCCGAAGGCCACTACAAGCCGGGGGACAAGCTGCCGACGGAAGCGCAGCTGGCCGCCCGCTTTGGCGTGAACCGGCATACGGTGCGCCATGCCCTGGGCGCGCTGGCGGAGGCGGGCACCGTGCATTCGCGGCGCGGGGCGGGTGTCTTCGTCACCATCCAGCCGACGGACTATGCCATCGGCCGGCGGGTGCGGTTTCAGCAGAACCTAGCCGCCAGCGGCCGCCTGGCCTCGCGCCGCATCAGCCTGATGGAAACCCGGGCCTGCGGCGAAAAGGAAGCCGAAGCACTGCAACTTGCTCCCGGTGACCCGGTGCATGTGGTGGAGGGCGTATCCCTGGCCGATGGGGTGCCGCTGGCGCTGTTCCGCTCGGTCTTTCCGGCTGCGCGCGTGCCCGGCTTCCTGCAGGCCATGGCGGGGCGGCAGTCGATTACCGAGGCGCTGGCCGACTGCGGCATCGCCGACTACACCCGCGCCCAGACGCGCCTGACAGCCAAGCTGGCCCGCCCCGTGCAGGCCCTGACGCTGCAGATCGCCGAAGCCGCGCCGATCCTGCGCTCCGTCTCGGTCAATGTGACGGAGGATGGCAAACCCATTGAATATGGCATCACCTGGTTTGCCGGGGACCGGGTGTCCCTCACCATGGCACCGGAATAGGCCGCCGGAGAACAGAAGACCCCCAGCGGCCGCGGCGTGACGGCGGCGCGGATATGGGGTAAGCAGCACGCCGCAGCCGGGCGCGGTGTCCGGCCTGATGTGCGGAACGTTAAGACATGCTGCGTCGCCTTGGCCTTATCGGCGGACTGACCCTTCTGAGCCGGCTGCTCGGCTTCATCCGCGACCTCATCATGGCTGGCGTGCTTGGGGCAGGCCCTATTGCCGATGCCTTCATGCTGGCCTTCCGCCTGCCGAACCACTTCCGCGCCATCTTCGCCGAAGGGGCCTTCAACGCAGCCTTCCTGCCCACCTATGCGGCGACGCTGGAAAAGGACGGGCCGGACAAGGCACGCCATTTCGGATCGCAGATCCTGTCCTGGCTGATGCTCGCCAATCTGGCGCTGCTCGCCTTTGCCTGGGTGGCAACGGGAACGCTGATCACCCTGCTGGCGCCGGGGCTGGGCGCAGAAGACCCCGCCCGGCCCATGGCCATCGAGCTGACGCGCATCACCTTCCCCTATCTCCTGTGCATGTCCATCGTGGTGCTGCTGTCGGCGGTACTGAATGCGGAGCGGCGCTTTGCTGCGGCCGCGGCTGCGCCCGTGCTTTTGAACATCGCCATGATCGGCACGCTGCTGGCCGTCAGCCAGTTCCCCGATGCAGGCAGCGCGGCGGCCTGGGGTGTGCTGGCGGGCGGCATTGCGCAGGTTCTGCTGCTGACGGCAGCCACCTTCCGCAGCGAATTCTCCGTCAGCTTCTGCCTGCCGAAGCTTGATCCGGGCGTGCGCCTGTTTTTCCGCCGCCTCGGGCCGGCGCTGCTTGCTTCCGGTGTCGTTCAGATCGCCATCTTCGCCGACACGATCCTCGCCAGCTTCCTGCCCTCCGGCGCCCTCTCCCACCTCTATTATGCCGACCGGCTGTATCAGCTGCCGCTGGGTGTCATCGGCATCGCGCTGGGAACGGCACTGCTGCCGGAGGTGAGCCGGGGCGCAGCAGCCGAGACGGACGAAGCCCGGCAGAAGCTGCGCGCCACCATGGATCAGGCCTTCAACATCTGCCTTGCCGTCGGGCTGCCGGTGGCGGTGCTGATGGCGGGGCTCGGGGAACTGGCCATTGCCGCCTTCTTCCAGCGCGGGGCCTTTGATGCCGCCGCCACCGCAGGTGCGGGCGCAGTGCTGCTGGCCTATTCGCTCGGTCTGCCTGCGGCTCTGGCTGTCCGCTCCCTCGTTGCCTCCTTCCACGGGCGCGGCGACATGGTGACGCCGCTGAAGATCCTCGCCGTGGCAACGCTGGTGAATGTCGCGCTGAAGGCCACCCTCTCCGGCCCCTGGGAAGCAGCTGGCCTTGCGGCCGGCACCTCCGCAGGCGTGTGGATCTACGCCATGGGGCTTTATCTGACGGCACGCCACCGCGACTACATGGGCACCCCGCCCGCCCGGCTGACCGTTCTGCTGCTCACCGGTACCGTGCTGATGGCGGGCCTGATGCTGCTGCAGGACCAGACGCTGGTGCTGTTCTCGAGCCTGCTGCCGCAAAGCCTCGGCGCGCTTGTGCCCTTTGCCACGCTGACGCTGCTGGCAGGTGCCGCCCTTGGCCTCTACGCCGTCATGCTCTACCCGGCCCGCGGGTTCCTGCGCCGCCGCAGGCGCTGATTTCCTTCTCCCTTGAATTAGAAAACGGGCGGCCAGTCTTCCGATTGGCCGCCCGTCTTCTTTCATCTCACCCCTGACCTCAGGCGTGTGAGGCTCCACCCTCGTGCGCGTCACCATGCGGCTCTGACGGGCTGTCATCGCGCGGAATGCGGAACCAGGCCACATAGAGCGCGGGCAGGAACAGGAGCGTCAGAACCGTGCCCACCACGATGCCGCCCATCATGGCATAGGCCATCGGCCCCCAGAACACCTCGCGGGAGATCGGGATGAGCGCGAGCGTCGCTGCCGCTGCCGTCAGCATGATCGGCCGCATGCGGTGCTCGGTTGCCTCGATCACCGCCTTCCACGCCGGCATGCCCTCCTGCCGCAGATGCTCGATCTGCACCACAAGGATGACCGAGTTGCGGATGAGGATGCCGATGAGGGCAAGGATACCGAGGATGGCGACGAAGCCCATCGGTGCATTGCTGAGCAGCAGCGCCGCCACCACCCCGATGAGGGCAAGCGGTGCCACGGCGAACACCAGAAACAGGCGGCTGAAGCTCTGCAGCTGGATCATCAGGATCGTGGCCATGATGAACAGCATCAGCGGAGCCACGGCCGCAATCGGCCCCTGCGCCTCGGCGCTCGATTCCACCGAACCGCCGATCTCGATGTTGTAGCCAGCCGGAAGCTCCTTCTGGAACTGCTCCAGCTGCGGCTTCAACTGATTGACAATCGTCGCCGGCTGGGTCGATCCGATCACCGCTGCCTTCACCGTGATGGTGGGGATGCGGTCACGGGTGGCGATCAGCGGCTGTTCCACCTCATTGCGGAACCGGGCGACCGTCGACAGCGGGATGGACTTGCCGCTGGTGCTGGGCAGCTGCAGGTTCTTCAGCGTCTCGACGGAGCCCCGCTCGGAGGCCTGGGCGCGGCCGATGACATCAATCAGGTAGATATCGTCCCGGACCTGCGTTGCCGAGGAGCCCTGCACGATGCTGCCCAGTGCCGAGGCAATATCCTGCGAGGAAATGCCGAGCTGGCGGGCCTTGTCCTGCAGCACATCCACCTTCACCACACGCGTGGGCTCGTTCCAGTTATAGGCGACGTTTGAAAGCAGCGGATGGGCGTTGAAGATGGTGCCGAACTTCTGCGCCAGCTGGCGCACCTGCTGCACGTCCGGGCCGCTGATGCGGTACTGGACGGGCTTGCCCACCGGCGGCCCGATGTCGAGCAGCTTCACGAAGACATCGCTGCCGGGAAAGGTCTTCGCCGCATAGGCCTGCAGATCCGCGCGCAGCCGGTTGCGGGCCTCCAGATCCTTCGTGACGATGACGATCTGGCCGAACCACGGGGCCGCCGCCTGTACGTCATAGGACAGGATGAAGCGCGGCGCGCCCTGGCCGACATAGGTTGACCAATGGTCGATATCCGGATTGCCGGCCAGCTTTTTCTGCTCCAGCTGGGCCATCTGACGGTTGGTTTCGGCAATCGTGCTGTTCTGAGGCGTGTTCCAGTCGATGATCAGTTCGACGCGGTCGGAGGCTGGGAAGAACTGCTGCTGGACGAAGTTCATGCCGCCAACCGAAAGGCCGAAGGCCGCAACAGTCAACATGATGGTGACCCAGCGCCAGCGCATGGCAAGCTTCAGCATCCAGGCAAAGGCCGCAGCGGTGCGGCCCTTTTTCTCGTGATGCGCCTTCATCGTCTTCGGCAGGATCGTCACACCAAGGAGGGGCGTGAACAGAACCGCCACGATCCAGGACACGATCAGCGACACGGCAATGACGACAAAGAGCGTGAAGGTGAACTCGCCCGCCGCACTGCTGTTGAGCCCCACCGGGATGAAGCCCGCAACCGTCACCAGAGTGCCGGTGAGCATCGGGAAGGCGGTGGACGTGTAGACGTGGGTGGCCGCTTTCCTGAGGGTGTCACCCGCTTCCAGGCGCGACACCATCATCTCCACGGCGATCATGGCATCATCCACCAGAAGGCCCAGCGCGATGATCAGTGCGCCCAGCGAAATGCGCTGCAGCGAGATGCCGGTGTATTCCATGAAGACGAATGTAATGGCCAGCACCAGCGGAATGGAGATCGCCACCACCAGGCCGGCGCGCATGCCAAGGCTGATGAAGCTGATCGCCAGAACGATGGCCACCGCCTCGAACAGGGCCTTGGTGAAGCCGGAGACAGCCTCCTCCACCACTTTGGGCTGGTTCGACACCAGCTCCACAGTCACCCCGACCGGCAGATCCCGGACGACGCGCTGCAATTCGGCTTCCAGCTCCTCACCGAAGGTCAGCAGGTTTGCCCCTGCCTTCATGCCGATGGCAAGGCCGATGGCAGGCTGGCCCTTGAAACGGAACAGTGAAGACGGCGGGTCCACATAGCCGCGGCTGATCGTGGCAATGTCCGTCAGCGGGAAGTAACGGTCATTCACACGCAGGTTGATCGCCTTCAGGCTTTCTTCCGAGGTGAACTGGCCGTTGACGCGCAGGGCGATCCGCTCGGCTCCGGCCTCGACGAAACCGGACTGGGTGACAGCGTTCTGCGCCTGCAGGGTCTCGACGATGGCCCGCTGGTCGATGCCCAGCGCCGCAATCTTGCGGGTGGAGAACTCCAGAAAGATCACTTCGTCCTGCGCACCCAGAATGTCGATCTTGCCGACATTTTCCACGGTCAGCAGCTTGGCGCGGGCATCTTCCACCAGATCGCGCAGCTGGCGCTGGGTCAGGCCATCCGACGTGAAGGCAAAGATGTTGCCATACACATCGCCGAAGGAATCGTTGAAGAACGGCCCGAGCACACCGCTGGGGAACTCACCCTTGATGTCATTGATCATGTTGCGGACGCGCAGCCAGTTGCCGGTCACGTCCTTCGCCTTTGTCGTCGGCAGAAGCTCCACGAAGACCGTCGTCTGGCCGGCCCGCGTTTCGCTGCGGGTGTAGTCCAGCGCCTCCAGCTCCTCGAGCTTGCGCTCGATCCGGTCCGTCACCTGCAGCCGCATTTCCTCCGCAGAGGCGCCGGGCCACTGGGCGCTGACGATCATGGTCTTGATCGTGAAGGCCGGATCTTCCTCGCGGCCAAGGTTGATATAGGAGAAGACGCCCGCCAGCAGGAAGACGATCATGAAGTACCAGACGAGGGAACGGTGCTCCAGCGCCCAGTCCGAGAGATTGAACTTCTTCACTTGACCGTCTCCTGATCAATTCGAATGGCCTGGCCTTCCGTGAGCATGTTCACACCTGCCACGACCACGCGGTCGCCCGCCTCAAGCCCTTGCAAAACTGCAACCCGGCCGCCTTGAGCGGCCGTTTCATCCACGCTCACCTTACGGGAGACCACCTTGCCGGCGGCCTCGTCCACCACCCACACCGACCGCGCATCCCCTTCCGCGCGGATGGCGGATGCCGGAAGCCAGAACCGGGCTTCGGAGTGGACATCGGCAAAGGCCATGATGACGGCACCCAGCCGCAATGCCTCGGGCGGGTCCACCAGTGTCAGCCGCACGCGCCGGGTGCGGGTCGCCCCGTCAGCCTCCGGGCCGATTTCGCGCACGATGCCTTTTGCCTGCACCCTGGGGTCGAGCTGCAGGGCCACACCAAAGACGGCCCCCGGCTTCAGCGTGCCGCTGGCTTCCTCGGGCACGTCGATCACCGCATCGCGCTCGTCCGGCTTGGCAACCGTCACCACGGTCTGCCCGTCGGTGACGACCTGCCCCACTTCCGCCGAGGTGCCTGTGACAACTCCGTCGAACTCGGCCAGCAGGCGGGCATAGCCCAGCTGCTCCTGCGCCTTGTCCAGATTGGCTTTGGCCCTTGCCACGGCCGCCTCGGCAATCTTGCGGTCCTGCTCGGCCGTCTCGAAAGTGGCCAGAGCACCGGACTGGCGCTCGAACAGGGTCTTCTGCCGCGCTTCGGTGGTGATGGCATTGCTCAGCTGGGCATTGGCATTGACCAGATCGGACTGGGCGCTTTTCACCGCCAGTTCCAGTGACACCGGATCGATGGTGGCGAGCACATCGCCCTTGCGGACGATATCGGCCGTCTGCACATCGCGGGTGACGATGCGGCCGAGCACGCGGAAACCGTAGTCCGTCTCGACACGGGCCGCGACGGTGCCGGGCAGGGTCAGACGGGTGGCGGGCGCTTCCTCCACCCGCACGGACAGCACCGGGCGGACCGGCGCAGCCTCTTCGGCCTCATGCGGCTCGCATGCCGCCAGAGAAAAGCCGGCGAGCAACAGGAATGAAAGACTGGCAGCGCGTCTCATTGGGCGGCCTCCTCAAAACTGACGGTTTCGCCGGGGCTCAGAAATTTGGTGCCGTTGATGACCACCAGTTCCCCCGCCGTGACGCCTGAGGCGACCGTGAAGGCACCGCTGCTATAGGCCAGCACCTCGACCGGGCGCAGCAAGACCTTGCGCTCTGCCGGGTCCACCACCCAGACAGCCGTGCGCCCGGCATCCGAGGCCATGGCCGCTGCGGGAAGTTCGATCACAGGCACGGGCTGATAGCTCAAGGTGGCGGTCACCGGACTGCCAAGGCGCAGGGAGGCGGTGTCCTCAAGCTGCATCTTCACCCGGATCGTGCCGGTGGACGGGTCAATCGCCGGGGAGATTTCGCGGATGACCGCCTTGGCAGGCGTGCCCCCGCTGAGGGGCGAGACCAGCACCAGCGGTTCCAGCTTGCGGTCCAGAAAGACCGATTCATCCAGATTGAGCACCACGTCGAGCGGGCCGTCATGAGCAAGGGAGAAGACCTGCTGCGAGGCCTGCGCCACCTGCCCCACCTCGGCGCTGCGGGCGGTGATGACCCCATCAGCATCGGCCTTGAGGCTGGTCCGCTCCAGCGCATCGCGCGCCCGGCCGGCCTGCGCCCGCGCGGCTTCCACATTGGCCTGCGCGCGCGTCAGCTGCTCCTGGGCGCTGTCCAGCGAGGCCCGTGTGGTCACCCCGCTTTCGAACAGCCGCTGCTGCCGGTCAAAGGCCTGCTGCGCCTGCGTGCGTTCGGCCATGGCGGAATTGAGCGAGGCAACCGCTACGTCCAGATCCGCCTGCTGCTCGCTCGGATCGATCCGCGCCAGCACCTGTCCGGCGGTGACGCGGTCGCCCACATCCACCAGCCGCGCGATGATCCGGCCCGTCACCTGAAAAGAGAGGTTCGACTGCACCCGGGCGCGGATTTCCCCCGTCGCCGTCACCGTGTCCGGCACGGAGACCTCGTGCACCTTCGTCACCTGAACCAGCCGTTCAGGCTTCTGTTGCGGCTCACCCTGCGGTCCGCAGGCGGCCAGAAGAACGGCAGCGAGCGCCCCGGGAAAATGTGTGGCTATCCGTCGCATGATTGCCCCTTCGTAGAAAGATGCGGCAAATTATTATTGACTGACTCGAAGGTCAATGAAAAAACAGCAATCAGGTAAATGCCGCGCCCAGAACAGGAATAAGGACAAATGAAGGCCAAGCTCACCCGCGCCGAACGCAAGGCCCTGCGCCCGGCCCAGATCCTGGATGCGGCCTTTGAGGAATTTGTGACACACGGCTTCACCGCCGCACGGGTGGAAGACATCGCCGAGCGCATCGGCGTGACCAAGGGCACGGTCTATGTCTACTTCCCCACCAAGGACGAGCTGTTCACCGCCATGCTCAATCACATTGCGGTGCCGCTGGAAGATCTGGCAGCAGAGACCCGCAGCCTCACCGGCACCTGTGCGGAGCGTCTGCAGCGGCTGATCCTGCTCAGCTATGAAAAGGTGGTGGAGGACCGGCGCATGCGCGAGCTGATGCGCTTCGTCGTTTCGGAGAGCAGCCGTTTTCCGCAGGTCATCGATCTGCACCATACCCAGTTCGTCGAGCCGCTGATGGACCAGATCCAGCGCCTTCTCGACGAAGGCATTGCCTCAGGCGAATTCCGCAAAAGCCCCGCCGCCACCGCCAGCGTCATCGCAGGTCCCGTGCTGGCCATGATGGTCGAACACCTCATCTTCGCCGGCCGCCAGCCCATCGGCCTCGACACCCACATCGCCGGGCATCTGGATCTGGTGATGACGGGGCTGAAAGCGTAGAGGACACGCCGCTGCAAGCACTGGCCGTTGTGGGGCTGCTGCTAAGGGGAGTTTTGAATTGCCCTGCGTTTCGTCGGCACCTCCGGGTTAGGTTTCCTGCAGTCGTATGAACTCGATGAAGGGCTGCCGCCGAGATTGCAGTTGGACGAGCTCCTGCCACCATTCCCGAAACACGACGTGGTCGTCGTCAATTTCATCAATCGCAAGAACGAGGCGGATCAGCGAGTCTACCAGCTTCTTTCCGAGAAGTTCCGGCTTTTCGAGGGCGTTTTCGGCGCCAGCGACAAAGTCCTGGGCACCATCGAGTCCGGCGTCGATTTCGAGAAGCGGATCGCAGGCATCTATCAGGAGTGCCGCCAAAACGATGTTAAGGAAATTGCATTTGCGGCGCTTGACGAAGAGCAGGAGCGCATACGGCGGGAGCTCCAGCACCTCGACATTGAATATGTTTACAGGGCCGGCGAGGCCAGTGCCAGTTTCAATCCTAGACGTATATTGGTAGCGGAAGCAATCCAAGCGTTGGCCGTGCTCGAACTAGACGCCCAACCTTCTTATTGCCCGTCAGACCAGAGCTTTGTCTCGGGCACCGGCGTCCGTTTCCCGTCAGGCAGGTCGTAACGCAGCAAGCCAGCCTTCCGGCTTGCCGCTGCGATCTTGTTCAAATGGGTCGTGCGCACCGGAACCTGCTCCATGACCTGACTGGCGACTGCTGCGAACGCGATCCCTGGCCTCTGTGACACCGCTCGCAGCAACAGTTCCGTGGCACAGCCGACATGGGCCGAACAGCCCACCCCGTCGCGATCAGTCTCGAAAGCAATGATCTGATCCTCGGGGAAGAGCTGGGGCTGCCCGCTTTCCTCGGTCCGGATGTTGTGACGGGTACGAACCGCCTCCTTTTCCACCTTCTCTTGAACGGTCCGGAACACCTCAACACCGAAACCGCTGTGGGTGCCGAGGATCAGACGCATCTTGATCCGTTCTTCGCGAGGCTTCCGGATGGCCATATCCGTGAGATATGTCGCGACCCTTGCTTCCTTCATCTTTGCTTTCAGAAGCTGCAGAATCTTCGTCTCATTTGAGCCTTCGGTCATCGCCTCGAATGACGCCTTCCAGGCCGGGTCAGCCAAGAATCGGCCCACAGACTCGGCAACGCCGTCCCAGCCGGCATGGCGGTTCACTTCCTCGGCCATGAAGTTGAACAGAAACTCGCCGTTCAAGGCTCTGAGGAAATCGAAAACCTTGCGGGACTCAACATTCCATCCGGTCGGATCGATGAACGTGAACGTGAAGCCATCGCGACAGGCTGAGCGGATGGCATCAAGGTTGTCTTCGAAGGCGCCCGAAAAGACCTGGATGTCGAATGCTGGTTTCTGGGCCGCAAACTCCTCTAGCTTGGCGACCGAAGCCGGGTTCCGCTCACAGAAGCGGAACCGCACCTTGAGGCCGGTGCGACCCATGCCAATGAGCGAGCTGCGTACGGTTTCGAGTGTTTCGATCGCCTGTGAGAACGAGGCATCGGAGTACATGTTGGTGTCCGATACCCGCCAGGGGCCTGCAAATGCGTCAACGAAGTTGAAGACCGGCGATCTGCCTTGAAAAAGCTTGTAGGCTGCGGCCTCAAGATACTTGTTGAGGAACAGGTGCTTGATGAAGGACTGCTCGCGTCCCTGGTAGTCTTCGATCCGAGGCGGCATCAAGCATCCTCGGGCTGCAAAGCGCGCATGATTGGCTCAGGCACGATCTGCCACGGAAAGCCGTTCCATTCCTCCCCATCGAGCAGCCGTCCGCCCGACTTCGGACGGGCGCCACCCCATTGCTTGAAGAAAAAGGCTACCTCGTCACGGTCGCAGATGTCCCGGATCTGTCTGGCCCAGCTTTCGTCCATGGGGCGAGCCCGCGGCCCGCTCTCGCCGCCGACGATGGCCCATGCGATACCGCTTAGATCGACGTCGCCGATGGGCCCCAGTAGTGGCTCGAACGATATAAAGCGCGCATCGGAGTTGATCTGCTTCAGATGCTCGATCCGGCTCGTGTGAGCGGCGTCCTCAACCGATACGCCAAGCCAGATATGGCGCGGAACCGACCTGCCATCATACCGCTTCCGGACATAGTTGCGCATCAGGGAGCTGCGCTTGGTCAGCACCTGATAGACATGCCAGTTCGCCTGCTCCATGGCATCGAACACCTTGTCGATGAACATGCGGTCGATGTCCTTGTGGAACAGGTCGCTCATCGAGTTCACGAAGATCATCCGCGGCTTTTTCCACTGCGCGGGCTGCATCAGCCGTGAAGGCCAGAGCGTCAAGTCGAAGCCTTGTTCGTAGGGGTGTCCAGCAACCCCGCGCCAACGTTCCGCAAAGCGCTCGGCGTAACAATTGTCGCAGCCAGGGCCGACCTTGGTGCAGCCCGTCACCGGGTTCCAAGTTGCGTCAGTCCATTCGATTTCCGACGTTTGCGCCACGGAGCTGCCTCGTAATTGGACCTCATCCTATCCGAGGTTCGACGCAGAACAAAGAACGAACCTGCGACCTTCGAACAAGAGTTTGCTGCTTCGATTCAACAGCCTATTTGAAAGCGATTGAGGTTTCGTTAACCAAAGAAAACTCGAACTCCCGCCCCTGCCTGATCGTCTAACCGCATGAAGAAGCGAGGGTTTCTGTCCGCATTGTGCGGGCTTCAGCCCTCAGGTCGGGAGAGAAACGGGCCATTCGGAGAATGTGGCCCGGAGTTCGCGGGCGACGAAGTGCAGAGGTCGACCCTGCAAAGCCTTTGAAAGGTTGCGCTATCTGCTGCCGCGCAGTGCGCTGGGAGACGCTTCATTTGAAAGTAATGGCGGAGAGGGTGGGATTCGAACCCACGGTACGGTTGCCCGCACAACGGTTTTCGAGACCGTCCCGTTCAACCACTCCGGCACCTCTCCGCGGCACACGTCAAACGTGGTCTCAAGTGGCGCGGAACATAGACAAGGGTTCCGACCCCCGCAAGAGGCAATTTCGGCTTTTGCCGGTTTTTTTGCCATGCACAGCCGGGACCGGCAGAAAGCCTTGAGCGGCAAGGGCTTGAGGGTGTTTTCAGGAGCAGCAGGCTTCACTTGTGTGTCCTTTGCCACTCAGCCGCCTGTCTCCCGGTGATGCAGCAGACCGTTCCGGTCAAAGCCGCCATGCGCCAGGCTGTCACCCTGGTTTGCCGCAAAGCGGCGAGACCGGGAACCAGTAACCCCGGCCTTCACCGGCATGACTTCCGGGGATACTGTTGGGTTGGACGGCCCCTACGGCATCGATGTGCCAGAATGAGGTTGTTAGCGATCTCAAACGAAGGAGCCGTCCATGAGTGATATTATTCGAATTGGTATGGATACGTCCAAGACCGTTTTTC
>NZ_FYAN01000009.1:0-17294 GCF_900185665.1 Pannonibacter sp. I15F10I1
TCCGGCTATGTCCGTCTCGGGGAAATCTACAGGGACGGTATTGGCGTCGACAAGGACCCCGTCAAGGCCCTTCAGTATTTCCAAGAGGCAGCCGATGCCGGTCATACATCCGGACAGATCAACGTTGCCCGCGCACTCATTGCAGGCCTGGGCACCGAAGCAAAGCCCGAACAGGGCCTTGCCTTGCTCACCGAAGTGGCAGAGACCGGCGACCGCTGGGCGCTTCACACCTTGGGCGATCTTTATACCCGCGGTGGCCCCATTCCGGTGGATGGTGCCAGGGCCGTTGACTACCTGACCCGCGCCGCAGAAGCTGGGAATGCCTCCGGCTATGTCCGTCTCGGGGAAATCTACAGGGACGGTATTGGCGTCGACAAGGACCCCGTCAAGGCCCTTCAGTATTTCCAAGAGGCAGCCGGTGCCGGTCATACATCCGGACAGATCAACGTTGCCCGCGCACTCATTGCAGGCCTGGGCACCGAAGCAAAGCCCGAAGAGGGCCTTGCCTTGCTCACCGAAGTGGCAGAGACCGGCGACCGCTGGGCGCTTCACACCTTGGGCGATCTTTATACCCGCGGTGGCCCCATTCCCGTGGATGGCGCTAGGGCCGTTGACTACCTGACCCGCGCAGCAGAAGCGGGAAATGCCTCCGGCTATGTACGTCTCGGGGAAATCTACAGGGACGGTATTGGCGTACCAGTAGATGCGGCAAAGTCACTGGCCTTTTTCCAAAAAGCTGAGAGTGCCGGATCTTCCAGTGCCAGCTTACGCTTGGCGGAGGCTGCCCTGTGGGGGATTGGCGAACCTCAAGATGTTGAGAAGGGCCTTAACCTTCTTCGCAAAGAGGCAGACGCAGGGAACCTCTCTGCGATGCTGTTACTGGCGGATGTCCTTTTGCGCGGCGAACTAGCGGCACCTGATCCAGCGGAAGGGCTGCGGCTGCTCGAAGCCGCCTCAGACACTGGCAATGTGACCGCCCTTCTTCGCCTTGCCAGCACATACCGATACGGCAATGGAGTGCCGAAAAACGCTCAAAAAGCTCTGGCCGCCTATGAAAAAGCTGCCGCGGCCGGCAATAGCTGGGCACTTCTGGATCTTGCGCGCGGCCACATGAACGGCGACTTCGGACGCCGATCCAGCCAATCCGAGGCGCTTGCCTTCGCGCGTAGGGCCGAAGCACTCGGTAACACTGGCGCAACAGTCCTCCTCGGCGAATGGGCCCTTTATGGCAAGGGTCAAAAGCAGAATGTCCGCGCTGCCATCGAAAGCCTGGAAGCCGCAGCCAACGCCGGGAATGCCGATGCTGCCCGGCGTCTCATCAGCCTTTACAGGAGCGGTGCTGGCAATGCCCTCAGCGCCAATCCGTCCAAGGCGAAGGCAACCCTTGCGGCCTATGCACCGCTGCTGAATCCAGCGCAAAACGCTCACGAAAAACTGCTGATCCTCGGTACAACAGCACGCTCCCGCGCCGATTTCGCCGCCCTGGCCGAAGCTTTCAGGCAGGCCCCACAGCAGACGCGCCTCAACCTGCTCACCACCCTGCGCTGGTCCAATGCCAATGCCTTTGTCTATCTCGTGCAGGATGAGATGCAGGCGCGCGGGCTGTACAAGGGGCCGCTCAACGGCCTGCTCACCCGGGACACCATCCGCGCCATCAGCGCGCTGTGTGACGCTGGCCCTTCCGGCGAGCGCTGCCGCCAGGGGCCGCTGACCGGTGACGCCGCCCGGCTCATCGCCGTCCGCCTCGCCGCCGGCGCCTGATACCTGCTCCCGATGCGCCTCACCGCATCGGGAGCAGCTCAACCCGCGTGCCACTTCTGCAAGTTCAAGGCGTGATGCTTCGGCCCCTCAGCGCCTTGGGGTCAGAGCCTTGATATGAGACAAGACCCCGGTGAGCCCGTCTCACCGGGGTCTTGTGTTCCTGCGCACAGCGCCTGAGCCTTGTGAGGCCTGATGCCTCCCCGATGCAGAGCCCCGAGGCGGGCGCAAATGAGGCAAGCGCAGATAAGGCGAGGGCACGTGAGACTGAGGCATGCGGCCACCACAGCAAGGCGCATGTCAGCACTTATCAACGGCCTTTTCCAGTTAAGATGCCTGTAACCCGCTGAATTCACGAACAAAAAAATTATCCCTGAAAACTTATCCTCACTCTCCGGACCTGTAGGAATATCTTCCTGTTGTTGCTGATTGGTTGCGAGTAGCGGCGCCCTGCCAGGCAATGGCGGGACGCCAGCGGCCAAGACCTCGATCCGATGAGTTTCGATCATCGGCAGCAAGGCAACCGGATGCGGCGCGGGGCTTCTTCAGGGCGGGCGGCGCCTCCATCACGAGGAACACAGAAGAGGAAGGCGCAGACATGGAAGACCGGATTGAAAGCAGCATGGACAGCATGCAATCGGCAGATCTTTACGGTGCAAACTTCAAGGAGGGCAGCTTTCTGGCGCCCCGTGCCGGGCTTGAATACAAGGCCTATGGCATCGAGCCGCGGCAGCACCAGGAAACGGCTGTAACCGCTGCGCTGGAGCAGCAGTTCGAGGAACACCTGCGCGTGTTTGAGGATTTCAAGGCGGTGAATGACGAGCGCCTGCGCGAGATCACCACGCAGAAGGGGGCGGACCCGCTGACCGAGCAAAAGCTCATGCGGATCGAGAACCGCCTTGACGAGATGACCCGCAACCTGTTGCGGGCACAGCGCCCCCATCTGGGGCAGGATCTGCCTCAAGGGCCGAACGAGCAGAAGTCAGCCTTTGACACCTATATCCGCAAGGGCAAGACGGACGGCTTCGACAGCCTGGAAATCAAGGGGCTTTCGGTGGGGTCGGAAGCCGATGGCGGCTTCATCGTGCATCCGGAAATGGACGAACAGTTGCACACGTCGCTGAAGGCCGAGTCCCCCATCCGGTCGATTGCCTCAGTGATGACCATTTCCACGGCGGTTTATAAGCGTCCCTTTTCCATCTCCGGGCCGGGCACCGGCTGGGTGGCGGAAACGGCGGAGCGCCCGGCCACCAGCACACCGCAGATTGCAGAACTTTCCTTCCCGGCCATGGAGCTTTATGCCATGCCGGTGACGACCAAGCAGTTGCTGGATGATGCCATCATCGATGTGGAAAGCTGGCTGGTGCAGGAACTGGCCGATGCCTTCAGCGCACAAGAGACGGAGGCCTTCATCTCCGGCAGCGGCAGCGCCAGCCCGCGCGGCATTCTCTCCTATCCGCAGCAGGTGAGCAGCACCCCTGCCTTCGGCAGCGTCGGCACCAGCCTGACCGGGACCGCCGGAGGCTTCGATGCGAAGAACGGGGCCGATAGTCTGATCGAACTGGTCCACGCCCTGCCCGCCCGCTACCGCAAGAACGGCGGCTTCCTGATGAACCGCATGACCTTGAGCGCCGTGCGGCGGCTGAAGACCGGGGATGGCAGCTACCTGTTCCAGACCAGCATTGCGGACGGGTTCCGCATGTCGCTGATGGGCTTTCCCATCACCGAATGCGACGAGATGCCCGTAATCAGCGCCGGCAGCAGCTCCATTGCCTTCGGCGACTTCCGGCGGGCCTATCTGATCGTGGACCGCCAGGGTGTGCAGATCCTGCGTGATCCCTATTCCGCCAAGCCATACATCCTGTTCTACGCCACCAAGCGCGTTGGCGGCGGCATCTCCGACTTCAATGCCCTCCGCCTGCTGAAATTTGCGGCAAGCTGACGAAGCGGACCACTCCAAACGCCGGTCCGGCCCGCAGACATGTGGGCTGGACCGGTCTATGCTGCATTAATCTTAATCAAACTTTAAATTGCGGATGCCCGTCTCAGCGGCAGCAGCAAATTGAAACTGACATTAAACTCAGGTAACAATACGTTAAGTGATCTGCTGCTCGGTAAGCAGCTCGCGGAACACTGGGGATATTTGCAAGAACGTCATCAGCTATTGGCAGCCCATTTTTCTGGCTGCACGGAGCAGATGCAGGCTCTTGGCACAATTATTGCTTAAATTTAGCCTAGTCGTTTGATCAGGGTTTTGACATGAAGATTGCGACGATTAGCCCCGGCTATCGCGGCTCGTACTTCCTAGGGAACACGCCGCAGTTGGTGAAAACCACTTCCCACCATGACAAACCACTGCGCCTGATAGAGACCATGACGGCGATCAACGACCAGCGCAAGCGCGCCATGGCGCGCAAGGTGGTGGCGGCGGTGGGTGGTGACCTGCGCGGCAAGACGATCGCCATTCTCGGCCTCACCTTCAAGCCGAACACCGACGACATGCGCGAGGCCCCTTCGCTGTCGATCATCCAGGCGCTGCAGGATGGCGGCGCCACCATCCGCGGCTATGACCCGGAGGGCATGGAGGCGGCGAAGTGCCTGCCCGACAACGTGACCTACACAAAAGACGCCTATGACTGCGCCACCGGCGCGGACGCTCTCGTCATCGTCACCGAATGGGACGCCTTCCGCGCCCTCGACTTCCCGCGCCTCAAGACCGTGATGACCGCCCCGGTCCTCGTCGACCTGCGCAATGTCTACAAGGCCAGCGACGTGACCCGGCACGGATTTGCGTATGCGAGCGCGGGACGGGGCTAAGGCCGTTGGGTCAGTAATTGTGGATCTACAGATCCTAGTCCTTGAGGTTTTTAATGCTTCTTGAACGCCAGTTTATCCCCGACGTTATCAAGATCACTCCCAAACGCCACGGCGACGATCGAGGTTTTTTCAGCGAGTTATTCCGAGAGGATCAGTTTCAGGCTGATGTCGGACCTGTCCGTTTCGTTCAAGACAACCAGTCGCTGTCGGCAACAGCAGGCACCCTGCGCGGCTTGCATTTTCAACGGGAACCGGTCGGTCAGGGCAAGCTTATCAGATGCCTTTCCGGTGCAATCCTTGATGTGGCCGTCGATATTCGCTCGGGATCTTCAACCTACGGGCAGCACGTGGCCGCAGAGCTTACTCCTGAAAATGGGGCCTGGCTTTGGATTCCGGTTGGCTTCGCCCATGGCTTTGTCACCCTGAAGCCTGAAACTGCGGTGTTGTACAAGGTAACAAGTTACTACTCCCCCGAACACGACAACTGTATCCGCTGGAACGATCCGGCACTTGGTATCGATTGGCCGATGTCTGAAGCGCCTTTAACGCTATCTGCTAAAGATCAAACCGCACCATTGCTTGAACAGATCGAACCACCTTTCCAATATGCAGCAACAGGAGCCTGAAACACATGCGTATTCTTGTGACAGGCGGAGCGGGCTTCATTGGGTCAGCATTGGTCCGACATCTTGTTCTCGACATCGGCGCCGATGTACTGACTGTCGACAAACTGACCTATGCTGGCAACCTGCAGTCTCTTAAGGCTGTTGACAATCGGCCAAATCACCAGTTCTTGCAGGCCGACATTTGCGACAGGGCAAGCATGGCCGAGGCGTTTTTGAGTTTCCGCCCGGACCGGGTCTATCATCTCGCTGCCGAAAGCCATGTCGATCGCTCGATCTCAGGCGCTGGCGAGTTTATCCAAACCAACGTAGTTGGAACTTTTGCGCTCCTTGAAGCGGCCCGACACTATTGGATGGCGTTGGAGGACGATCAGAAGACGCGCTTCCGCTTCCTGCATGTATCGACCGATGAAGTCTATGGTTCATTGGGGGCAGACGGTCTTTTTCATGAGACAACCCCTTACGCCCCCTCTTCGCCATACTCGGCTTCGAAAGCAGCCTCGGACCATCTGGCAATCGCCTGGCATCGTACATATGGTTTGCCGGTTGTTGTTTCGAATTGCTCGAACAACTACGGACCGTATCACTTCCCCGAGAAGCTGATACCGCTGATCATTCTCAACGCGCTACATGGCAAGCCGCTGCCGGTTTATGGCGACGGCAAGAACATCCGTGACTGGCTGTATGTGGAGGACCATGCCAAGGCCTTGCACCTGATTGGCGGTCATGGACGCGTAGGTGAGAAATACAATGTTGGCGGCCGCAATGAACGCAAGAACATTGATGTAGTTCAGACGATATGCGCCATTCTTGACAAGCTGCAGCCTGCAGACCGGCCTCGCAGCGAACTGATCACGTTCGTCGCTGACCGGCCTGGCCACGATCAGCGCTATGCGATCGATGCTACCAAACTAGAGAGCGAGCTTGGTTGGCGCGCTGGCGAAACATTCGACAGTGGGATCGAGAAGACTGTGGAATGGTACCTGGAGAACGAGTGGTGGTGGCGCCCACTGCGCGAAAAAGTCTACGCCGGCGAACGTTTGGGAACACTCTGATGCGGATCGCTGTCACCGGGACATCAGGCCAGGTCGTTACTGCTCTTGTCGAACGCGGCACAGGTGCGGGCGCGACGATCGTCCCAGTGGGACGACCGCAGCTGGATTTGCTTGAACCCTCCACAGTGTTGCCGGCACTTGCGGCCACCAAGCCGGACGTTATCGTATCTGCTGCCGCCTACACGGCGGTCGACAAGGCGGAAGCGGAGCAAGATGTCGCCTGGCGCATCAATGCGACTGGCGCTGGCACCGTGGCAGCTGCCGCCCGAGTGCTCGGCGTTCCGGTAATTCACCTGTCGACCGACTATGTCTTTGATGGCAGCAAGGATGGCCTGTGGACGGAAGACGATCCCGTTGGTCCTCTTGGCGTTTATGGCGCGTCCAAACTCGCCGGCGAGGTTGCCGTTGCTTCCGCGACACCCAATCATGCGATCCTTAGAATCGCCTGGGTTGTGAGCCCATTTGGCGCAAACTTCGTCAAGACGATGCTGCGTCTCGCTGAAACACGTGATCATGTCCGCGTTGTTGCCGATCAGTACGGCGGCCCGACATCTGCACTGGACATTGCCGATGGCATTCTGGCCGTTGCCAAAAGGCTGCTTTCAGACACCAACGACTCCAACCTGCGCGGAACCTTTCACATGGGGCCGACGGATACGGGTTCATGGGCGGACCTTGCAGACGTCATATTTGCTGTTCTTGCAGAACACACACGCAAGTCGGTTTCCGTCGAAAGAATAAGCACCACAGAGTACCCAACGCCCGCACGCCGACCTCCCAATTCCAGGCTCGATACACGCAAGATCGAACGGGTTCACGGGATCGTTCTGCCAGAATGGCAAACATCAATTGAGATGATTACACGCCGGCTTATTGTTCCGGCCTGAGCTTCAGGAGTTTCGCATGAAAGGCATTATTCTTGCCGGCGGCAGTGGGACACGGCTTCACCCGATGACGTTGGTTACATCGAAGCAGCTGATGCCGGTCTATGACAAGCCGATGATCTACTATCCGCTGTCAACGCTCATGCTCGCAGGCATCCGCGAGATCCTGATCATCTCGACACCGCACGACCTGCCGAATTTCCAGCGCCTGTTGGGTGACGGCGCGCAATGGGGCATCTCGCTCTCCTATGCTGAACAACCAAGCCCGGATGGGCTGGCTCAAGCCTTCATCATCGGAGCAGACTTTGTCGCCGGGGCGCCCTCGTGCCTGATCCTTGGCGACAACATCTTCTATGGTCATGGCATGCCGGAGCTCACACGCCGAGCCGCCGAACGGACAACCGGTGCAAGCGTCTTCGCTTACCATGTCAATGATCCTGAGCGCTATGGCGTGGTCGAATTCGATAGCGCAATGCGAGCAATGTCGATCGAGGAAAAGCCGGCGAAACCGAAGTCAAACTGGGCCGTGACGGGTCTTTACTTTTATGACGAAAAGGTCGTTGACTATGCTGCAAGCCTGAAGCCATCCGCACGTGGCGAGCTGGAGATCAGCGACCTCAACCGCTGCTACCTGGATGCCGGCACACTCTCCGTTGAAATCATGGGCCGCGGCTACGCATGGCTGGACACCGGAACTCCAGACAGTCTGCTTGAGGCGGCAGAATACGTTGCGACGCTCGAACGGCGCCAAGGTTTCAAGATCGCCTGCCCGGAAGAGGTGGCTTGGCGGATGGGCTTCATCAATGAAGCAGGGCTAGTTGCGTCACCTGGGGCACAAGGCAAAGGAAACTATGCCTGCTACGTTCGTGCATTGGTCACCAAGCCATGACCGAAATGGAGACGGGACGCGTGTCCGCAGACAAAACCCTGAACATTCTCGGGATTCGTGGCTTACCCGCCGCCCACGGCGGTTTTGAAACATTCGCCGCGAAACTTGCGCCCTATTTGCGGGATCGTGGCTGGACCGTGAATGTGTATTGCCAGGTTGACGACGGCTCGGCGCCTGCGGTCGCGCCCTATCACGAGGACGATTGGGAGGGCATTCACCGCATCCACATCGGTGTTAAACGTGGCGGCCCAGTCGGTACCATCGAGTTTGACTGGAAGTGCACTCGAGACGTGCTGAAGCGTCCCGGTATTGACCTCGTGCTAGGTTACAACACAGCCATTTTCACTATCCTTCAGCGCCTGAAGGGGCGGCGGGTAGTCATGAACATGGACGGCATCGAATGGAAGCGGGCCAAGTGGTCGCTTCCAGCCAAAGCCTGGTTTTTTATCAATGAGATCGTCGGTGCCCATGTCTGCTCTACACCGATTGCGGATCATCCGGAAATTGCCGCGCATTTGAGACGCATCGGCTGCCGGCGCTCTGTCGTCATCCCCTATGGGGCCGATGAGGTGACGGACGGCAATGCGGAACTCTTGGTTCCTTATGGTCTTTCACCCAATGAATATTTTGTCTCGATCGCTCGGATCGAGCCGGAGAATTCAATCCTTGAAATCGTGCGTGCCTTTTCCAAGACGGCGCGGGGTATGAAGTTGGCAGTGCTTGGCAATATGGACCCAAACAATCCTTATCACCGGGCCGTGCGCAAGGCAGGATCCCCCGAAGTCGTATTTCTGGGCGCAATCTATGACAAGGCGACAGTGGAGGCGCTTCGGGTGTTTTGCCGTGCCTATCTGCATGGCCATCAGGTCGGTGGCACCAATCCTTCCCTGGTCGAGGCGCTAGGCTGCGGCTGCGCGGTGATTGCCCATGACAATCGGTTCAACAGATGGGTGGCTGGCGACGGGCAGGTGTTTTTTAGTGATGTCCAAAGCTGTGAGGAAGCCATTGGACTTGCGTGTCAAAATAACAATCTTGAACATTCGCGTATATTTGCCCGAGACCAGCATAAGGCAAATTTTCAATGGTTGGATGTGTTGACTACATATGCCGACACATTCCTTCGACAAGAAACTTTAGAAGCCCCCCCCCCTGCCAAGTGGTTGGCGCCAGATCCACTACAAAAACATATTGAAGACGGAACCAGCAGTCAGTCGACATCTGGAGAGGAAATGAAACAATGACCACTCTTTTGTCTGTCAATAGCTATCATTACTTAAGAGGTGGATCTGATGCGGTTTATTTCTCACATGCTGCCCTTTTCGAGAAGCATGGATGGAAGAATGCATTCTTTTCGATGCAGCATCCGGATAACGTTTCAGCAGCAACGGAGCATCTGTTCGCCGAGCGGGTCGACTACGGGCATTCAAATGGGTTAATCGATCAATTGAAGAGCGCTGCGCGCGTCATTTATTCTTATGATGCAAAGCAAAAGTTAGGAAGGTTATTAGACAGTATTAAGGTGGATATAGCGCATTTTCATTGCATCTATCATCATCTATCTCCATCTGTTTTGGTCGAGGCAAAATCGCGCCGAATACCAACTGTCATGACCGCACATGATCTGAAAATCGCGTGTCCAGCTTACAAAATGATGCACTCAGGTGGAGTATGCGAGTCCTGCAAGGGCGGTCGAGTATGGAACGTTGTAAGGAACCGTTGCATAAAAGATAACTTGTTAGGAAGTGCAGTTATCATGGTTGAGTCTGCTGTTCATAAGGCCTTGAATTTGTACGATAGGCATTTGGACACCATTGTGGCCCCTAGCAAATTCTATCAGGCCAAGCTAATTGAGTGGGGCTGGAGTCCGCATAAGATTGTCCATATCCCGAATTTCATAGAGATGCCTAACGACTTACGACTGCACCCCCCAGGCACTTCGTTCCTCTATTTTGGGAGGCTAGCTCCAGAAAAAGGGCTTAAGACCCTTATAGCTGCAGCCGCTCTATCTGGTGCAAGGGTTCGGATTGCTGGCACCGGACCGGAGGAAAGTGTCCTTCGTGAGCTTGCTAGGAAAACAATGGCTGACGTCACATTTCTAGGTTTTTTGTCCGGCGAAGCACTTCACCAGGAGATTGATGCATCGCGTGCTATTGTTCTGCCTTCCGAATGGTATGAAAACGGCCCGATGAGCGTGATCGAGGCATTTGCCCGGGGTAAGCCTCTGATTGGCGCGCGGATTGGCGGAATTCCAGAACTGATTGTGGAGGGAGAGACAGGCTGGAGCTTCAGATCGGGCGATAAAGATGATCTTGCCCGTGTTCTGGGGCTAGTTGCTTCTCTGCCGGATTCAGACGTAGCGCGCATGGGTGACGCCACATACAATTTCGTTCAAAATAACTACACAAGTCAGAATTATTTTAAACGGACTTTGGAACTGTACGAAAATTTGCTGTCATCTCCCAAATGAGTATAGGAAATCAGATGAACCCTCCAAAGGTGAATTTCATATCGCCTTGCTGGAAAGGCGGAGCCGGCTGGTTCGTGAATGCGTTGGCGAGAGGCATGGCCGAGGCGGGAATTGCACTCACGCTCATATCGCCCGAAGCCGAACCGATTGAGCGCGAAGGACATCATCAAAACCTGTCTCGCATCAAAACATCGAAGGGGCCGGATGGGAAGGGAACATTAGCATTTCGGGTCACGCAGTTCTCACGGAAAATGACAGACGTTTTTGCGGGAATCGTCCGCGCCAGGCTCCGGAGCCGGGTGTTTCTTTATTCCTTCATTGATTTTCTCCCAGTCGGGGTGGCGCATTTTTTGCTTATCCGGTTGCTTGGCGGTCGCCTTGTTTACATCGTGCATGATGCCACACCGCATGCATGGGCGTTTCCCGAAAGGTTCCGAAGGGTCGAGCAGGCTCTACACCGCCTAACCTACCGACTGCCAAGTCACCTTGTGACATTGACAGAGGCCGCCAAGGCGGAACTTGTATCAGATTATGGAATTGCACCGGATCGTATTTCGGTGATCCCTCACGGCGCCTATGTTCCGGAGCGCATGGCACCGATCAGCGGTACTGGCCAGGTCATTCTCTTCGGCACGTTGCGGCGCAACAAGCGAATTAAGGAGGCAATCGAAGCATTCTCGTCGTATCATGGCCGCTTCCCACGGCTCCGACTGTTGATTGCTGGGGCTGTGCATGCGGAAGATCAGAGTTACTGGACGCAGTGCAGCGAAGCGATCATCGGGCATGAACATGTGATCAAGACGGAAATCGGCTTCGTGGAGGAAGGCCGGTTGCAGAAACTCATTGCGGAATCAGATGCCGTACTCCTGCCATATGAGGACTTCAATTCGCAGTCGGGGGTTGCAGTCCTGGCATGCTTTTCCGAACGGATATTGATCGCCACCGCGGCTGGCGGCATTGGTGAGCTGCAGACAATGGGACTTCACCTACACGAGATCCAACGACCTGTTTCGCCGGAAACGATCGCAGATGCACTTCAGGCCTTTGCGCTCCTCCCAATCGACTTTGTTGGTGATCGGGCCGTACTCTCTCGTCAAGCTTTGGAGCAACGTCTAGACTGGACGCGGATTGGGCAGGAGTATGCTCTGCTTTTGGACGATCATCTTTCAAAACGTATGACCGCTCGCTGAGCATACAGGTAAGTGCATTTGTGTTTTTTCTAATGGATAGGCCTTCTACTCCTTGCCGAACTCGAGGCAGCTGCAAGTGCCCATATGTATCCTCCAACACCTACCGACCATTCCAATGAAAAAAAGTTGGTGGGCCACGGGCTAACTACGTAGAAAAGTACTACCAATCCGATCACTGCTACATCTTTCTCTGTCGTCGATTTTCCATAACCTGTAGATATCAAGGAGTACGATACAATAAGGCTCATCCCAGCAACAAACAAAATTCCTACATACCCAAATTGGAACAATGCTCCAAGTATGCCTGTATCAGCCAAGTACAAATTGTACCCGTATCCGTCAAACAACTCTCCCGCTCGATGTTGCGCGAATGAGAACGGGTTATCTCGACCCTCCCCGCTCGACATGATTCCGAACCCAAAGCCCATAGTGTTATCGAATATGTCATTGTAGTAACGTGCTGTCAAAAGACGCCATTGGATGCTTTGATCATCGGAAATGTAATTATCATAACGTAAAAATTGCTCGACATACTTCCCTAGAAAAATCGGAAAAAAAACTAATGACAATAGCGATCCACCTGAAAGCAATAGATACTTTCGACGCCCCCGCACAAAAATCACTACGTAAGAAAAAATTGCTAGCAACACCGCCGCCAACGTCAGCCTGCTTTCGACGATGATTGCAAGAGTGGAAAACAGAAATACAAAAATCAGGCCATTTGACAATATTCTAAAAATCCTGTTCGCGGCCACAGTTCTTTGAAAATACACTCCCGCAGCCAATGAGATCTGCGTCTTGTAAACAACGATCCGCTCCAATCCGACATCTGTCGTAGCTGCACGTTGGTAGTCGCTTAAAATGTCAAAACTTGTAAGGAAACTAATCCAAATCAAAATACAAACAAACAACGACGTCATGTTAATTGCTGTAACAATGTCCTCGGCCGTGCTACCTGTAGTTCTTAACATAAAGACCAATAGTAATGGGAGTATAGAATATAGGGCAAACAGCCAACCGGCTATTGGTTGTGGATAGAAGGAATTCGAAGAAATAATCGATACGAACAAGATCCAGCCGATGAATGCAAGCGGTATCCCTTCCCATATCGACCAAGGCCCCGATTGTGTTGTTCTATACAAGATCGAAATAAGAAAAAATCCAAGAACTATGACCCCTACCAAATACCGCGATGTTGGTATCGGGATCCCAAGCCAAATTAGCGGAATGCCATCCCAAAAGAGCCCCAGAGCGCAAAGGACTGCGAAACCAAGCGTTCGCATTTTTGAAGATAGTCTTCCATTGGCCGACGCGCTCGATTTAGCCGATAAAATGCTCATTCATTTTACCCGTTTCTTTATAATATCAAAACGCCCTACTCTGCATCATTTCACAACCCGCACCAGTAAAAAATGACTTTTTCTCAAAATAGACCGACGTGAGTACACATGACATACAAATGGAGCCGCAATTCAATGTGTTGGTTCAACCCGCACTATAATGTCATTAGCTGGTAGCCGGCTAGACTGAGCCACGGGAAACTCGTTTGGCATGTTGCCAACCGCAATCAGCATGATCACAGTTTCAGTAGGCGGCAATTTAAGGCGCTTACGAAGTTCCAGGTCGGCTGTATGTGTCTGTGACCAGTTCAAGCAGCACGCTCCGAAACCTTTCGCATGCAACCCCAACAGAGTTGTCATCGCGAACATGCCTCCATCTATCCATCCCTGATATCTTTCAGCTGGATCTACGAAGTTAGATAACTCTGATGTGATGATGAGGATTGCCTGCGCTGTGGAACCAAATCCGCGATTACCATTTTGCAGCTCTAAGAAACCTAAATTACCTCCTTGATTAATCACATAACGAACTCTAGCAGTTTGTCGGTTGCACACGCTCGGTGCGGATCGGCCCAAATCCAGAGCCTCCAAGAAGCGTTGCATGTCTAGACCTCCACTTTCGAACTGCCGGACTGAATGCCGAGACCAAAAAAATTCTTCTGCATCGAAATTCGTGCAATCTAAGATGTCCTGTCGATGTACTATTTTCGTGGCGTCTTCTTTCGCTTCAATGTTTCTGTCTTGGGCAGCTTCAATTGTACGTTCGATAGACTGATTCCGCTCGACGCCGGAATCGTCATTGAATTTCTGATATGCGATCAGTGCGGAAAGCCCGTTCGAGCAAGCCGATGTCCATTCTAGCTTTTTTACTATACGATCATGAAGAGCGTCGGCGAGCCTTTCAACTACCACAATTCCAAAACCAGGTCGGGGTTGTTTCAGCGCTAGACCCTTTTCAATTGTGTGATACTGCATGGTGATCAAAGCGTCTGCCTGCGCAATTGTCTTTCGGACACGGAACGCGGAACTTGATCTAAAAAATCTATACAGGTCGTAACTCGAAAAAATAAAAAGAAACATCGCAGCACGTATTGTCCTGTAGAGATGCTTTAAATCTCTTGGCAGGATCATCTTTAGCTTTCTCATAATTTCCTCACGATTTGACTGCGTTAACTTTCGTCAAATAAAAAATCTGATAGCTTTCGCTCTGAAACTAATCGCGCCGTGCGTAAGCTTGGAGTGACAGCAGCATAAGACTAGCTCCAGAAATCGCTACCGCGTAGTATGCATCAAAACATAGTGTAGAAAAGAGAATTGCGCACAATGAAGCCACGAGGGGCAGCCACTCGTTATATTCTACGGACTGTATACTATAACGAGATATAATCGAAGCAATAATAGGATTTAAAACCACTGCACTAATGAACATACCAAGTGGCAAGGCATAAACGCCAAAATGATCGGTAGCTAGCCAAGGAGCCGCACAAACAATAAAAAAGGAAGCAATAACAAACAGAAGGCTAATGCCTGCGCGGCCATCCATTTTAAGAATGAGGTCATTCCCTACAAATATACTTCTTACAAGAGCAGGGGTTGTGAGAATGATAAGAAGAATTACTTGATCGCTGTAGCTCCCAAAAAGTTTTAGTATGAATGGTGACGCTAATATTATCACACCCGCCACCACTCCAAAGCTTATCAGAGACCAGCGCCGGAGCATAGAGAGTTTCGCATTAAGTTCTAGATACTCCCGGTTCTGCAGCAAATGCCCCACGTCTGCAGCGGACTTCCTTAACATTATCTGCTGAAAAAAGGGGAATAGTGTCGCTATGCGCGAGACAATAGCATATCCTGCAACCTGTTCAGATGAAAAAAGCATTCCAGCAATAATTATGTCCACTCCTTGGAGCTGTTGGCCAGCAATAACGTTGAGAGCATAGAACCCGGCATATCGCGCGTCCCAGGTCGACATTGCTGAAAGACCGGGGTGGTCGCGGGAAACAAGATGGCGCGCCTCCCAAAACCAGGGCAGAGCAACCGAAATCCATAGTACATGAGCTGCGCAGTACACGGGGAGATCAAAAGTTGGTATTAATGCCAATCCACCGAGCCGGATGGCATTTGGAACCACTTCGCTTATCATGATGGCGGTTGTTATCCGGGACCGACCATCAAGCGACCCGACAGCGACCGTGTTCAAGGTTCCAAACAGCATCAGTGGTGCCATATGGACCAGCCATGTAATGAGGCCAGGTTTTCCGAAGACTGTGGCAATTGTCTCGGCGAACAGAATCGATAGGCTGGTAAGTACTCCTGCAAACATCATACCCGCGAGCGTCGCGCTGCGGTGTATGCGCCTGTCGAGCCCAACATCGCCGCCACTTCTACCGACATGGTAGAGAACGAGGTTCCCAAGACCGGTGCCGAGCGCCATTGAACCAAGCCGATAGACTGCAAACACAACCATCAGGTCGCCGAAGTTTTCTTTCGACATGATCCTGCTTAGGATCAGTAGCACAACAAACTGCGACCCGAGTGCGAAAATGCGTGCACCAGAGCCAAACACCAAGGTCCTCGCCATCTCGGATGTCTTGATCTGCTGCATCTTGCGAAACACCGATTTCATTCAATTCCTGCTGACAGCAACTGCAAGGCAGAATACGAGTTTGCCTTCAGTTGATCACTACTCGACCTGAGCAAAGTGACAAATCGATCCTCGTTGCGTCGGAGATGATCAAGAGCGGCGTGGAGTGTCTTGCGGGATACTTCAGGCGTCGGCAAGACCACGCTATCGTCATCAAATATGTCCTTGTTCAATCCGCGCGCCTTTACACTGTAGGCAATTGAGCAAGTAGGAACACCTTGAGACCAGGCGGCAATTGTGGCATGGGTTCGGGCACCAATAAAATATCGGCACTGTCCTATCGCATATTTAAGTTGTGCGGCATTGCGGTCATCCGGAATCAAGGCAATTCGGTCGTTAACTCCTACACGTTGTAACAGTGACTTCATATAGTCCGAGTCGCTGTTATTTGTTGGCGATCCATCCAATGGTCCGACATGTGGCACAAGAATGATCGATAACTTCGAGTTATTGAGCACATCGGCCAAGAAATTTACAATCTCATTGTCGAAATTATCCCGAGCAGCCGCACCGGAGACTGTCCTGCGAACCAAGGGGCTCACATTAAAACCAAGCAAACCATCTGTTCCAGGGCTTGCTAGTGACGGGTGACTCCACGGCTCTGGGTCGAGGACAAACGCTGGATCGCCAACCTGTGTTACATGAATTCCCAAGGTCTCCAAATAGGCCTTTGTTGCCGTTTCTCGAACTGAAACCGAAGAAACTCGCTTCAGAAGAGAAACCATTTGTTTCTCGACCTCGGGCACTTTGTTGAACGGTCCAATTGATGCAGCCCACACGTGGACCGGCTTCCCAAGTGCCAATGCCGCATCGATAATGCCGGAGTGCCAATAGAGCGAATAAAGCTCGTAGTCCAGGGAAAGCACGTCGCCACCAGACACGATAACTGCGTCGCTGACTTCTATTTCTCTTCGTGTCGCTTCCGAAACTGTAAATGTCGGCCGACCAAACTTGTAGAGCCCCTTGTAGACACGCTTATGTATTCTACTCCACCACTTCAAGCGCTCAGGATGTGGCTCGACCCCTACGAACTCGACGCCGAATTCCTTTGAGTTAGGCCATTGGCGCATATCGAGCTTGGCATTTGAGGAGGGCACTGCAAACTTGGCTTCCGGGAAGCGGCTTCTAACAATCTTTACGGTAGAGCGAATGAGCGCTTCGCAGCCCCGATTTCCAAAGCTCGTATGCCCAACGAAATAAACTCTCATGATAACGATCTCATTGTTCAACGATGAAGACAAAAACAACGGTGCGCAATACCCAGACGCCAATGACATGAAGCGATTGGAAAAAGGCTTTCATTCACCAACCAATTCCAAGCATGCTGCATCGCGTCAATAAATCACAATCCTAGTCTTTCGGGTAGGTTGAAAATGACAAAAACCCATTTGCATTCGGTCATCGATCGAAATTTAATCGCCTAACATTATATGCTATAGATAATTCTCTCGTTTTTAACGGGGCACTGCAACAGAATTCACGCAGCCACTTTCTATTTTTGGGGCTGACATAGATAGCTAGGAAAGGCTATTTTTGTCAGATGGTTAAGTTCAGGCGCCGGAGCAGGCTTCCGGTAAGCATTCAGGCCGAGCTTTTGAAGTATTTCTGCGCGGGCGCAACAGCCCGT
>NZ_FYAN01000003.1:0-273883 GCF_900185665.1 Pannonibacter sp. I15F10I1
GTTCTGAGCCAGGATCAAACTCTCAGGTTAAACAAAAGTTCAATCACAGGCACCAATTCTCAATCGCTGCATAAAGCACTCAAAGTTCCCTGACACTTCTCAGCGCCAGAAACTCGACAGAGACCATTTCAATCTCACGACCAAAATGTGTCTTCCTTGCTTCTTTTCCGAAAAAGAAACGTACCTGTCCGTAACCCTTGCTTCTTAGCAAATCCGTCGCCAGATCCGCCGAAGCGCAAAGTCAACGCCGGCCGCGTTTCCCTTCCTTCAAATATCTAATTGTCAAAGAACTGAACACATAAGCGTTCACCCCGTTTCCGGGAACCGCAGACAACTAAACCGTTCGCTCTTGCGAGCTCCTCGCGGCTCAGTCGTTTTCGGCTGACCCGACAGCGCTTGGCGCCGTGTTTCCGTGGCGCCGCCGTCGATGGAGCGGTTTATAGCCAGACCCCTCAGAGGAGTCAACACAGATTGTCAAAAAAGATTCACAAGGCAGGAACCCCGCAGAAACGCTCAGGTTCACGCGGGCTGCCCCTGTGATTTGCGCCCCTTTTCCCCACAAGCCGGCTTAAAAAAATGCGGGCCGCCTGAAAAAGATATTCCCGTCCGCCTGCCAGCCCCGCCATCCGGCCACAGGAGACGCGGGAAAGGCGCCTTCACACTGGCTCTGTCCCCCATCTATATATGAGCCAGCCATATTCATGCCTGAAACCGCGCTTATCGACCGCTTCACCCTCAGGTACGGGAACAACAGTGATATGGCAAAGCGCCTGCGCCGTTGACCTTTGCGGCGGCAGGCTGCATTTTCCGTCAGGTTCCGGATGGTTCCGGCCGGCGGAGGTTTCCGTGCAGTGCGTGGCCTTGCAAGGACAATGCGGGGCAGGACGACATGAACAGACAAGGCAACTGATGCATCTGGGCCCCTTTCAGTCTCACGCTCTTCCAGCGGTTGAACTTGGCACCATGCCGCCGCTCGTTGTCTATGACGAGCGGAACGCCTTGCCGGACCGCCGCAAGGTGAGCCTGCGCTGGCTGACCGGGACTGTTCTGACGGGCGTGACGTCGATCGTGTTGATGGGCGGCGCATTGGTAGCAGCCCTCGATGGACAATACCGCGTTGCCGCCGCGACCGCCCACACGCCCAGCCCTGAAATTCTGAACACCGCTGGCGCCGGGACGAAAGGAGACCGGATCAGCAAGGCCGCAGCCCAGTTCACCAGCAAGCGCATCATTCCGTTGAATGTCGTGACGCGCAGCGGTGATCAGGAACACATCAAGGCCAGACCATATACCTTTGTGAACACCACCCTGACCACCCGGCGCCTCACCGATGTGGAGGGCCGCATCCCGGCCTTCAATCCGCTGCAGATGTTCGCCGATCAGAAGCCGCTGGATGAGCGGACGGTCAGCGATGCGGTCTATTCCGCCAAATCGGAAGGTGAATTCACGCTGGCCCAGAGTGACTTTCCGGTCAACAGCCCGCTGATCGACACGGCCCTCACGCCTTCGGAGACGGAAGTGGAGCGGCAGGTCCGGGTTTCAGCCCAGTTTCTGAGCGAAAGCGGCATCCAGATCGCCTCGCGGACCATCGTTGACCCGGACCGTTTCGACTTCAACCTCGCCCGCCAGCCCGACTTTGCCCGGCTGTCCGTCCGGATCACCCAGGAAAACGTCTCCTTCGTTTCCAAGCAGGCGGGCACAGCCCCGGTGGCCGGCTTTGACGAGCGGATCATTCCGGTCGAGCAGGACATGGCCTTCAAGGACATTCTCCTCGACAATCAGGCATCTGATCCGGAGGCCGAGGCCATTCTGGCCGCCTTCCGCTTTGGCGCAGGCATTGTGGACCTCGAACCGGGCGACAGGCTGCGTCTGGCGCTTGGCGCCGATCCGGCGGATCCAACAATCCCGCGCGTGGAGCGGGTCAGCATCTATAGCGAGAACCGGCACAAGGCGACCGTCGCCCGCTCCGACAACGGCATCTATGTGACCGCCAATGAGCCGGCCGGAGACCTGCTGGACGCCTTTGCAGAGGCTGACCGCAGCACCTTCAGCGGCAGCACCGGCGGCCCTTCGGTGTCGCTCTATGAAAGTGTCTATCAGACCGCGCTTGAGCAGCAGATCCCGGAAGACCTGATCAAGGAACTGATCGGCGCCTTCTCCTACGATGTGGATTTCAACGGCCGCGTCCAGCCGGGCGACTCGCTGGAAGTGTTCTATGGCGGCGGTGATGACGAGACTGGCGGGAACGGCGAGATCCTTTATGCCTCGCTGCACACCGGCTCCGCCGAGCGGCGGCTGTACCGCTTCCGCGCCCCGGACGACGGTTCGGTTGACTACTATGACGAGGAAGGCCGCAGCGCGAAGAAATTCCTGATGCGCAAGCCGCTCTCCGGCGGCACCTTCCGCTCGGGCTTCGGCATGCGCCAGCATCCGGTTTACGGCTTTGGCAAGATGCACACGGGCGTTGACTGGTCCGCCCCGCGCGGCACGCCGATCATGGCCTCCGGCAACGGCACCATCATCAAGGCCGGCTGGGAATCCGGCTACGGCAAGCGGGTGGAGCTGCGCCACGCCAATGGCTATGTCACCACCTACAATCACATGAACGACTTCGGCCCCGGCATCAAGGAAGGCGGGCGCGTCACACAGGGCCAGATCATCGGCTATGTGGGCTCCACCGGCCTCTCCACCGGACCGCACCTTCACTATGAGGTGCTGGTGAACAACAACTTCGTCGATCCGATGCGCATCCGCCTGCCGCGCGGCCGGGTGCTGGATGGCGACATGCTGGCGAATTTCGAGCAGGAGCGCACCCGTATCGACGCCCTGCTGGATCGCGGGCAGAAGCCTTCGCGCTTTGCTTCGGCTGCCGCATCACCGGCGGCACGCTGACACAACAGTCTCGCACAGCCGGACAGCAAGATACAAAGACCCGCCGGATCGCTCCGGCGGGTCCTTTTTTTCATGACCTGGCGTTTTCAAGACTGGCGGCGCATCAGGCCGCCGCAGATTCGCCGGACGCCGGACTCGTGGTGAAGATCAGCCGGTCCGTTCCGGCGCTGACCGCCACGTGGTCGCCGTCCTTGACCGTGCCGGAGAGGATTTTCTCTGCCAGCGGGTCCTGCACATCCTTCTGGATCACCCGCTTCAGCGGCCGGGCGCCATAGGCGGCGTCATAGCCCTTCTGCGACAGCCAGCCGATGGCACTCTCGTCCAGATCCAGCGTGATCTTGCGGTCGGCAAGCAAGGCCCGCAGCCGCTCCAGCTGGATCGAAACGATGGAAGCCATCTGGTTGCGCTGCAGCCGGTGGAAGAGCACGATCTCGTCCAGACGGTTGAGGAATTCGGGCCGGAAATGGCCGCGCACCACACCCATCACCTCATCGCGCACCTTGTCCGTATCCTCGCCCTCCGGCTGGTTGACCAGATATTCGGCGCCCAGATTCGAGGTCATGATGATCAGCGTGTTGCGGAAGTCGACGGTGCGGCCCTGACCATCGGTCAGGCGGCCGTCATCGAGCACCTGCAACAGCACGTTGAACACATCCGTATGGGCCTTCTCAATCTCGTCGAAGAGCACGACCTGATAGGGCCGGCGGCGCACCGCCTCCGTCAGGGCCCCGCCCTCCTCATAGCCGACATAGCCCGGAGGCGCGCCGATGAGGCGGGAGACCGAGTGCTTCTCCATGTATTCCGACATGTCGAGGCGGACCATCGCCGTGTCGTCATCGAAGAGGAACGAAGCCAGCGCCTTGGTCAGCTCCGTCTTGCCCACGCCCGTGGGTCCGAGGAACATGAAGGAGCCGATCGGCCGGTTCGGATCCTGCAGCCCGGCGCGGGCGCGGCGGACGGCAGTGGAAACCGCATGGATCGCCTCGGCCTGGCCGATCACCCGGCCCGCCAGCACGTCTTCCATGCGCAAGAGCTTGTCACGCTCGCCTTCCAGCATCTTGTCGACCGGAATGCCCGTCCACTTGGAGACGACCTGCGCGATGTGGCTGGAGGTCACCGCCTCATCCAGCATCGCCCCCTTGGCACTGGCACCGGCCATATCGGCGAGCTTGCGCTCCAGTTCCGGAATGACGCCATAGGCCAGCTCGCCGGCCCGGGCAAGATTGCCCTGCCGCTGTGCCTTTTCCAGCTCGCTGCGGGCGCCGTCCAGCTGTTCCTTCAGCTTCTGCTCAAGGTTCAGCTTGTCCTTTTCGCCCTGCCAGCGCTGGGTCAGCGCATCGGATTCTTCCTCAAGCGACGTCAGTTCCTTCTCGAGCCGGACCAGACGGTCCTGCGCGGCCGGATCGCTCTCCTTCTTCAGCGCCTCACGCTCGATCTTGAGCTGGATGATGCGCCGGTCGAGCTCGTCAAGCTCCTCGGGCTTGGAATCCACCTGCATCCTGAGGCGGCTGGCCGCTTCATCCATCAGGTCGATGGCCTTGTCCGGCAGGAACCGGTCGGTGATGTAGCGGTTCGACAGGGTCGCGGCGGAGACGATGGCCGAATCGGTGATGCGCACACCGTGATGCAGCTCGTATTTCTCCTTGATGCCGCGCAGGATGGAGATGGTGTCCTCCACCGTCGGCTCGCTGACGAAAACCGGCTGGAACCGGCGGGCCAATGCTGCGTCCTTTTCCACGTGCTTGCGGTACTCGTCGAGCGTGGTCGCGCCAACGCAATGCAGCTCGCCACGGGCAAGGGCCGGCTTCAGCAGGTTGGAGGCGTCCATCGCCCCGTCCGCCTTGCCTGCACCGACCAGCGTGTGCATTTCGTCGATGAACAGAATGATGCCCCCCGCCGCCGTCTCGACTTCGGAGAGAACTGCCTTCAGGCGCTCCTCGAACTCGCCGCGGTATTTGGCACCGGCAATCAGCGATCCCATGTCGAGGGCGAGAAGCTGCTTGTCCTTCAGGCTTTCCGGCACATCGCCGTTGACGATGCGCAGGGCAAGGCCCTCGGCAATGGCCGTCTTGCCGACGCCCGGCTCACCGATCAGAACCGGATTGTTCTTTGTGCGGCGGGAGAGAACCTGAATGGTACGGCGGATTTCCTCGTCGCGGCCGATCACCGGATCAAGCTTGCCGTCACGGGCGGCCTGCGTCAGGTCACGGGCATATTTCTTCAGCGCATCATACTGGTTTTCGGCACTGGCAGAGGTGGCCGTGCGGCCCTTGCGCAGGGCATTGATCGCCTGATTGAGATTGGCCGGGGACACGCCCGCCTTGGCCAGCAGCTTGCCGGCCTCGCTGTCATTGTCCATGGCCAGAGCCAGCAGCATGCGCTCGACGGTGACGAAGCTGTCGCCCGCCTTGTCGGCCACCTTCTCGGCCTGCTCGAAGAAACGCGCCATGGCGGGAGACAGATAAAGCTGCCCCGAGCCGCCGGAGACTTTCGGCAGACGGGAAATCGCCTGCTCGACGGCGATGCGGACATCCTGGGACGAGCCGCCCGCGCGGTCGATCAGACCGGCGGCCATGCCTTCCGGATCATCGATCAGCACCTTGAGCAGATGTTCGGGGAGGAACTGCTGATGCCCCTGCCCCAGCGCAAAGGTCTGCGCAGACTGGATGAAGCCGCGCGCCCGTTCGGTGTATTTTTCCATATTCATTCGCAAAACTCCTTTCCGCCTGACCACCCGTAGCATGGCCGGCGTGCTGGACTGCGGGCCCCATTCGGCAGGCAGCCCCGGCCTTGCGGCCGCAAGCTGCCCCAGCGGGCACCCGCGCCATCACTCGGATGGCAAGGCTCATATAGTGTTGCAAATTGACAACAAAAGGGGGCGTCCGGCAACTCCGGAAGGATCCTGATCCCCGGAGCTTTCGCGGGGCTCACCCTGCGCAGCCAGGCGCAAAGAGAAGATGGGCCGGCAGGCGCAAAGAGAAAGGGCGCCCCGCAGACCGGAGCGCCCTTTCGTATCTTTCTGTACCCTGCGGCCTGATCAGGCGTCGCTGGAAGTGGTTTCTTCCACATCCTTGGTGCGGCGCGGACGCGGCGTGCGCCGGGCGCGGGGCTTGGGCTCCTCACCGGCTTCCACCGGAGCGGCAGCCTCGGCCGGAGCAGCAGCCTCGGCCGGAGCCGGGGCAGGCGCGGCGGCGGCCTCTTCAGCCGGAGCTTCCTCGCCCTCACGGCGCTGGCCACGGCCACGGGTACCGCGCAGGCGGCGGCGCGGGCGGCCATCCTCACCGTCTTCACCTTCGGCTCCGGGATAAACCGCAGCTTCCGTCTGAACCGGCTCGTCATGGACCGGACGGCTGATATGCCCCCCGTTCAGGCCCGGAACCGGCATGTGCTCGATGAAGGGCTGCGGCTCGTCGGCCGCAACATATTCAACCGGGCGCGGTGCGCGTTCCTGGCGGTCGTCGCGGTCGCGGCGCTCATACCGGTCCTGCCGGTTGCTGCGCTCGGAACGCTCCTGACGCATCGGGCGGTCACCGCGTTCGGGGCGCTCAGCACGCTCCTGACGGTCCCCCCGGTCCTGACGGTCCCTGTCCTGGCGTTCGCCACGGTCCTGACGCCCGGGACGGTCTTGCCGCTCCATGCGCTCAGGACGTTCAGAACGCTCGGGCCGCTCCGGCTGGTCTTGACGGTCGGAACGCTCGTTGATCTCGGCGCCGTCGGCACCCTGATCCTCGCCATCCTCCTCGTCATAGCCGTTGTCGAACCGCAGGCCGCCGCTTGCCGCCATGTTCGGCTGAGCCGCCGCAACGATGCGGTAATAGTGCTCGGCATGCTGGAAATAGTTTTCCGACATGATCCGGTCACCGGCTGCCTGTGCGTCGCGGGCCAGCTGCTGGTACTTCTCGGCGATGTGCAGAGCCGTACCCCTGATCTTCACGTCCGGGCCGTTCGATTCAAACGTCCGGGTCAGCGGATTCGGTCCCTTACGGCCCCGGTTGTTCCGCATACGCTGCTTGTTTTGATTTCCTGGTCTCATCCTGCCGTTAACTCTTAAGGAACGGCGGCCGGCAAGGCCGGCCAATCAAAAGCGCGTCTGTATTCCCTGCGCTGGGGTTCCGGCTTTACCCGGCTCCAGTGAAGGGAGCATGACCGGCTGTGAACAATGAACCGCCACGACAGCCTCACCCGGCGAAGGGCAACGCAATCGTCATATTCTGCGACAGACCGACAGTCCGATTAATCAGAAAATGTTCGGTTTCCAAAACGCGTTGCGATCGTTCGGCCCATAATCCCTGCGTGGGCTGGATCGCCGATATGGCGAGAAACTCGCCCCGACCGCGTTATCCCGGCTTCGGCAAAGTGAAACTAGCCGGTTCGCGTCAGATTTCCAAGCCTTTTTTCAAGGATGTCCGCAGTCAACCCGATGCCGGCTTAATGCCCGTCACCACACGGTCATTTCCGCCGAGATCCTGAATGATTTCAAGATCCTGAAATCCGGTCTCAGCCATCAGGCCACAAACGGCCCCGCCCTGGTCGAAGCCAATCTCGAAGCCGAGCCGCCCGCCGGGGCGCAGCGCAGCCAGCGCTTGCGGCACGATTGCACGGTAAGCAACAAGCCCGTCAGGCCCGCCATCAAGCGCCAGAACCGGGTCATGCTTGCGCACATCTTCATCGAGCCCGGCGATCACATCCGAGGCGATATAGGGCGGATTGCTGACGATCCACTCGAAGACAGGCGCAAGACTTTCCGCATAACTTGCCTGCGCGAAGCAAAGCCTGTCTTCCAGCCCGTGGCGCTTTGCATTGGCACGCGCCGTCTCCAGCGCACCGCGTGACAGATCAATGGCAAGACCGCGTGCCTGCGGCAGTTCATTGAGCAGGGCCAGAATGATGGCGCCCGTCCCCGTGCCGATATCGGCAATCAGCGGACTGGTGAGGCCGCCCGCCCGCGCCAGTATCGCCTCCACCAGAATTTCCGTGTCGGGACGTGGCTCCAGCGTATCCGGGGAGAGGGTCAGATCCAGGCCGAAGAACTGCCGCTCGCCCAGAATGCGGCCCACAGGCTCCCGCGCCTCGCGCCGCTGCGCGTAGTGGCGGGCCAGCGCAGCCACGGTCTCATTCACCGGATCATCAGCGCGCAGCACCACATCACCGGGAGACAGGCCGGCAGCAGCGGCCACCAGCAAACGGGCATCCAGCTCCGGCGAGGCAAGGCCCGCCTTGCGGAACCTGTCGCGCAGCGCGCGGTAAAGCGCCCCGGGAGTTGGCACATCCTCTGCCTCAGACATGGGGTCAGCCCTCCTCGGCCGCCATCAGCGTTGCCTGATGATCCACGGTCAGCGCTTCCACCAGTTCGTTCAGCGCTTCGCCCGCCAGCACCTGCTCCAGCTTGTAGAGCGTCAGCCCGATGCGGTGATCGGTGACCCGGCCTTGCGGGAAATTATAGGTGCGGATGCGCTCCGACCGGTCGCCGGAGCCCACCTGCAGGCGCCGCGCCTCGGAACGCTCGTTAGCTGCCTTGTCGCGCTGCGCATCATAAATGCGGGCGCGCAGCAGCTGCAGGGCTCTCGCCCGGTTCTTGTGCTGGGAGCGTTCGTCCTGCACCGCCACGACGATACCGGTGGGCAGATGGGTGATGCGCACGGCCGAATCGGTGGTGTTGACGTGCTGGCCGCCTGCGCCCGAGGCCCGGTAGGTGTCGATCTTCAGGTCCGATTCCTGAACGTCCACATCCACCTCCTCGGCCTGCGGCAGCACGGCAACCGTGGCGGCAGAAGTATGAATGCGCCCACCCGATTCGGTTTCCGGAACGCGCTGCACCCGGTGCACGCCTGATTCGAACTTGAGCCAGGCAAACACATTCTCGCCCGTGACGGAGGCGATCACTTCCTTGAAGCCGCCCGCCTCGCCTTCGCTGGCCGACAGCACTTCCACCTTCCAGCCCTGCAGCGCGGCATAGCGCTGGTACATGCGGAACAGGTCACCGGCAAAAAGCGCCGCTTCATCGCCGCCCGTTCCGGCCCGCACTTCCAGAATGGCGTCATTCTTGTCGGCGCTGTCCTTGGGCAGAAGGCCGATGCGCACGGCCTGCGTCAGCTCCTCCACCTTCTGCGTCAGCTCATCGCGCTCCAGCTCGGCCAGTTCCCGCATTTCCCGGTCACTGCCCGCCTCGGCGATCAGCACCTCGGCCCCGGCCAGATCTTCTTCCGCCTTGCGCAGGGCCTGCACGGCGCGCACCAGCGGCTCCAGCTCGGCATATTCGCGCGACAAACGCACATATTCCCCCGCATCCGGACCGCAGGACATGCGGTGTTCGAGTTCGGCAAAGCGGTTCAGCAGTGTGTCGAGTTTTGCTTGCGCCAGCATGAGCGCATGTCTCCAGAGCCACGGGAGAAAGGGGCCTCCCGGCAGTAAACGGGATGAACGGCAGGCGCGGCGCTACAGCGCCACGTCCTGCTCTTCGGCAAAGCGCCGCAGGAAGGCACGGATTTCGTGATCCGGGTGCCCGTGATCAAGGCGCGGCAGCAGGCGTGCCGACAGGCGCCCCGCATCAAGGCTGCGCAGCATCGCCTTCACCGGGCCCAGCGAGGCCGGCGACATGGACAGGGAGCGGTAGCCGATCCCGATCAGGGCCATGGCCTCCAGTGGCTTGCCGGCGATTTCCCCGCAGAGCGTCACCGGCACATGGTGCCGCCCGGCCACATCCACGATCTGCTTCAGCGCCCGCAGGAAGCCAGGGCCGAGCGTGTCATAGCGGTCGGCAACACGGGTATTGCCCCGGTCCACGGCACAGAAGAACTGGAACAGGTCGTTGGAGCCAATGGAGGCAAAGTCCACCACCTGGAACAGCTCTTCGAGCTGGAACAGCAGCGAGGGCACCTCGATCATCACGCCGAGGCGGATGGAATCGGGCACGTCATGGCCATGGCGGCGGGCGTGTTTCAGCTCGCGCTCCACCAGTTCCTTCGCCCGGTGGAACTCGGAGACTTCCGAAACCATCGGGAACATGAGCTTCAGCTCGCGGCCTGCGGCTGCACGCAGCAGCGCACGCACCTGGGTGCGCAACAGGCCCGGCCGGTCAAGGCCAAGGCGCAGGGCGCGCCAGCCCATGGCCGGGTTCTCTTCCTGGATCGAGCGCAGATAGGGCAGCACCTTGTCGCCGCCGATATCGAGCGAGCGGAAGGTCACGGGCTTGCCATCCGCCGCATCCAGCACCTGCGTGTACTGGGCCTGCTGATCGGACAGGCGCGGGAAGGACGAAGCCACCATGAACTGCAGTTCGGTGCGGAACAGGCCAACCCCCACCGCCCCCGACTCGGTCAGATGCGGCAGATCGACCAGAAGGCCCGCATTCATCTGCAGCGCGATTTCCACCCCGTCCTTGGTGACGGAGGGCTTGTTGCGCAACCGGCGGAACTGGGCCTGACGGCGGGCGCGGAAGCGCACCTTTTCCGCATAGGCATCCTGCACGTCCGAAGCGGGGCGCAGATGCACCTCGCCGGTGCCGCCATCAACGATGATGGCATCGCCCGCATCCGCAAGGCTGACGATATCCTGCACCTGGCCGACAGCGGGAATTCCGAGGGCCCTCGCCACGATGGTGACGTGGCTGGTCGGACCGCCCTCCTCCAGCACCACGCCGCGAATCCGGTCGCGGTCATAGTCGAGAAGTTCGGCGGCGCCCATGTTGCGGGCAACGATGATGGCATCCTGCGGCAGGCTGCCGGTGCCGCCGCCATGCTGGCGGCCCATGAGTTCGCGGATCAGCCGGTGCGCAAGATCGTCGAGATCATGCAGGCGCTCGCGCAGATAAGGATCGGTCTGGCGCAGCATGCGGGCGCGCATGTCGCTCTGCACCTTTTCCACGGCGGCTTCCGCCGTCAGGCCGTTGCGGATCGCCTCTTCGATCTTGCGGATCCAGCCCCGGTCATAGGCGAACATGCGATAGGCTTCGAGCACATCCCTGTGCTCACCCGTCTGCGCAAAGTCACCGGAGGCCAGTAGGCTGTCGATGGACAGGCGCAACCGGTCGATCGCGCCTTCAAGGCGGCCCGTCTCGTGATCGGTATCCTCGGCAATGAGGTTGGTGACGACGACGCGCGGCTCGTGCAGCACCACGTGGCCGAGCCCCACACCCTCGGCCAGCCCGACGGCCGAAAAGCGGAAGGGACGGGAGAGATCCAGCCCCGTGCCCGGCTTGGCGATGGCTTCCAGCTCGCCGGCGGCGACCATTTCCGCGATGACCATCGCGGTGGTCTGCAGCGCCTCGACCTCGTCCTCGTAATAGGTGCGGTGCGACTTGTTCTGCACCACCAGAACGCCGAGCGTGCGCCCGGCGCGCAGGACCGGCACACCCAGGAAGGAGTTATAGGCCTCTTCACCGGTTTCCGGCAGATAGGCGAAGGCGGGATGCGCCCGCGCATTGGGAAGATTGAGCGGCCGCGCTTCGGCAGCGATCAGGCCGACGAGGCCCTGCCCGACGCGCAGCGACGCCTGGTGCACGGCCTCGCGGTTGAGGCCTTCGGTGGCATAAAGCTCCAGAACGCCGTCAGCACGCAGAATATAGACGGAGCAGACCTCGGCGACCACATTCGCCGCGATCAGGACCACGATCTTGTCGAGCCGCTCCTGCGCGTTGATCGGCTCCGCCATGACTTCGCGAAGCCTGCGGAGCAACAGGCGCGGACCGGCCAGGTTGCTGCGCATGGGTCAGCTCCGTTCCTGTCGGCGCGGGCAGGCAGACACGTTCATCGTATCTGCCCGGCCCAGGCTGGTTATTACCCGTCCAAACCGTATAGCGAATGGAGAGTCCTGACCGCAAGTTCCGTGTAGGCGGAATCGATCAGCACCGAGATCTTGATTTCGGAGGTGGTGATCGCACGGATGTTGATGCCCTTCTCCGCAAGGCCGCGGAAACACTCGGCTGCAACGCCCGCGTGCGAGCGCATGCCAATGCCGATCACCGACACCTTCACCACATCGCGGGCGCCTTCCAGAGCACCGAAACCGAGTTCGGCGCGCCTGGCTTCCAGCGTGCTCATGGCCCGGTCGTATTCTGATTCGGGCACGGTGAAGGTGATGTCCGTCGTCTTGCCGTCCGGCGAGATGTTCTGGACGATCATGTCCACGTTGATGTTGGCGTCGGCCAGCGGGCCGAACACGGCACCGGCAACACCCGGCTTGTCGGGCACGTTGCGGATGGAGATCTGGGCTTCGTCCTTGGCAAAGGCGATGCCGGTCACGACTTGCTGTTCCACGAGTTCGTCCTCGTCGCAGATGAGAGTTCCGGGGGGAAGACCGTCCTTGCCCTCCTGCGGGGCATCGGGATCGTCAAAGCTTGAACGCACGAAGGTGCGCACGCCATGCACCATGGCCATTTCGACCGAGCGCACCTGCAGCACCTTGGCGCCGAGCGAAGCCATTTCGAGCATTTCCTCGAAGGCGACGCGGTCAAGGCGGCGGGCTTTCGGCACGATGCGCGGATCGGTGGTGTAGACCCCGTCCACGTCCGTGTAGATGTCACAGCGGTCGGCCTGAATGGCGGCGGCAATGGCCACGGCCGAAGTGTCGGAGCCGCCACGGCCGAGCGTGGAGATGCGGTTGTCCGGGGCAATGCCCTGGAAACCGGCCACCACGGCCACCTGGCCCTGTTTCAGCCGCTCCACCATGAAGGCGCCGTCAATGCCCGCAATGCGGGCCGCGCCATGCGAACCATCGGTCCGGATAGGGATCTGCCAGCCCTGCCAGGAGCGGGCATTGACGCCCATTTCCTGCAGCACGATGGCCAGAAGCCCCGAGGTGACCTGTTCGCCGGAGGCGACAACGGCGTCATATTCGCGCGCGTCATGCATGGGAGCGGCTTCACGGCACCAGGCGACCAGCTGATTGGTCTGCCCGGCCATGGCCGACACGACGACGGCAACTTCATGGCCAGCGTCAACTTCCCGTTTCACATGGCGGGCAACATTGCGAATGCGTTCGATATTCGCGACGGACGTGCCGCCGAACTTCATAACCAGTCGGGCCATCGTGGTTTTTGTCTTCCCGTCGAGAGCCATATGGGCGCGAGCGCGCCCGGCGGATCGGCCGCAATCCATACAGCCACAACGCCGCATCTGCAACAGGGAGCCTTGACAAAGCGGCCCTGACGCGAAAGGTCACACCTCAGAGCGCAAGCCCCGCGCAAGACCTCATCCGGGAAGGACAGTCATGAGCACCGAGACCACAAGGGACCAGGCCGCAACCGGCAGCACCGTCGATGAGCGGGAAGTGGCCCGTTTTTCCGCCATGGCCGCCGAATGGTGGGACCCGGCCGGCAAGTTCAAGCCGCTGCACAAGTTCAATCCGGTGCGCCTTGCCTATATCAAGCAACAGGTCTGCGCCCGCTTCGGCCGCGACCCGAAGGCCAGTGACGCCTTCAAGGGCCTGCGCTTCCTCGACATCGGCTGCGGCGGCGGGCTCTTGAGCGAGCCCATGGCCCGTCTTGGCGCCGAAGTGGTCGGCGCCGACCCGTCGACGGTCAATATCGAGATTGCGAAGCTCCATGCAGCCCAGTCCGGCCTTGCCATCGACTACCGCGCCTCGACCGCCGAGGAACTGGCGGCAGCGGGCGAGACCTTTGACGTGGTGCTGAACATGGAAGTGGTGGAGCACGTCGCCGATGTGCCGCTGTTCCTCACCGAAGTGTCGCGCATGGTCCGCCCCGGCGGACTGATGTTCGTGGCCACCATCAACCGCACCCTCAAGGCCTATGCGCTCGCCATCGTCGGCGCCGAATATGTGCTGCGCTGGCTGCCGAAAGGCACCCACTCCTACGAAAAGCTGGTCCGCCCGGAGGAAATCGAGCGCCCGGTGACGGCCGCAGGCCTCACGGTGACCGACCGCTGCGGCGTCACCTTCAATCCGCTCACCGACAGCTGGAACCGCTCGCGCGACATGGACGTGAACTACATGCTGCTCGCCAGCCGCTGAAGCAGCTACCCGGGACAGAGAAACGGTCAGGTTAGATAAACGGAATAGTGTCACGTGACGCTATTCCGTTTTCACCAAAAGCGTCACGCCTCTATTCTGCAGGCCATTCAGACATTTACCCGAGCACAGCCTGTCATGACGCCGGACCTGATCGCCGCCTTTATTCTTTACGCCTTCGTCTCCTCCATCACGCCGGGGCCGAACAACACCATGCTGCTGGCCTCGGGTGTGAACTTCGGCCTCAGGGCCTCCCTGCCGCATATTCTGGGCATCAATATCGGCTTCTCGATTCTGGTGCTGTCCTGCGGGCTGGGCATAGGCGCACTCTTCGAACTGTGGCCGGCTCTCCATGACGTGCTGAAATATGCCGGTGCGCTTTACATGGCCTGGCTCGCCTGGAAGATCGCCCGCTCCGGCGCGCCGCAGACTGCGGGCGCCAAGCCGAAGCCTTTCACATTCCTGCAGGCGGCGGCCTTCCAGTGGGTCAACCCGAAGGCCTGGATCATGGCCATCGGCGCCATCGCTGCCTACACACCCGCAGATGGCTTCTTCACCAACGTGCTGATCATCACCCTGCTCTACAGCCTCACTGGCGGCCCCAGTTCTCTCGCTTGGGCGGCGGCGGGCACGCTGCTGCGCGGTTTCCTGGCGAACCCGAAGCGGCTGCAGGTCTTCAACATCGCCATGGCGCTGCTGCTTCTGGCATCGCTTTATCCGGTCATGATCGATGCCGCGCAGGGCATTGGCCTGATGCTGCACTGACATCCTGCTTCTGCCGTCCATTGACTGTGGAAACAGCAACCATATGATCCTGGTCAATGCTTGAGACAGCGGATGCTCAAGATTGGCGGCATGACCAGTGACATGACCCTTGCAGGCTTCATCGGTGCCGTCTGTGTACTGCTGTTGACCCCCGGCCCGACCAACACGCTCATGAGCATTGCCGGAGCAAGCGCGGGCATGCGAAGGGTCGTGTCTCTGCTTCCGGCGGAGATACTGGGCTACCTCCTCACCATCGTTCCGCTCACCCTGCTCGGTTCAAGCCTGTTTGCCGCCTGGCCACAAGCGGCAACAGCCGTGAAGTTTCTGGCCGGCCTCTGGATCATGATACTCGCCCTGCGCCTCTGGCGTCTGCCGGACCCGGAATCTGCGAAGGGGCGTGTCACGCAGGGGCAGGTGTTCATCACCACCCTGTTGAACCCCAAAGCCCTGATCTTCGGCCTTGTCCTGATTCCCGGACCGCCGGATGCACGGTTTCTTCCCTACCTGACGGTCTTCTGCAGCCTCGTCATATCGATTGCCCTGCTTTGGGGCTTTGCCGGACGGCTGACGCAGACAGGGGCCGCTTCCGGACAAAAGCGGCTGCAGGTTTTTCAGCGGGCGGCAGCGCTCTGGCTCATGTTCATCTCGCTCTCGCTGATTGCCCGCACATTGACAGCCTGACACACCTCGCAGAGAAAGACTTCTGACTGGACACGTCAACACCAGCGGGAGATCCCCACGCATGACCGAGGCTGTCGTCTTCATTCCGGGCCTGCTCTGCACCGAGCTGCTGTTTGCCGCACAGATCGCCGCCTTCTCGGACCGGCCGATCCTCATCGGCGATCACCGGGAAGCGGACAGCATCAGCGCCATCGCGGACGGCATTCTGGCAGCAGCACCTGAGCGCTTTGCCCTCGCCGGGCTTTCCATGGGCGGCTACATCGCCATGGAGATCATGCGCAAGGCGCCGGAGAAGGTGACGCGCCTGGCCCTGCTGGACACCAGCGCCCGGCCCGACATGCCGGAGCAGGGCGAGCGCCGCCGCGTGCTGATGCAGATGGCGCAGGCGGGCAAATTCGCCAAGGTGCCGCATCTGCTCTATCCGGGGCTGGTGGATGCCTCGCGCGCCGAGGATGAAACGCTGAAGGCCGTGGTGGTGGAAATGGCGGAAGACACGGGGCCTGAGGCCTTCGTGCGCCAGCAGACCGCCATCATGGCCCGGATCGACTCCCGCCCCTTCCTCGGCCAGATCGCCTGCCCCATGCTGGTTCTGGCAGGGGAAGGCGACACGCTGACGCCGCCCGCAATCGCCCGTGAGATCCACGAGGCCATCCCCGGCAGCCGCCTCAGCCTGATTGCCGGGGCCGGGCACCTCTCCACGCTGGAGGCCCCAGGCGCCGTCACCGCAGAGCTGCAGGCCTGGATGCGCGCCTGAGAGGTCAGGCCGGCCGCGTCACACTGCCGCAGGATTTGAGGACCAATGCCGCAATCCCGCCGCAGACCGGGCATTTTCTTATGAGGCAGATCAAAACGGTTGTCACATTCCCTTGCTAACCTAGCGGCACGTGTGCATGCTGAGGTCTCACCCGCGGTAATTGCCAGCAGCATGCAGGCTACGGCCTGACAGACCGCAAGCAGCGGCAAGGCAGGCGTCTCTCCTTCTGAAGACGCGCAATCGACATCTGTGGGAGGTCGACATGACAAAAAACCGGATTGAACATGACACCGCCGGAAACGGCACCATGGGGCTCACCGCGCCGTGGATGAATGTGGCATCCAGCAATTGGGCCAATAACTGGTCATGGGCCGAACGCTCTGACAAGCTGGGCGAACACACGCTCAGCGCCCTGGAAACCGCCAGCCGTCAGATGCTGGAAGGCAGCGAGAAGGCCTTCACCGGCCACATGGACTTCGTGAACCAGCGGCTCAAGGCAGATCTCGCCTGCTTCCGCTCGCTCGTGGCCTGCAAGGAACCGGCAGAAACCGCCAAGACCCTGCAGGGCTTCTTCCGTGACATGTGGCACGACTACGAAGCCCAGGCGCAGAAGACGCTGGAGCTGTTGCAGACCAGCCTCGCCGAAACCTCGAAGGCCGGGGATCTGGTCGTCGATACGGCGGCAGAGGTGGTCGAAGACATGGCCCAGCAGACCATGGAAGCGGCCTCCAAGGCCATGGAACCGGCCAACAGCAACGGCAGTGGCGAAACGGCAGCCCGCAAGGCCGCCCCGCGCGCAAAGCCGGCTGCCAGCGCCTGATCAGGCTCCATCCAACAACAGCCGGGCCACCCGTTCAAGCTGGCCCGGCTGCTGGCATGGACTGAGCGAAGGCAGCAATCAGTTGCGGTCTTCCGGCAGCACCGGCAGCGGCAGGATGCTGATGCCCTCTTCCAACAGGGCCTGGGCATCATCCGGGCTGGTCTCGCCGTAAATGCTGCGATGATCCGCCTCGCCATAGTGCATCTTGCGGGCCTCATCGGCAAAGGACTGGCCCACATAATCGGCATTCGAGACGATCTGCTGGCGCAGTTCCCGGATCTTCTCAAGAAGCTCGGCGTGGCGTGAATCCGAGGCGATCATGGCCGATGTTGCACCTGCCCCTGCCCCGGCGGGCGCTGCAGGCGCGTCAACGGCTGCCGCCGCTTCCGCGCCGCCGCTCACAGGAGCAAGGCTCTCCCGCCGCTCCGAGGTGCTGACGGCAGGCGCCATCAAAGCCTTGGTGACGTCATCAGACCCGCAGGCCGGACAGCTCATCAGTCCCTGCGCCGTCTGGCGCTCGAAATCTCCAGAATTGCGGAACCAGCCCTCGAACTCATGGGCATTGTCGCAGCGGAGCGTGTAACGGATCACGCCTCAATCTCCTTGCCGGTCTGCGTCAGGGTGAAATCCCGCTCGTTGGCGATGGCGGGAATGCGCTGACGCGCCTTCAGCGTTTCTTCTGTGTCGATACGGGCGGTCACGAAGCCCGGTTCATCATGGTCAAGTTCCGCGATCACCGCACCCCAGGGGTTGACGATCAGGCTGTGGCCATAGGTCTCGCGCCCGTCCTCATGCTTGCCGCCCTGAGCGCTGGAGATGACGAAGGCGCCATTCTCGATCGCCCGCGCCCGCTGCAGCACATGCCAATGCGCCTCGCCCGTCTGGCGGGTGAAGGCGGCCGGCATGGTCAGCACCTCGGCCCCGGCGCGCGCCTGCGCCCGGAACAGGGCCGGAAAGCGCACGTCATAGCACACGGCCATGCCGAGCCGTGCAAAGGGCAGATCCGCCACAAGGCTCTCGCAGCCGGGCCGGTAGGTCGCCGATTCCCGCCAGCTTTCGCCGTTGGGCAGATCCACGTCGAACATGTGGATCTTGTCGTATTTCGCCTTCAGGCTGCCATCGGGGCCAATGAGAAAGCCGCGGTTTGCCGCCTTGCCCGGCTCCAGCAGAATGGCGAGCGAGCCGATATGCAGCCAGATGCCAAGCTCTGCGGCCAGCGCGCGGAAGCGGGCGAGCGAAGGGTCTTCCGCCTCTACCCGGATCTTGGCCATCAGATCCTCGCGGCTGCGCTCCAGCAGATTGGTCATCTCCGGCGTTTGCACATAGTCCGCCCCCGCTGCGGCCGCCTCGCGGATCAGCGCTTCGGCAGCGGCACTATTGGCAGCAACGTCCCGGCTGGAGCGAAGCTGCACGCAGGCGGCGGTAAAGATGGCCATGTGTCACAAGCTCCGGATCAGGCAGCGAGCATGGGATCGAGCTTGCCCGCCCGGTCCAGATCATGCAGGTCGTCACAGCCGCCCACATGCACCCCGCCGATGAAAATCTGCGGGAAGGTGCTGCGGCCGTTGGCCTTGGCAATCATCTCGGCCCTGAGGCCCGGATCAAAACTGGCATCATGCTCGGTATAGGCAACGCCCTTGCTGTCCAGAAGGCGCTTGGCCGCAGAACAGTAGCCGCACATCTGCCGGGTGTAGATGATGACTTCAACCACGTTTCAACTCCTTATGGGCAGCTCACCGCCCCTCAGGCCACTGACAGCCCTCACAATCGTCATCCCGGACGCAGCGAAGCGGAGATCCGGGACCGGAGAGCCAAGGCCTTCCGGCTGCAGCTCCCTGAAACAGCATATGCCCCGGCTCACCGGTCCCGGCTCAAGGCCGGGATGACGATGGAGGGGCATCAGCCCGTCAAGAATGCTCACAGACAGTCAAACTGCGCTTACCGGCTTATATCTGCCGGAACTTGCGCCGGACAAGCCCCGAAAATGGCCGTGGCCGGAGGGAAACCAGTCAGTCTGCAGTGAGCGAGGGATCGGCGATGGCAAAGGTCAGCACGTCCACCTGCCGCGCACCGGCCCGCAGCAGCACCCGCGTGCAGGCCTCAACCGTTGATCCCGTTGTCAGAACATCATCCACCAGCACCACCGGCCGCCCGCTGATCTTCATGGCCGCCTCCGGCCGGAGCGCAAAGGCACCGCGCACATTGCGGCTGCGCTCATCCGCATGCAGGCCCACCTGCTGGCGGGTACGGCGCCGCCGCTCCAGCATCAGCGGTTCAAAGCCCACACCCTTGATGCGCGCCACCTCCTGCCCCAGCAGGGCGGCCTGATTGAACCGCCGCTGCCACAGGCGCGTGCGGTGCAGGGGCACGGGTAGAACCAGCGTGTCAGGCTGGAACAACTCACGCCCGGCAGCTGCCATCAGCCGCCCCATGGGGGCTGCCACCTCGCGCCGCCCGCCGAATTTGAGCGCCAGCACCAAGTCCCGCGCCGGGCCGCCATAGAGGGTGGCTGCACGGGCCCGGTTGAAGAGGGGCGGCGAGGCGATGGCGCGGGCACTCAGGCCCTCCGGCCCCAGATCAAACGAGAGCGGCGTGCCATAGCGGGCGCACCAGGGCGCCTCGATGAAGGGCATCTGCCCCCAGCAGGAGGGGCAGACTGCATCGGGCTCGGCAGAAGGAGCATCGCAGGTGAGGCAGCGCGGCGGCAGCAGGAAATCGAGCCCGGCACGCCAGATCCGGCGCAATCCGCCGAGGGAGCGGCGGCGCCAGTCAAGGCTGTGTAGGCCTGCATCCGGTTCATGAAGCATCTGCCGCCTCTTGCAACCCGTGGTTCACGTCACCCTAGCAGCTTTTGACGGAAGCGGAAGGCTGGGCCTATAAGGCGGCATGCCCGGCACCCGGAAGGCACCCACATGACCCGCATCGACCTCATCGACCGTCCCCTCTTCGCCCAGCGGCGCAGCCGTGCCCTTGAGCGCCGCGTCGAAGGTGCCGACTTCCTGCTGGCCGCGGTCGCCGAAGATCTGGCGGACAGGATTGCGGCGGTGACGCGCGAATTCGGCACGGCGGTGGATCTGGGCGGCCACACCGGGCGGATTGCTGAAATCCTGCGCCAAAGCGGCAAGGCGGAGACGGTGCTGCGCGGTGACCTGTTCCTGCCCGACCCTGCCCTGCCCGCCCCGGATTTTGTCTGCGATGACGCGCTGCTGCCCTTGAGAGATGCATCCGTGGGGCTGATCGTCTCGGCGCTCAGCCTGCAGCTTGTCAACGACCTGCCGGGTGCACTGATCCAGATCCGCCGGGCCTTGCGGCCAGATGGGCTGTTTCTGGGGGCGCTGCTGGGCGGGGATACCTTGAGCGAGTTGCGCGATTGCCTGATGCGGGCGGAACTGGACGTGACCGGCGGCGCCGCCCCCCGCGTCGTGCCCTTTGCCGACACGCGGGATCTTGGCGCCCTGCTGCAGCGCGCAGGCTTTGCCCTGCCGGTCACGGACACGGACAAGCTGACGGTGCGCTACGACAATATCTTCGCGCTGATGCGGGATCTGAAGATGATGGGCGCCACATCGGCGCTGAACGAGCGCAGCCGCAAGCCCCTGTCACGGGCCGTGTTCCTGAAGGCGGCAGAACTCTATGCAGCAGATTACAGCGATCCGGACGGGCGCATCCGCGCAACATTTCAGGTGATGTATCTGTCCGGCTGGGCGCCGCATGAAAGCCAGCAGAAGCCGCTGAAGCCGGGTTCCGCGAAGGCACGGCTGGCCGATGCGCTGAAAGTGCCGGAAGATAAAAGCGGGGCCTGATCAGCCGCCGCGCAGGGCCGTGCTGATGATGGAGAAGGCGGTACCGATATCCTGGCCAATGGACAGGAGGGTCGCCATGATCGCTGCGGAGATGAAGGCCACCATCAGGCCGTATTCCACGGCCGTTGCACCTTTCACGTCGTCCCGGAAGCGGGCCGCCAGATCAAGGCCGATCTGAACGCGCTTCCTGGCGGGGGCACCAAACATGCCTGCCGGATTTTCGTCCAGTCGCATTGCAACTCCTAACCAGCCAGATACGCGGCTGTTTGCCTGTCGGTCTACATCAGGCGCCGACCAACCCGATCAGATGGGGGATCAGCGGCTCATCGGCCGGTGGCATGGGGAATTCCCTGAGCTTGCCTGCCCGCACCCATTTCAGGGTCTGCCCTTCCTGGGCTGCGGGAGTTCCTTGCCATCGCCGACAGACATACAATGGCATGAGGAGGTGAAAATCTTCATAAGCATGGCTGGCGAAGGTCAGAGGGGCTAGGCACTCTTCCTTAACGCTGATTCCAAGTTCCTCGGAAAGCTCGCGGATCAGACAGGCTTCCGGCCTTTCTCCAGCTTCCACCTTGCCTCCGGGGAATTCCCAGAGCCCTGCCATGGACTTCCCCTCGGGCCGCTGCGCGATCAGGATACGCCCGTCCGCGTCAATGAGAGCACAGGCAACGACAAGAACCATCCGCATGGCATGTTCCAATTTTAGACAGTTTTGAGCGGGCTCTTAAAAAATCTCAGAGCCCGCCCCGAAGAAAGTTTGACGGTTCAGCTGCGGTAATCGCCGTTGATCTCGACATAGGCCTTGGTCAGATCGCAAGTCCACACGGTGGCGGAGCCCTCGCCCAGACCAATCTCTGTGCGGATGACGATATGCTCCCGCTCCATCACGGCGGAAGCGGCCGCCTCCGAGTAATCCGGATCCCGTTCGCCATTGACGGCCACACGCACATCGCCGAACCAGATGGCCAGACGGTCACGGTCCGCCGGCTCTCCGGCCTTGCCGACAGCCATGACGACACGGCCCCAGTTGGCATCCTCACCGGCAATGGCGGTCTTCACCAGCGGCGAGTTGGCGATGGACAGGGCAATGCGCTTGGCCGACGCATCGGAAGAGGCACCCTCGACGCGCACTTCCACGAACTTGCGGGCGCCTTCCCCATCCCGGACGATCTGGTGGGCCAGATCCTGCATCACCTCGCCCAGCGCCTGACGGAAAGGCTCCAGACGCGGATCGGAGGCTTCGGTGACGCGCACAGCACCGCGTTCGGCCGCCTTGCCGGTGGCAAACAGCAGGGCCGTGTCGGAGGTGGAGGTGTCGCTGTCCACGGTGATGGCATTGAAGCTGCCGCCGACGGCGCCGGAGATCAGCTCCTGCAGCACGGGAGCTGCAACCGGAGCATCGGTGAAGAGGAAGGACAGCATGGTCGCCATGTCCGGGGCAATCATGCCCGCACCCTTGGCAATGCCGTTCAGCGTCACCGGCACACCGCCCAGATCCACCGTGCGGGTGGACACCTTCGGATAGGTGTCGGTGGTCATGATCGCCTTGGCCGTATCGAGCCAGGAACCGGCAACGGCATCAGACACCAGTCCGTCAACGACACCGGAGAACTTGTCCGCAGGCAGCGGTTCGCCGATCACGCCGGTGGAGGCGAGATAGATCTCGCCCTGGGCGCAGCCGACCGCCTTGCTGACGATGTCCGCCGAAAGCTCGACCGCTGCCTTGCCCTTCTTGCCGGTGAAGGCATTGGCATTGCCGGAGTTGACCAGCAGTGCCCGGGCCTTGCCGGAGGGCAGATTGGCGCGGCACCAGTCCACCGGGGCGGAGGGGCAGAGCGAGCGGGTGAAGACACCCGCCACTTCCGTGCCCTCATCCATCAGCACAAGGAGCACATCCGTGCGGCCCTTGTACTTGATGCCGGCAGCCGCCGTGGCAAAACGCACGCCTTCGATGACGGGCATCTCAGGGTAGGACTTGGGGGCAAGCGGGGAAACTTCTGTCGACATGACGGCCTCTGGCACTCAAATGCAATGAGCCGCAGCCTTGCCCGATGGAAGGGGGGTGCGCAAGACCCATGACACCCCCTGAAACAGGAAATCCCCCGGCGGGGTGCCGGGGGATCCCTGTCAGACTGGAAGCGCTTTGACTTCCGAACCTTCTATCTTACTGCGCGGCGGGCTTTGCAGCCTCCCCAGCCGGGGCATCGGCAGCAGCATCCTGCTTGATGATTTCCACCGGATTTGCGGCCTTCAGCTCTTCGATCAGCGTTGCATAACGCTCACGCATCAGCATCTGGCGCAGGCCATCGGAAACCTCTTCCAGCGACGGAGCACTCTGGATGCGCTTGTCTTCGGATTTGATGATGTGCCAGCCGAACTGGCTCTCAACCGGCTCCTTGGTGTATTCGCCCGGCTGCAGGGCAAAGGCAGCCGCCTCGAACTCCGGCACCATGCGGCCCTTGGTGAAATAGTCGAGATCACCACCATTGGCGGCCGAGCCGTCGCTGGAGTTGGCCTTGGCGAGTTCCGCAAAGTCGGCGCCGCCGTCCAGCTCCTTGATCAGCTTTTCGGCGTCTTCCTTGGAGGAGACGAGGATATGACGGGCGCGGACTTCTTCTTCGCCCTGGAAATCCTTGAATTCCTTGTCATAGGCCGCCTTGAGGTCGTCCTCGGTGATGGCGGCATCCAGCTTCTGCGCCACATAGGCATTGCGCAGGGCCTGCGTGGTCATGAAGCGGACCTGGCGCTGGAAGTCCTCATCCTTCTCAAGGCCTTCCTTCTTCGCCGCATCGGACAGAAGCGTCATGTCGATCATCACGTCCGTGAGAATCTGGCGCCACTGGGCCGGCGGGAAGCGCTGCAGCTGCGGGCCAAGGTCACGGGCGGCAAAGGCGATATCGGCTTCGGTGATTTCCGTGCTGCCGACCTTGGCAACAACGTCACCCGGTTCGGCCGCAGACAGGGCCGTGGCACCGAGGCTGAGCGCCGTTGCGGCGATCAGGACCGGGCGCAGGGGGCGGCTCATGAAAGAACGGAACATGTGGAGTCCTTAGGGTCAGAATTTGAACAGCTCTGCACCGCATGAGCGCGAGCTGCCGCAACCTTGCTGAAAGCGGCGGCGTTGACAAGCATCCTACCCCCTCTTATCTGTCGAACGTCCCGCGCCACCTTCAAGGGCGGGGCATCCATGGAACGGCAGCTTCGCAGCCCGCACGCGGGCAGGCAGGCAGACCGTGTACCGGAAATGAGATTTTTTTGAGGGCCGGCGACAGGGGCCTTGCACCTGATGCCGCCCGTCACTTGGAAGGACCGCCACATGGCCGGCCTTGGCGCATTAGCACGTAAGATTTTTGGCTCCCCGAGCGACCGCAAGATCAAGGCCATGAAGGCGAAGGTTGCGGCCATCAATGCTCTCGAAGCCGAAGTACAGGCATTGTCGGATGACGCGTTGCGCGCGCGCACCCAGACCTTCCGCGAGCAGCTGGCCAAAGGCGCCACGCTGGACGACATTCTGGCCCCTGCCTTCGCCACCGTGCGCGAGGCGGCCCGCCGCGCCCTCGGGCAGCGGCACTATGACGTCCAGCTGATCGGCGGCCTTGTCCTCAACTCCGGACAGATCTCCGAGATGCGCACCGGTGAAGGCAAGACGCTGGTCGCCACCGCGCCGGTCTATCTCAACGCCCTCGCAGGCAAGGGCGTCCACGTGGTGACCGTGAACGATTATCTGGCCCAGCGCGACGCCCAGATGATGGGCAAGGTCTACGGCTTCCTTGGCCTCAGCACCGGCGTCATCGTGCATGGCCTGTCCGACGAGGAGCGCCGCGCCGCCTATGCCGCCGACGTGACCTACGGCACCAACAACGAATTCGGCTTCGACTATCTGCGCGACAACATGAAGTATGAGCGTGCTTCGATGGTTCAGCGCGGCCACAACTTCGCTATCGTCGATGAAGTGGACTCGATCCTCATCGACGAGGCGCGCACGCCGCTGATCATCTCCGGCCCGCTGGAAGACCGCTCCGACTTCTACAACACGGTCGATGCCTTCATTCCGGCCCTGACGCCGGAAGACTACGAGATCGACGAGAAGCAGCGTTCGGCCACCTTCACCGAAAGCGGCAACGAAAAGCTGGAGAGCCTGCTGGGTGCAGCCAACCTGCTGCGCAGCGAGTCGCTTTATGACGTGGAAAACGTCAGCGCCGTGCATCACCTGCAGCAGGCGCTGAAGGCCCACAAGCTGTTCCAGCGCGACAAGGACTACATCGTCCGCAACGGCGAAGTGGTGATCATCGACGAATTCACCGGCCGCATGATGCCGGGCCGCCGCTATTCGGAGGGCCTGCATCAGGCGCTGGAAGCGAAGGAAAAGGTCCGCATCCAGCCGGAGAACCAGACCCTCGCCTCGATCACCTTCCAGAATTATTTCCGCATGTATGACAAGCTCGCCGGCATGACCGGTACGGCTGCGACCGAAGCGGACGAGTTCCAGGACATCTACGGGCTGGAAGTGGTCGAGATCCCGACCAATATGCCGGTCAAGCGCGTCGATGACGACGACGAGGTCTACCGGACCGCGGACGAAAAGTTCAACGCCATCGTGGCGCTGATCGACGACTGCAAATCCCGCCAGCAGCCGGTTCTGGTCGGCACCACCTCGATCGAAAAATCGGAAATGCTGGCCGAGCGCCTGCGCCAGCACGGCTACCGTCAGGTGGATGTGACCGATCCCAACGCCTTTGCGCCGCTGCAGAACGGCGATCAGGGCGGCAAGGAAGACAAGGTCTTCGCGGTGCTGAACGCCCGCTACCACGAGCAGGAAGCCTTCATCATCTCCCAGGCCGGTCTGCCCGGTGCCGTGACCATCGCCACCAACATGGCCGGCCGCGGCACGGACATCCAGCTTGGCGGCAACCCGGACATGCGCATCGAGCGCGAACTGGCGGACATGGAAGCCGGCCCCGAGCGTGATGCGCGCGTGGCCGCGATCCGCGCCGAAATCGAAGTCCTGAAGCAGAAGGCACTGACGGCCGGCGGTCTTTACGTCATCGGCACCGAGCGCCACGAAAGCCGGCGCATCGACAACCAGCTGCGCGGCCGTTCGGGCCGTCAGGGCGACCCCGGCCATTCCAAGTTCTTCCTGTCGCTGCAGGACGACCTGATGCGCATCTTCGGTTCCGACCGGATGGACTCCATGCTGCAGAAGCTGGGCCTGAAGGACGGTGAGGCCATCATCCACCCCTGGATCAACCGGGCTCTGGCCAAGGCCCAGCAGAAGGTGGAAGCGCGCAACTTCGACATCCGCAAGAACCTGCTGAAGTTCGATGACGTGATGAACGACCAGCGCAAGGTGGTGTTCGAACAGCGCATCGACCTGATGGATGGCGAGGACCTCGGCCAGACCGTGACCGACATGCGTCACGAGATGATCGACAATCTCGTCTCGCGGCATATCCCCGAACGCGCCTATCCCGAACAGTGGGATACGGAAGGTCTGGCAAAGGAAGTACAGACCCTCCTCAACCTTGACCTGCCGATCGTCGACTGGGCCAAGGAAGAGGGCATCGCCGACGAGGAAGTGCGCGAGCGCCTCATGAAGGCCGCCGACGCCGTCATGGAAGACAAGCTCGGCCGTTTCGGCCAGCAGATCATGAGCCAGGTGGAAAAGGCGATCCTGCTGCAGACGCTGGACAATCTCTGGCGCGAGCATCTGGCGAACCTCGATCATCTGCGTTCGGTCATCGGCTTCCGCGGCTATGCCCAGCGTGACCCGCTGCAGGAATACAAGACCGAAGCCTTCAACCTGTTCGAGACCATGCTGACCCAGCTGCGCCAGATCACCACCTCCCAGCTGATGCGGGTGGAACTGGTGACCCAGCAGGCGCCGCAGATGCCGGAAGAGCCGCGCGAGATGCATCCCCATCACCTCGACCCAGTGACGGGCGAGGACGAGATGGCCGATGAGCGGCCGTCGGGCGGTTTTGCAGCCACCGGCATTGCCCGCGACCCGAATGATCCCGCGACCTGGGGCAAGGTCGGCCGCAACGAGGTCTGCCCCTGCGGCTCGGGCAAGAAGTACAAGCACTGCCACGGCGTGCTGAGCTGACAAGAAGCAGATGCCTCCGGCCCGGCCGGGGGCATTTTTCCTGACGGGCCGGCCAGCGGCGTGACCCGTCCAGAATCCGAATGTGGGATGCCTTCACCATGGACTTCCCGCCCTCAGCGGCCAGCCAGTCCGTCTATCTGGAGCGGCGTGCCGCCCGGCGCCCCTCCCGCCCGCTCTTGTCCATCGTTGTGCCCGTCTACAACGAAGCCGAAGTGCTGGATATTTTCCTCACCGAAACTCAGGCAGCCCTTGCCGGCCTTCCCGCGGTGAGCGAATTCATCTTCATTGATGATGGCAGCAGCGATGATACGGCCCGCATCATCTGCCGCCATCTGTCGGAGGGCCTTCCCGGGAAGCTGATCGGCCTGTCGCGCAATTTCGGCAAGGAAGCTGCCCTCACCGCAGGTCTTGACCACGCCAAGGGTGACATTCTCGTCATTCTCGACGCTGACTTGCAGGATCCGCCCGGCCTCATCCCCGAAATGCTGGAACTCTGGAAGCAAGGCTATGACGTGATCTATGGCCTCAGGGTGGACAGGTCGCAGGACACCCTGATGAAGCGCAACACGGCCAGCATGTTCTACCGGCTCTTCGACCGGCTGACGAATATCCACATGCCGGCCAATGCGGGAGACTTCCGCCTGATCGACCGCAGTGTGGCAGAGTCCCTCGGGCGCCTGCCGGAGCGCAGCCGCTTCATGAAAGGCCTTTTTGCCTGGGTTGGCCATCCCACCACCTTCCTGCCCTACGAGCGCCCGCCGCGGCGGGCCGGGGAAGGCAAGTGGAACTACTGGAAGCTCTGGAACTTCGCCCTTGACGGCCTTGCCAGCTTCACCAGCGTGCCCCTGCGGGTCTGGCTCTATTGCGGCGGCCTCATCGCAACAGTGGCATTTGCCTATGCAATGGTTCTGGTGGCACGGGTGATCCTCTATGGCATCGATGTGCCGGGTTATGCCTCGCTGATGGTGAGTGTCCTGTTCTTCTCGGGGCTGCAATTGCTGTCCATCGGCATCATTGGCGAATACATCGGACGGCTCTTCATCGAAACGAAGCAGCGGCCGGTCTATCTGGTGCAGGACATCATTGAATCGTCCGCAACACCAGCGGATGCAAATCCCTCCGGCGGGGAGAGCGCATGATGACCCGGGAACGGCAGCAGCGGCTTCTGCGGGAGTTCGCCACCATTGCCCGTTTCGGCATCGTCGGCGTGTCGGCCGCCGTTGTTCACGCCTCCGTGGCCGTCGGCCTTCTGGAACTTGCCCATGTGCCGCCGATGCTTTCCAACATCGGCGGATTTCTGGTGGCCTTCATCGTCTCGTTCACTGGCCATCACGCCTGGAGCTTCCGCTCTGCGGATGAGGTTCAGACCGGCCAGCGCATGCGCCGCTTCTTCGTGCTGGCTGCCGCCGGCTTCGTGCTGAACAACGGTGCTCTGGCGGCCCTGCTGAAGTTCACCCAGCTGCCCGGCGCGGTGGGCATCATCATTGCGATCTTCGTGGTTCCTCCGCTCACCTTCCTCGGCGCCCGGCTCTGGGCCTTTGCCGAACCCTCAAATCCTGCCTCCCGATGACCGGACGACCGATGATGTCAGCCGCCCGCGCAACCCTTCTCTACTGCCTTGCCATCGGCCTGCTCTGGGCCCTGGTGCCGAGTGTGCTGTTTCCCAATCCGCCGCTGGATGTGGTGGAGGGCTTTGCCTGGGGCCGGGATCTGGCGCTCGGCTACACCAAGCACCCGCCGCTGCAGGCCTGGCTGCTGGAGGGGAGCTATCATCTGACCGGCGGCCATGCCTTCGGCGCCTACTGGCTGAGCCAGATCTGCTACGCCCTCACCTATCTGGCGATCTGGCTGCTGGGGCGGGACATGGGCCTTGCGCCCGGGCAGCGGTTCTGGGCCATTGCGGCCACCAGCTGCGCCTTCTACTTCACCCTGCCCGCGCCGGAGTTCAACCCGAACATCCTGCAGATCCCCGTCTGGGCCGGCATGCTGCTGTTCTTCCACAGAGGCCTTTCCAGGGGGCGGCTGGCGGACTGGCTGCTGCTCGGTCTCACCGCCGCACTCGGGCTCTATGCCAAATATTTCACCGGCCTGCTTATCGGCTGCATAGGCCTCTATGCACTGACCTTCCGCGATGCGCGCCGCTGCCTTGCAACGCCCGGCCCCTATCTGGCCATGGTGCTGGCGCTGGCGCTTTTTGTCCCGCATGTCTGGTGGCTGAAGGAAACAGATTTTCTGACCTTTACCTATGCCGCAAGCCGCAGTGTTCCGGCAGAAGGCATCGCAGACCACATTCTCAACCCGGTCAATTTCCTGCTCGGCCAGTTTGGCAGCATGGCGCCGGTGCTGATCCCCATTTTCGCCGGGCTCGGTCTGGCGGGCCTGCGCGGCACGGCGCCAGAAGGTGAGCCGCCCCGGGGCAGTTCGGCGGATCTGCGTTTCCTGCTGTGGTTCACCCTGCTGCCTGCTCTTGTCGTGATGCTGGTCTCCGGCATGACCGGCAATGCCTTTAAGCAGATGTGGGGCGCGTCCATGTTCACGCTGGCGGGGCTCTTGCTGGTGCGCTTCGCCTCAGCCCGCAACGGCAACTGGTCCATCCGCCGCGCGCTGGCCGCAGCCGCTGCAGTGCAGGTGATCTTCCTCAGCGTCGCAGCCGGGCAGGCGCTGGTGGAGCCGCTGATCAAGAAAAAGCCGACGCGCATTCACTTCCCCGGAGCGGAAGTGGCGGCACAAGCTGAAGCGGCCTGGCGCGAGGCAACCGGCACGCCGCTCACCTATGTGGCGGGCGACATGTGGCCGGCGGCCCATGTCACCCTGTTCTCTGCGGACAGGCCGCATCTCTTCACCGATCACATCCCCGCCATCGCCCCATGGATCAGCATGGAGGACGTGAAGAAGACCGGCGTTCTGGTGATCTGGACGGGTGACAGCGAAACGCCCACAGGCTCGCTGGCCGCGCTCTATCCGGGCCGCCTGCGCGATGGCTTTGCCGACATCCCTTATGCCGCCCCCGCCAAATGGCCGCCGCTGCGCCTCAACTGGCTGATCGTCCGGCCCGGCGAGGTCGCCGGCGGGTAAGACCGGTTGGTGTTTGCTCCAGCCATCTCCCCTCTCTCCGTCATGCCATGACCTGATCATGGCATCCATGCCGTTTCGGCCCGGCAAGAAGAGAAGCCAGACATGGGTGCAGGGAGATGCCCCATACCCGGAGACGACACGGGGTGGATGCCATGGTCAAAGCCATGGCATGACGAAACCTATTGAGTTTTCTCGTATTTTTCTCGCAAGACGCCGCCTGTTGTTCGCCCCGGCCATCTCCTTCTCTCCGTCATGCCATGACTTGATCATGGCATCCATGCCGTTTAGCCACGGCAAGGAGAGAAGACGACATCGGTGCAGAGAGATGCCCCACTCCCGGAAAGGACACGGAGTGGATGCCATGGTCAAGCCATGGCATGACGAAACCTATTGAGTGTTCTCGTATTTTTCTTGCAAGACGCCGGCTGTTGTTCGCTCCGGCCATCTCCTTCTCTCCGTCATGCCATGACTTGATCATGGCATCCATGCCGTTTCGGCACGGCAAGGAGAGAAGCCAGACATGGGTGCAGAGAGATGCCCCACTCCCGGAAAGGACACGGGGTGGATGCCATGGTCAAGCCATGGCATGACGAAGCCTATTGAGTTTTCCCGTAGTCTCCTCTGGAGCGTCTCAGCGGATCACCACCTTGGCGCCCACGGAAACCTCGCTGTAGAGGTGCTCCACGTCATCGTTCCACATGCGGAAGCAGCCGGAGGAGACGGCCTGGCCGATGCTCCAGTCCTCGTTGGTGCCGTGGATGCGGTAGACCGTGTTGCCGAGATAGAGCGCGCGGGCGCCCATCGGGTTCTGCGGGCCGCCAGCCATGAAGGCAGGCAGCTTGCGGCCCTTCTTGCGCTCGCGGGCGATCATTTCCGGCGGCGGCGTCCAGCCCGGCCACTCGGCCTTGCGGGTGACCTTTTCCTCGCCCTTCCAGGTGAAGCCGTCCCGGCCGACGCCGATGCCGTAGCGCATGGCCTTGCCGTTGCCCAGCACGTGGTAAAGGCGGCGCTCCGTGGTGTCGACGATGATCGTGCCGGGCGCCTCCGGGCCGCGGTAATCCACCGTCTTGCGCTTGTATTCCCGGCGGGCGATCTTGGCCGCCACTTCCGGGGTCAGCTTCATTTCCAGCCACTGGCGCGTGACCGGATCATAATAGGTGTTGTCATAGGCCGATGCGGGCACGGCAGAAAATGCGCTCAAGGCGATGCCGGCAGCAGCAGCCATGAAGGTCAGACGGGACAGACGGTGCATGGAAAGGCTCTCTGGAAGGTTTCGGTTGGATCAAACACAGGAACGCAACGGGAGTGCCCGCACGGTGACGGGCTGAAACTCCAGTATTTCTAGCGTTTTCGTGGTGAAGAAACCGTTACATGTCCAGGCGGAAAGCCTCAGCCTGCTTTTCCGGCCAGAAATGCTTCCACATCCGCCCGGCGCGGCAGCGGCGCAACCGCGCCATAGCCGGTGACGGAGAGCGCTGCCGCCGCATTGGCATAGGCAGCCGCCGCAAAGGCATCGCCGCTGCGCAGATACTCAGCCAGGAACGCACCGTCGAAGGCGTCGCCTGCGCCCGTCGCATCCACAGCCTTCACCTTGTGGGCCGCCAGCGTCTCGCGGCGCTCTGCCGTAGCAACCAGCACACCATCGCCGCCCATGGTCAGCGCCACCACCTTGGTACCGAGGCCAAGCAGTTCATCGGCGATGCCATCAGCATCCTGCGCATGGCAGATCTGGCGGGCGTCATCAAGGCCCGGCAGAATGATATCCGTCATGCCGATGGTCGAGCGGATGACGGCACGGGCGCGGGCCAGCGGCCACAAAGCAAGGCGCAGGTTGGTGTCGTAAGAGATCAGGCTGCCCGCAGCCCGCACCTGTTCGACGGCCGCAAAGCAGGCGTCGCAGGCAGACGCTGAAATCGCCTGGCTGATGGCGGAGAAATGCAGCACGCGGGTGCTGGCCAGCATGTCCTTCGGCAGGTCGCGCGGCTGGTAGAGGCTGGCGGCAGAGCCTGCCCGGCGGTAGGAGAAGCGGTGGCCATCGGCGCCGTGGGTGACGAAATAGATGCCGGTCGGCGCATCCGGGTTGGCCTTGACCTCGCTGTCGTCCACGCCTTCCACCTTCCACATGGCGCGCAGGCTGTCGCCGAAGACATCGGTACCCAGAGCCGTCGCCAGCGCCACACGGGCGCCCTGACGCGCCGCAGCCACGGCGGCGTTGGACACATCGCCGCCAAAACCGGGATGATAGGCACCACCCGCTTCATGCTGGTTCAGCTCAACCATGGGCTCGCCAAGGCAAACGATATCCACCGCGCTCGTCATCTGAAAATCACCCTGAAACAAAGAGGTTTGCCGCTTCTAGACCAGCCGGAGAGCAATGAGAAGCATCTTTCAATCGATTTAATCCGGCAGCAGCCGTGAAGTCCATCCCCTTGAGCGGCCCACCTCCGCCCGCCATTCGGGCGGCTAGGCAGAGCGGAACCGGGACGTTATCTAGGGACAAACTTATCCAGCGCCGGAAAGCCGCCATGTCCATCAGCCTGAAGCCCGATGTCCCCGCCCATTTGCCTTATGCTGAGCAGGGCACGGACCAGACCGGTACACCCCTGGTGCTGCTGCATGGCTTTGGCGGTGACCGCCAGGGCTGGCTGAACATCCAGACCGGCCTTTCCACCCGCCTGCGCAGCATCGCCTTTGATCTGCCGGGTCACGGCACGGCCGTTGGCTGGCCGCGCATCGGCAATGCCGGCATCTCGGCCAAGGCTGTCAGCCAGTCTCTCGACGCGCTGGAACTGGAAAAGGTGCATCTGGCGGGCCACTCCATGGGCGGCGCCGTTGCCGCGCTCATCGCGCTGCGCATGCCGGAGCGCATCGCCAGCCTGACGCTGGTCGGCCCCGGCGGTTTCGGGCCGCAGATCAATGCGGACCTGCTGCGCCGCTACGCCTCGGCGGCGGAGGAAGAGGAGCTTGCCGCCCTGTTGCCGGAGTTCTTCGCTCCCTCCTTCCGCCTGCCCCGCCAGCTTGCCCGCCATGCGTCGGACGCAAGGTCGCGGCCGGGCGCTGTCGAAGCGCTGCAGGAGATCGTGGAAGAGATCCTTGACGGTGACGGGCAGAAGACCCTGCCGCTTGGAGATGTCGCCGCGCTGCCCCTGCCGGTTCAGGTGATCTGGGGCCTTGAGGACGGCGTGCTGCCGGTGAGCCAGAGCGCGGGCCTGCCGGACAGCATCGCCGTGCACCGCCTCGCAGACACCGGCCACATGCCGCATCTGGAGCAGCCACGCGACGTCATCCGCCTCATCGCGGAGATCACCGGCGGGCGCTGACGCCCGCTGGCGGGCCACACAGAAGGCGCCTCAAGCAGGAGGCAGAAGATCTTCGCGCCAGGTCTCGCCGATGGTCCGGCGGGCCATCATGTGCGAGCGGGGCGCGTTGACGCTGTCCACGGCAATCAGGCGGCCGTCCTTCAGATAGGCAACGTAGAACTTTGCTTCCGCAGGCTCGCCCACCGTAATGGTCTGGTCATAGCCTTCGGACAGGCCCGCGATCTGCAGCTTGACGTGATACTGATCCGACCAGAACCAGGGCAGCGGATCATAGTCCACCGGCTGGCCCAGAATGGCCTGTGCCACCGCCTTGGCCTGATCGATGGCGTTCTGCACGCTTTCCAGCCGCACATCGCGGCCATAGCGGGCGGAGCGGAAGCGGGTGCAGTCGCCGCAGGCATAGACGTCCGGATCGCTGGTGCGGCCGGAAGCATCCACGAGAATGCCGCCCTCCACATCCAGCCCGGCATCTGCCGCAAGCTCCGTATTCGGCAGGGCGCCAACGGCAATCAGCACCAGATCCGCCTCGACAAGGCTGCCATCGGCCAGCCGCACCCCTGTCACCGCCGCGTCGCCCTCGATCCCGGCAACACCTGCATTGAGGTGCAGATCGACGCCCTGCTCCCGGTGAAGCCCCTCGTAAAAGGCTGAGATAACCGGCGACACGACGCGCTTCAGCACCCGGTCCTGCGCCTCGATCACCGTCACCGCCTTGCCCATGGCGCGGGCAACGGCAGCCACTTCAAGGCCGATATAGCCAGCACCGATGACAGCCAGACGGGAATGGGCAGAGAGCGCCTTGCGGATATGGTCCACATCGGCAATCGAGCGCAGGCTCAGAACACCCGGCAGATTGCTGCCCGGCAGCGGCACAGCGCGGGCGCGGGTGCCGGTGGCAATGATCAGCTTGCTGTAGGCCAGCTCCTCACCGCTCGACAGAACCACGGTCTTGCCTGTGCGGTCGATGGCGGTCGCCTGGACGCCGGTCCTCAGGCCGATGTCCTGCGTTTCATAGAAGGCCGCCGGGCGCAGCCACAGGCCTTCTGCATCGGTCTCGCCGGAGAGGAATTTCTTGGACAGCGGCGGCCGCTGATACGGGGGATGCGGCTCGTCACCCAGAAGATGGATGGCACCTGCAAATCCGCCCTGACGAAGGGACTGCGCCACCTGCGCGCCAGCCTGGCCCGCACCGATGATGACGATACTCTCCTGCATGACAACTCCCGGCCCGCGGCCCGATATATTCTTTGGGGCCTATCGATAGCGGGAAAAGCCGGGCAAGGCAAAGGCCCTTGCCGGACAAGCTTCACACAAGGTTCACGTGGAAGGATTTGTCCGCAAAAAGAAAAACATGGGCGGGAGATCCCACCCATGTTGAAAGACCGGTTCAGGCCCCATCGCCCTGGTTCAATCAATCCGGACGCATCGTTAGGGCCGTCTCGTTCAGGCCGCGCGCACACCTTCAAGGAAGCTGCGGATTTCCTTGCGCAGAACACCGGCCTGCTCGGACAGAAGCTGCGACAGGCGGTCAACCTCGTCCCCGCTGGAACGTGCGTGCTGCGTGGCACTGACAACGGCAGACATACGCTCGGCCCCTTCTTCCGACCGGCTGGACGCATCGGCAACATTCGCCGCAATACCGCTGACGGCCGCTTCCTGCTGCTCGACGGCAGCAGCGACGGCAACAGCCAGATTGTCCATGTCGGAAATGATGTCCCGCACTTCCGAGATGGCCGTCACGGCGCCGGCAGACGCATTCTGGATCGCCTCCACCTGCGCGGCGATATCCTCGGTTGCCTTGGATGTCTGGTTGGCAAGCTGTTTCACTTCTGCGGCGACCACCGCAAACCCCTTGCCCGCCTCTCCGGCGCGGGCCGCTTCGATGGTGGCATTGAGGGCGAGGAGGTTGGTCTGGTTGGCAATGTCGCGGATCAGGCTCATCACGGCGCCGATCCGGTCCGCCGCGCTCGAAAGCGCCTGCATGGTGGAGAAGGTGGATTCTGCCCCGGCCACAGCCTGCTTGGCGACCTTCGTCGACCGGTCAGCCTGATTGGCAATTTCCTTGATGGAGGCTGCCAGTTCTTCCGTTGCCCCTGCCGCAGACGTCACATTCTGGGCCGCGACGCGCACGCTCTGGCCGGCATTGCCGGCCTGTGCCGCCACCTCATCGGAGGCATGTTCCACGGCGGATGAAGCCTGGCCGAGATCCTTTGATGCGGCATCGAGACTGTCGAGCGCGCGCTGAACGGTCTGCTCGAAGGTGCCTATGATGGCTTCCAGGCGGCGCACACGCTCATCACGTGCCGCATTCTCCTCGGCCTGCGCAGCTTCGAGGCGGATACGCTCGGCCGCATTGTCACGGAACACACGGACAGTGCGCACCATGGCTGCAATCTCATCGCGGGAATTGCTCTGCGGCAGCTCCACATCCGTCTGGCCGCTGGCAAGACGCTCCATGGATGTCTGCAGCCGCGTCAGGGGGCCGGATACGGAGCGCCCGATGGCAAAGGCAAGCGCCGGCAGGCCAACCAGCATGGCCAGAATGATGCCGTACACCACAAGCGAGGACAGCTGACGCACATCAGCCAGCTGCGCAGCCGCTTCAGCATCGCCTGCCCGTGCCGCACTGATCAGCGCCTCGATATGCGGCGGCAGCAGCATGAACAGGTCTTCAACCAGGGTGATCTTGTCCGAGCGCACCACCAGCGCATCCGCATAGGCATCGAAGGCGGCCTTGTAGGCCGTCATGCTGGTCTCGATCTCGGCCTTCACCTCATTGGGAATATAGGCCCGGCCCAGCATCTTGGTGAACATGGCAAAGGCCGTGTCGAACTCCTCACGCGGACCACCGCCCGAAAGGGTGAACTTGCGCTCGGCGAGCTGCACCTCCATGACCGTACGCACGAGCTTTTCAAAATCGGAAGCACCACCGAACTTGAGCTCGTCATTGATCCGGTTCTTCGCCTTGTCAGCAAGGACGGTCAGATCCGCCCTGAGGCCCGAGCTGCCGTCAAAGCCGATCTTTTCCTGAATGGCATGCAGCTCCGCGAAAGCACCGCCAATGGCCGAGACCGTATCCTGCACATCCGCCGTTTCGTTCGACAGGGGCTTGGCGGCGGGCATGGCGGCAATCCCGGCAATACCGGCTTCGGCCTTCGCTGCCTCGGCCTTGAAACTGTCAAAGACGGCAGCAGAGGGGGCCGAGAGATAGAGCTTTTCCTCGATCTGCATCTGTTTGGCGATACCGGCAAAATCATAGGCCGCACGCGCCAGGTTGGTGTTCGCCTCGGAGGCCCGGAAAGCATCCTCCACCTTGGACTGGCTCCACCAGAAGGCAGCCCCCACCACCAGCAGGCCCACGGCCGTGATAAGACTGATGGACAAGATCCGCGCACGTACTGTAAGCCCGTTCGCGGACCCGCCTCCGCCACCGGTCTGCGCAGAAAGGGCCTGTTCTGGAATGGTGTGTGTGTTCCGGATCATTCAGACGTTTCCCATCAGGTGACAGCCACTACACGCTGGCTCGGTATTCTTAACAGCAAGAGCCGTTAATGCGGGCTGAATACACCTCTAGGAATAGGCGCCTTTGCTGATTAAATTTTCACCACGCATGCACTTCTTGACACCACAAACCGCAACCCGGCAGACATATGTCTATACAAACACAGAAACTCGCCCCAATTGCGTTCATTTCACTTTGGTCGACCGGGTTTATCGGCTCCAAACTTGGAGCACCGTTCATTGAACCTTTTGTTTTTCTGGCTCTGAGATACGCTTTCGCCGTTCCGTTGCTGATTGGCCTTGGCGTTTTGCTGGGCTCCGGCCGGCGCCTGCCGGTGAAAACCGCGCTTCACTGCATGGTCACCGGCATTCTTGTGCATGGCATCTATCTGGGCGGTGTGTTCTGGGCCATCCGGCAGGGGCTGCCCGCAGGCGCAGCCGCGCTGATGGTCGGCGTGCAGCCGGTTGTGACTGCACTCGCGGCCGGCTGGCTTTTGAAAGAGCAGATCACCTGGCGCCACTGGCTGGGCTTTGCCGGTGGCTCTGCCGGCCTTCTCCTGGTGCTGCTGCCCAAGCTTGGCGAAGCGGCCTCCGGCATCACCTCCGTTACCGTCTCCGTCATGCTGGTGTCCGTCATCGCCATCAGCCTGGGCACGGTCTACCAGAAGCGCTTCGTGCAGGGCGCAGACCACGTGACCGGCACCACCTGGCAATATGCCGGCGCATTGCTCTTCACGGTGCCGCTGACCTTCACCGAAACCTGGGAGATCACCTGGTCGCCCCAGCTCATTTTCGCAATGGCCTGGCTTGTGCTGGTGCTGTCCATCGGCGCCATCCTGTTGCTGATGTACATGATCCGTACTGGATCAGCCGCAGAAGTTGGCTCCCTGTTCTATCTGGTGCCCGCCGCCACCACGCTGGAAAGCTATTTCCTGTTTGGCGAAACGCTCACCCTTGTCCAGATCGCAGGCATGGTGCTGATCATGGCGGCGATCCTGTTCATCCGCCGGAAGCCCCGTCCGGCGTGACCCGGCGCGCCGCCCTGCGCTGCGCCAGCGTCCTCTGGCGCAGGATGGCGGCATTCAGCTCACCGCCGATCAGCAGCAGCACGGCAAGAATGTAGAGAAAGACCAGCGCCGACATGACGCCGGCCAGCCCGGCATAGGTGGAGACGTAATCCGCGTAGCCCGCCAGATACCAGCCGAAGACCGTGCCGGACGCCACCCAGAGCACCAGCGTCAGCACCACCCCCGGCAGCGCATCCATCATGCTGCGGTGCCCGGCCGGGAGCAGCCAGTGAATGGCATAAAGGCCGGCAAAGCCGAGGAAACCGGCGATGACATAGCGGGTCAGGTGCAGTTCCTGGAAGACTTCCGCCAGCCCCGGAAACCACTTGAGGGCCGCCGACAGGACCAGCGGCGCCAGCACCACGAGAAAGGTGAAGGCAATCAGCGCCACCGAGCCAAGGATCACGATCAGGATCGCCTGCAGCCGCAGCCAGATGAAGGACCGTGTCTCCCGCACCCGGTAGGCCCGGTTGAGTGCCAGCCGCACCGCGCTGACCCCGTTGGAGGCAAACCACAGGGCCGCCACGGCGCCAAAGGTCAGGAGGTCACCACGGCGCACCGTCAGCACCTTGTTGATCTCATCGGCGACAGGGGCCGCCACACTCTCCGGCCAGGCATCAAAAATCAGCGCCGAGACCTGATCGGCGACGCCCGAGAGCCCCAGAAAACCGGTGAGCGCGGCGATGAAGATCAGGAACGGGAACAGCGCCAGCAGCGTCGACAGCGCCACATGGCTGGCCATGGCCCAGCCATCATCCGTATTGAAGTGGCTGACCGCATCCCACAGGACGCGGAAGCTGGCGGGCAGAGACTTTATCAGTTTCATATCCCCGATGTGGCCCGTTTGGCGTGCAGGCGTCAAGCCCATGTTGCCTTTGCGGCACTGTCTGCTTGGCCGAAAGGCGTAGAGCTGTGGCCTCGACAAAGCCGCAGGTGCAGCGCAACATGCTTTCCAGAATGCGACGCAACAAACAACAAATGCAAAGGGACGGACGGATGGGCATGGCTCTGGGACAAAAGACAGCCAGTGGGGCAGCCGGTGAGGACAGTGCAGTGGAACATCTGTTTGCGCAAACGGGAGAGGCCGTAGCCGCGCTGGACACCTTGCTGGATGCCGCCACCCGTGCCGTGCGGGCGAAGGTGACGGACGGCAAGGGCCTGTCTGCCGAGGCCATGGACCGGCACCAGCACGCCACCCACGGGCTCGCCTGGCTTGCGACCTATGTGGAAGCCCTGCGGCAGATGGATGCCTATGGCCAGCGCCTGCGGACGGAAGGGCGCCTCGGACGCCTTGAGGAACTGACCCTCCGCCTCGGCTTCAGCGAATATCTGGCACAGATTCTGGGCGGCATTCCGATGAACCAGGGCGAGTTCATCCGCCTTGCCAGCCTCGGCCTCGGAGAGGCGGACACCGCCGCCCTGCGGTCCTGTTCTGCTGACCTGATTGCACAGGGCTCCAGTCCGGAGCTGCGGGCAGAACTTGCAGAGCTCATCCGCCATCAGGAAGGCCATTCGATCTTCGGCGACAGCGGACTTGATGAAACGCTGGAGCAGATCCGCACCGAAATGCGCCGCTTTGCCGATGACAAGGTGAGCCCCCATGCGCATCAGTGGCACCTCGACAACGACTATATCCCGCTCGACGTCATCACCCAGATGGCGGAGCTCGGCGTCTTTGGCCTGACCATTCCGGAGGAATACGGCGGGATGGGCCTTGGCAAGCAGAGCATGGTTGTCGTCTCGGAGGAACTGTCCCGCGCCTATATCGGCGTCGGCTCGCTCGGCACCCGCTCGGAAATTGCGGCAGAGCTGATCCTGTGCGGTGGTACCGAAGAGCAGAAGGCCCACTGGCTGCCGAAGATCGCCTCGGGCGAGATCCTGCCCACTGCCGTCTTCACCGAACCCAACACCGGTTCCGACCTTGCCTCGCTGCGCACCCGCGCCGTGAAAGAGGGGGACGTGTGGAAGGTCTCCGGCAACAAGACCTGGATCACTCATCCGGTGCGCGCCGACATCATGACGCTGCTGGCCCGCACCAATCCGGATGAGCCGGGCTACAAGGGCCTGTCCATGTTCATCGCCGAGAAGCCGCGCGGCACGGATGAGGACCCCTTCCCTGCGCCCGGCATGTCCGGCGGCGAGATCGAGGTGCTCGGCTACCGGGGCATGAAGGAATACGAGATCGCCTTCGATGGTTTCGAGGTGAAGGCGGAAAACCTCTTGGGCGGTGAGACCGGTCAGGGCTTCAAGCAGCTGATGCAGACCTTCGAGGGCGCCCGCATCCAGACCGCCGCCCGCGCGCTGGGGGTTGCGCAGGCCGCACTCGACCTCGGGCTTCGCTATGCGCAGGAGCGCATCCAGTTCGGCAAGCCGCTGATCAGCTTTCCACGCGTTTCCGACAAGCTGGCACTGATGGCGGCCGAGCTGATGCTGGCCCGCCAGCTGACCTATTTCTCCGCTGCCGAGAAGGACTCCGGCCGCCGCTGCGATCTGGAAGCGGGCATGGCCAAGCTGCTGGGCGCGCGCGTGGCCTGGGCAGCGGCGGACAATGCCCTGCAAATCCACGGCGGCAATGGCTTTGCGCTGGAGTATCAGATTTCCCGCGTGCTCTGCGACGCCCGTATTCTCAACATCTTCGAAGGTGCGGCGGAAATTCAGGCTCAGGTCATCGCCCGGCGCGTCCTTGAGACAAGGGCGCTCTGACGGGCGTCCGGCTGCCATCCCTTGAGGCTGCAGCGCGGCGCCACCATATTCTGTCCGTAGCCGGCAAGCACAAGAAGCACCGGCTGCGGAGAGGATGGCCATGACGCATCATACCGAAGCATCCGGCTTTGATCCGGAAATCCTTGGGCCGGAGCTGGGCACGGACGAGCAGAAGTCCCGCCGTGTCCGCGAAAAGCTGCTGGAAACCGCTCGCAAGGCGGCCCGGCAGGTGCCCTTCATGGAAGATGTGGTGGCCGCCTATTTCTGCGCGCTTGATCCGGCAACCCCGCGCAAGGTGCGCGCCACACTGCTGGCGGCACTCGCCTATTTCGTCCTGCCGCTGGACCTGGTGCCGGATTTCATCCTCGGCATCGGCTTTGGCGATGATGCCACCGTGCTGATGGGCGCCATCGCCATGGTACGCGCCCATATGCGGCCAGAACATACCGAGGCTGCGAAAGACGTTCTCGCCGGCAACAGGCCGCTCTGATCCGGAGCTACCGGATTTACACAACAGGTTCGGGCACCGCCCGCAGTGATGCATCTGATCTGTGGCAAGGGCTCTCCGCCCCCCTCCCCCTCGTGGGGAGGGGTAAGGGGTGGGGGGCTCTGAGCCTGCAAGGGTCTGAAAAAGGAACTTTTCCTGAAGAGCCATCAGAGGAGCAGCTGTCTGAAATCAATGGATACTCTACCAGACGGAAAGGCCTTCCCCCCACCCCTACCCCCTCCCCACGAGGGGGAGGGGGGCTGAAAGACCGCGCCAAAATGACGAGACTTCAGGCTCCACCCAAGCTGCCTTCGGCTTCAGGCACGATATGTGCGTGTAGAAAGATCCCGAGGGGAAGAAAGCCTCAGCCCGGCCTGTCGGCCGTGCTTCTCCAGCAGCCGGATGTGCGCCCGGCAATCACCCAGTAGATGATCCCGCCGGTAAAGCCGGAGGCCAGCGCCACCGTGGTGCCCGGCAGCCACCCGCTGCGGCCATTGGCGACGAGGCTGCTGTCCCCCATGATCCAGAGCCCGGCCGCGATCAGCCCCGCCAGCCCCACATGATAGACGATGCTGCGCAGCCGCAGCACTTCGGCAAGAGCGATGGCGATGAAAGAGGGCGCAAAGGCAAGCGCCCCCAGAAAGGCCGCAGAGACGAGCGCCGTGCCGGTGACCGCACCGGCCATAACCGGATCCTGCTGCGCAAACACATCCCGAAAAAAGCCGAAGGCCAGAAAGCCCGCCGCCCCCAGCAGCCCCAGAATGAAACCGGTCACTGCCTTGACCACCTGCAGCACCAGCAAACCGCCGTCAATCATGCCTTCTGTCCCTGCCTGAAACCGGTCCCAGCCTGCCGCGCCAACTGGCCCGTTTCAAGGCAGGCCAGTTGCACACCTCTTTACGCGGCCAGCGGAAAGGCTTCCTCAACAAGATAGGGTCCGCCGCCGATGCTGGCACGGGAGGAGAACAGGACAAAGCGCCCGGCAAGGAAAGTTGGCGCCTGAAAACTGCCGCGCTCCGTCAGCCAGCGGGCAACGTCAGCGTTGCTGGCCGTCTTGCAGCGGGCAATCGTGACATGCGGCATGTACTTGCGCCGCTCCGGCGGCAGCCCGAGCCTTTGCAGGATGCGCTCCTGCTCGGCCTGAAGCTCGGCCAGCTGGGCGGAAGGTTCCACCCGCGCCCAGATGGAATGCGGCTTGCCATTGCCGAAGGAGCCAAGGCCATTGAGCCGGATTTCGATCGGGTCCCGCCGGATGCGCGACAGGGCATCGGCCACCTCGTCAGCCGTGCGGTCATCGATATCGCCGATGAAGCGCAGGGTGATGTGGTAGTTTTCGGGATCAATCCAGCGGGCGCCCCGCAGGCCTCCGCGGAGCATGGACAGGTGCAGGCCGGTTTGGGCCGGAATTTCGAGACCTGTAAACAATCGCGGCATCGGGCAACCCTCCGCTGTCGCTGGTCCCTCCATCAGGGGACATCTTGCCGCACTGCGCAAGGAAATTCGCAAAGGCCTTGAAAAGACGGGGCTTTGCGCTCCCGAAATGAAGCGCGGCGCAAAACGCGCCGCACAAGCTGTTGATTCGCAGGCTCTCCCTGCCCTTGCGGCAGCCATGTCACAGGCCACCACACAGATCAGGGCGAGGTGTTGCCATGCATCTGGTGCAGCAGGTCGATCTTGTCGATCAGCTCCGGTGAAAGCTTCACATCCGCCGCGCCGATGGCCACCTGCAGCTGCGCCATGGAGGTGGCACCGATGATCACCGAGGTCATGAAGCTACGGGTCAGCGGGAAGGCGATGGCCAGCTGCGCCGGATCCATACCGGCCGACCGGGCCAGTTCCACATAGGCGCGGATGGCTTCTTCGGCGCCCGGCTTCTCATAGCGCTGCAGGCGGTTGTAGAGCTGCTTGCGCGATCCGGCCGGCAGCGCGCCATCCAGATACTTGCCCGTCAGCGCGCCTTGCGCCAGCGGCGAATAGCCGAGCAGGCCGACATCCTCGCGCAAGGAGACTTCCGCCAGCCCCGTCTCGAAGGTGCGGTTCAGCATGTTGTAGGCATTCTGGATCGACACCGGCCGGGCAAGGCCTTCGGTCTCGGCCAGCTTCAGATAGGTCATCGTGCCCCAGGCGCTTTCGTTCGACAGGCCGATGTGGCGCACCTTGCCTTCCTTGACGAGTTCACTCAGGGCCGCCAGCGTTTCGGCAATCGGCGTCTCGTCCGCAGCGGGCGCCGGATCGTTCCAGCGGGTGGGGTTGGAGCCGAAGCCGGGGACCGTGCGGTCCGGCCAGTGCACCTGATAGAGATCGACGTAATCGGTCTGCAGGTTGTTCAGGCTGCGCTCGATCGCCTCACGGATCTGCGGGCGGGTGAGGCGCACCTCTTCACCGGACTTGCGGTAGTAGGTGCTGTCCGAACGGCCCGCCACCTTGGTGGCCAGAACGATCTTGTCCCGGTTGCCGCGCGCCTTCAGCCAGGTGCCGATGATGCGCTCGGTCCGCCCCTGCGTCTCGCCGCTGGGCGGGATCGGATACATCTCGGCGGTGTCGAAGAAGTTGACGCCATGGTCCAGCGCATAGTCGAGCTGGGCGTGGCCTTCAGCTTCCGTGTTCTGCTCGCCAAAGGTCATGGTGCCAAGGCAGATCGAGCTGACCATGATATCCGTGCGGCCAAGACGGCGTTGATCCATCGGAACATCCCTCGTGTTTCGAAAGGTCTTTGTTCAAGACGTTGTTCAAGACAATGTGGCAGGCGCGGCGAGCCGCGAAAGGCAGGACCCGGCGGGGCAGAAGATTATTTCTGCCGGGCGCGGGCAACGAGATCCTGCACGAGAGGTAGCACATTGGCAACGATGACCGAAACCCCTTCCCCCGTGGGGTGCATGCCGTCCGCCAGATTGAGTTCCGGCCTCATCGCCACACCTTCGAGGAAAAACGGATAAAGCAGCGCACCATGCGCCCCGGCCACATCCGCGAAGATCGGGTCGAAAGCGGCGGCATAGTCTTCGCCCAGATTGCGCGGTGCCATCATGCCGGCCACCAGCACCTCGACACCTCGCTCCCGCAGGCGGGAGACGATGGCCTCGATGTTCTTGCGGGTGGCGGCCGGATCAATGCCGCGCAGGGCGTCGTTGGCGCCCAGTTCCACGATCACCGCATCCGCATCCGGCGGCACCGACCAGTCAAGCCGCGACAGGCCACCGGAAGAAGTATCACCGGAGACACCGGCGTTGATCACGGTGACGTTCTCACCCTTTTCCTTCAGCGCCTTTTCCAGCTGCACCGGAAAGGCCTCATCGGGGGCGAGCTGATAGCCGGCCGACAGGCTGTCCCCGAGGACAACAATCTTCACAGCTGCGTCATTGGCAAGCGCATGGCCGGAAGAAAGGCTTGCAGACACCGCAATTGCGACAAACAGATACACAAACTTGAACATGGCGGTCTGGATCACTCCGTGACAGGGCCCCATATGCACCCGAAACCCGCAGGCTGCGGGACCATACTTTTTGTTGCCCGATGGGCTGGCACCGCAGTGAAACGGAAGCGGCACCGCTCAGATCCCATCCAGGCACCCAACCTATATAGGGTCACACATGACGACTGGACCAGCCATAGCGCTCAAGGGAGTTCACCTCAGCCTCGGAGACGGCGCAGGCCGGGTTCACATTCTCAAAGGTGTCGATCTGGAAATCGAGGCCGGCAGTTCGACCGGTCTGGTTGGCCCATCGGGCTCCGGCAAGTCCACCCTGCTGATGGTGATGGCCGGGCTGGAGCGGGCCGACAAGGGCTCGGTCATCGTTGCAGGCTCCGAGCTGACGCCGCTGAACGAAGATCAGCTGGCGCGCTTCCGCGGCCGCAATGTCGGCATCATCTTCCAGTCCTTCCATCTGGTGCCCAACATGACGGCGCTGGAAAATGTCGCCGTGCCGCTGGAGCTTGCCGGCGACCCCAAGGCCTTCGACAAGGCCCGCGCGGAGCTTGAAGCCGTGGGCCTCGGCCACCGCCTCACCCACTATCCGGCGCAGATGTCCGGCGGCGAGCAGCAGCGCGTGGCCGTCGCACGGGCGCTGGTGGTGGAGCCGGAAATCCTCATCGCCGACGAGCCGACCGGCAACCTCGACGCTGCAACCGGTGAGCAGATCGTCGAGCTGATGTTTTCGGCCATTGCCCGCCGCCGCACCACGCTGGTGCTGGTGACCCATGACCCGGCGCTGGCCGAACGCTGCGACCGGGTGGTGCGCATGCGCTCCGGCCAAGTGGAGGAGGAGCATCACGCCTCCCCGGCGGAGGCCCGCGCATGACGGCCTTTGCCCCGGCCCCGTCAGGCGGCAACAGCTCGCTCGCCCTCGCCTTCCGTTTTGCCCTGCGCGAGCTGCGCGGCGGCTTGAAGGGCTTTTACATCTTCATCGCCTGCATCGCCCTTGGCGTTGCCGCCATCGCGGGCGTTGCCTCGGTATCGCGGGCGCTGACGGAAGGCATTTCCAACGAGGGACAGGCGATCCTCGGCGGCGACATGTCCTTCCGCCTCGTCCACCGCGAGGCCGATGCCGCCGAATATGCCTATGTGCAGAGCCTTGGCGAAATCACCCGCACCGCGACCCTGCGCGCCATGGCCCGCAAGACCGACGGCAGCGATCAGGCGCTTGTCGAGCTGAAATCCGTTGATGGCGCCTATCCGCTCTACGGTACTCTTTCACTTGCAGGCGGCACCAATCCTGCCGAGGCCATGGGCCGCCAGCCGGATGGCAATTTTGGCGCCGTCGCCGATGCTTCGCTGCTCGCCCGCCTCGGGCTTGAACCCGGAGACAAGCTCTCCATCGGCCGCGCCACCGTCACCCTCACCGGCGTGATCGCCACCGAACCGGACAAGCTCTCCGGCGGGCTGGAATTCGGCCCGCGCCTGATGCTGAGCGAAGCGGCACTGCCGGAAACGGCGCTCGTCCAGCCCGGCAGCCTCGTCACCTGGTCCTACATGGTGAAGCTGCCGCCCGGCACCACGGACGAAGGCATCATCCGCCTCATCGAGCAATCGCGTGAACAGTTTCCGCAAGCCGGCTGGCGCATCCAGTCCCGCGCCAGCGCCTCGCCGGGGCTGGAGAACAACATCCAGCGCTTCACCCAGTTCCTGACGCTGGTGGGCCTTACCGCACTGGTCGTCGGCGGTGTCGGTGTTGCCAATGCGGTGCGGGCATTCCTTGAAAGCAAACGCGAGGTGATCGCCAGCTTCAAGTGCCTTGGCGCCAGCAATGATCTCGTCTTCCGCATCTATCTGATCCAGATGATGATCATTGCCGCCATCGGCATCGCCATCGGTCTTGTCGCCGGAGCGGCCATACCCTTCGCCGCGGCGGGCGCCATCTCCGGCCTACTGCCGGTCAAGCTGGCGGTGTCCATCTATCCCTCGGAACTTGGCCTCGGGCTTCTCTACGGCCTGCTGACGGCGCTTGCCTTCGCCATCTGGCCGCTGGGCCGCGCCCATGACGTGCCGCCCACTGCCCTCTTCCGCGATCAGGTGACGGGCGCCAAGGTCTGGCCGCGCAAGCGCTATCTGGCCGCAACGCTGATTGCCGCCGTGTCGCTGGCAGGCATCGCCATCTTCCTGGCCGAAGACCGGCGCATTGCCTCGATCTATGTGGTGGCCTCCACCGCCTCCTTCCTGCTGCTGGGCGGGGTGGCACGGCTGATGATGCTTGCCGCGCGCAAGGCGCCGCAGGTGCGCTCCACCGGCCTCAGGCTCGCCATTGCCAACATCCACCGGCCGGGCGCGCTCACCTCTTCCGTGGTGCTGTCGCTCGGCCTTGGCCTCACCCTGCTGGTGTCGCTGGCCCTCATCGACGGCAACCTGCGCCGGGAGCTGACGGCGACGATTGCCGAAAAAGCCCCGAGCTTCTTCTTCATCGACATCCAGAGCACCGAGCGCGATGCCTTCGCCACCTTGCTGCAGCAGGACGCCGGGGACGCGAAGATCCAGAGCGTGCCCATGCTGCGCGGGCGGCTCGTCAGCCTCAAGGATGTGCCGGTCAACCAGATCACCCCGCCGGCCAGTGCCGCCTGGGTGCTGCGCGGCGACCGGGGCATCACCTATCAGGACAGCCTGCCGGCCAATTCCACCCTGATGAAGGGTGAATGGTGGCCGGAGGGCTACAGCGGCGAGCCGCTGGTCTCCTTCGATGATGAACTGGCAACCGAGCTGGGGCTGGCCGTCGGCGACCGGATCACCGTCAACGTGCTGGGCCGGGAAATCACCGCGAAGATCGCCAACACCCGCAAGGTGGAATGGGAATCGCTCGCCATCAATTTCGTGATGGTCTTCTCCTCCAACACCTTCGCCGGTGCCCCGCACGCCTTCCTGATGACCGTGACCTGGGACCCGGATGCGCCGGCCGAGCGTGAGCTGGGCCTTTTGAAGACCGTCTCCTCCGCCTTCCCGACCGTGACGGCCATCCGCGTCAAGGATGCGCTGGCGCAGGTGAATGATCTCGTCGCCCAGCTTGCCGTCGCCATCCGGGCGGCCTCCGCCATCACGCTCATCTCCAGCATTCTGGTGCTGGCCGGAGCGCTGGCGGCCGGAAACCGCAGCCGCATCTATGACGCGGTGATCCTGAAGACGCTGGGCGCCACCCGCGCCCGGCTGACCGGCGCCTATGCGATGGAATATGCGATGCTCGGCCTCGGCACGGCGGTCTTTGCAGTGCTGGCCGGGTCCATTGCCGCGTGGTTCGTGATTACGCAGGTGATGAACGGGTCCTTCACGCTGCTCCCGGGCACCGCAGTCACGGCGGCCCTTGCCGCGCTGGTGCTGACCGTCGGCTTCGGCCTCATCGGCACATGGCGCGTGCTGGGCAAGAAACCTGCGCCGGTGCTGCGCAATCTGTGACCCGAACAGACGGTCTTCCGGCGCCTTTTCACCGGCGCCGGGCGCCTCAGATGGAGATTTTGTAATCTTCCCGGAAGCGTTTTTTGGCCATTTGCCCTTGTGCGATGGCAGAACCCCGCCCATATTCTTCTGCAAACGGACTTGCTCCGTCGAGGCGGTTTGGGAGTGTCCCTCCCGCGTAACCTAATGAAGGGGAAACACTATATGTCGACGTTCGACCGGAAAAATGAAGCACCGTACGCGGTCGCCGGCCGCTACGCCGATGCCGGCATTGACCAGGGCCTGCGCTCTTACATGCTGGGCGTCTACAACTACATGACCATCGGTCTTGCCATCACGGGTTTCATCGCCCTGGGCCTTGCCCAGTTTGCGACGACCACTGATCCGGCAGCCGCCGCTGCCGTTCTCGGCAATGGCACGATGCTCTCGCAGCTTGGCTATGCGCTCTATGCCTCGCCGCTGAAGTGGCTGATCATGCTGGCTCCGCTGGGGATGGTGTTCTTCCTCTCCATGCGCATCCAGTCCATGAGTGCCTCGACTGCGCAGGTCAGCTTCTGGGTCTATGCCGCCCTCATGGGTGCGTCCCTGTCCTCGATCTTCCTCGTCTACACGGGCGGATCGATCGCACGCGTGTTCTTCATCACCGCAGCTTCCTTCGGTGCGCTGAGCCTCTACGGCTACACCACCAAGAAGGACCTGTCGGGCTGGGGCTCGTTCCTGCTGATGGGCCTGATCGGCATCATCATCGCCTCGGTGGTCAACATCTTCCTGGCGTCTTCCGCCCTGCAGTTCGCTGTCTCGGTGATCGGCGTGCTGGTGTTCGCAGGCCTCACCGCCTATGACACCCAGCAGATCAAGGAAATGTACTACGAAGGCGACACCGGCGAAGTGGCCACGAAGAAGTCGATCATGGGTGCCCTGCGCCTCTACCTCGACTTCATCAACCTCTTCCTCATGCTGCTGCAGCTCTTCGGCAACCGCGAATAACCGCGGCACACAGCAGAAAAGTTCAAGGGCGCGGATTACCTCCGCGCCCTTTCCATTTTCTAAAGCACCCGGAAATCGCCATCACCGGCCATTGATTGCAACAACCTCAATTGCGAACAATACTAGCGTTTCTACAAATATTTCTAGGAACACTATGCCAAGAAACGCTAATATTCTGCGATCTGCGCTTCCGCAAGGCGTAGCTACCGCTGCAGTATCTCTGTTACTAACCTTCCCGCAAACACTATTAGCAACCGAGTATAACGCTCAGTGGGGACTATTGGTAACCGGCGCACCAATTGCCCACTCCCGTGGTTACACGGGCACGGGTGTAACTGTTGGCGTTGTCGACAGCGGAATTCTGGCCACACACCCGGACCTGATAGCGAATCTCAGCCCGCTCAATTTCAACGGCTCCCTGAGAATGCCGACTTATGACGACCCGGATGGTCACGGCACACATGTCGCCGGGATTATAGGTGCTGCAGCGAATGGCAGCGGCATAATGGGTGTAGCCCCTGGCGCGAAACTCGCCAATCTGCCTATCGGCGTTGACACCAAGGGCAGTAGCGAGCCAAGTAACGAGAACATAGCGCTCGTCCTCGACTACGGCCTGAAGAATGGTATCCGCTTCTTCAACAACTCCTGGGGCAGTGACGTCTATGTGCCCAGCGGCGACCTGGCAGCCGACCGGACGGCGTTCGAGGCAGACAACGCTGACCTGCTCGCAGCCTTCCGTGACGCAGCGAACCGTGGCGCGGTGCTTGTCTGGGCGACCGGCAACGAATATCAGGTAAATGCAGGCATTGAAGCGTCTCTTCCCTATCTTTACCCGGAGCTAACGGCTAGCTGGATTGCCGTTACTTCAGTGGACCGGTTGGGCGGAATTCCAGCATATTCCAACTTCTGCGGCGTCACTATGTCCTGGTGTCTGGCAGCGCCTGGCGGCGGCGATGATCAGGACAATGACGGCATCTACTCCACCGCCAACACCGGTGGTTACGTGCGCATGTCGGGCACCTCGATGGCCACGCCGCATGTCACGGGTGCGCTGGCGATCGCCCAGCAGATGTATCCCAACGCCACGCCGCAGGAATTGGCACGCCTCGTCCTGATGACTGCCACGGACATTGGTGCTGCCGGCATCGACAGCCAGTATGGCTGGGGCCTGCTGAGCCTCGACAGGCTGACCAGCACCAATGACGTGAAAAAGGTTGCCGCCTTCTCCCAGACCGCACAGGTGCAGACGCAGGCGGTCAACACGGTGATGGGCATCACCGAGCAGCGCGCCAGCTCGCTGCTGGATCCCACCGGTCCGGCCGTCGCCGTCTCCACCAATGGCGCAGCACCCAGTGAGGCGAACCGCCGCTTCTGGGCGCAGTCCCTGGCCGGCATCAGCCTGATGGACGGTACCTCCACCTCCGCCTCCTCCACCAGCCGCAGCGCAGGCCTGCTGGTGGGCGGTGAATTCATCGCAACAGAGAACCTGCGCCTTGGCGCCGCCGGCGGCTTCAGCACCTCCTCGATGCGCAGCGCCGGTGACCGCGCCCGGATCAACGGCCTGCATGCCCTGATCTATGGCGGCTACACCTACGACCGGTATTTCCTGGAAGCCGCTTCCAGCTTCTCGCGCTTCGAGAACACCCTCGACCGCAAGAACATCACCGGCTCGGGCACCAGCGTGACCGTCAACGGCCAGACCAAGACCACGGACCTCGGCCTCTCCGCCTCCGCCCGTATCGGCATGACCTTCGAGACCGAAGGCCTGCTGGCCCGGCCCTATGTCCATGGCCGTGTGCGCCACCAGTGGCTCGGGTCCGGCAGCGAAACGGGCGCCGACGTGTTCAACGTCAGCCTGCGCAGCTCCACCTCCACCGGTTCGGAAACCGGTGTTGGCCTGCGTCTGTCGGCCATGCCGATCGCCTTCGGCAGCTACAGCGTGACGCCGATGATGGATCTCGCCTATGCCCGCGCCCTGGGTCCGGTTGCCGCGGGCCGCAAGGTTCAGCTGCTCGGCAGCTCGGTCAACAGCGCTGCCCCGGATCTTGGCCGCGATATCGGACGGCTCAACCTTGGCGTTGCCGCCACCAATGCCAGCCAGAAGCTGACCGGCAAGCTCTCCTACGGCGGCGAACTGCGCCGCAACGCCCAGTCCCATTCGGTCAATGCCGAGTTGAGCCTGCGCTTCTGAGGATTCAAGGAAAAGCTGGAAGAAAAGCCCCCAGATCAGACGGTCCGGGGGCTTCGTATCCGTCACCGGCAATCTGCCTGCGCTCAGGCATCCACCAGCCGCAGATGGCGTTTCTTTTCGAAGACCTTGAGAACAGATGCCAGCTCGTGCCCGCGCTTGAGCACCATGCCGCCCGTGGCCACCACGCTGTAGGCGCCCTGGCGGCGGGCAAGCTTCGGGTCCTTCTCGATCCGGTAAAGCGGCATTTCGCTGCTGCGGCGGAAGACGGAGAACACGGCCCGGTCCTTCATCAGATCGATGGCATAGTCCCGCCACTCTCCATCCGCGACCATGCGGCCATAGATGCGCAGGATCTGGTCGAGCTCTCTCCGGTCAAAGGCAACGACGGGTTTCGCCGGGATCTGCGGAACGGTGGACTGGGAACTGGAACCGGGCGGACTGTCCGGCCGGACGGGCATCTCAGAGGGAAAGCCTTGCGGCTGTCCGGCTGCATCTCCTTCGCTCTCGCTCATGCCACCTCCCGTCAACCTTGCTGCGGAATCAGACCTGCTGATGCCTGCCGGCGAGGATATGTCATTGACTTGTCATGATGCCCCTTGCGGACCGCACTGGCAAGCCTGCGTGTGGCAGGGTTTTGAGGCCGCAGGAATGCTGAAAAGATACCTTGCTTTTGCCTCAATTGAGCCCTTCACACGCCACGTTGGCCCACCATCTTATGATCATACCCGTTCGGCCTGAACGGTTCTGGTTCCGGTACGCATTAGCCCCCCAGCCCCCCGGAACGGAGCTGATCAGGTTGAGTGCTGAAGTACATTCGAACGGGCACCTGAAGGGCCAGCACTCGTGCTGGCCCTTTTCATTTGCCGTTACGGAAGACGGCGCACTTCCCTCTTCATTGCCTGCTTCCTGTTTGCCTCCCGCCCGGCTATCATCTGCCCATGACGACGAGCCTCGTGGAACTGCGCCCAGCAAGACATGATGACACGGCCAGCCTTGCAGCCGTGCATGCGCAGGCATGGCGCCTTGCCTACCGGGGCATGCTCGACGGGCTGGACCTGGAGCGCTTTGTCGCCCGCCGCAGCGGCGGCTGGTGGCATGATGCCATCGACAAGGGTGTCGAGATCGAAGTCCTGGAAGTGGCAGGCGAGGTGGCAGGCTATGCCAGCTATGGGCCCTGCCGCATGCGGGGCACCGGCTGCGCCGGGGAGCTGTACGAGCTTTATCTCAAGCCGGAATATCAGGGCCTCGGCTTTGGCCGCAGATTGTTTGCCAGCGTCAGAACCTGCCTTGAGCGGCGCGGCCTCAAGGGCCTTGCGGTGCGCGTGCTGACGGACAATGAACCGGCCTGCGGCTTCTATGCCGCCCTTGGCGGCGTACTGACCGGCCGCTCCTGGCACCAGACGGGCGGCAAGCGGCTGGAGTTGTCCATCTATTGCTGGCACGAGGCGGAGCGCTGAACCGCGCCTGCCGGATCTTTCACCCAGCGGCACCGGAAAGCCCGGATTTCAACGCTTTACCACACTTGCCCCTTGCTTCGCGGCGCGGTCCCTGCAATAGACCTGCGCAGCAACTCAAGGAGCAAGCTCATGCGTATTGATGCGGTGCCGATCGGCAAGAACCCGCCGGAAGACATCAACGTCATCATCGAAGTTCCGGTCGGCGGCGAGCCGATCAAGTACGAGATGGACAAGGCAGCAGGTGCCATGTACGTGGACCGCTTCCTCTACACCCCGATGCGCTATCCGGGGAACTATGGCTTCGTGCCCCACACCCTGTGCGGCGATGGCGACCCCATCGACGTGATGGTGATCAACCAGCGCCCGATCGTGCCCGGCGCCATCATGAGCTGCCGTCCCATCGGCGTGCTGCTGATGGAAGACGAGAGCGGCCAGGATGAGAAGATCATCGCCGTTCCCAGCACCAAGCTGACCCGCCGCTACGAGAACGTGAAGTCGGTTGACGATCTGCCGGCGATCACCATGGAGCAGGTGAAGCACTTCTTCGAGCACTACAAGGATCTGGAGCCCGGCAAGTGGGTGAAGATCACCGGCATCGAAGGCCCGGAAAGGGCGCGTCAGCTGATCATCGAGTCGATCGAGCGCGCCAAGGCCGAAGAGAAGTAAGACACTGCTGCCGGGAGCAACGCCCCGCGCAGACAGTCAACAACGAGGCCGCGCGGGTCAGCCCGCTGCGGCCTCGATTGCTTCCATGTCCTCATCCGACAGGCCGAAGTGATGGCCGATCTCATGCACCAGAACATGGGTCACCACATCACCCAGCTGTTCCTCGTGCTCGGCCCAGTAGTCGAGAATGGGACGGCGGAACAGCCAGACCCGGTTCGGATGCTGCCCGGTGTGAAAGAAGTCGCCGCCCTGTGCGAGGCCAATGCCCTGAAACAGGCCCATCAATTCAAACGGATCCTCAAGGCCGACGCTTTCCAGCATCTCCTCATCGGCAAAATCGGCGACCGTGATCACCACGCCCTCGCAAAGCGCCTGAAATCCTTCGGGAAGCTGCGCATAGGCCTGACGGGCAATGATCTCGAAAGCATCCAGCCCCGGGGCCACCATGGCCGCGATGGCTGCAATCTGCGGGTCTGGCGCCCCTGTCCGGTCACTCATCAAATCGCCCCTTGTGAACTTGCAGTTCACATCAGATAGGCGCTGACCAGATAGATGACCAGCCCAACCGCGAACAGCAGGCCGGCCATGCGGCCGATGCGCGTGCCCCAGACCTCGATCCGGTCGTTCTGGTTCTTGTCAGCGGCGCCGAAATGACGCTGGGCATGGCTGGCCATGCGGCTGGTGGCGGAGCCCAGGATGGTTTCGCTCTCGGCCTGGACCCGCGACAGGGCCCGTCTGGCTTCGTCTTCCTTGGCTTTAGCCCGCCGTTCCCGCTCACCCATGGCCGTGCCTCCTCTCAGCCCTTGCGGGCCTGATAGCCTGCAAACAGCGCCAGAATGGCCACTGCGGCGGAGGCCACCATGTTCCAGCCCGCAAAGGACAGGCCGAACATGCGCCAGCTGGCTTCCGTGCAGGAGACGACGCGGGTGTTCTGCAGCGCCTGCAGCATGTTGGCCGCAGATTTGGGCGTGGCACCGCCGCCGCCGCAGTCGGATGGCCCCATCCAGAAACCCCACTCGGCCCCGGCCTGATAGGCGCCAAGTCCGGCCCCATAGGCAAAGACCGCCGCCACGAGAAGCAGCAGCACCGTGGCAATGCCGGTGCGGCGGGTCAGGAGAGCAAGCAGCGCCAGTACACCCAGCGGCAGCCCCACATAATAGGGCACGCGCTGCTCAAGACACAGCTTGCAGGGCAGATACCCGCCAATGAGCTGGAAGCCCCAGGCGGCCGCAATGGAAGCCGTGCCCCCCAGAAGCAGAAGCAGATTGGCCGCCCTGGCCCGCTGAAGCGACGTCATTTCAGATCCTCACGCGATATCACAGCAGCTTGATAGCAGCGAAGCCGCCAACAAGCAGAATCACAAATACCGTGAAGACGAGGCCAAGGCGCTTTTCGATGAAGTTGCGGATCGGCTCACCGAAGAGATACAGCAGCCCGGCGACCGCAAAGAAGCGCAGCCCGCGTGACACGATACTGGCGATGACAAAGACCGGCATGGAAAGGCCCGTGACGCCAGCAGCGATGGTGATCACCTTGTAGGGAAACGGCGTCAGCCCGGCGATGAACACAAACCACCAGCCCCAGGCATTGAAGATCTCGCTGAAGCGGTCGAACTTGTCCATGTAGCCATAGAAGGTCAGGATCGGCTCTGCGATCTGATGGAACAGGAAAGCGCCGATCAGATAGCCGAAAATGCCGCCCAGCACCGACATGACCGTGGCGATGGCCGCGTAGAACCAGGCCTTGCGCCGGTTCGCGACCACCATAGGGATCAGCAGCAGATCCGGTGGAATCGGAAAGAACGAGCTTTCAATGAATGAGACCGCCCCCAGCGCGTGCGGCGCGCGCGGGCCAGAGGCGAGGGACAAGGTCCAGTCGTAAAGTTTTCTCAGCATAATGGCATTCTGCATAGCCGCCGCCGGAGCTTTTGTCATCGGGAGAACGGTGGCAGCAGCCGGATATTTTCGCAGTGCAGCAGACAATTGCCAATTGGAGCGGGGAAAGCCCCGGGCAGTGGATTGACGGCAAAGCCAGTCTGGCTATAGTCGCGGCTCCAAGGACGCTGCCCCTGTGGCGGAACTGGTAGACGCGACGGATTCAAAATCCGTTTCCCGTGAGGGAGTGCCCGTTCGATTCGGGCCAGGGGCACCATACTTTCCAGCGCCATTTCCAGGCACGCTGCATCAGTTCAGCGCCCCCGTTTCAGCGCCCCCTTCAGCGCGTTGCCTTGCGCCCCTCCCCTTCATTTGCATCGCCGGCCTTGAGCTTCGGGGATAAGTCTTTAATCTGCCGCTCGATTTACGGCCTGAAACGAGAGGGAGACGCCGCGTGGGGCAGGCAAAACGCAAGAAGGACGCTGGCGCCCGCATATCCTGGTGCCGCACCTGCACCTATTGCTGCGAGCTCCCCGAGATCGGCCCGCTGGACAAACCGATGTACCGGCCCTGCGCCAGCATCAAGGACCATGGCTGTGCCATCTTCGGCCAGCCGGAACGCCCTTCTGCCTGCCTTGCCTATCAATGCGCCTATCTCTCCGCCCGGCTGGCGAACAGCCCGGACCGCAACCGCATCCCCCATCCGCTGGATGCCGGCGCCTATTTCCACCGCGATCCGATCGAGCGCATCTATGTGATGTTCGTCGATCCGGCCCGCCCGCTCGCCTGGAAGACCAGCGATCTCGTGCCCTATCTGCGCGCCCGCCTGCAGGAAGGCTTCGAGCTGCTGATCCTTGACCGGGGCCGGCGGATGGCCGTAACGTCAGTGCTTCTGTTTGACGCGATCCTCGCCCGTGACATGGTGGCCTTTGCCGATCAGGAAGGCCGCCCGCATGACATCGAGAGCTGGCCCGCCGAAGCGGCACGCTATTCGCGCGAAACCTAATCAATCCGGTGACCGGCGGTTAACTGCATTTGCAACTTCGGGATCTTGCAGCGCTGCGGTTAAACCACGCGGCAACGGGCGCTATGGCATAAGCTCAACAACCGCAGGCGCCCGCAGACAAAGAGGCGCCGCCGGACAGGAGAAGGCTGGGCATCATGGCACTGATCGAGAATGGCAGCATCGGCAAACCGCAGGACGGGGGCTCTGCAACGCAGGAAAACCGGTCCGGCAGCGCAACCCCGGCCTTCCGTTATGCGACCCTCAACACCGCCGCCATGCGCAGCGCGCCGATCCGCCCGGAATGGATCATCGAGGGCACGCCGCAGGCCCGGCTCGCCAGCCTGTCCACCGGCACCAACGGCTGGTCTTCGACCGACCATTGGGAGTGCACCGCCGGCACGTTCCACTGGCACTTCTTCTGGGACGAAACGGTGCTCTTCCTTGAAGGCGAGGTGCATATCACCGACGAGGCCGGCAACACCTATGAAGGCCGCCCCGGCGTCAGCATGCTGTTTCCCGCAGGCACCCGCGCGGTCTGGCATGTGCCGGTCTATGTGCGCAAGATCGCCTTCAACCGCCGCCCCATGCCCTGGACCGTTTCCTTCCTGATGAAGGTGAGCGCCCGCCTCGGCCGCCTGTTCGGGCGCGGCTGACCGCGCAGGTCTCCCGAAATCATTCGACACCGCACCGGCGGCAGGCTAGTACTTCTGCCATGAGCACGCCGGACAAGGAAGTCGAACTCAAGCTGGAGCTTGAACCTGGCGCAGCGGAGAGCCTCAAGATCTCCGGGGCCGTCACAGGATTTTTCTCCGGCAAAGCCTCAACGAAGCAACTCACGTCGATCTATTTCGACACGGCAGATCTCAGGCTGCACAAGGCCAGGATCGCCGCACGGGTGCGCAAGTCCGGGCGGCGCTGGATCCAGACGGTCAAGCTCGGCAAGCCGCTTTCCGGCGGCCTGTCCTCTCCCATCGAGATCGAGACGGATGTCAGCGGCCCGCAGTTCCAGCTGGATCAGGTCTCCGATGAGAACATCCGCCGCCAGATCGCGGACTGCACCGGCGGTGCCGAACTCGTTCCCTGTTTCGAGACCGTGATGCAGCGCACCCAGCGCGACCTCACCCGGGAAGATGGAACCGTCATCGAAGCCGCGCTGGATATCGGCGAGATTGTTGCGGGAGACAAGCGCCTGCCCCTGTGCGAACTGGAGCTGGAGCTGAAATCCGGCAGCATCGCGCCGCTTTATGAAGCTGCACTGGCGCTGGCGGGCAACAACGCCTTCCGCTTTTCGCCGATGAGCAAAGCCGAGCGCGGCTACCGGCTGTTTCTCGGGCAGGACGAAGCCCCGTGCAACGCCGGCACCATCAGCCTCGACGCCACGATGAGTGTGGAAGACGCCTATCAGCACATCCTGCGCTCCTGCATCGACCAGATTTCGGCCGCCCGCATGGTCTGCCTGACCAGTGCGGACAATGAAGGCCCGCATCAGCTGCGCATTGGTTTCCGGCGGCTGCGCACCGCGTTCAAGCTGTTCCGCCCGGTGCTCGACCCGCGCCGCACCGGCGCGCTGGACCAGCAGGCCAGCCGCTATGCCGCCGCCGCCGGAACGCTGCGGGATCTCGACGTGCTGAGCGATGAAATCACCGCCCCTCTTGCATCTCACGCGCCGGAAGGCATCAATATTCCGCTGCTGCTGGAGCAGCTTGGCAAGGACCGGCAGGCAACGCGGCTGGAGCTGACGGCAGAACTCGCCAGCGCAGCCTTCAACGGCTTCCTGCTGGATCTTGCCAGCTACTGCGAGACAGCGGGCTGGCGCAAGGAAGAGGATGCACGTCAGGCGGACCGGCTCGCCGAAGCCGTCACCGCCTTTGCCAGCGAGGCCATTGGCAAACGCTGGCGCAAGGTGCAGAGCTATGGCCGGCGGCTCGACACCCTGTCGCGGACCGAGCGCCATGACATGCGCAAGGCTCTGAAGAAATTCCGTTACGGGCTGGAATTCTTCGCCTACCTGTTCCCCGGCGAAAGCCGCAAGACGTTTCTGAAGCACCTCAAAAATCTGCAGGACGTCTTTGGCTACCTCAATGACGTGGCCATGGCGGAAAGGCTGGCCACGCTGACGCCTGGCCCCGTAAAGACGGCGGGCAAGACGGCAGGTAAGACGGTTCGGGCCACCTCTCTGGCCGCGGCCTCCGGCTTCGTCCTGGGATGGCATGAGGCACAGGCCCGGACAGTCTGGCCGGAAGCCCGCAGCGGCTGGAAGGAAGCCAGCAAGGCAAAGCCCTGCTGGACCCGCAAGAAGAGCTGATCAGCTGCGCACCACCAGTTCCATCCGGTCTGCCGCAACGCGGCTGCGGGCATATTGCACCGGACGGCCATCCGGGTCCTCGTTGACTATTTCCATGACCATCACCGGCGACCCCAGCTCGATATCCAGCAACCGGGCATCGGCCTGCGTCGCCCGTTCGGCATAGATCCGCGTCTCCCGGCGGTAATAGCCGCCAAGGCCGGCACGCGTGAAGCACTGTGTGAAGGAACCCGTCTCGGCGAAATCCGCCGCAAGACCCGGAAAGCGGATCAGCTCACACCAGCTTGTTCCAGCCAGAACCGGTGTTTCTCCGGAAACCCGCAAGGTCTCTATCCGCTGCAGCGGCGTTCCCGCCGGCAGCTCGAGCTTGCCGGCAAGGAACTCGCTCGCCCCCTCGACCCCTGCTCCCGTCAGGCGCCCGCCCGGCGCGTGGCCTTGTCCGGCCAGAATTTCGGAGAACCGTGTCTGCCGCGAGATCGGATAGCTGACAGAACGGTCGGCAAAAAATGTTCCCCGCCCCTGGTCCGCCCGCAGCAGGCCCTCGTGTGTCAGCACGGAGATGGCCCGCCGGACCGTGTGCCGGTTCACGCCGAAGCGGGCCGCAAGCTCCATTTCCGGCGGCAGCTGCATTCCGGGCACAAACCGGCCGGTGGCTGCTTCGGTGCGGATCCACTCGGCTATCTGGCGCCAGACGGCAATCCCGGTTCCCCGGTCCAGCGGTCCAAACCCGGTCATTCAGCGCCCCCTTGCCACGGCGTTGCTTTGCCACTCACTTCAATATATACAAGTAGACAAATTTAACGAACACTCATCACCCCTCACCTGCGCGGCAGGGCATTGCAGTAATTACCTATGCCGCCGCGAAAAGCAAGTTGATCTAAGACAACCACCGGCACAATTCCGCGAATATCTACGCGCATTGGCTGCAATTGCAAACAGGGATATGATTCATGCCGATTCACGGCCTTTCCCACATGACTTTCATCTGCCGTGACATCACGCGAATGGCCAGAATTCTCACGGAGGTCCTTGGCCTCCGCGAGGTTTACTGCAGCCGCGGGGCCGGATTTTCGTTATCTGCGGAGAAATTCTTTGTATCTGGGGATATTTGGATCGCCGTCATGCAGGGCAAAAGCCTGCCTGAGCGCAGCTACAACCACATCGCCTTCAAGGTGGATGATGCGGAGATCGAGCCTGCGATGGAGCGTATCCGCAGCCTTGGCCTTGAGGTAAGGCCGCCCCGGCCCCGCATTGCCGGTGAGGGCCGGTCGGTGTACTTCTACGACGAAGACAACCACCTGTTCGAGCTTCACTCCGGCACATTGGAGGAGCGGCTCGCCGCCTACGCGCGCCACACCGGAGCTGAGGACAGCGGCGTCTCTGTCACATAGCCTACATGCGCCAGCCTTAGTTCTGGCCATTGCTTCTTATATCCAGCCTTACGATTCTTGAGACAAGACGGCTCCCCTTCCGATGCGCTACGCTATTTATTACACCGCTCCCGCAGACAGTTCCCTGACCCGGCTCGGTGCCACGTGGCTTGGACGCGACGCGGTGGACGGCACGGCCCTGCCCCAGCCGCATATACCGGGCCTCACAGCCGAAGACCTCGCCACCCTGACGGCGGACCCGCGCCGCTATGGCTTTCACGGCACATTGAAGGCGCCGTTTTCCCTCGCAGGCGGACTTGACGAACGGGCATTGCGCGATGCCTTCCGTGTCTTTTGCAGCCATACGGCCCCCTTCACCATTCCCGGCCTGTCCGTCACCCGGCTTGGCCGTTTTCTGGCGCTGACCCCGCAGCCGGTGAGCGGGGATCTGAACGGTTTTGCCGCTGCCTGCGTCGAGGCTTTCGAGTCCTTCCGCGCGCCTTTGAGCGAAGCCGACATGGCCCGCCGTCTGGCTGCGAACCTTTCGCCCCGTCAGCAGGACCTCCTGCGGGCCTGGGGCTATCCTTATGTCTTCGAGGAATTCCGCTTCCACATGACCCTTTCGGTAAAGCTTGAGGAGGACAGCACCATCTCTGCCCTTGAAGCGGCCGCTATGGATCATTTTGCTACGGTGACAGACCGCCCGCATCAGATTGCCAGCCTCGGCCTTTTTGCCGAGCCGGAACGCGGCGCACCGTTCCGCGCCGTCGACATCCTGCCCCTCACGGGATCCACCGGCCCGCAGGACCCTGTCCTGCGCCTGATCCCCGTTTCTGCCGAAAGCCAGAGCCAATGACCCACATGACGCACAGCTTCACCAACGCCCGCCTCGTCCTGCCGGAGAATGTCATCACCGGCAGCCTGGAGGTGAAGGGCGGCACGATCAGCGCCATCGATGAAGGCGGCATCCCGGCCCATGGCCATGATTGCGAGGGCGACTTCCTGATTCCCGGACTGGTCGAACTGCATACCGACCATCTGGAAATCCATTATTCCCCGCGCCCGAAGGTGCGCTGGAACCCGGTTTCCGCCGTGCAGGCCCATGATGCGCAGATCGCCTGCGCCGGCATCACCACCGTGTTTGATGCCCTGCGCGTCGGCATGGATGCGGAAGCGGAACTGAATGTGGACGACATGCGCGCACTCGCCGGCGCCATCGAAAGCGCACAGGCCGAAAAGCGGCTGCGCGCCGAGCATTTCATCCATCTGCGTTGTGAGGTTTCCGCCCCGGACGTCATGAGCGCCTACGAGCATTTCAAGAACGATGCCCATGTGCGCCTGATGTCGCTGATGGACCACACCCCCGGCCAGCGGCAGTTCGTCTCCATCGAGATGTACCGCGTCTATTACCAGACCAAGAAGAACTTCACCGACGAGCAGATGGAAGCCTATATCGCCATGCGGCAGGCTGTTGCGGACCGGAACGCCCCGCAGCACCGCAAGCTGCTGGCAGATTCGGCCCGTGAGCGCGGCATTCTTCTGGCCAGCCATGACGATGCAACCGTGGCCCATGTGGACGAGGCGATCAGCCTCGGCACCGGCATTGCCGAATTCCCGACCACGCTGGAAGCAGCCCGCGCCTCGCATGCGGCCGGCATGGGTGTGCTGATGGGCGGGCCGAATGTGGTGCGCGGCGGCTCCCACTCCGGCAACATTTCCGCAAAGGCACTGGCAGAAGACGGCTGCCTCGACATCATCTCCTCCGACTATGTGCCGGTGTCCATGCTGCAGGCCGCGTTCCATCTCGCCGGTGACGTCGAGGGCGTTTCCCTGCCGCAGGCCATGGCAATGGTGACGGCCACCCCGGCGAAGATGGCAGGCCTTGCCGACCGCGGCCGCCTGGAAACGGGCCTCAGGGCCGATCTGGTGCAGGTGCGGCTGGTGGGCAATGTGCCGGTCGTGCGCGGTGTCTGGCGCGAGGGACGGCGCGTCGCGTGAGATTGACAGGACCGAACCGGATGACGTGACCAGAACAGAGCCGCAGCGTCCCTCTCCCCCCTTGAGGGGGAGATGTCTGCGTCAGTAGACAGAGGGGAGTGGCAGCGCCTCAGCACGGCACATCTTCCGAATGATCTGACAGTCAGTTACCCCCCTCGCCCCCCTTTCGGGGGCATCCCCCCTCAAGGGGGGAGAGGGGTTTGAGCCTGACAGACAGTCCGCAATGAACACTGCCCACAGAAACAGCCGTTTGAAACGGCTTGTCACGGAGAGTGCAATGAACGGCGGGATAGAGGAACGCCAGACAAGCGGCGGCACGGCCCTGCTCGGGCCGGGCAGACTGGTGCTGGTGGTTGGCCCCAGCGGGGCGGGCAAGGACACGCTGATGAATGCCCTGCGTGACAGCCTTGCGGGCGATCCGGCCTATATCTTCGCCCGCCGCCTCATCACCCGGACAACGGACGGGACGACGGAGGACCATGATGCCATCGGCCGGGCCGAATTCGACGGGCTTTGCCGCGAGGGCCGCGTGGCCCTTGCCTGGGAGGCGCACGGCCTTGGCTACATCCTGCCGGAGAGCATCGATGACGGCATCCGCGCCGGTCACACGGTGATCGCCAATGGCTCACGCCAGATCCTCAATCAGGCACGGCAGAAATATGCCTCCCTGATCATCCTGCTGGTGACCGCACCCATTGACGTGCTGGCCGGACGGCTGGCGGCGCGCGGACGCGAAAGCCGGGAAGAGATCAGCCGCCGCCTCAGCCGGGCCGATATCGATATGCCCGACGTGCCCGGCGTCATCCGCATCGACAATTCCGGCAAGCTGGATGACAGCCTTGCCTGCATGCGCAAGGCCCTTGGCCTGCCCGACGCTGCAAGCTGACGCCGGTTTCACCTCAAGGCTGGGGCTGGGATTCCGAACCCGGCTCCTCGGGCAGAACCTCCCGTCCCTCCGGCACGCCGGGACCGGAAGAACCGAGGAAGCCGGACGGCAGGCCAAAGCCCTGCTCCAGCGCCTTCAGCACGCTCTGGTCGCTGACCTCGCCGCTCAGAACCTTCTGCACATCGATCTGCACCTTGCCGCCGGTGGTCTGGCTGATCAGGTCATTGGCCACGGTCCCGAGCGCCTCATCCGGCTTGACCTTGAGAAGCTGCACCAGCTCGCCGCCCACCTGCTGCAGCTGTTCATAAGCTGCCTGCGGGTTTTCCAGAATGCCCTGAATATCGGGATAGATCTGCGGCCGGTCCCAGGAGCCCCGGATGACGACCGGCACGCCGAGGGCCGCCATCGTCTTGGATTCGCCCTTGGCCCGCGGCGTCGGCGCAATGCCCTGCAGGTTGGGCACGATCTGCGGCTCCACCCGCCAGTCCAGCATCCGGCCCGGCATGTCGGTGGTGCCGCTGCCCGTCATGCGGATCAGCGGACCGGCCAGCGCCAGATCCTGGTTGAGGGCAACACCATTGCTGATCTGGAAGGATGCACTCAAGGTGGTGAAATCCGTCCGCGCCTCGCTGGACTGCTGCCAGCCCAGCAGTGTGCGGGCCGCAACATTGCGCACCATATCCGGCAGGTTGACCCCGAGAATGGCGCCGTTGAGGACCTCAAGCTTCGCTTCACCACCGAGATTACCGATCAGCTCCGCTTCACTGCTGCCACGCGTATTGACGTCATAGGAGAGCGAGCCCACGCCATCGAGCCAGGAAATGCCCGTGGCATCGCGCAAGAGATCCCGGGCTCCGACTTTGGACAGGGTGAAGGCCGAGCGGATCTGCGGCTGGCGGTTGCCGCCTTCCACCGTCAGCGTGCCCTTGCCCTCGCCGCCATACAGCGAGACCTGCTGCAGATCTGCGGTCAGAACCCCATCGGCAATCGCCACCTTGAGCGCGCTGTTGCCAAGCTTGATCCTGTCCCAGTTGATCGACTTGGCCGTGAGGGTCAGGTCCGCATCAAAAGCCGCAAGGCCGCCGAAATCGACCGGGGCATTGCTCCAGCCCTTCGCAGCTCTGGCGCCGCCGGAGGGGGCCGCAGCACCTGCGGCGGGCTTGGCACCGGAAGGCGCCTGCGCCGGGCCGGTACCCAGATAGGGATCCAGCGGCAGGCTTTCGAGCACGAGCGAAGCCGTCAGTTTCGGCACCCGTCCAAAGGCCAGCCGGCCCTCGCCGCTGCCGCTGATGCCATCCAGCGTGAAGGCCGTGTTGCGGAAGGAGACCGCATTGTCCCCGGCGGCAAACACACCCGCCACCCGGAACGGGCCAAGACCGGCGCCAGGCGCAAGCGGGCGGCCCAGCCAGGACAGCAGATTGCGCAGGCTCTTCGTCTCCACGAAGACCGAGCCATCCACCCCGCCGGACAAGGAGGCAGAACCTTGAAACCCGGCGGCCCCCTTGGCACCTTCAAGGCGGATATCGACGGGAGCCGGAAGACCGGCCAGAAGAATGGCCGGAGTGGCGGTTCCCTTCAAGGTGAAGGCTTCGCCGCGCCAGCTCAGCCCGCCGGAGACGGTGACCGGCTTGTCCAGCCCGTCGAAACTCATCTTGGCATTGATGCCGCTGATCTGGTTGGCGCTTTCATCGCCGCCGGTGGCAGCGGCCAGATCAAGGCCTGTCACCGAGCCGCCCGAGACCGAGACAAGGCCGGAGAGCTCCAGCGAGCCCAGCAGCGAAGGCGTATCCGCTCCTGCGGCCGCAAAGCGCAGATCCGTACCGAACTCACCCGTGGCCGGGAAGGACAGGTTTGCCAGCCTCAGCGCATCCTGCAAGCTGCCACCCGACGACTGGACACGGCCTTCAAGCCGCGGCGCCTTGCCAGTGAGGTCCGCATCGAGAGACAGCGCCAGCTTGAGCGCGCCAAGGGCCGCCGTTCCATCCTGCAGGACAATCTGGCGCGTATCGCCGGCAACACGGCCCGCGAGGGACACTTCACCGCTGTCCTGCGCGCCGTCAGCTCCGGCAAGCGCCATGATGGCGGCCAGAGAAGCGGCCTTGCCATCCACGGCCAGATCCACAGCCAGCGGCGACAGGCCAAGCCCGCCTTCCACATTGACGGTCACCCCGCCCGCCTTGACCATCAGATCAATGGCTGCCGTCTCTCCGGCGGCAAGCTTCAAAAGGCTCGTCACCTCCACATCCAGCACGACGGACTGGCCATTCCACACGGCACTGGCGTCAAGATCGGCCGTGCGGTCCAGAGCAGGGACGGTGAAGCGGCCGTTGATATCGCTCAGCTCCTGCCGGGAACCGCTGCGCGCATCCGCAAAGGCGATGCGGCCGCCGCGAATCTGCACATCATCAAAGCCGATCCGCGTCAGGGCGGTCAGATCACGCGCTTCCTGCGGTGCCTCGGCCGGGAGCGCCGGCGCCGGTGATCCGGCAGATGCGGGCTGCGGGCTGCCCTTACCGTCAAACTGGGTGAAAACGCCCTCAATCCGCTTCATCGGCTTGCGCGGCGCCCAGGAGGTGCGGCCTTCCGCGTCGATGAGCAGATCGAACTCCGGCTTGTCGAGGCCGATCCCCGTCACCTGAATGGCCCCACCGAAAAGGGCACCCCAGGCAAGCTCAAAAGAAATGGTGCCGGCGCGTGCAAACTCGACACCCCGCGCCCCGGCCTCGCCCGACAGGCCCACATCCGTGGCGCTGAGCTGAAACTGGGGGAGAAGAGAGATGGCGACGGGCCCGTCGACCCGCAGCCGCCAGCCGGTGGCCGCTTCCACTTCCTGCACGACGCGCGCCTTGATGGCGTCCTTCGGCAGCACCATGGGCACGATGACCACAGCAGAGGCCACGAGCACAGCCACAATGCCCGCCCCGATCACAAGCCGCTTCATCCCAGTCTCCCCGAATATCGAATCGGACCGAGTTTAGGACAAAGCGTGTCAACAGCGTGACCTTGAAACGCAGAACTGCGTAATTCTTATGCGGCCTCTTGCGCATTCGAGCGTCCGCAAGCCGTCCCCGGCTCCCGGGCACCCGGGCTCAGACCGTCAGATGGCGGCGGACTTCCGTCTCATCCAGCTCCGTCCGAAGCCCCGCCATCACCACCTCGCCCCGGTCCATCACGGCAAAACGGTCGGCGAGATCGCGGGCGAATTCGAAATACTGCTCCACCAGAATGATCGCCATGGTGCCCTGATCGCGCAGCCATTCGATGGCCCGGCCAATGTCCTTGATGATGGACGGCTGAATGCCTTCCGTCGGCTCGTCCAGCACCAGAAGCTTCGGCCGCATGACGAGGGCGCGGGCAATCGCCAGCTGCTGCTGCTGGCCGCCGGACAGATCACCGCCCCGGCGTGACAGCATGTCCTTCAGCACCGGGAACAGCTCGAAGATCGTGTCCGGAATGGTCCGGTCACGGCGGGCGAGCGGGGCATAGCCGGTCTCCAGATTTTCCTTCACGCTCAGGAGCGGAAAGATCTCGCGGCCCTGGGGCACGACGGCAATGCCAAGCCGGGCCCGAGCATGGGGCGCAAGGCGCGAGATATCCTGTCCCAGCCACAGGATGCGCCCACCGCTGACCGGCTGCTGGCCCGCGATGGCACGCAAGGTCGAGGTCTTGCCCACACCGTTGCGGCCCATCAGGCACGTCACCTTGCCCGCCTCCGCCTCAATGGACACGCCCTTGAGCGCCTGAGCCGCGCCGTAGTGAAGATCGATCTTTTCAACGCTCAGCATGATCTGCTCCATTTCACCCGGCACAAGGTGCCGGACTTTCATCGGGCTCAAGTTCCTCTCCCCCTCGAGGAGAAGGAACGCACTCTCCTTTTGCCGCAGTGCCCCTCTCCCCCCTTGAGGGGGAGATGTCAGCGCAAGCTGACAGAGGGGGGGTGCAGCGCTTCAATACAGCAGGATCTCTCTCATAAACGGACAGTCCGTTACCCCCCTCTGCCCCCTGCCGGGGGCATCTCCCCCTCAAGGGGGGAGAGGAACGGGAGCCTTGGTCAGGCCGGAGGAAACACGCCCCCTCACCGTCCCAGATAAACTTCCACCACCCGCTCGTTCGAGGACACGTGGTCGATCGAGCCTTCGGCCAGAACGGAGCCTTCGTGCAGCACCGTGACCTTGACGCCCAGCGCACGGATGAAGCTCATGTCATGCTCCACCACCACCACGGAACGGGTTTTGTTGATGTCCTTGAGCAGCTCCGCCGTTTCCGCCGTTTCGGCATCGGTCATGCCGGCGGCGGGCTCATCGACCAGGAGAAGCTGCGGCTCCTGCGCCAGCAGCATGCCGATCTCCAGCCACTGCTTCTGGCCATGGCTGAGATTGGCCGCCAGCTCGTTGCGCCGTCCGCCCAGCCGGATCAGCTCCAGCAGCTCCTCGATCCGCGCCTTTTCCTTGCGCGACAGCACATGGAACAGCGTCGAGAACGGCCCGCGCGGGGCTTTCAGCGCCAGTTCCAGATTGTCCTGAACCGTATGGCTCTCGAAAACCGTCGGCTTCTGGAATTTCCGGCCGATGCCAAGCTCGGCGATATCGGCCTCGTCCAGCTGGGTGAGGTCGGTCTCGCCGCCGAAGAACACCTCGCCCGTATCAGGCCGGGTCTTGCCGGTGATCACGTCCATCATCGTCGTCTTGCCCGCACCGTTGGGGCCGATGATGGCGCGCATCTCGCCCGGCGCGATGACGAAGGACAGGGAATTGAGGGCGCGGAAGCCATCGAAGGAGACGCTGACGCCATCCAGATAGAGAAGGCTCGACTGAAGGGTCATGGCTTCACTCCGCCGGTTGCGGCGCTTTGGCGCCAGAAGATTGGGGACCGGATTGGGGGCCCAATGAAGACGTGTCCTGCGGCTTGCTGCGGCCCGCGGTCTTCGTCCGGACCTTCTCCCGGATCTGCGCGGCAAGGCCGGTGATGCCCTTGGGCAGGAACAGCGTCACCACCACGAACAGCGCACCCAGCGCAAAGAGCCAGATCTCCGGCAGAACGGCGGTGAACCAGGTCTTGCCGTAGTTGACCAGCACCGCCCCGATGATCGGCCCATAGAGCGTGCCGCGGCCGCCGACCGCCACCCAGATCACCACCTCGATGGAATTGGCCGGTGCAAACTCGCCCGGATTGATGATGCCCACCTGCGGCACGTAGAGCGCTCCGGCAAGGCCCGCCATCATGGCTGAAACGGTCCAGACGAACAGCTTGTAACGCTCCACCTTGTAACCGAGAAAACGGGTGCGGCTTTCCGCATCGCGCACGGCCACCAGCACCTTGCCGAGCTTGGAGCGGGTGATGGAGCGGGCCAGCAGGAAAGAGACGAGCAGCGCAATACCGGAGGCGAGGAACAGCCCGGCGCGGGTGGCATCGGCCTGCACGGAGAAGCCGAGGATATCCTTGAAGTCGGTCAGGCCGTTGTTGCCGCCAAAGCCCATGTCATTGCGGAAGAAGGCGAGCAGCAGCGCATAGGTCAGCGCCTGTGTGATGATCGACAGATAGACCCCCGACACCCGCGAGCGGAAGGCGAACCAGCCGAAGACAAAGGCGAGCACGCCCGGCACCAGGAGCACCATCAGCATGGCAAAGGGGAAGCTGTCGAAGCCGTACCAGTACCAGGGCAGTTCCTTCCAGTTGAGGAAGACCATGAAGTCCGGCAGCACCGGATCGCCATAGACCCCGCGCGGACCGATCTGGCGCATCAGATACATGCCCATGGCATAGCCGCCGAGGGCGAAGAAGGCGCCATGACCCAGCGAGAGAATGCCGCAATAGCCCCAGACCAGATCCACCGACAGCGCCAGCAGCGCATAGGTCAGATACTTGCCCATCAGGCTCACCGCATAGGTGGGCACATGCAGCGGATGATCCGGCGGCAGCAGCAGGTTGAGCGCGGGCACCGCCAGGATGATGCCGCCTGCAATGAGGAGGAACAGCGTGGCCTGCCGGTCGAAGGCGCGGAGAAGGAAATGGGTGATCATGCGTCAACTGCCCGGCCCTTGAGGGCGAACAGCCCCCGTGGACGCTTCTGGATGAAGAGGATGATGAAGACGAGCACGAGGATCTTGCCGAGCACAGCCCCGGCATAGGGCTCCAGGAACTTGTTGACGACACCGAGCGTCAGCGCACCCACCAGCGTGCCCCACAGGTTGCCCACCCCGCCGAAGACGACGACCATGAAGCTGTCGATGATGTAGCCCTGCCCGAGGTTGGGCGACACATTGTCGATCTGCGACAGGGCGACACCGGCGATCCCGGCAATGCCGGAGCCAAGGCCGAAGGTGAGTGCGTCGATCCAGGGCGTGCGGATGCCCATGGAGGCGGCCATGCGGCGGTTCTGGGTGACCGCGCGGGTGTAGAGGCCGAAAGGCGTCTTCTTCAGCACCAGCATCAGCCCGGCAAAGACCAGCATGGCGAAGACGACGATCCAGAGCCGGTTATAGGTGATGGTCATTTCACCCAGCTGGAAGGCGCCGGACATCCAGTCCGGATTGCCCACTTCCCGGTTGGTCGGCCCGAAGATCGAGCGCACCGCCTGCTGCAGCATCAGCGACAGGCCCCAGGTGGCCAGCAGGGTTTCCAGCGGCCGCCCGTAGAGGAAGCGGATGATGCCGCGCTCGATGGCCATGCCGATCAGCCCCGTCACCAGAAAGGCGAGCGGCAGCGCGATGAAGAGCGACGCGCCGAACAGGCCTGGGAAACTGGTGCGGATCACCTCCTGCACCATGAAGGTGACATAGGCGCCGATCATCACCATTTCGCCATGGGCCATGTTGATGACGCCCATCACGCCGAAGGTGATGGCAAGGCCGATGGCGGCCAGCAGCAGCACCGAGCCCAGCGACAGGCCGTACCAGATGTTCTGCGCGCCATCCCAGAGGACCAGGGATTTTTCGATGCGGGTGAGGCCGGTCTGCGCCGCATCGCGCAGGGCCTGCGGCGCCTTGGCATCGCTTGCGATCGACGTCAGCACGGACAGGGCATCACGCCCACCCGCCGAGGCGATCAGGTCCACCGCCGCCAGCTTGTCCGCCTCCGGTGCATCACCGGCCAGCACAGTGGCCGCCCGGGCGCGCTCCATCGCGGTCTTCACCCTGGCATCGGTTTCCGCCGCAATCGCGTCCTCCAGCTGAGGCAGCGTTTCCACATCGCGGGAGCGGAACATGGAATTGGCCGCAGCCAGACGCACGGCGGCATCGGACGAGCCCAGCGTCAGGCTGCCGACGGCCGCACGGATCGACCGGCGCAACCCGTTGTTGACCTTGATCTTGATCACTTCGCCCGTGGAAACGGTGCCCAGCGCCTCACCGGTCAGCGGATCGGTCAGCGCAAGGCCGGAGCCCGCCTTCACCCCGATGACGGCCATGGCGTCGCTCTTGCGCACGTAGAGATCGCCGGACGACAGAGCCTCCAGCGCCGGGGCCACGGCGGGATCCCCGGTTGCCGCCAGCGCCCCCACCTGCGCCTCGGTTTCCTTGAACCCGCCCTCGCCCAGCTTGTTCACCAAGGGGCGCAGCGCATCCGTGTCCTGCGCAAGGGCATGCTGCTGCACGGCAACGGACATCACCAGCATCAGCAGACAGATCATGAGGCGTTTCAGAGACATGGGCGTCACCTGGCTGGAAAAAATCATGGCAGCGGGAGGCTGTAGCCCCCGCCGCGACCCCTCCCCACAAGGAAGAGGGAGCGTTGGGATCTTGCGAAACATGCGGACCGTGCTGCGTGAGAAGTGGCTTCCGGGGCGTTTCAGCCCTCTCCTTTTGCCGCAGCGCCCCTCTCCCCCCTTGAGGGGGAGATGTCTGCGTGAGCAGACAGAGGGGGGTAGCAGCGCTTCAGCACGGCAGAACTCCTCTCACGAGAGGACAGGCCGTTACCCCCCTCTGCCCCCTGCCGGGGGCATCTCCCCCTCAAGGGGGGAGAGGAGTTGGAACCTGACTGGCGTTCCGTTGGAAATGCTGCCCCTCGCAGGGAGGAGTGGGGGGCGGCACCGCCCCCCACTAGAAGCCGTCTCACATCAGCTGCCGGAGCCGCCGCACTTGCCGGTCTTCACGTTGAAGTTTCCGCAGGAGAGCGGGGCGCGCCAGTCGGCGATCAGATCCATGGAGCCTTCCAGATAATCGGACCACTCGTCGCCCACCACGAGGCCGGGGGTTTCCCACACGGTCTCGAACTGGCCATCGGCCTGGATTTCACCGATGAGCACCGGCTTGGTGATGTGGTGGTTCGGCATCATGGCCGAGTAGCCGCCGGAGAGGTTCGGCACGGAGACGCCGATCAGCGCGTCGATGACCGCATCCGTGTCGGTGGTGCCGGCCTTCTCGACGGCCTTCACCCACATGTTGAAGCCGATGTAATGGGCTTCCATCGGATCGTTGGTCACGCGCTTGTCGTTGCCGATGAAGGCGCGCCAGCTTTCGATGAACTCGGCATTGGCCGGGGTATCGACGGACTGGAAATAGTTCCAGGCAGCGAGATGGCCGACGAGCGGGGCGGTGTCGAGACCGGCGAGCTCTTCCTCACCCACGGAGAAGGCGACAACCGGAATGTCTTCGGCCTTGATGCCGGCGTTGCCGAGTTCCTTGTAGAAGGGCACGTTGGCATCGCCGTTGATGGTGGAGACCACGGCGGTCTTCTTGCCGGTGGAACCGAAGGCCTTGATGTCGGACACGATCGTCTGCCAGTCGGAATGACCGAACGGCGTGTAGTTGATCATGATGTCCTCTTCCTTGACGCCCTTGGACTTCAGGTAGGCTTCAAGGATCTTGTTCGTCGTGCGAGGATAGACATAGTCGGTGCCCGCCAGCACCCAGCGCTCCACGCCTTCCTCGTTCATGAGGTAGTCAACCGCCGGAATGGCCTGCTGGTTGGGGGCAGCCCCGGTGTAGAACACGTTGCGCTGGCTTTCCTCACCCTCGTACTGGACGGGGTAGAACAGGATCGAGTTCAGTTCCTCGAACACCGGCAGCACGGACTTGCGCGACACGGAGGTCCAGCAGCCGAAGACGGCCGAAACCTTGTTGACCGCGACAAGCTCGCGGGCCTTTTCGGCAAAGAGCGGCCAGTCGGATGCAGGGTCAACGACGACGGCTTCCAGCTTCTTGCCCAGCACGCCGCCCTTCTTGTTCTGCTCCTCAATGAGGAACAGCATGGTGTCCTTCAGCGTCGTTTCGGAAATCGCCATCGTACCCGACAGCGAATGCAGGATGCCGATCTTGATCGTCTCCTCGGCCAGCGCGCCGCCGATCATGGTCGAAGTCATCAGGCCCGCTACCACGAACCCTGCCATGCGGGAAGTCATCTTGGTCATCATGTCAGTCTATCCCCTCACTGAGGGAGCCCCTGCGCCTTCGTGCAACGGCTGCAGTGAGCCGGGCCGAGGGCAGCGCCCCAGATGCGGACAGTTGTTACTGCCGTCATTGATCAGTGTGGTCCGGGATTGCTGCACTGCCATATACGTCGATTGACGTAATGCCTTCAAAGCCGTGTCAGACAGAGCGTCAAACGATACAAAAAAGACAAAAAAGCTTCACGAAACAACAATAAGGCAGGGCCATTCATCCTCCCCCCCTCCTAGGAATCAACCGATGAAACCCCTGCCCTATCTCGCTTCAGTCAGCGCACTCGTTCTCGGCCTCATGATCCCGGCTGCAACGGCCGCGCTTGCCATCGACCTGCCGCAACCACCCGCAGGCCTTGGCCGTGAGGACACCGCACAGCCAGTTTCCGGCTTGACGGCATATATCGGCGCAGGTGCAACCAACCAGCGCGGGAAGGCGTGCATGTCCACGCTGGAAGGCAATGCCGGCGTGCGCGTGCTGGCCGGATTCCTGAAGGTCTGGACACCGTCGTCGCTTCTGGTCGATGCAGATGTTGAAGCCGAAGCCGAGGGCAATTGTCCTGCCGTGGCCAAATCCACCTGGGATGGCATTCCCGGCAGTGCGACCGATGGCAGCCCCGTGAACCTGGACCTGCATGCTGCCAACATCGCCTATGTAGAGGCCCTCACACGCAGCCGCACTCCCGTGCAGGCCGTTCAGGCCTATCTCGATGACCGCCGCGGCAAGAACGCCAGTCTTGTCGACGGTCTCGGGCCGCTCGCGGATGCATGGCGCGAAGGCACGAAGCAGCACACCACTATTACAGATGTTCCAGCCGACGCCTCTCTCATCAAATACGAAGACGAAGGCAACAACCGGGGCATCGGCAGCACCGGCGATGCGGAAAAGAAGATCGCCCCCAACCCCGATCTCGGCCTTGCCGTTGACCTGATCGAGGCCGCCAGCAAGGATGGCTCGACCGAGCCGTCAAAGCGCTTCTACAAATACGCCCGCCCCTGGCGCTGGAGCCAGGACGTGAGCGTTCTGCCGTCCCTGCTGCCGGCCCGCAGTTCCAAGCCGCAAAATGACGGAGGCTTCCCAAGCGGCCACACCGCCGAAGCCTGGCGCGATGGTCTGGTGATGGCCTATCTCGTGCCCGAGCGTTTCCAGGAAATGCTCACCAGAGCAACCGAACTCGGCGACAGCCGCATTGTGGCCGGCATGCATTCCCCGTTCGATGTGATCGGCGGGCGGATTCTCGGCACGGCCGTTGTGGTCTACAACCTCAACAAGCCTGACAATGACGGCCTGAAGGCCGGCGCCTTCTCCCAGACCCAATCCTGGCTGATGAAAAAGACCGGCTCGGAAACACAGGCGGAGCTGATGCGTGTGGCTCACTCGCAGCCTTCCGTGCGCGACCGTTTCGCCGATCATAGTGCAAATGCCGCCTTCGTCGCCTTCCGGATGGACTACGGCCTTCCGGCGGCCGGAGCCACAGACCTGCCTGCAAACGTGCCGGCAGGCGCTGAAATCCTGCTGGAAACCCGTCAGCCCTACCTCACCGCCGAACAGCGCCGGGTGGTTCTGAAAACGACCGCCTTCGCCTCCGGCAACCCGGTGATGGATGATCCGGAAGGCTTTGGCCGCCTGAACTATTTCAAGGCTGCCGATGGCTATGGGGCCTTCGATGGCGATGTTACCGTCACCATGGACGCCAGCCTCGGCGGCTTCAACGCCTTTGACGTCTGGTCCAACAGCATCTCCGGCGCAGGCATGCTGACCAAGCGCGGCAGCGGCAGCCTGGCTCTTGCCGGCGAGAATGGCTACACGGGCGGCACCCTCATTGAGGCCGGCAACCTGATTGCCCGCAGCGAAACAGCGCTGGGCGCAGGGGACGTCTTTGCAGCTGGCGGCAAGCTTGTGGTGGAGAACACCGCACTTGAGCTGAAAGGCAACATCAGTTTCACCGGTGCGTCCGGCCTGATCGTGACGTCGACCGCGGGCCGGAAGGCAAGCGTCTCCATCGGCGGTGCGCTCGCTGTGGACGGCGCCGAACTGACCGTCACGGCCGATGATGAGGCTGCGGCCAAGTCCAGTGAAGGCCTGCCGGTCCTGACCTCCGCAAAAATTGATGGCAAGTTTGCCTCCGTCACGCTGAACGGCAAGCAGGCTGAAGCGGTTTACAGCGGCACGGGCGTCGCCATCCGCCTCGTCAACTGACACGCTGACATCCGGCACAAAACCAGGGCGGGGACGGCCAGAAAGCCGTCCCCGCCCTGAACATTTCCATCCAGTGGCCGCATCTTGGGCAGAACTCAGGAACGGCATGATTCCTGCTTTCCTGATATCAAGTATTGAGTGACAGGGGGCTGCACCTAACTGACCGGTGCAGCCGCGGAGGGCGGATGCTTATTTCTTGGGCAGATAGCGGGCAAAGACTGACCAGAAACGGGCAGAGATGACAGCGCGTCAGCGCATCCTGCCGGTGCGCCGGCATTACAATCAATGGGTCAACAACCAGACCCTGGAAGACTATGCGCTGCGCTTCACGGCCAAGAGCGCCCGGCGCTTTTCCAGCCGCGCCATCTCGCACACGGCCAGCGGAGCGATTTCCTTTCTGGCGCTGGAGGCGATTGGCGGGGCCATCACCCTGTCCTACGGCACCGCCAATGCCTTTGCCGCGATTCTGGCGGGCTGTGCGGTGCTGCTTTTCGTCGGCCTGCCCATCGCCCGCTATGCCACGCGCCACGGGGTGGATATCGACCTGCTGACGCGCGGCGCCGGTTTCGGTTACATCGGCTCCACCCTGACATCGCTGATCTACGCCAGCTTCACCTTCATCCTCTTCGCCATCGAGGCCTCGATCATGTCGAGCGCCCTCGAATATGCCTTCGGCATACCGCTGTGGATCGGCTACATCCTCAGCGCCGTGGCGGTGATCCCGCTGGTCACCCATGGCATCACCCTGATCAGCCGCTTCCAGCTTCTGACCCAGCCGTTCTGGATCATCCTCAACATCCTGCCTTTCATTTTCATTGCGCTGACGGACTGGCAGGCGGTGGGCGTCTGGCTCGGCTTTGCCGGCATTGACCCGGCCTCCGGCGCCCCGCGCGAGGCCTATTCCAATCCGGTGGACCTCTTGCAATTCGGGGCCGCCGCTGCCGTGGTGCTGGCGCTGATGGCGCAGATCGGCGAGCAGGTGGACTTCCTGCGCTTCCTGCCGGCGAAGGAAAACCTGTCACCGCTGCGCCGCTTTGCCCTGTTTCTGGCCGGCCCGGGCTGGGTGGTCATCGGCCTGCCGAAGCTGCTGGCCGGTTCCTTCCTTGCTGTGCTGGTGCTCTCCTCCGGCATTCCGGCAAGCGAAGCCGACCAGCCGTCACGCATGTATGCGGTTGCCTTCGGCTACATGCTGCCGTCCGAACAGGCCGCCATCCTGCTGATGGCCGCCTTCGTGGTGGTGGCGCAGCTCAAGATCAACGTGATGAATGCCTATGCCGGGTCGCTGGCCTGGTCGAATTTCTTCTCCCGCCTCACCCACAGCCATCCGGGCCGGGTGGTGTGGCTGGTGTTCAATGTCGGCATTGCGCTCCTGCTGATGGAACTGGGCATCTATGCCCTGCTGGAGGAGACGCTGGGCGTCTTCTCCATCATCGCCATGGCCTGGCTGTCGGCGATTTCCGCCGATCTCTTCATCAACAAGCCGCTGGGCCTTGCCCCGCCGGGCATCGAGTTCAAGCGTGCCCATCTCTATGACATCAATCCGGTCGGCACCGGGGCCATGGGCGGGGCGGCGCTGATTGCGCTTCTCGCCCATTACGGCATTTTCGGCGTCACGGCGGCGGCGCTGGCCACCTTCATCGCCTTTGTCCTGCCTTTCGTCTTCGCCCCGCTCATCGCCTGGGGCACGAAGGGCAAATATTATCTGGCCCGCAAGCCGCGCCGCCACTGGCAGTCCCGCACCGCCATCACCTGCTCGGTCTGCGAGAACCCGTTCGAGCCGGAGGACATGGCCTATTGCCCGGCCTATCAGGTGCCGATCTGCTCGCTCTGCTGCACGCTGGATGCCCGCTGCGGCGACAGCTGCAAGCCGAAGGCACGGCTGGCCTATCAGACGAAAACGGTCGCAGCCGCCGCCTTGCCCGCCTGGGTGATGGAAAAGCTCGGCACCCGCCTTGGCCGCTATCTCACCACATCGGTGCTGGTCATCGCCGGCATCGGCCTCATCCTCACCATCATCTACAATCAGTCCATGGTGCACAGCCCCCAGGAAAACCTGGCGCCGGGGCAGATCATCGCGCTGATCTTCGTGGTCTTCGCCATTGCCGCCGGCATCGGCGTCTGGTTTCTGGTGCTCGCCCATGACACACGCCGGGTGGCGGAGGAGGAATCGGCCCGGCAGAACACGCTGCTGCTGCAGGAGATCGAGGCACACCGCAAGACGGACGCCGCCCTGCAGCGCGCCAAGGAAGCGGCGGAAGCGGCGAACCACGCCAAGAGCCGCTATGTCATCGGCCTCAGCCACGAATTGCGCACCCCGCTCAACGCGGTTCTCGGCTATGCGCAGGTGCTGGAGCGGGACGAAGCCATCCCGCGCGAGCGCAAGGCCAGCATTCAGGTCATCCGCCGCAGCGCCGAGCATCTGTCCGGCCTCATCGACGGCCTGCTTGACATTTCCCGCATCGAAGCCGGGCGCCTGCAGGTCAGCACGGACACGGTCAACATCCACGAGTTTCTGGACCAGATTGTCGCCATGGTGCGGCTGCAGGCGCAAGCCGCCGGGCTCGGCTTCGAGTTCTCCCGCGCGCCGAACCTGCCCGCGCTGGTGCGCACCGACGAAAAGCGCCTGCGCCAGATCCTCGTCAATCTCCTGTCCAATGCCATCAAGTTCACGGACAAGGGCCAGATCCGGCTGGACGTTGCCTACCGCTCGCAGGTCGCCACCTTCCGCATCACCGATACGGGCCGCGGCATTGCGCCGGAAGATCTGAAGCGCATCTTCGAGCCCTTTGGCCGCGGCAGCAGTGAAGCGGTACACCGCACGCCGGGTCTTGGCCTCGGGCTGACCATCACCAAGCTTCTGGCACAGACGCTGGGCGGCTCCATTGACGTCACGAGTGAACAGGGCAAGGGCAGCACCTTCACCGTGCGGCTGATGCTGGCGGCGCTCAACGGCCCGGCTCCGGCCCTTGCCGCGGACCGGCTGGTGCGCGGCTATGAGGGGCCGCGCCGGTCCATCCTCGTCATCGACGACAATGGCGACCACCGTGCCCTCATGCGCGAAATGCTGGCGCCGCTGGGTTTCATAGTGCTGACGGCGGAAAACGGGCAGGAGGGCATAGACCTCACGCTGGAGCTTGCGCCGGATCTGGTGCTGGCCGATATTTCCATGCCCGGCCTCAACGGCTGGGAAGTGGCAGCCGCCCTGCGCCATCGCGGCTACAAGGGCCGCATCGTCATGCTTTCGGCCAATATCGGCGACACGGCCCTGCGCCCCACCGGCGAGCCTGCCCATGACGACACACTGGCCAAGCCCGTGGACATGGCCCAGCTTCTCGACCGCCTCGGCCGCCTGCCCGGCCTCGTCTGGCGTTATGGCACACCGGCCGCACCTGCACCGGAGCCGCAGGCCGCCCTTTCCCTGCCCATCATCCTGCCGCAGGCAGACCCGCAGCGGGAGACGGCGCCCGCAATTTACACCAGTCCCGGCCCTGGCCACTTGCGCGACCTGATGGATCTTGGCGATATCGGCTATGTGCATGGCATCGAGGCGAAACTGAGCGAGCTGGGCCGGGAGGCGGGCAATGCGCCCCTCGTCTCCGCCCTGCGCGAGCGGCTGGAGCAGTTCGATTTTGCCGGCTACAGAACAATTCTGGAAGAGGTCCAGCCCCATGACTGAAACAAGCTGCGTGAGGCCGTATGACTGAAGCCCCTGCCCAGCGCGACATCGTTCTTGTGGTGGATGATTCCCCCGAAACCCTCGGCTTCCTGACGAAGGCGCTGGAGGCATCGGGCGTGACCGTTCTGGTCGCCACCTCCGGCACGGCAGCGCTCACCATTGCCGGGCGCATCACACCCGACATGGTGCTGATGGACGCGGTGATGCCGCAACCGGACGGCTTCGAGACCTGCCGCCAGCTGAAGGCCATGCCGGAACTGGCGCATGTGCCGGTGATCTTCATGACCGGCCTCAGCGAGACCGAGCATGTGGTGCATGCGCTGGAAAGCGGCGGCGTGGATTTTCTCACAAAGCCGATCAACCTTGATGAGTTGCAGGCCCGCATCCGCGTGCATCTGGCCAATGCCCGGCAGGTGCAGAGCGCCCGCATCGCGCTCGATGCCGCCGGGCGGCACCTGATGGCTGTCACCTCCACCGGCAGCGTGAAATGGGCCACCCCGCAGGCCCGCACCGCGCTGAGCCATTTCGCCGGCCGTGTGGGCAGCGATGTGCTCCCCCTCATCAGCCAGCATCTGGGCGCCTGGCTTGGCAGCCCCAGTCAGATGGCAGGCCAGATGGGCGGCAGCCGCTCCACCTCCTTCATCGGGGCGCCGGGGCAGAAGCTTGATTTCACCTATCTGGGCGCCGTCGGTCCGGATGAATATCTCTTCCGCCTGACGGGCGGCGACGAGGCAGGCCAGACGGATGGCCTGCGCACCCGCTTCGGCCTCACCGCCCGCGAGGCGGAGGTGCTGCTGTGGATCGCCCGTGGCAAGGCCAACAAGGACATCGGCGAAATCCTCGGCCTGTCACCGCGCACGGTGAACAAGCATCTGGAACAGATCTACGTGAAGCTCGGCGTCGAAAACCGCGCCTCCGCCGCCGTAAAGGCCGCCGAAGCCATGAGCGAGCTGTAGCAGCGCGATTGCACGCAAGCACCGATCTGGACTAGAGAAGCTTCGATTGCAGGCGGCTTTTCGCCCCGGCAAGAAGAAGGTGACCGGCTCATGATGTTCGACAAGGCCCCCGAAACGCTGCTCAACGTGCTGATGGTGCTCGATTATGTGGGTGTTGCCGTCTTTGCCGTGACCGGCGCCATCGTCGCCTCGCGCAAGGGCATGGACTTCATCGCCTTCCTGTTTTTCGCCACCATGACCGGCGTCGGCGGCGGCACCTTGCGTGACCTGATCCTCGGCGTGCCCGTGTTCTGGACCAAATCGGAAGGCTACCTGCTGGTCTGCTTTGGCGTCAGCGTGCTGATGTGGTTCGGCGCGCATATCGTCGAAAGCTGGGGCAAGCCGCTGCGCTGGGCCGATGCCATCGGCCTTGCCGCCTATTGCGTGATGGGGGCGGCCAAATCCATGGCGGTCGATCACATGCCGCTCGTCGCCATCCTGCTGGGGGCCTCCACCGCCACGTTCGGCGGCATCCTGCGTGACGTTGTCGCCGGCGACCCGACCGCCATTGCCAAGCCGGAGATCTATGTCACCGCCGCCTTTACCGGCGCGGCCGTCTTCGTGGTGTTGACGCTGGTCGGCTTCTCGCTCTGGCCCGCCGCCATCATCGGCGCGCTCGCAGCCTTCATCATCCGGGGCGGCGCCATTCTCAGGGGCTGGACGCTGCCGGGCTATTCCGCACCGAAATCCTGATTTTTGCGCCGGTCTCAGGCAGCGCGGCTGCCCGGACCGGGAAGGGCGCGGGACGGAGAGGACTGCTCGGCCTCGGCCCGCAGCTTGTCGGCTTCCTTGTGCCACTTGTCGGCCTCGGAGCGCTTGACGCGCGCCTCGCGGCGCCAGCGGCCCTGCTTTGCCCAGGCCCCGAGCCCGCCGATGACGATGCCCACCAGAATGGCGGCAAAAATCACCCAGAACAGCGGCACGCCGGTCAGCGTCAGGCGCGGATCCTGCGGATCAAAGGGGTTCAGCGAAAGATCGACCCCGTGCCGGTTGGCCACAGACAGCGGCACCACCACAAGGGCGATGGCAACAAGGATCAGGTTCTTGAGAAACCGGGTCACGGGCCCTGCCTTTTTCTAGAGCATGTCCGGCGCAAACGGCTCCGCCTGCAATGCTCTTGGGTCTTTGTCTTCACGCAAGTGCGGACACAAAACCGGTCTCCGCCTTTGCTGGAACTGCCTTGGCTGCGCGGCGGTCAGTCTTCGTCGTCGCTATCTTCGCCGTGGTCGACGCCATCATTCAGGCGCTCACGCATTTCCTTGCCGGTCTTGAAGAAGGGAACGTATTTCTCGTCCACCTCGACCTTCTGCCCCGTGCGCGGATTGCGGCCGACACGGGCCGGGCGGTTCTTGACGGAAAAGGCGCCGAAACCGCGCAATTCCACACGGTCACCGCGCATCAGCGCCTCGGTGATCTCGTCAAGGATCGCGTTGACGATGTTCTCGACGTCGCGCTGATAGAGATGCGGGTTCTGTTCCGCGATGCGCTGCACTAGCTCGGACTTGATCATTCCCCGCTCCCTTGTTCCTGACCACCCGGCATACCCCCGGGAGCCTGCCAAACAGACACGAGCCCGTCAAGCGTAAGGCTTGGAGAAATCAATCCCTTAGCCTCTGAAACGCCCTCAATCAGCGCCTTGGCGGCCCCTTCACCGATACCTTGCGACATCCGTGCCGCAAACGGCAGGCGGCTGCGCTCATCGGGCACCTTCCAGGTGACGACCGGAAGATCCCTGGCGACACCCTTTTCCTTCTCCAGCCAGGCGATGGCTGCCGCCTCGCCGCCGATCGCATCCACCAGCTTGCGCTCCTGCGCCCGGAAGCCGGTGACGATGCTGCCATCGGCCACGGCACGGGCCGCCTCCGGGCTCAGCTTGCGCCGCTCAGCCACCAGCTTGACGAACCAGTCGTAGCTGTCGCCCACCAGAAGCGCCAGCATGTCACGGGTTTCGGGCGAGGGATCGGAATAGAAATCGGGCTCGGCCTTCATCGGCGCGCTTTTCACCGCATCCATCTTCACCCCGACCATATCCAGCAGTTTCTCTGCATTGCCGAACTGGAACAGCACGCCGATGGAACCGGTAATGGAATTGTGCCGCGCGACGATGTGATCGCTGGCCAGAGCCACCATGTATCCGGCCGAGGCGCCAACCGTGCGGATCTCCGCGACCACCGGCTTCTTCTTGGACAGCTCATGGAGCGCCTGATAAAGCGCCTCGCCGCCCGTGGTGCTGCCGCCGGGCGAATTGATGGAGATGATCACACCGGCGACTCTCTTGTTCTCGCCGATTTCCCGGATCAGCTTGAGCTGGTCCCGGTCCTCCATGATCACGCCTTCGATGGGAATGCGCGCAATATGCGGCTTGCTGCGCTCTGCATTGAAACCGCCGCCAAGAGCAATGAGGCCTGAGATGAGGGCGGCCGCCAGGATGAGAAAGGCTGCAACGCGCCAGAACACGAGCTTGCGGCGGAGCCTCCGGCGGTCGGTTATGGCTTCGGCATCCAGGGACATCTGTCACGCTCCACGGTCAACGGCCTTCATGGCTACACAGCCTGCGCTGCGATGAAAAGCCCAAATAGGCTGCAAGGTCAAATCATTGGCAGCGGGGGAGACATTCTGCCTGCCTGACTCTCTGCTCCGGAGCGCCGATGCGGAAGGCCGGGGACAGCCGGACCCCGGCCTTGAGTTAAGATTTCTGCCTTGCTTGAGGCTGACGGCGCGGCGCCTCAACCGGCCGCATGAGCCGCAATCCGGCGCAGGCGGCGCAGGATCATGACGAAAGGCACCATGGAAAGGGCCATGACGGCCGAGCCTGTCATCGCCAGCAAGAGGTTGCCATCCTCGATGGCAATCGCAACGCCGGGGATCATCAGCCACATGCCGATGGTTGCTGCGACAAAATGCAGCCGCGCCAGCCGGGAATGGGCCGCCTGCGGCACGGCGTTGTAGTAGAGCCCGAAGAGCGTCATCGTCAGAAAGCCGAGCAGGGTCAGCTGCACATTGGCGGTGGCAAAGCCTGCCCCCTGACCTGCGGACATCTGAATGCCGAAGATGATGCTGCCCACGCCATAGAACATGGCGGAAATGAAGAACCAGAAGGAAATGCCTCGCATGGGTCTGTTCCTTGATCCAAAGCCGCTCCAGCGCCTTCACGGCCCTGCAGCCCGCCCCCATGGAGATGGCATGCGCCTGTTGCCGGACCAAAACCGTGGTCTGCATCACATTCCGGCCGATTGGCTTGCGCTATCACATCCTGCCGCCTGAAGCCGCTGGAGGTTCACGTCCGGTCACAACCGCGTGGGACCGCCGGCTGAAACGGCATTTAACGCCCGCTTTCCCTTGACGAACCGGGGGAAACGAAGGCAAGCCAGCTAACTCGAAGGGCAGGAGTCATCACGAATCATCCACCCTTCGGTTTTACCCATCACACATGCCCGGCTTCTGTGCCGCCGGGTCATCCGGGAGTGCCCGCCATGCGCAAGCTGCTTTGCGCTCTTGCCCTTTCCCTGACTGCATCCTTCGCCCCCGCCCTGACGGCGACGCCCGCCCGGGCGGCCGCCTGCGGCAATGATGCCTCCGGTTTCAATGCCTGGATTGCAGCCTTCAAGCAGGAAGCCCCGGCCCGTCATGGGCTAAAGGCCTACACGGTGGCAAATGCCCTTGAGGGCGTGACCTATGATCCGCAGGTGATCAAACTCGACCGGGGGCAGCGGTCCTTCAAGCTCAGCTTCGAGGAATTCTACCAGCGCCGCGTCAACAAGGCGCTGATCAACCGGGGCCGGCAGCTGCATGCCCAATATGCCGGGCTGTTCGAGCGCATCCAGCAGGATTTCGGCGTGCCGCCGCAGATCATCATCGCCATCTGGGGCCTCGAAACGGGCTATGGTGCCAACTCGGGCAAGATGGATGTGGTGCGCTCGCTGGCGACCCTATCCTATGACTGCCGCCGTTCGGAATTCTTCACCCGCGAGCTGGTCTCGGCCCTCAAGATCATCGAAAACGGCGACAAGGTGCGCGAGGACATGCGCGGCGCCTGGGCGGGAGAACTCGGCCAGACCCAGTTCCTCGCCAGCTCCTATCTCAACTACGCCGTCGACTATGACCGGGACGGCAAGCGCGACCTGATCCGCTCCATCCCGGACGTGCTGGCCTCCACCGCCAACTACCTGAAGCAGAAAGGCTGGCGCGCCGGCGAAAGCTGGGCCCCCGGCACGCCGAACCACGAGGTTCTGCGGGAATGGAACAAGGCCGAGGTCTATGTCCAGACTATCGGCGTGATGGCTGAACAGCTGGTGGAATGAAAAGAAGGGCGCGCCGGATGGGGGCGCCCTGAGGCCGATGACAAAGCAAGTGTTCTCCTCTTTCGTCATGGCCGGGCTTGTCCCGGTCATCTACAAGCCATTGATTTGTATAGATCCTCGGCACAAGGCCGAGGATGACGATGGAGAGGCCGGAGGTTTGTCAGCGGTCTGAGGGCGCGCCGGATGGGCGCGCCCTTTGTGTTTCACATGCCCTCTTCCGTCATGCCATGACTTGATCATGGCATCCATACCCTTGCATCTCCAGATACCGGAGCAGTGAGAGGACGCGAGCATTCAGAGCGGCTGCACGGTCACGGAATGGATGCCATGGCCGGGCCATGGCAAGACGAAACTCGAAGGACTGAGCCCTTTGCAGTACAGGACCCAGTCCTTAAATCGGCCCAGTCTATGAACCATCCAAATTCATGGGTTCAGTTCACTCCTGCCGTGACTTTTGACTTCAGGGCATAGTCTTACCGGAAGACGCCCGTCTTCACCGAGACGTCGGAATCGGTCATTGAATAGCGGCGGACGATGTTCTTGCTGTTGAACAGGACGACCAGCTGCTTGCGCTTGCCCGAGTGGGACGTGCCGAGCGCACCGACCACGGGGATGAAGTTCACCGCATCAGCCTGCAGGTTGTCGAGCTGGTAGGTCCAGATCTCTTCGCCCTCGGAGGTGAAGCTCGTCTGATAGGGCGAGCCGAACATCTGCTGCACCTCGCTCCGCGTCGTCTTGCCTTCGGTCAGCTTGGCGGAGACGCTCGCCTCCGTCTCGTTCCTGAGACTCTGATTGCCGGAAGATGCGCAGCCGGCAAGGGTCAGGCCTACAACAAGTGCAGTCAGTATCTTCTTCAAGGTTCGCCTCCGTTATCGCGGCAAGTCTGCACGCATGGCTTGTGAAAACGGCCACGGCCTAGCGGCAATCGGCAAAACGGACAAGGGCAACCGGACCAAAACAAGTCTTCCCGCAGCAACCTGAGATTATACACGCGGTTGCGTGTCCGGATTTTTAATTGAACTTCAATGCATTAAGCGCGCGCGGAAAAATTGCAACGCCTGCGGAAAACTACGGAAAACCCTGCCTTATACCAAGTTTCACGCCCCCATCATTTCCTGCAGACGCCATGGCCGTTCCCTCCATCAGCCGTACTTGCAAATGAATGATCGTTCATTTATTTTGAAGGAGGGAGGAAACAGGCATGGCACGCACGGTGGGAGCCAGGGGCGAGGAAACGGCAGAGCGCGTACGCGAGGCTGCGTTGCGGCTGTTTGCGCGCGAGGGCTACGCCGCCGTTTCCATGCGCCAGATCGCGGCTGCCGTCGGCGTCCAGCCCGGTGCGCTCTACAATCATTTCCCCACCAAACAGGACATCCTGCGCGACCTGATGGTCAGCCACATGCAGGCGCTGCTGGATGCCTGGGGAGAAAACTGCGCCACGGCAGAGCCCGACGAAAGCCCGGACGCGGCGCTGGAGCGCTTCACCCGGTTTCACATCCGCTATCATCTGGCGCGCACCGACGCGGTGTTTGTCTCCTACATGGAGCTGCGCAATCTGGAGCCGGAGAATTTTCAGGCCGTCGAGCATCTGCGCCAGCGGTATGAGGCAATCCTGACGGACATCCTGAAGCGCGGCGCGCAGGCGGGCAGCTTTGCCGTCAGCGAGCCGCAGGTGGCCACCCGCGCCATCATCGCCATGCTGACCGGCCTTGGCACCTGGTACCGGGAGGGCGGCAGGCTCTCCAAGGCCGACATCGAAACCATTTATCTGGACATGGTGACCGCAAGCGTCACCGGAGGGAGAGGAGCCGGGAGACAATGGGCATCCTGAAATCGAACGCGGCCACGCGCGGCGAGGTTTTCGAGAAGAACCGCAAGGCGCATGAAGCGGCCCTAGAAGAGGTGCGCCGGGCGGCGGAAGCGGCCTTTGAAGGCGGTGGCGCGGAAGCCCGCGCCCGCCATGCCTCACGCGGCAAGATCCTGCCGCGCGAGCGCGTCTCGCGCCTGCTCGATCCCGGCTCGCCCTTTCTGGAAGTCGGCCTCTTCGCCGCCCATGGGCTCTATGACAACGCCTCCCCTTCGGCCGGCGTCATCGCCGGCATTGGCCGTGTCGAGGGCCGGGAAGTGATGATCGTCGCCAATGACGCGACGGTGAAGGGCGGCACCTACTATCCCATGACGGTGAAGAAGCACCTGCGGGCGCAGGAGATTGCCGCCGGGAACAACCTGCCTTGCGTCTATCTGGTGGACTCGGGCGGCGCCAACCTGCCGAACCAGGACGAAGTGTTCCCTGACCGCGACCATTTCGGCCGCATCTTCTTCAATCAGGCCAACATGTCGGCACGCGGCATTGCCCAGATCGCCGTGGTGATGGGCTCGTGCACCGCTGGCGGGGCCTATGTTCCGGCCATGAGCGATGAGACCATCATCGTGCGCAATCAGGGCACCATCTTCCTCGCAGGCCCCCCGCTGGTGAAGGCAGCGACGGGTGAGGAGGTGAGCGCGGAAGACCTTGGCGGGGGCGACGTGCACACGCGCCTCTCCGGCGTGGCCGATCACCTCGCCCGGGACGATGCCCATGCGCTGGCACTGGCCCGCCGGGCGGTGGCCAATCTCAACCGCACCAAGCAGGTGCATCTCGACCTGCAGAGCCCGGAAGACCCGCTCTATGATCCGGAGGAAATCTTCGGCGTGGTTCCGGCGGATCTGAAGACGCCCTATGACATCCGCGAGGTGATCGCCCGCATCACCGACGGCTCGCGCTTCGATGAATTCAAGGCCCGCTACGGCACCACGCTGGTCTGCGGCTTTGCCCATATCTACGGCATGCCGGTGGGCATCATTGCCAACAACGGCGTGCTCTTCTCCGAAAGCGCGGTCAAGGGCGCGCATTTCGTCGAGCTTTGCTCCCAGCGCAAGATCCCGCTCGTCTTCCTGCAGAACATCACCGGCTTCATGGTTGGCCGGAAGTATGAAAGCGGCGGCATCGCCAAGGATGGCGCCAAGCTGGTGACGGCGGTGGCCACCACCTCCGTGCCGAAGATCACCATGCTGGTCGGCGGCTCCTTCGGGGCGGGCAATTACGGCATGTGCGGGCGCGCCTATTCGCCCCGCTTCCTGTGGACCTGGCCCAACTCCCGCATTTCGGTGATGGGCGGTGAGCAGGCCGCCGGCGTGCTGGCCACCGTGCGGCGCGATGGCATCGAGCGCAAGGGCGGCAGCTGGTCCGCCGACGAGGAAAAGGCCTTCAAGCAGCCGGTCATCGACCAGTTCGAGGCGCAGGGCCACCCGCTCTATGCCTCGGCACGGCTGTGGGACGACGGCATCATCGATCCGCGCAAGACCCGCGAGATCCTCGCCCTCTCCCTCTCCGCCGCCCTCAACGCCCCGATCGAAGACACCCGCTTCGGCCTGTTCCGGATGTGATGCCATGACCCAGACACTGGATGATCTGCAAGCCAAGTATCCCGGTGCCGTGACATTCAAGTTCGGCGACAGTGAGCACCTGTCGGCGGAGCTGATTGCCCTGGTGCGCAGCGGCCGCAAGACAGGAACCTGCGGCGCGCTGCGGGACTTCACGGAAGGCGGAGAGACTTTGCCGGTGGCCGGACGCCGCGACATTGTCCTCAACTGGGACGGCACGCCTGCCCTCGTCATCGAAACCAGCTCCGTCACGATCCGGCGCTTCTGCGATGTTGAGGCCGAATTCGCCCTTAGCGAGGGGGAAAATGATGATCTGGCCGGCTGGCAGCGGGATCATGGGGCCTATTTCGAGCGCAACGGCGGCTTTTCGCCGGAGATGGAACTCGTCTGCGAGCGGTTCCGTGTCGTTGAAGATCTCGCCGGGGAGGCACAGTGATGTTCAGAAAAATCCTCATCGCCAACCGTGGTGAAATTGCCTGCCGGGTGATCAAGACGGCGCGCAGGCTCGGCATCCGCACTGTCGCGGTCTATTCGGATGCGGATGCGGGCGCGCAGCATGTGGCCATGGCGGACGAGGCCTGGCGGCTGGGTCCGGCACCCGTTGCTGAAAGCTATCTCAAGGCGGAACGCATCATCGAGATCTGCCGCCAGTCGGGCGCGGAGGCGGTGCATCCGGGCTATGGCTTCCTGTCGGAGAACCCGGATTTCGTCGAAGCGCTGGAAGCGGCAGGCATTGCCTTCATCGGCCCCAGCGCGAGCGCCATCCGCGCCATGGGGCTGAAGGATGCCGCAAAGGCACTGATGGAAAAGGCGGGGGTGCCGGTGGTGCCGGGCTATCACGGCGACAATCAGGATGCCGGTTTCCTTCAGGAGCGCGCCGATGAAATCGGCTATCCGGTGCTGATCAAGGCCCGTGCGGGCGGCGGCGGCAAGGGCATGCGCCGGGTGGACCGGCGCGAGGACTTCCGCGCCGCGCTGGAAGGCGCGCAGCGCGAAGGCGCGGCGAGCTTCGGCGATCCGCGGGTGCTGATCGAGAAATATCTGACCAAGCCGCGCCACATCGAAATTCAGGTCTTCGGCGACAGCCAGGGCAATGTGATGCATCTGTTCGAGCGGGACTGCTCGCTGCAGCGCCGCCACCAGAAGGTGATCGAAGAAGCCCCTGCCCCCGGCATGCCGGAGGCGATGCGCGCCGCCATGGGCGCTGCCGCCGTCAAGGCCGCGCAGGCCATCGGCTATTGCGGGGCGGGCACGATCGAGTTCATCGCCGATGTGTCGGAAGGCCTGTCGCAGGACCGGTTCTACTTCATGGAGATGAACACCCGCCTGCAGGTGGAGCATCCGGTGACGGAATACATCACCGGGCAGGATCTGGTGGAATGGCAGCTGAAGGTGGCCAATGGCGAGCCCCTGCCCCTGACGCAGGACCAGCTTGCCATCCACGGCTGGGCCTTCGAGGCGCGGCTTTATGCGGAGGATGCAGAGCGCGGCTTCCTGCCGGCCACCGGCACGCTGACCCATCTGCGCCTGCCGGAAGACATGGCCCGCGTTGATTCCGGCGTGCGGCAGGGCGACACGATCACCCCCTGGTATGATCCGATGATCGCCAAGATCATCGTCCACGGCCCGGACCGCAAGACGGCGCTGGCCCGGCTGCTGGCAGCCCTTGAGGCAACGGAAGTGGCGGGTTCCGTCACCAATGCCGCCTTCCTCGCCGCCCTGTGCCGCCACGAAGGCTTTGCCGCCGGAGACGTGGACACCGGCCTCATTGGCCGCGATCAGGAGGCGCTGACCGCAAGGCCCGGCACGCCGCCGGTGGTTCTGGCGCTTGCCGCCCTCACCAGCCTTGGCCTGACGCGCCCAGCCACCGGACAGGACCCGTGGGAGCGGCTGAGCGGCTGGCGGGCTTGGAGCGCAGCGCGCCAGTTTGCCGTGCTCGACCACAAGGGCACGCGGCTTGAGATCGAGGTGCACAGCCTTGGCCGCAGCCGCTTTGCCGCCCATGTGGCGGGAAGCGTTCTGGAGATCGAGATCACCCATGTGGAAGATGGCACCATCCGCTTCGACATGGGCGGCCACCGGGACAAGGCGCGCATTGCCGACATGGGCGCGGCCATCTCCGTCTTCCACGGCGGCGAGGCCTTCGAATTCACCCGCGCCGACATGCTGTCCGGCGAGGATGAGGGCGATGCCGCCGGTGACCGGCTGATTGCCCCGATGCCGGGGCTGGTGAAGGTGCTGACCGCCGCCAAAGGGCAGGCCGTGACACGCGGCGAGCCGCTGCTGATCCTGGAAGCCATGAAGATGGAGCACACGCTCACCGCCCCGCGTGACGGGGTGATTGGCGATGTCTTCGTCAGCGAAGGCGAACAGGTGACCGATGGCACGCTGCTGCTGGCCCTTGCTCAGGAGAGCGCCGATGCTGCCTGAAGCTGACAGCTACGAGGCGATGCGGGCTGCCTTCCGCTGGCAGATCCCCGGGCGCTTCAACATTGGCACCGCCATCTGCGACCGCTGGGCGGACGCAGAACCGGACCGCGAGGCCATCACCTATGTGGCCGAGGATGGCACCGCCACCCGTGTCAGCTATGGCGAGCTGAAAGCCCTGTCCAACCGCATGGCCAACCTGTTCCGCGCCCGGGGTCTTGAGCGCGGCGACCGGGTGGGCGTGCTGCTGCCGCAGAGCGTCGAAACCGCCACCGCCCATATCGCCGCGCTGAAATGCGGGGCGATCACCATTCCGCTCTTCACCCTCTTCGGCGAAGAGGCGCTGGAATACCGGCTGGGCAATGCGGGGGTGAAGATCCTCGTCACCGATGCAGGCGGCGCAGCCAAACTGGAGCGCCTGCGGGACAGGCTGCCCGCCCTCACCACCGTGTTCTGCATCGACGGCGCCCACCACGGTGCGGAAGATCTCGCACATTCCCTGACCGGCCACGAGACGGCTTTCACCCCGGTGGACACCGCCGCCGAAGATCCGGCCATCATCATCTACACCTCCGGCACAACCGGCCAGCCCAAGGGCGCGCTGCATGGGCACCGGGTGCTGCTGGGCCATCTGCCCGGCGTGGAAATGAGCCACGATTTCCTGCCCCGCCCCGGCGACAGGTTCTGGACCCCGGCGGACTGGGCCTGGATCGGCGGCTTGCTCGATGTGCTGATGCCCGCGCTCTACCACGGCATCCCCGTGGTCGCCTGCCGCTTCCGCAAGTTCACCGGGGAAGCGGCCTTCGAGCTGATGGAAAAACAGAACATCCGCAACGCCTTCCTGCCGCCCACCGCGCTGAAGATGATGCGGCAGGTGGAAAGCCCGCAGACCCGCTACAGGCTTGCCCTGCGCTCCGTCGCCTCGGGCGGGGAGACGCTGGGGGCCGAGCTGATCGCCTGGGGCCGCAAGGTCTTTGGCCTGACCATCAACGAGTTCTACGGCCAGACCGAGTGCAACATGATCGTGTCGAGCTGCGCCGCCGTCATGGAGGCCCGCCCCGGCATCATGGGCCGCGCCGTGCCCGGCCATGATGTGGACGTGGTGACGGAGAAAGGCGAACTTGCCGCCGATGGCGAGCAAGGGCTGATCGCTGTGCGCGGGCCCGATCCGGTGATGTTCCTTGGCTACTGGAACAACGAGGCCGCCACCCGCGCCAAGTTCATCAACGGCTGGATGCTGACCGGCGACACGGGCGTGCGCGATGCGGACGGCTGGCTGCGGTTCGTGGGCCGCGATGATGACGTGATCACCTCCTCCGGCTACCGCATCGGGCCGGGCGAGATCGAGGACTGCCTGCTGCGCCATCCCGCCGTTGCCATGGCAGGCGTTGTCGGCAAGCCGGACGCCCAGCGCACGGAAATCGTCAAGGCCTATGTGGTGCTGAAGGCCGGAGTGGAGCCTTCGGACAGCCTCGCCGATGACATTGCCCAATTCGTCAAGACCCGCCTTGCCGCCCACGAATACCCCCGTGAGGTGGAGTTTGTGGACGCCCTGCCCATGACAACCACCGGCAAGGTGATCCGCCGGGAGCTGCGCCAGCGCGCAAGCAACGAACACTCCGGAGAAGCGTCATGACCGGTTTCGTCACCCTGTTCGAAATGGGCCCCCGCGACGGGCTGCAGAACGAGAAGGCGCAGATCGCCACCGCAGACAAGATCCGCCTTGTCGACATGCTGAGCGCCTGCGGCTTTGCCAAGATCGAGGTTACCAGCTTCGTCAGCCCCAAATGGGTGCCGCAGATGGCCGATGCCGCCGATGTGCTGGCGGGCATCCACCGCAGGCCGCAAACCGCCTATACGGCCCTCACCCCCAACGTGAAGGGCTACGAGGCCGCCCGCGCGGCCGGGGCGGATGAGGTGGCCGTGTTCGGCTCGGCCTCGGAGGGCTTTTCGCGCAAGAACATCAATTGCTCCATCGCCGAAAGCCTGGAGCGCTTCCGCCCGCTGGTGGACAAGGCGCTGGAGGACGGCATCCCGGTGCGCGGCTACATCTCCTGCGTCACCGACTGCCCCTATGACGGCCCCACCCCGCCGGAAAACGTGGCTGATGTCGCCGCCAAGCTGCTGGCCATGGGCTGCTACGAAATTTCCCTCGGCGACACCATCGGCGCAGGCACGCCGGACACCATCGGCCGGATGCTGGATGCGGTGCTGGAACAGGTGCCCGCGCAAAAACTCGCCGGGCATTACCACGACACCAGGGGGCTGGCCCTCGCCAATATCGAGGTGAGCCTTGAGAAAGGCCTGCGCGTGTTCGATGCCGCCGTCGGCGGGCTCGGCGGCTGCCCCTATGCCCCCGGCGCGAAGGGCAATGTGGCGACGGAAGCAGTTGCGGCCCTGCTGGCAGACAAGGGGTTCGAGACCGGCCTCGACAGGGAGAAGCTGGCAGAAGCCGCCGCCTTTGCCCGCACGCTCAGAAAGGACGCATAGAATGAGCGGCACTTACGAGACCATCCGCCTTGAGACGGACGCCCGCGGCGTTGCCACGCTGACGCTCGCCCGTCCGGACAAGCACAACGCCCTGTCGGCACAGATGATTGCCGAACTGACCGGAGCCGCCGCCCGGCTTGCCGCAGACAGCGCCGTGCGCGTGGTGATCCTCACCGGCGAGGGCGCCAGCTTTTGCGCGGGCGGTGATCTCGACTGGATGCGCGAGCAATTTACCGCTGACCGCGCCACCCGCATGGCCGAGGCACGCAAGCTTGCGCTGATGCTGAAGGCGCTGAACGAGTTGCCCAAGCCCCTCATTGGCCGTGTGCAGGGCCAGGCCTTCGGCGGCGGCATCGGCATGATGAGCGTCTGCGACGTGGCCATTGCAGCGGAAGGCGCGAAATTCGGCCTGACCGAGACACGCCTCGGCCTGATCCCGGCCACCATCAGCCCCTATGTTCTGGCCCGCATGGGCGAGGGCAAGGCGCGCCGCGTGTTCATGTCCGCCCGGCTGTTCGATGCACAGGAGGCCGTGGCGCTGGATCTTGCCGCCCGGGCCGTGACGCCAGAAGAGCTTGACGCCGCCATCGAGCGCGAGGTGAAGCCCTACCTCTCCGCCGCACCCGGCGCGGTTGCCCGCGCCAAACGCCTCGCCCGCTCGCTCGGCACGCCCATCACCGGTGCGGTGATCGAAGACACGATCCGCCAGCTGGCCGACTGCTGGGAAGACCCCGAAGCCCACGAGGGCATCTCCGCCTTCTTCGAAAAGCGCAAACCGGCGTGGGCCTGACCTTTACGGAAGCTCCATAGGCCGCACCACAGTCCGCACCGCAGCTGCATAGCCGTTCATATGAACGGCTATGCAGCCAGCCATTTCCGCCAAAGACTGACGGCAAGCCTCGCCAAAAGAGGCAAGCAGTCAGATTGGGGAACAAGATGGCAGACAAGAACCGGGGCAGTGTCCCTGCGGCGGCAGAGGTGTGTCCATGACAAGCGCCTCCGCCCACGCCGAAAGCAGCTTTCCAAGGATCACGCTCTTTGCCCTTGTGGCCTTTGCCGCCATCACGCCACTGGCGCTGCTGGTGGCACCGGCCCTTGCAGCTCAGCTTGCCAGAGAGCTCAACGCCAGCCCCTCACAGATCGGCACCTATTTCTTTGTCGAAAACGGCGCCTTCAGTGCAGCATCGCTCCTGTCGCTGATCTGGCTTGGCCGCATCAACGTGCACCATGCCGCGCTTGCCGCCCTTGCCGTCTTCATCGCAGGCAATCTCCTGACGCCACTGGTGCTGCCGGACTACGCCAGCCTGCTGCTGATCCGCGCCGTCACCGGCTTTGGCGGCGGCACCTTGATGGTCCTGTCCATGATCAGCGCCCAGGATGCGCAGAACCCTGACCGGATCTACGGATACTGGGTCGCAGGCCAACTCGTGGCCGGAGCCATGGGACTGGCCGCGCTGCCGCATGTGTTTGCAAGCTTTGGCCTGCAGTCCTTCTACATCCTCCTCGGCCTGCTTACCCTTGCTCTGGTGCCCCTTCACAAGGGCTTTCTCGCGCCCGCCGCAGCATCGGGGTCAAAGAAGACAGGCGCGGCCATGGACAAGCCATTCCTCGTCCTTGCAGCTTTCACGCTCGCAGCGGTGCTGATTTTCTACATTGCCATCGGCGGCGCCTGGACCTTTGCCAGCCATGCCGCCGGAGAGGCCGGTATCGTGGAACCGCAGACGGGAACGCTGCTTGCCATTGCATCACTGTTCGGCATCGCCGGGGCATTGATCACCGCCGTCACCGGCGGCCGCCTGTACCGCCGCTCCATGCTGCTCGCAGGTTACGCCATCCTTGTGGCTTCACTGGCGGGGCTGGCGATCCTGAAGGGAGCGGCAGGTTTCGCGGCGGCCATCTTCGCCTTCAAGTTTGCATGGACCTTCGCCCTGCCCTTCATCATTGCCGAGGTGGCCCAGCGCGACCCATCGGGCCGTCTCGTCGCCTCCACCACCATGATCATCGGCACCGGGCTGTCTCTCGGTCCGCTGTTTGCAGGGGAACTGCTCGGCGCAGGCTGGAGCCTCAGCGCCGTCTTCCTCGCCGCAGCAGCCTGCGGGGCGCTGTCCTTCGCCTGTCTGGCATTTTCGCCCCGCGCCGCTTCCAGCCTGAAATGAGTGACATCCATGAAAACAACCGGCTTCTTCACAGACGAAAGAACCTTCTGGCACACGGGCGGCATCCAGTCGCTGGTGCTGCCGGTGGGCGGCTGGGTGCAGCCGCCATCAGCTGCAGGCTTTGCCGAATCTCCTGAATCCAAGCGCCGTTTCCTGTCGCTGCTGCAGGTCTCGGGTCTTGCGGCAAAGCTTGACCTGCGCAGCGCCGAACCGGCGAGCCGGGAAGACCTGCTGCGCATCCACCCCGCCCAGTATCTCGACACCTTCCAGCAGGTCAGCAACGCCGGGGGCGGCGACCTGGGCGTCAGCGCTCCCTTTGGTGCGGGCAGCTACGAGATCGCGGCTTTGTCGGCCGGTCTGGCAAAAGAAGCCGTGCAAGCAGTCGTCTCCGGCAGCATGAAGAACGCCTTCGCCCTGTCACGCCCGCCAGGTCATCACTGCCTTCCCGGCACGCCGATGGGGTTTTGTTTGCTGGCTAATATTCCAATTGCCGTTGAAGCAGCCCGGTCGCGCTACGGGCTTGAACGCGTTGCCGTGGTGGACTGGGACGTGCATCACGGCAACGGCACGCAGGCGATCTATTACGAAGACCCGGACACACTGACGATCTCGCTGCATCAGGATGGCTGTTTCCCGCCCGGCTACAACGGCGCGGAAGATCGCGGTGCGGGGGCAGGGCTGGGCGCCAACATCAACATCCCCCTGCTGCCGGGCGGCGGCCATGCGGTTTACATGCGCGCCTTCGAGCAGATCGTCATTCCGGCGCTGGAGGCCTTCAAGCCGGATCTGATCGTGGTCGCCAGCGGCCTTGACGCCTCCGCAGTCGATCCTCTGGCGCGCATGCAGCTGCACAGTGGCAGCTACCGCAGCATGACAGCCGCCATCCGCGAGGCTGCCGACCGGCTCTGCGGCGGGCGGCTGGTGATCGTGCACGAAGGCGGCTATTCGGAAACCTATGTCCCCTTCTGCGGTCACGCCCTGATTGAGGCGCTGTCGGGCGAGACCACCAGCGTCACCGATCCACTGCTGGAGATGGCCCTGCTCTGGCAGCCCTCCAGCCGCTTTGATGCGCTGCAGTTCCAGCTTCTCGACGTGCTTGCGCAAAGCCTCGGACTTTAGCGGCGGACAGACCACAAGCCGGGGCGCACATCACAATGCGCCTCCGGCTTGTGCGGCAAGGTGAGCTCGGACAAACTCGTGCCGGGCTGTCCGGCGACGCAAGCTCACCGGGTGCCGGTATCAGGCCAGTTTCGGAAGGCAAAGTTCCGGACGGCCGGACTTCGAGAGGATGGGGATCGAAGTGGCAGAAGGCACAAGTGACAGCTCTGACGCGGGCCCACCTGTGAAAGGGCACAGCAGGATAAAAGCCCCTGGTCAGCCGGAAAAGCTGCAGGAGCCGGTCAGGCTTGACCTCGTCTCCGGTCTTCTGCGGCCGCCCCGCCGTCTTGACTTTGCCGAGACCCTAGCCCATGCGGAGGCGCAGGGGCGCAAGCTGAGCATTTTCCTGCTGGACCTTTATGCCGCCGCGGTTCGCGAGCCTGTCGGCCGTTTCGAGCGCTCCGTCTTTCTGCTGCTGGAGGAACTGATCCCTCTGGACGCAGGCTGGACAGGCGTTGCGGGCGCAGGCGGCAACCGTCCGGTCATACACAACAGCTTCACCCATCGCCTGCCGGAGACATTCTTCCGCGAATGGCTGGCGGTGATGCACAGTGATCCACTGGCCGACCTCTCACGGCTGATCATCGGACGCGCCAATGTCATCAACATGACCACCGCCACGGTGGATCCGGTTTTCAGCGCCTGGGCCGGCCGGTTCGGCCTCGCACAACTGATGCATATTTGTGCCGTCGATGGGCAATTCGGCCTGTTCGGCTTCCTGTCAGTCTACCGCTTTGACCCTGCGCAGCCCTTCACCGCCGCAGAAGCGGAGATCATCGAGACCGTGATCCCGCATCTAGCCGCTGCCATGCGGATCAACCGCACGGTTCAGCTCTTCCATCTGGGCAGGGACGGAACCGGGCCCGTCACCCGCGCCATCTGTGATGCCTATGGTGTCATCCACCGGGCGGATACCGGATTTCCCGAAAGCATCAAGGCCGAGTGGTCCGATTGGGAGGGGCCCGCTCTGCCCGCAGCGCTTTGCCGTCACCTGCAGACAACCCCGGATGCGGCGCTCACCGGCACCACATGCCGGATCGGCATAAGCAGTGTTGCCGGGCTCTTCGTTCTTGAGCTGCGGCCCCGGACCCTGATTGACCGGTTGGGCGCCCGGGAGCTGGAGACGATCCGGCATTTCGCCAGCGGGGCCTCCTACAAGGAGGTGGCACGGCAGCTGAACATTTCCCCCGCCACGGTCCGCCACCATCTGCGCTCCGCCTACAAGAAGCTCGGCGTGCACGACAAGGCGCAGATCTCGCGCCTTATCGGAGGACAGGACGAAAGCACCCGCCCGGGCCGCTAATACCAATGCTCGATGAGCTTGACTCATCGAGCATTGGTTAAGCCCGTGCGGCGCTTGAGCATTTTCAAGGCGTGATGCATCAGCATCGAAAGCCTTGGTATAACGCCTCAGAACGGGAAGAACAGGGGGATGGCCACCATGGCCACAAAGACAAAGATGATGTTCAGCGGCAGGCCGACGGTGATGAAGTCGCGGAACTTGTAGCCGCCGGCGCTGTAGACGAAGGTGTTCGTCTGATAGCCGATGGGTGTGGCGAAGCTGGCGCTGGCGGCAAACATGACGGCCATGATGAAGGGCCGGGGGTCAAGCCCCAGCTGCTGCGCCAGGGAGATGGCCAGCGGCCCGACCAGCACCGCCACCGCATTGTTGCTGACCATCTCCGTCAGCGCCGAAGTCAGCACATAGACCATGGCCAGAATGACGATCGGATTGGCATGGCCCAGCACATGCATCACTCCATCCACCACCAGCTGCACTGCGCCGGTCTTTTCCATGCCGATGCTGAAGCCGAGCATGCCGTAGATGAGGAAAAGGATGTTCCAGTCGATGGAATCAAAGGCATCCTGCGGCTCGATGCAGCGCGTCACCATCACGGTGACGGCGCCGATCAGCGCCAGCCCCTCGATGGGCATGACATTGAGCGCCGCCAGAACCATGACACCCAGAATGGCGGCAATGGCAATCGGGGCCTTCTGACGGCGGATCGGGCTCTCCTGCGGGGCAGAGAGATTGATCAGCCCTTCGCTCTGGGCCAGCCGCTGCAGGCCTTCCGCCGGGCCTTCCAGCAGCAGCGTATCGGCGAAATGCAGGCGGAGCGTGTTGATTTCCTTGGAGATATTGCGGTCCTGCCGGTGCACGGCCATCACATAGACGCCATAGGTGCGGCGCAGGTCCAGCGAATTGAGCAGCCGCCCGATCAGGCGCGAATTGGGGCCGACACTGGCCTCCAGCGTGATGCTCTGATCGGCGGCGACCGGCTCGAAGCCCTGGTCGGACACATCGCGGAACTCGATCTGCCCGTCCTCCTTCAGCGCCAGAATCTCGCCCGTACCGGTCTTCACCACGATGCGGTCACCGGCCTGCAGGGTGATGCCGTCCAGCCTGTTGCGCAGGGACTGTTCGCCGCGGAGCACGTCCACCACACGGCTCTGGCTGTTGGTGAAAGGCAGTTCACTCAGCGTCTTGCCGACATAGCGTGAGCCCGCCGGCACCAGCAGCCGCGCCATGAAGCGGCGCGAGCCGCCCTGCCCCAGGACGCCTGCCATGGACTGGCGCTCGGGCAGCAGGTAGCGCACGGCAAAGAGCATGTAGACAAGGCCGACAGCGGCGAAGACAAGACCGACGCCCGTCATCTCGAACATGCCGATGGCCGGCAGCCCGGCCTTTGTCGTGATGCCACTCATCAGAATGTTGGTGGACGTGCCCACCAGCGTCAGCGTGCCGCCCAGAATGGCCGCATAGGACAGCGGAATGAGAAACTTCGACGGGGTTGAGCCCAGCTGCGCCGAAACCGCGATCATCACCGGCGCCAGCAGAATGACCACCGGCGTGTTGTTCATGAAGGCCGAGGCAAGGATGGCCATCACCATCATGATGAAGACGGCCCTGAGATAGGAGCCCTTGGCCGATGCGCCGAGCCAGTCGCCCATCACCTGCAGAACGCCGGTTCGCTCCAGAGCTGCACTGAGGATGAACATCATGGCGATGGTGATCGGCGCGCCGGAACTGAAGACCGACAGAAACTCCTTGGTGTCGATGATGCCGACCGCCAGAAGCACGGCCGTGCCGGCCAGGGCGGTCACCTCCGGCGGATATATTTCCTTGAAAAAGCTGAAGAAAACGAGGCCAAGAAGGGCGAAGACGATAAACTGGTCAAGTGTCATGTTCGGACAACGCGCCTTTCAGAGCCGCAGGTTCGACGGCGGAGCCTAGCACCGGCAGCGCTTGCGATGAAGCAACCGCCGGACAACTGTTTCACAGGAACAGCAACGCCATGCCACGGCAGGGGGTTCCCGGAGAATGCGGTTCTCCGGATGCTCCGGCAAAGCGGTGGCCGCCTCAAAGGCCCGCCCGTGAGCGCGTCTGCCCCTGCGGCCCCGCCGGACTGCCCTGGCGGGCCCTTTGCCGGGCCAGAAGCTCCAGCCCCTCGCGCACGGTGCGCGGCATCTCCGGTGGCAGCGGCATGAAGCTTTCCTTCGGCGCAACCTTGCCATAGCGCTTTTCGCGCACCCGCCGGATGCGCCGCTTGCCGCGCTCGGACAGGCCCGCAGGCAGGTCAATCCCGGCGCGGTCCATGTCGATGAAGATCCGCTCCAGATCCGGGATTGCCTCGGTGGAGATGATGAAGGTGGACCCGTCCTTGCGGCGGAAGGTCAGCGCCGTGGAGGAGCCGGAGCCGCCCAGCAGCACCACGGCCTTTTCGGCTCCCAGCATGGTTGCCGCCCAGTCCAGCGTGCCGCGCACGTTGCGCAGCTTCAGCTCGACACGGGCAAGATCCGTGTAACGCACCCGGATGACACGGCCGAGTTCCGTCACCTCGAAGCCATTGCCGAAGAAGCGGATCCAGGAGGTTTCCTGCCGCACCGCAATCATGAAGACCGGGATCGACAGACCGGCGGGCAGAAGCAGCAGCAGGAACCACAGCCCGGCGCTGCCGGGCATCAGCCCCGCCCCGGCAAAAGCCGCCGTGAACAGGGGAATGCCGACGGAAAATCCAATGAGATCAGAGGTGAAGATCGAAGGGCGCCAGCGCGGCTGCACCGCCCCCGTGGGCGGTTTGCGGCGCGGCAGCGACGTGTAGAGCCCGACTGCCCCGCCAAGGCAGACAAGCACCGTGAAGGCACTGAACACGGTCAGCCCCCCGGCGAGCCCCAGAACCGCCAGCCCCATGGCCCCCGCACGCCGCGCAAGCTCAATGGTTCCCGTCTCGCCCAAACACCCCTCCGCCCGGCAGCCCCGAAAGCCCTGCCGAATCACACCCCGCACACAGGGGTTAACCATGACCTTGTCAAGGCAGCAAGGTCAAGATTGCGGCGCAAATGGGCGGTGGTGTTTGGCGGGATAGGGGGGGACGCTTCCCCAAAGGTCAATCAGATATCCCGGCCCGGAGCAGGAGGAAGCCTCAGCTCCGCCTTCTCCCGCATCGGTGATCCCTTCCTTGACGAAACCCTGTTGTTTCCGTCTTGCCATGGCTCGACCATGGCATCCATGCCCTTGCAGATCCCCATGCCGGAGCGGTAACGGGGGACGTGTCTTCACAGAGACTGAGCGTGCAGCACGGTCACGGAATGGATGCCATGATCAAGTCATGGCATGACGGAAGGAAGTTTGTGGAGCACGAAGAGGACTACAATCCAGCGCAGCCTTGGCTTTTTTGAAGAACTGGCGTCACCGGCACCGCTCGTAAGCGCGGCCGCGTATTTGCCTGCCGCGCTGATCTCGACATATTGAGCGAGAGGGCCAGACTTTAAAAAGAGCAGGACTTCGTTCAAACTTGTGAGAGCTCCTCACAAGTTGCCGCTTTCTCCAAATCACCCGCTTCAAAGAAGCTGCGAATCTGCTGTGTGACCGCCTGCCTGCAAACCGCAAAACAAGAGCGGACTCAAATACACAATAACGATCAATCAGGAAAAAACTGGTGCCGCTTGCAGGACTCGAACCTGCGACCCCATCATTACGAATGATGTGCTCTACCAACTGAGCTAAAGCGGCTTATCCGGCGGGAGCGGTGGACGCTCTTGCGGATGGTGTCCGGCGCAAGGCGCGGAGACCGGCACCGCTTGGTGCGGTGGTGCGCGCTTGATAGCGGAGGCGGGGCGGGGATGCAAGAGGGTTTCTTGCAAGATTGTCACCGCCCTTCCCGCCTGTGGATGCTTCAGCATCCGCGCGGCTCCGGGCGGCGTTTGACGGCCTGCGGCAGGACGCGCACCACAGACGATCAGGCGGATTGCTGCCGCAAAGGCCGGGGGCCTTGCACTCACTCCACGCCAGAGGGTTACGGCCAGATAAAGCGCGGGTCGACCAGCATCCAGAAGATGCGGTAGCGGTGCGTCCCTCACAGGTCCCGGCACAAGGCCGGGACGGTGCGTGGGGAGGCGTTGCGCGTCTTCCGGCTGTCCGGGGCGGCGCTGCTGCCCCATGGAATGCTCCCCGCCTCAGTTCACGAACTTCGGCTTGGGCAGGGGGACGTCGTCGGCAGCGTCCGGGCCCGGATCATCCGGCAGGCGGGGGAAGGGATAGGCGGCGGCGTGGCGGACGGGGCTGCCCGCATTGTCCAGAGCCGGTGCATCCACCGGCTGGTTTGCCGCAGGGTTGATAACATCAACCTGCGCCACGGCTGCAGCAGAAGCCGGGGCGGCGGCAGGCTTTCCGGTCTGCGCAGAGGCAGCACCGTTGACGGGTGCTGCGGCTGTCCCTACGGGCTTGACGGCTGGTGCAGCGGCAGACTTTTCGTCAGGCTTTTCTCCCGGCTTTGCAGCAGGTTCCGGCGTCAGGTCCATAACCGGCTCGCCTCCGGCTTCCGGCTTGGGCGAACGCACGGGCATATCGAAGGGGCCAGCCGGGCGGGCGGCCTCTTTGGCGGCCTCTGCAGCTGCCTCCTGCGGCGCGGCAAGGCCGGGGCGGTCGAACAGGGCCTCATCGGGCAGGTCCAGCGCCAGTGTGCCCGAGGGGGCGGGCGGCGTGTCCCAGACGAAGGCATCGAGGCGCCCCGTGACGGGCGAAACCGGCGACCAGACGGAGGACACCATGCCATCGGCAATCCATGCCTTGTCGAGCGGCGCGCGCACGGCGCGGGCGAGCCACTCGCGCATGCGGCCCTTGTCGCCGCTTTCGGCTTCTTCCAGATCCGCCATCAGCAGGAAAGCGTTGCGGGTGGGCTCGGAGCGCAGCACCTTTTTCAGCTGGGTGCGGGCCTCGGCGAATTCGCGGGCATCCAGCGCCACACGGGCAATGGCGAGCGCGCCTTCCGCCGTGTTGGGGCGCAGGGCTGCCAGCGTCTTCACGCGCTTCAGCCGGTCGGCAGCGGCATCGCCAATGCGGGCATGGGCATAGGCCTCGGCCAGATCGGGATGCGGCGACAGGCGCCAGGTGGCTTCCAGCACCTTGGCCGCCTTGCGCACATCGCCCTTGCGGGTGGCAAGACGGGCGGTGACGGCCGCAGCAGGCACCAGATCTCCGGCCAGCCCATGCGCCTCGCGGGCGAGCTGCATGGCCTGATCGGGATCGTTGTCTTCCAGTTCCAGCGCCCTTGCCGTCAGCAGCACGGCACGCTGACGGCGGTAGGCCGGCTTGTCGATGAGGCGGGCGGTGTAGTTCTTTTCCAGCGTGGCGATGGCCGCTTCCCAGTCGGAAGCAACCGCCTGATAGCCCAGCACCGCCTTGCCGGCCCAGTCGAGGCCGGGCTGCGCCCGCAGCGCCTCTTCGGCATAGTGGCGGGCAGCGGCAGGAGCGCCCTCACGCTCGGCCTCGATGAACAGGCCATGCAGGCCGAGAACGCGGGTGCGCGGATCTTCCAGCATGGTTTCAAAGCGGCGGCGTGCCTCGTCCCGGTCACCGGACATCTGCGCGGCCTGCGCAATCAGCAGCTGGGCGGCAGGCTCGGATGGCAGAAGCTTTCCGGCCTCAAGGCCATGCTTGCGGGCAAGCTTTGCATTGCCCGTACCCAGTGCCAGCAGGCCGGAGGACAGGGCCTGATAGCCCCGGTCACGGCGGCGGCGGCGGAAGAAGCGGCTGGCAATCTTCGGCGAGCGCAGCACGGTGAGTGCAAGCCAGACGGCACCAAGGAACAGCGCAAGGCCCACAATGACGACCAGCGCCACGGTGGCGGGCGGCTGTTCCCAGATGTAGCCATTCCAGGTGACGGAGACCATGCCCGGCAGATCGGCGAGCCAGGCGAACCCGAGCGCGGCGGCGAACAGGGCGGCGAAGAAGACGAAAACGCGGATCATGCCAGTCCTCCGGGCTGCGGGTCGGATCAGCTGCCCTTGCGGGCGAGGCTGGAGAGAACGTCCTTCGAAGTCTTTTCCGTAAGCTCATCAACGGCCACACGGGCGCGGGCCGAAGCGGCCCAGTCCGCACCCGCAGCCTTGGCCGCTTCCGGCAGTTCGTCATAAGCGGTCAGCGCGGCAGGCAAGTCCCCGGCAGAGACGGCATTTTCCATGCGCCGCAGGGCCGCTTCCGGCCCCTGCCCGCTGGCATCGCCCGGTCCGCGCACGGTGAAGATGGAGGCAGCACTGGAGGTCAGGCTGTCGAGGATCGACCCGTCTTCGGCTGGCTTGGCGAAGGTGGCGTGGATGGCGCGGGCCACGGGGGCAAATTCCGCCATCAGCTTCTGCTGCGGGGCAATGCCCTGTGCCGCATGGCTCTCCAGCAGGGCAATGTCCGTGCCTTCCGGCAGGCTGGCGCGCAGGGCGGCCAGTTCCGTCTCGAAGGGCTTGCCCGCATCCACCGCTGTCTTGAGCGCAGAGACGGCAACGGCGCGCGCTGCCATTTCGCGGGCGGTGGCATCGCCCATAGTGGCTTCCACGGCAGCAAGGCGCTGGGTCAGCTCCCCGGCTTCGGCTTTCAGCGCATCCAGGGACCTGCGGCTCTCTTCCGTTGCCGCCGTCAGATCGGCAGACAGGCTGGTCAGCGTGCCGGCATTGCGCCCCTGCGCGTCGGAGACCATGCGGATCGCCGCTTCCGTGCTGGTGGCCGCCGATTGCAGCGCAGCCAGAGAGGCAGACAGACTGTCGATGGCCTTCTGCATGCCGTCCAGACGGGCCATCAGCTGCGCATCAGGGGCCGGGGAGGAAGACGCGGGAGCTGGCTCGCCGCCTTCGGCAGGCGCTCCACCAGCCATGCCGTCCATCCTGCCACGTAAGGAATCAAGCTGGCTGGTCAAATCGGCAAGACGGGAAGATGTGTCACCGCGCAGGGCATCGATGCTCTGGGTGAGACGCGTATCAAGGCTGGCCAGCGCTTCAGGTGCAGGCGCCGGGGCCTCGCCCTGCGGCTGGCCCTGTGCGGGAGCCGCCTCTTGCAATTCGGCCAGACGGCGCTCCAGCGTGTCGAGACGGGTGGCGTCCAGCGCCGCCTGTTCGGCAACCTCAGCACTGAGCCCGGCGCGCAGCGGCAGATATCCAGCCAGATTGAGCCCGTAACAGGCGCCAAACACGGCGGCACTCACCAGCAGCGAGGCCGCCAGCGCACCGCCAAAACCGATGGAAGGCGCCGCCGGGCGGCGCGGCTGCGATGAGGACGGCGCCCGCTCGGCCTGAGCTGCGGCAGAAGACGAGGAAGCGGATGCAGCGGCCTGCTCAGCGCCTTGCCCGGAAGCACCGGGGCCTGCAGCATTCTGCGAAGCGGTGGAAGCGGCGGACGGCTTGGCGGCACCGGCCGCGCTCTGGCTGGCAGCAGCCGGGCTCGCCTGCGGCGCAGAGGATGCGGATGCAGCGGCTGGCTTGGCCGGAGAGGTGTCCTTGCCCGCCCCGGATTTGCCTGTGCCTGCGGGCTCATTGGCAGAACCGGCGGCAGCTTCAGCCGCAGGCTTCTCTACGGCAACCGTGGAAGACCGGATTTCCGGTGTGGGCCCGGCCGCCTTTGCAGGCGCCTTGGGCGTTTCCGGTGCATCTGTCTTGGGCGTTTCGGGTGTGGTTCCGGATTTTGCCCCGGTCCTGGCAGATTCGGTCCTGGCAGATTCGGTCTTGGCTGCTTCCGCCTTCGCCTCGCCCTTGGCCTCCACCTTCTCCGGCACCAGATCGATGGTCACCGGGCGGCGGGAGCCACCTGCCGCGCCGGATGAAGATGCGCCGGTTGCAGATTCGGAGCCTTTGGCGCCCTGACCGGGCTTGTCCTTTTCGGAAACCATGACCTCTTCCTCCTGTGGCATGACCGGCTTCAGGGCCATCAACTATACACAATACCGGCAGGGCAGGAACCGCTGACCCGGCGTGACATGATGTCTAACCGGCGCGAGCAGGCCACCCAGCCGGTTAACAGCGGTTTAAGGCGCGCAGGAACAGAGCCTCCTCGTCCGGCGTCTCCGCCCATTCCACAGGCCCCAGCGCCGTCAGCGGCGCCCCCGCCTTGGCCGACAGCGCCACCATGCGCGGCAGCATGGCGGGCGCAAGGCCGCGCAGCAGATTCGCGCAAACCTCGGCAGAACGGGTGGAATAGGCGAGCAGAATGTCGATCTCGCCCTTCACCAGCGCCTCGTTGACCTCATGCGGCCAGCTGGCGACCGGATCGGCCTGATAGACCTCGATCAGACGGCAGCCGATCCCGGCGGCGGCCAGGTGCTTTTCAAGATCGCCCGAGCGGTCCCTTGCGCCGAAATAGAGAATATCGCCGCTGCCGTGGCAGGCCTCGATCAGGCGCGACAGATCCTTGGCATCGCCGTCGGCGCTCAGCACCGAGGTGAAGCCGAGCTCCCGCGCCGCCGCCGCCGTGCGTGCACCCACCGTATAGACGGCAAGGCGCGCCAGTTCCGGCAGCTGGCGGTGCCCCACCAGCGCGCCGATGGCCTGCGAACTGGTGATGGCCAGCGCATCCACTCCGCCGAGATCAATCTCGTCCGGCGCACGGCGCACGATGTCCAGCGCGGGCGCCTCGATCACCTCATGCCCCATGTCGCGCAGGCGCGCGGCGGTTCGGGCACAATGGGGATAGGGCCGGGTGACGAGAATGCGCATGAGGAACCTCAGTACCGGAAGAAGGCAGGACCACCGAGAGACTGCAGGATCTGACCCGCCTCGCAGCCAAGCTCGAAGGCATCGTCAAGTCCGCCCTCGCGGGTGACGGCATGGTGCTCGCTTCCATCCGGGCGCAGGATAATGCCCCGGAAGCGCAGACGGTTCCCGTCCACTTCCGCCAGCCCGCCGATCGGCGTGCGGCAGGAGCCATCCAGCACCGCCAGGAAAGCGCGCTCGGCAGTGAGCCGGATTTCCGTGTCACGGTCATGAATGGGGGCGAGCAGCTTCAGCGTCGCCTCGTCATCGATGCGGCTTTCGATGCCGATGGCGCCCTGCCCCACTGCAGGGAGGAAGTCTTCCGTGTCGAGCAGGCTGGTGATGATATGCGCAAGGCCAAGGCGGCGCAGGCCGGCATGAGCCAGAAGCGTGGCATCCACCTGCCCCTCCTCCAGCCGCTTCAGCCGCGTCTGCACGTTGCCCCGGTACATCACCACCTCAATGTCCGGGCGCAGGCGCTTGATCATCGCCTGCCGGCGCAGGGAGGACGAGCCCACCACCGCGCCCTGCGGCAGATCCATGAGATGCTTGGCCTTGGGCGAGATGAAGGCATCGCGCACGTCCTCGCGCGGCAGGAAGGCCGTCAGCGCCAGCCCCTGCGGCAGCACGGTGGGCATGTCCTTGGAGGAATGCACGGCCAGATCAATGCGCCGCTCGATCAGGGCCTCTTCGATTTCCTTGGTGAACAGGCCCTTGCCGCCGGCTTCCGAGAGCGGCCGGTCCTGAATCTGGTCGCCCGAGGTCTTGATCACGACAATCTCGAAGTCGTCCTCCTTGAGACCATGGGCGGCGGCGAGCCGGTCACGGGTTTCATGGGCCTGGGCGAGTGCGAGGGCACTGCCACGCGTTCCGATGCGCAAAGGTTTCGATTGCAAGACGAAGGATCCGGGTGCTAGGGGCTGACCATTGAATTCATGATGACAATAGGTTCTCTAGCGCCATTGTCCAAGGCGGCACAATCCCGGATTATACGGGGCGGGCCGGATTGGGGCACCGGAGCACCTTTTGAGACACCGGCAAAGCCCGTGAAACCACGGCAGCCGCGACGGCGGGCAGGACCCCATGCTGACAGTTCTTGGCATCGAAACCAGCTGCGACGAAACCGCCGCCTCCGTGGTGCGCGGGCCGCAGACGCCGGAAATCCTCTCCAATGTCATCCGCTCGCAGATTGACGAGCACACCGAATTTGGCGGCGTGGTGCCGGAAATCGCCGCCCGCGCCCATATCGCCGTGCTGGACCGGATCGTGGCCGAAGCCATGGCGGAAGCTGGCGTCAGCTTCGATGACATCGACGCAGTAGCAGCCACCGCAGGCCCCGGCCTCATCGGCGGCGTCATCGTCGGGCTGATGACGGCCAAGTCCATCGCCATGGCTGCGGGAAAGCCGCTCATCGCCGTCAACCATCTGGAGGGGCATGCGCTGACGGCGCGCCTCACCGACCAGCTGGACTTCCCCTATCTGCTGCTGCTGGTTTCGGGCGGGCACACCCAGTTCCTGCTGGTCACCGGCATCGGTGCCTATGAGCGGCTGGGCAGCACCATTGATGATGCCATCGGCGAGGCCTTCGACAAGACCGCCAAGCTGCTCGGCCTGCCCTATCCGGGCGGCCCGGCGGTGGAGTGTATGGCTGCACGCGGCGATGCCGGCCGCTTTGCCCTGCCACGCCCGCTGATGGACCGGCCCGGCCTCGACATGTCCTTTGCCGGACTGAAGACGGCGCTGCGCACCACGGCGCAAAAGCTGCAGCCGGTGGACGAGCAGACCGTCTGCGACCTTTGCGCCGGATTCCAGAAGGCGGTTGCCGACGTGCTCGCCATCCGCACCCACGCCGCCTTTGCCCTGTTCCGCGAGCGGTTTGCCGGGGTTGAACCCGTAATCGTCGTCGCGGGAGGCGTTGCCGCCAATGGCGAAATCCGCCGTGCGCTGACATCTGCCGCCGATGCGGCCGGGGCCCGCTTCATCGCCCCTCCGGCCCGGCTGTGCACGGACAACGCCGCCATGATCGCCTGGGCCGGGATCGAGCACATGGTGGAAGCCCGCCGCACGGGCGCCTCCCTCGACGGCATGTCCTTCGCCCCCCGCCCCCGCTGGCCTCTCGACGAGACCTCCGCCGGTCTGCTCGGCGCGGGAAAAAAGGGCGCGAAAGTTTAAGGGCGCCCTGGCCTCACCAACGCAGGTCACCAGCACCCATCGAAGATGAAGTGCGCCTTCAAAACCCGGTTCCCTTCACGGGCGGGAGTTGCTAGGCAGGGGCGGTTTCGAAGGATGGATGCTGCCATGCAAGTGCGCCACAAGGCCTATGTCTACCTCACCTGCGGGCACAAGCTGCTGGTATTTGCCCAGCCGGATCAGCCGGAAATCGGCCTTCAGGTGCCCGGCGGCACGCTGGATCCGGGCGAGAGCCACCTCATCGGCGCGAGGCGCGAATTCTTCGAGGAAACCGGGCTGACACTGGATGGCGCCCTTGATCACCTCACGGATCAGGACCACGTGTTTGACAATGGCCGGGGGCGCGATCTGCACAAGCGCCGCCATTTTCACGCCACGGTGCCGGTGATTCTCAAGGACGAGTGGGAACACTACGAAATGACGCCGTGCGATGGCGGCGATCCGATCCGCTTCCGCCTGTTCTGGCAGGATCTGTTCACCGAGGTGGACCCTGCCGTGTTCTACGAGGGCTTCGGCGCACAGATCGGCCTGCTGCGGCAGCGCCTGCAAGGGAGATAGACATGGCCGGGATCGAGACCATTGCCGTTCTGGGCGGCGGAGCCTGGGGCACGGCGCTGGCGCTTTCCGCAGCCCGTGCGGGCCGGTCCGTCCTGCTGTGGGCCCGCGATCCCGCCCTTGTTTCAGAAATCCGCGCCCGCCAGACCAACAGCGCCTATCTGCCGGGCGTCACCTTCGACGAGCCGCTGACGGCCACTGGCGATATCACCGAAGCGGCAAAGGCCGATGCCATCCTGCTGGTGACACCGGCCCAGACCACCCGGGCCGTGCTGACGCCGCTGGCAGGGCTCCTGCGCCCCGGCACGCCGGTGGTGCTCTGCTCCAAGGGCATCGAAAAGGGCACCGGCAACCTTCTCACCGACACGCTGGCCGAAGTGCTGCCGCAGGCTCATCCGGCCGTGCTGTCCGGCCCCAGCTTTGCCGCCGATGTGGCGCGCGGCCTGCCGACAGCCGTAACGGTTGCCGCCCGTGACGGCGCAATGGCTGATGCGCTGGCGCTGGCGCTCGCTTCCGCCAGCTTCCGGCCCTATGCCTCGAGTGACCTCATCGGCACGCAGGTGGGCGGGGCGCTGAAGAACGTGCTGGCCATCGCCTGCGGCGCGGTGGCGGGGCGCAAGCTCGGCGCCTCGGCGCAGGCCGCCCTCACCGCCCGCGGCTTTGCCGAACTGACGCGGCTGGGCCTTGCCCTTGGCGCAAGGCCGGAGACGCTGACGGGCCTTTCCGGCCTTGGCGATCTGGTGCTCAGCTGCTCCTCCACCCAGTCCCGCAACTTCAGCTTCGGCTACAAGCTGGGCGAGGGCCGCACCGCGGAAGACCTGCTGAATGCGGGCGAGAAGCTGGCCGAAGGCGTGTTCTCGGCTGAAATCGCCGTGGAACTGGGCGAGCGGCACGGGGTCGATCTGCCGGTCTGCAAGGTGGTGGCCGATGTGATCGCCGCCCGGCTGACCATTGACGAGGCGCTGAACCGGCTGATGAGCCGCCCGCTGCGGCGCGAGGCCGGAGCCTGATGCAGGCTGCCGCAAGATTTGCGTGAGCCCCGGCGATTTTGCCGCTTCATTCCACCGTCAAATGTTCTAACCTGCGGCACAAACAGGAGGTTCTTCCATGCTTTATGCCCTGATCTGCACCGACAAGCCCGGCGCCCTGCAGACGCGCCTCGACAACCGCCCGGCGCATGTGGAATTTCTCAAGGCCATGGGCAGCCGTTTGAAGGCGGCCGGTCCCTTTCTCGATGACGCCGGCAACATGACCGGCAGCCTCGTCATCATCGAAGCGGAGAACCGGGACGAAGCCCTCGCCGTTTCGCAGGAAGACCCCTACGCCCGCGCCGGACTTTTTGCCTCCGTCGAGATTCGCCCGTGGAACTGGGTGATCAAGAACCCGGAGGCGCAGTGACCGTGAAATACTGGCTGATCAAGTCCGAGCCGGACGTCTGGTCCTGGGAAATGCAGAAAGCCAAGGGCGCTGCGGGCGAGGAATGGACGGGCGTGCGCAATTATCTGGCCCGCAACAACATGCGTGCCATGTCGCTGGGTGACCGGGCCTTCTTCTATCACTCCAACATCGGCAAGGAGATTGTCGGCGTGGCGGAAGTGTGCAGCGGCACTGCGCAGGATAGCACGACGGATGATCCGCGCTGGGACTGCGTGCATTTCCGCGCCGTCTGCGACGTGCCGAAGCCCGTCACGCTGGCCGCCGTCAAGGCCGAGCCGCGCCTTGCCCAGATGGCCCTCGTCACCTCCATGCGCCTGTCGGTGCAGCCGGTGACGGAAGAGGAATGGAAAGTGGTGTGCGAGATGGGCGGGCTCGATCCGAACGTCTGATTCCCTTTTCCCGCAGTTCAGGAGACCGGATTGACCGGCATTGCAGATCCGAAGCACTTCATCGAGACGAACACGGAAGTGCTCGCCGTCCCGCATGCCAGCGAAATCCGGCTCCACCTCGCCAGCGAAGCCATGGACCTGTGGCAGAAAACCGAGGATGAGCTGGGCGAAATCGGCCTGCCGCCGCCCTTCTGGGCCTTTGCCTGGGCAGGCGGGCAGGCGCTGGCGCGCTATCTCCTCGACAATCCGGATCTGGTGCGGGGCAAGACGGTGACGGATTTTGCCGCCGGCTCCGGCATTGTCGGCATCGCCGCGATGATGGCAGGGGCCGCATCGGTGTCGGCCGTGGAAATCGACCGCTTTGCCATCGAAGCCATCCGCCTCAATGCGGCGCTCAACGGCGTCACGCTGGCCACGAAGCTGGGCGACATCACCGGCACTCCGCCGCCGCAGACGGACCTGATGATCTGCGGCGATGTGTTCTACGAGCTGCCCATGTCGCGCAAGCTGATTGCCTGGCTCGACCAGCTGGACGAGGCCCGCACCCTGATTCTCGTCGGTGATCCGGGCCGGTCCTATCTGCCGAAGGAAAGGCTGGAGCATCTGGCCACCTATACGGTGCCGGTGATCCGCAGCCTTGAAGATTCGGAAGTGAAGAAAACCAGCGTTTACCGCTTCCGGCCAGTTCCGGGTGGTTGATTCACCGGGGCCGTTGACGGTCTTCTGCTGCAGCGCCGCATAAAGCAGCTTGCGCTTTTTGCAGGCAACCCCTCCTATAGAGATCCCTTTCCGCCAGACCATTCTGGCAAGAAAACCTGCTTTGCCGGCCAGAACCGGCAGCATCAAGTCCCCCGAGGAGCCTTCTATGCCGGTCGTCAACCGTATTGCCGATCTTGCCGATGAAATCGCCAGCTGGCGCCGTGATTTCCATGAGAACCCGGAAATCATGTATGAGACTGTCCGCACGGCCGCCAAAGTGGCAGACCTGCTGCGCAGCTTCGGGTTGGACGAGGTGGTGACCGGCATTGGCAGGACCGGCGTCGTCGGCGTGATCCGGGGCAAGAACGGTGGCGCTGGCCGGGTGATTGGCCTGCGCGCCGACATGGACGCCCTGCCCATCGCGGAGATGACCGGCCTGCCCTATGCGTCGAAGACGCCGGGCAAGATGCATGCCTGCGGCCATGACGGCCACACGTCCATGCTGCTGGGCGCCGCGAAATACCTCGCCGAAACCCGCAATTTCAACGGCACGGCGGTGGTCATCTTCCAGCCGGCCGAAGAGGGCGGCGCAGGTGCCAAGGCCATGATCGACGACGGGCTGATGACCCGCTGGGCCATTGACGAGGTCTACAGCCTGCACAATCTGCCCGGCCTGCCGGTGGGCGAATTCGCCATCCGCAAGGGGCCGATCATGGCCGCAACGGATGAGTTCCGCATCACCATCACCGGGCGCGGCGGCCATGCGGCCAAGCCCCACGAAACGGTCGATCCGATCATTACCGGCACGCAGATCGTCAGCGCCCTGCAGACCATCGCCAGCCGCGCGGTCAATCCGCTCGATTCGGTGGTCGTCTCCGTCACGATCTTCGAGGCAGGCACGGCCTTCAACGTCATTCCCGAGGCGGCAACCCTGCGCGGCACCATCCGCAGCCTGACCGATGCCACGCGAGATCTGGCGGAGAAACGCCTGAACGAGATCGTCAACGCCCTGTGCACCGCCTATGGCGCCACGGCCGAGATCGAATTCCGCCGCGGCTATCCGGTCACCGCCAACCACGATGACCAGACGGACTTTGCCGTCAGCGTCGCCGAGGAAATTGCTGGGCCTGAGCGGGTGCAGCGCGAGACCGAGCCGATGATGGGCGGCGAGGACTTCTCCTACATGCTGCTGGAGCGCCCGGGCGCCTATATTTTCGCCGGAAACGGCGACAGCGCCAGCCTGCATCACCCGCGCTACAACTTCAATGACGGGCTGATCCCGTCCGGAAGCTCCTATTTCGTGCGGCTGGTGGAAAAAGCGCTCGCCGCCTGATCCTGCCGCGCATCTGACATCGCCTGCCCCGGCTCCGCAACGCCACCGGAGCCGGTGAGCGGCCATGTGCGAAGCAGGGTTTCATGTGCTGACCGCTCATGAAACCCTCTCAGAAAGCTTCGGAAAAGCTTCCTGCATCATCCTTGGGGATCATGCTTTCATTCTCTTCTGGCAGGCGGCCAAAGAGTTTTTTATGGTGGCGAGAGATAATAGAACATCGGGGCCCATCATGCTCGTGACTGCTGCAGCCATTGAGGCTGCCTATGACCGAATTACGCCCCATATCCGCGTCACGCCAGCTCTGCAGCTCAGATCCGGAGATCTCAATCTTCCGTCGGGCGTTTCCCTGAAGCTGGAATCCCTGCAGCACAGCGGCTCCTTCAAGGCCCGCGGGGCCTTCAGCATGCTGTTAAGCAAGGATATTCCGGCCGCTGGCGTCGCCGCCGCCTCGGGCGGCAATCATGGGGCGGCCGTCGCCTATGCTGCCCGCAGCCTTGGCATCCAGGCCAGAATTTTTGTGCCTGAACTGGCAACCCCGTTCAAGACAGCCAAGATCCGCAGCTACGGAGCGGAGCTTGAAATTGGCGGGGAAACCTATGCCGAAGCGCGTGACGCTTGCGGCGCCTATCAGGCCCAGACCGGCGCAATGGACATTCACGCCTATGCCGCAGCCGAAACAATCGTCGGACAGGGGACCCTGGCGCTGGAGTGGGAAAGCCAGACCCGGGGACTGGATACATTGCTCATCGCCGTGGGCGGTGGCGGCCTGATTTCCGGCATAGCCACGTGGTTTGCCGGAAAAACCCGCATCATCGGCGTTGAGACCGAAGGCTGCCAGACCATGAAATGCGCACTGGAAGCCGGACAGCCGGTCGATGTGCCGGTCTCCGGCATAGCCGTCGACAGCCTCGGTGCGCGGCGGGCGTCCGACCTCACCTATGCCATTTCCGCACGCTGCGTCGAGCGGATCGTCACCGTCAGCGACGAAGAGGTGATGGCCGCACAGCAGCGGCTCTGGCAGGGGCTGCAGCTGGTGGCGGAACCTGGTGGCGCCGCGGCTTTCGCGGCACTGCTGTGTGGTGCCTATGTGCCCCAGCGCGGTGAGCGCACCGGCATCCTTCTGTGCGGCGGCAACATGGATCCCGCGGGACTGACCGCCCACTGATGTACGCGCCTCTCTCACTTGATCAAATGCCCAGCCTCGCTTGAACTCTTGACGCGTGCCTTCGCCTTGAAAAGGCGGCCCCAAGCCGCTAACCCAAGGGCCAGAGCAATTTCAAAAAACGGGATGGACACCCATGGCAACTCACAAGCTTCTTCTTCTGCCCGGCGACGGCATCGGCCCGGAAATCATGCCCGAGGTGAAGAAGATCATCGCCTGGTTCAACGCACGCGGCACGGACACGTTCGAGACCGAGGAAGGCCTCGTCGGCGGCTGCGCCTATGATGCACATGGCCAGTCCATTTCCGAAGGCGACATGGCCAAGGCCATGGCAGCCGATGCCGTGATCTTCGGCGCCGTCGGCGGCCCGAAGTGGGACAAGGTGCCTTACGAGGTGCGTCCGGAAGCGGGCCTTCTGCGCCTGCGCAAGGACATGCAGCTTTTCGCCAACCTGCGCCCGGCCATCTGCTATCCGGCGCTGGCCGGCGCTTCCTCGCTGAAGCGGGAAGTGATCGAGGGCCTCGACATCCTGATCCTGCGCGAGCTGACGGGCGGCGTCTATTTCGGCGAGCCGAAGACCATCACCGACCTCGGCAACGGCCAGAAGCGCGCCATCGACACGCAGGTCTATGACACCTACGAGATCGAGCGCATCGCCAAGGCGGCCTTCGAGCTGGCCCGCACCCGCAAGGGCAAGGTCACTTCGATGGAAAAGCGCAACGTCATGAAGTCGGGCGTGCTCTGGAACGAGGTGGTCACCGCCACCCACAAGAACGGCTATGAAGACGTTCAGCTGGAACACATGCTGGCAGACGCCGGCGGCATGCAGCTCGTCCGCTGGCCGAAGCAGTTCGACGTCATCGTCACCGACAACCTGTTCGGCGACATGCTGTCCGACGTTGCCGCCATGCTGACCGGCTCGCTCGGCATGCTGCCGTCCGCCTCGCTCGGCGCTCCCGATGCCGCCACCGGCAAGCGCAAGGCGCTGTATGAGCCGGTGCATGGCTCGGCCCCGGACATTGCCGGCACGGGCGCTGCCAACCCGATCGCCATGATCGCCTCCTTCGCCATGGCCCTGCGCTACTCCTTCGAGAAGGTGGCGGAAGCGGACATGCTGGACAAGGCCATCGCCAACGCGCTGGACAAGGGCCTGCGCACCCGCGACATCGCTTCGGAAGGCACCACCGTCATCGGCACCTCCGCCATGGGCGATGCCATCGTGGCCGAGCTGAACGCCCTCAGCGCCTGATCTGAATACTAACCGATCACGAGGCCGCCGCTTGCCATGCGCAGGCGGCGGCCTTATGCATTGCGCCCCAACCAGAGGCACACTCCAGTCGAAAGGCACGGCAACATGGCCAAGGAAAAACCGTTTCTCGGCACCTGGATCCTCGATGTGGAGGAAAGCGACTTCGAGCAGGGCGAGCCGCCACGCTCGGCCACCTTGCGCATCGAAGACGATTTCGGCGTGCTGACCTTCACGATGAACACCGTGTCGGCCAATGGCGAAGTCACCAACGACAGCTTCACCGCCATGCCGGACGGCCCGCCGATCCGCCTTGGCAAGAGCGGGCTGGCCGATTCCATGCGGCTTGGCTTTGCCACGGAGCGCAACCTCGTCTCCGAAGCCCAGCGCGACGGCGTAACTCTGATGAAGGCGGAGCGCGAACTCTCGGAAGATGGCCGCACACTGACCGTCACCCAGACAGTCCTGCTGCCCGGCGCCGTCACCAGCCGCAACATTTCCGTCTACCGCCGCTCGCAGTAAAGCCACTCGTCGATGAGGCTCACTCATCGAGCATTGGTTAAGCCCTTGCAGCGCTTAAGCATTTTCAAGGCGTGATGCGTCAGCATCGAAATCCTTGGTATTAAAGCCGGCGCAGCTCAGAACAAAAAGTGAAAATACAGCCAAGCCGCCGCTTGACTGGATCAAACTCTTCTGGAATCAATAGGAACATAGGAAGAACAAAATCCAGGTGACGGGCCGGAACGCCAACCGGCACATTCAACGCCAATCTGGAGGGAGGCTCCCTATCCGCACATGGTTTGCGCCCGGCACACAGCCGGCACAGTCAGGCATGCTGGCAGGATCCCCGCCTGCGTGAGTGCCGCAAGCCATGCCGCACCTGCCCGCAGACGCAGCAGGCAACAGCGCCCGCATCCTGCCCCGGGTGCCTTGGCGCTCGCCTTCTGCTCCGCCTTTCCGCCCAGCGCCTCGGGCCGGAAAGGCGGGCGGCCGGGCATTTTGGAAATTCGCCGTGAACGCATGTGCTATGGGCAGGCGGCCTGCCAGCTTGTGCAAGGGCTCCGCCAGCGGTGTGGCCAGTGATGACGGCGGGTCCAGTGATAACGGCGCATGCTGGTGCTGGCTGCTTGTCCCGGCCCCGCCTGTCTGTACCAAAAACAATCGGGGCGCCGATTGCGCGGCGCCCCGGTCTGAACTTGCCGCCCTGAGAAATGCTCAGCGGCTCTGGTTGCGCTTGGCAAGCGTGCGCAGGCGCAGGGCGTTGAGCTTGATGAAGCCCGCAGCGTCCTTCTGGTCGTAAGCGCCCTGGTCGTCCTCGAAGGTGACCAGTTTGTCGGAATAGAGCGACTTCGGGCTCTCGCGGCCGGTGACCATGACGTTGCCCTTGTAGAGCTTCAGCGTCACTTCGCCTTCCACATGCTCCTGGCTCTTGTCGATCAGGGCCTGCAGCATTTCGCGCTCCGGCGAGAACCAGAAGCCGTAATAGATCAGCTCCGCATAGCGCGGCATGATCTCGTCCTTCAGGTGCGCCGCGCCGCGGTCCAGCGTGATGGATTCCATCGCGCGGTGTGCGGTGAGCAGGATGGTGCCGCCCGGCGTTTCATAGACGCCTCGGCTCTTCATGCCGACGAAGCGGTTCTCGACGAGGTCGAGACGGCCGATGCCGTTGTCGCGGCCATAGTCGTTGAGCTTGGCCAGCAGGGTTGCCGGAGACAGGCGCTCGCCGTTGATGGAGACCGCGTCACCGCGCTCGAAGCCGATCTTGATGATCGTCGGGGTGTCGGGCGCCGATTCCGGGGAAATGGTGCGCATATGCACATATTCGGGAGCCTCGACCGCCGGGTCTTCCAGCACCTTGCCCTCGGACGAGGAGTGCAGCAGGTTGGCGTCCACGGAGAACGGGGCCTCGCCCTTCTTGTCCTTGGCGACCGGGATCTGGTGCTTCTCGGCAAAGTCCAGCAGGTCGGTGCGGCTCTTGAAGGTCCAGTCGCGCCAGGGGGCGATGATCTTGATGTCCGGATTCAGCGCATAGGCGGACAGTTCGAAGCGGACCTGATCATTGCCCTTGCCGGTGGCGCCATGGGCGATGGCATCCGCGCCGGTCTTGCGGGCGATTTCGATCAGGTGCTTGGAGATCAGCGGACGGGCGATGGAGGTGCCCAGCAGATAGACGCCTTCGTAGACGGCATTGGCGCGGAACATCGGGAAGACGAAATCGCGGACGAATTCCTCGCGCACGTCCTCGATGAAGATTTCCTTGATGCCCAGCATCTCGGCCTTCTTGCGGGCCGGCTCCAGCTCCTCGCCCTGGCCGAGGTCAGCGGTGAAGGTCACCACTTCGGCGCCCAGTTCGGTCTGGAGCCACTTCAGGATGATGGAGGTGTCGAGGCCGCCGGAATAGGCAAGCACGACCTTCTTGATGTCGCCATGGGCCATGGAGATATGTCCGTTCGCTGTTCTTTTTGACGTCACATTTGGCGTGTTAAGGCATTCCGGCTGCGCCGCCGGATGCCTTGGAAAACCGCGCGCACTCTAGTGGCGGCAAAGCTGACTGCAAAGCCTTTTTCTGCGCCATGCGCCTGCCGGCCCAAAAGGCTGCCAGCCAAGCAAATACGCCGCTTGCAGGTATATCGTTGCAGATGTATTTTCCGCCGCCGCCCTGAAATGGGCAGATTTGCCGGGCCTGTTCCCAGCTGGCGGTTTTTCCATCAGGGATGAGACATGAATTTCTTTGCTTCCTGCCTGCTTGTTCTGGGACTGACTGCGGCAAACGCCGTGCCAGCTCTCGCCAGTGACCTTTCGGCCCGGCGCGGCCCGGCTGCGCCTTTCAGCTTCGACACCGTGACCGGCCAGGCCAAGGCGCTGGCGGCCAAGCCCTATGCTGCGCCCAAGACCCGCGCTGCGGACACGCTTGAGGCGATCGACTACGACGCGCACTGGAAGATCCGGTTTGACCCGGAAGAAACGGTTTCGATCAGTCCGGACGCACCGGTCCAGTTCTTTCACCTCGGACGGTATTTCAAGGATCCGGTGAAGATCTATCAGGTGGAGAGCGGTGTCAGCCGCGAAATCCTCTATGATCCGGGCTATTTCGACAGCCCCAAGGACAGCCCGGCGCGCAAGCTGCCTGCCGATATCGGCTTCGCCGGTTTCCGCATCATGCGTCCGGACCTGAAGACGGACTGGATCTCCTTCCTCGGCGCCTCCTATTTCCGCACCGACGGCCAGTCGCATCAGTATGGCCAGTCGGCCCGCGGCCTTGCCATCAACTCGGGCATGTCCGAACCGGAGGAATTCCCGCGCTTCACGTCCTTCTGGCTGGCGCCGGGCGAGGCTCCGGAAGAAACCATGGTGCTCTACGCGCTGATGGACAGCCCCAGCGTTGCCGGGGCCTACAAGATGACCATGCGCAACAAGGACGGTGCGGGCCAGACCATCGACGTGGAAAGCCGCCTGTTCTTCCGCAAGCCGGTGGAGCGCCTCGGCATCGCGCCGCTGACCAGCATGTACTGGTATTCGGAGACGAACCGCTCCACGGGCCTCGACTGGCGCCCGGAAGTGCATGACACGGACGGCCTTGCCATCGTCATGGAAAACGGCGAGCAGATCTGGCGTCCGCTGAACAACCCGAAGAGCGTGCGCACCTCCACCTTCGAGGCCTCCAACCTGAAGGGCTTCGGCCTGGCCCAGCGTGACCGCGCCTACACCAACTATGAAGATGACGGCGTGTTTTATGAAAAGCGCCCGTCCGTCTGGCTGGAGCCGCTGACGCCGTTTGGCGAAGGCGCTGTGCAGCTGATCGAGATCCCGACCGATGACGAGATCTACGACAACATCGTCGCCTATTTCATCCCCAGCAACCTGCCGGCCGCCGGTGAGGAGCGCAGCTTCTCCTACCGGATGCACTGGAAGGACGCCCATCCGCTGCCCGGCTCCGGCGCCCGCACCGTAGCCACCCGTGCCGGTCAGGGCGGTGTTCCCGGCCAGCCGCGCCCGGCAGACCAGATCAAGCTGTCCATCGACTTCGAGGGCCCGGCCCTCAAGGGTCTCGGCCAGCAGGATGGTGTGACGGCGGTGGTGGAACTGTCGCGCGGCGAGCCGATCAACCCTTACGTCCTTCCGGTCGTCGGCACGGACCGCTGGCGCCTGATCTTCGACGCCAAGGTGGAAGATCATGACCCGATCGAAGCCCGGGCCTTCCTCAAGCACGGCGATGACGTGGTGACCGAAACCTGGCTTGGCCAGATCAGTCACGAACTGGTCGCCCGCCCGCAGTAAGGGCTTGTAACGCAAACAGAAAGGGCCCGGACGGCATCCCCGTCCGGGCCTTTTTTTCGCTCTGACCGGGCCAGGCCGCCTGTCAGGCGGCCTTCAGGCGCCAGCCCCGGAGACGGGGCCATAGGCCCGCAGCATCATATCCACGGTCTCGGAGATGATCGCGCCCATCTCCTCCCGGCCGACCGCGCTGCCCGAGAAGAAATAGGGATAGAAGCCGCGCGACTTCAGCAGCCCCAGGAACTGGGCGGCGGCCACTTCCGGCTTTCCCCTTTGCAGGGCACCGGCTGCGAAAGCATCCTGCATGAAGCTTTCGAAAACACGGAACTTGTCCATGCGCGCGGCAACTTCGGCAGACAGAACCGGATCACGGAACGCCTCGCCAAAGATCATGCGCGCCATCCGCAGGAAGCAGGGATTGACCAGAAGTTCGCCCTCGGCCCAGCCAAGGGCTTCAAGCTGCCCGGCAACCGGCAGGTCCGGGCGGAACGTCACATTGAGGGCAGCGGTCATCCAGGAAGCGAGGCAATCCGTGATGGCACGGAACAGCGCTTCCTTGCTGTCGAAGTGATTGTAGACCGTGCGTTTGGAAACACCTGCGCGGCCGGAGATGCGGTCCATGCTGGCCCCGGCAAATCCGCGCTCCTGAAACTCGGCCACGGCGGCTTCAATGATCTGTTTGCGCTTCTGCTCGCTGAGCGAAAGCTCTCTTTCCTCGGTCATGCCCCTTTCTTTCCAGAAACCGGCCCCCATGTAAACTCGGGAGTTTACATAACGCCGTTCCCTGATGTAAACTGCACCGTGTAGTTTACCCCTAGCCAACACAAGCTAGCCACGGGAGCCCTTCATGCCAGTTACCCTGACACTCAACGGTAAGGAACAGGTGATCGACGCCGACCCGGACACGCCCCTGCTCTGGGTCCTTCGCGACACCCTCGGCCTTACCGGCACCAAGTTCGGTTGCGGCGTAGCCCAGTGCGGCGCCTGCACGGTGCATCTGGACGGCACCCCGGTCCGCTCCTGCCAGACCTATCTGGGCGATGTGGAAGGAACCAGCATCACCACGATCGAAGGGCTTGAAAGCCCGGCCGCCAAGGCCATTCAGGCAGCGTGGACGGAACTTGACGTGCCGCAGTGCGGCTATTGCCAGTCCGGGCAGATCATGGCCGCAACGGCCCTGCTGATGGAAACACCAAAACCCACCGACGCCGATATCGAGGCGGCCATGGATGGCAACGTCTGCCGCTGTGCCACCTATGCCCGGATCAAGACAGCCATTCATGCGGCTGCAGACAAGCTGGAGGGCTGACAGAATGCTGCACAGAATCGTCTCTCCCCTCACCGCTGCAGCGCCCAGCCGGCGCGGCTTCCTCAAGCTTTCCGCAGGCGCTGCCGGCGGGCTGCTGATCGGCCTCACCCTGCCGGGCAGCACAAGAACTGCAGCTGCCGCAACGTCTGAAGGCATGTTCCAGCCCTTCGTGCATGTGCTGCCGGACAACACCATCGTTGTCCTGTCCAAGCATCTCGACAAGGGACAGGGTGTCGCCACGGGTCTTGCGACACTGGTTGCGGACGAGATGGACGCAGACTGGGCCCAGGTCCGCGCCGATTTCGCCCCGGCCGACGCCGCGCTCTACAAGAACCTGCTCTTCGGCATTCAGGGCACGGGCGGCTCCACCGCCATTGCCAATTCCTTCGTGCAATACCGCACGGCCGGTGCTGCCGCGCGCAGCATGCTGGTTCAGGCAGCCGCCAAGGCCTGGTCGGTTCCCGCAGCTGAGGTCACCGTCAGCGCGGGCCGGATCTCTCATCCTTCCGGCAAATCAGCGAGCTTCGGCGAGATGGCCGGGCTTGCGGCGGCCGAGGCCGTTCCAGCCGAGCCACGGCTGAAAACCCCGGGCGAATGGGTCTATATCGGCAAGTCGTTCAAGCGGGTCGACACGGCGCGCAAATCCGCCGGGGCTGCCGGCGTCTATGGCATGGACCAGCGGTTCGACAACATGCTGACCGCCGTTCTCGCCCGCCCTCCGCGCTTCGGCAGCACGGTTGCCAGCGTCGATGACAGCGCCGCCCGGGCCATTGCGGGCGTGGTGGATGTGATCACCGTGCCCAGTGGTGTTGCGGTTCTGGCAAGCGGCACCTGGCAGGCCATGCAGGGGCGCGATGCCCTCTCCGTCACCTGGGACGACAGCGCCGCCGAAATGCGTTCGACTGCGGACATGGAAGCCGAGCTGAGAGACCTGACCGGCACACCGGGCGCAGCCGCGGAAGGCAATGCTGATGCAGAGCCCCTGCTGGCCGGGGCGGCGCGGGTCATCGAAGCGGATTACATGTTCCCCTTCCTGGCGCATGCACCGATGGAGCCGCTGGACATCACCGTGCTTTACGACGGCAGCAGCGCCACCTTCTGGACCGGCTCGCAATTCCAGACGACGGATCAGGCCGTCAGCGCCGCCATCCTTGGCCTGACACCGGACAAGGTGGCGATCAACACGCTCTGGGCCGGCGGCTCCTTCGGCCGGCGCGCCCAGCCGGACAGCCACTATTTCGCCGAAGCGGCACTGATTGCCAAGGCACGGCATGAGGCAGGCCATGCCCCCCAGCCGCTGAAGATTGTCTGGACCCGTGAGGACGACATTCGCGGCGGCTATTACCGCCCGATGACGGCCCACAAGGTGAAGGTGGGACTGGACGAGGCAGGCCGGATCACCGGCTGGCAGCATCGCATCGCGGGCAAGTCCATCATGAAGGGCACGGGGTTCGAAGCCTTCATGATCAAGAACGGCATCGATGACACCATGGTGGAAGGCGTGCATGGCACGACCTACGGCATCCCCGGCTTCCAGCTGGAAGCGCACATGACCGCGACGCCGGTGCCGGTGCTGTGGTGGCGGTCGGTCGGGCACACCCACACGGCCTATGTGATGGAGACCATGATCGACCGCATCGCCCGGGAGACCGGCGCCGATCCGGTCGCCTTCCGCGAAAGCCTGATCAAGAATGATCCGCGCAAGCTGGGCGTTCTGCGGCTGGCCGCAGAAAAGGCAGGCTGGGACACCCCGCTTCCCGAGGGCCGTTACCGCGGCGTTGCGGTTCACACCTCCTTCAGCAGTTATGTGGCCGAAGTTGCGGAAATCTCCTTCCGCGAAGACGGCACGGTGAAGGTGGAAAAGGTCGTCTGCGCCGTGGACTGCGGCATCCCGATCAATCCGGACAATATCCGGGCTCAGGTCGAAGGTGCCATTGGCTATGGGCTTGGCGCCGTGCTGCGCAACGAGATCACGCTCACGGACGGCGAGGTGGACCAGTCGAACTTCGACACCTACCTGCCCCTGCGCATGTCCGACATGCCTGTCATCGAGGTGCATATCGTCCCATCGGAAGAAGCACCGACCGGCATTGGCGAACCCGGCACGCCGCCGATCGGACCGGCAGTGGCCAATGCAATCGCAGCCGCGCGGGGCGACTATGTGACCGTGCTGCCCTTCAGCAAGCACGGACTGGCCTGACCCTCAAAGGTGCCGGAGCCGCCGGCACGGCGGCACTCGGTGCAAAGCTGCATCGCAAAGACCCGCATCAAGGGCCCGGACGGCATCCCGTCCGGGCCCTTTCTTTGCCGCCAGTCATCCGGCGGGATAGCTGCGCCCGAAAAGGCACAAAGAACCATCCGGCCTTGCAACATGATGACAGATTCCGGCAGCAGACTGTGGCAAGATGAGGCATGTCCCGTTCTGCCCGATTGCTCGATCTCATCCAGATCCTGCGGCGCCACCGCAGGCCCGTCAGCGGCGAAAGCCTGGCGCGGGAGCTTGGCATTTCCATCCGCACCCTTTACCGGGACATCGCCACGCTTCAGGCGCAAGGGGCCGGCATCACCGGAGAACCGGGCGTCGGCTATGTGCTGCAGCCAGGCTTCATGCTGCCGCCCCTGATGTTCACAGAAGACGAGCTGGAAGCCCTTGTGCTCGGCTCACGCTGGGTCTCCAAGCGGGCGGGCGGAGCACTGGGACAGGCGGCTGAAAATGCGCTCGCCAAGATTGCCGCAGTGCTTCCGAAAGATCTGCGCGAACAGCTGGATGCCACCAACCTGCTGGCCGGGCCGGGCGAGCCGCCGCAGCGGCCGGAAGCGGATCTGACCGTCATCCGGCTCGCCATCCGCCGCGAGCACATCCTGCAGATTGCCTATGAAGACGCGGCCGGGCGCACCACGGCGCGCAGCATCTGGCCCTTTGCGCTGGGGTTTTTCGACAAGGTGCGCGTCATTTCCGCCTGGTGCGAGCTGCGCCAGGACTACCGCCATTTCCGGACGGATCGCATCCTCAGTCTTGAGGAAACAGGCAAGCGCTACCCCCGCCGCAGACAGGTGATGATGAAGGAATGGTGGGAGCTGCTGAAAACCCGCACAGACGTGGATTGATACTGCCATTTTCTGGCAGCATCATTGTCTAATCTCTTCCTGTCCAACACCGGAAGGAGAGAGACAGATGAAGCCGTCCAATTTCGTGATTTTCTATGTGCAGGATACCGCCGCAAGCGCGGCTTTCTATGCCAGGCTGCTGGGCATGGGCCCGGTGGAACAGATGCCGGGCTTTGCCATGTTCGTAACGCCTGAAGGGTTCAAGCTCGGCCTGTGGCAGGGGCAGAGTGTCATCCCGCCTTCGGACGGCCAGATTGGCGGCACCGAAGTGATGTTCGAATGCGCGAGCAATGAAGAGCTCGAGGCCACCCACCGCGCCTGGGCCGGGATCGGCGCCGTCATCCTGCAGAAGCCCGAGCAGAGAGATTTCGGCTACACCTTCACCGCCGCAGACCCGGACGGGCACCGGCTGCGCGTTTACCGCCGCAATGAAAATCCGGTGTGAAGACGAAAAGCTCCGCGCAGGCAGCACGCCTGTGCGGACCATTCTTTCTAAAGTGTCAGGCAGCGCCTTCCAGCGCGTCCCGGTCCTTCTTGCGCATGCGCTCGGAGGCGGACTTGAGCTGGCCGCAGGCGGCGAAAATGTCGCGGCCGCGCGGGGTGCGGATGGGCGAGGCATAGCCGGCGCGGTTGACGATGTCGGCGAATTCCTCGATCCGTTCCCAGTCGGAGCACTCGTAGTCCGAGCCCGGCCAGGGGTTGAACGGGATGAGGTTGATCTTCGCCGGGATGCCCGCGAGCAGGCGCACCAGTTCCCGCGCATCCGCATCGCTGTCGTTCACGCCCTTCAGCATCACATATTCGAAGGTGATGCGCTTGGCATTGGACAGGCCCGGATAGCGGCGGCAGGCGTCCAGAAGCTCTTGGATCGGCCACTTCTTGTTGATCGGCACCAGCACGTCGCGCAGATCATCGCGCACCGCATGCAGGGAGATCGCCAGCATGCAGCCGATCTCGTCGCCCGTGCGGGCGATTTCTGGCACAACGCCGGAGGTGGACAGGGTGATGCGGCGCTTGGACAGCGACAGGCCGTCGCCATCGGACGCGATCAGCAGCGCCTGCTTCACATTGTCGAAATTGTAGAGCGGTTCGCCCATGCCCATCATCACCACATTGGTGACGAGGCGGCCTTCGGACGGCACGATGGCACCCTGCGGGGTAGCGGCGTCAGGAAAATCGCCCAGCCGGTCGCGCGCGATCAGGATCTGCGAGAGGATCTCTTCCGAGGTGAGATTGCGCACCATCTTCTGGGTGCCGGTGTGGCAGAAGGTGCAGGTCAGCGTGCAGCCCACCTGCGAGGAAACGCAGAGCGTGCCGCGCCCTTCTTCCGGAATATAGACGGTCTCGATCTCCACCGGACGCCCTGCCCCGCGCGGGGGAAAGCGGAACAGCCACTTGCGCGTGCCGTCGACGGAGATCTGCTCCGAGACGATTTCCGGCCGCGCAATGGAGAAATGGTCCTGCAGCGTGTAGCGCAGGTCCTTGGCGATGTTGCTCATCTGGCCAAAGTCAGACACCCCGCGCACATAGAGCCAGTGCCACAACTGCTGGGCGCGCATCTTGCGCTGGCGCTCGGGGATATCGATGGAGGCCATGGCTTCGGCGAGCCCGGCCCTGTCGAGACCGATCAGCGTGGGCTTTTCCGCCGCAGCAACGAGCGCCGGGGCCGGAGCGGCCGGCTGTGCAGCTGCAGGTGTCTGCGCGGCGGAACGATGCGCAAGGTCAAGCGAGATCGCCATGGCGTCCAGTATCCAGATCCGAGGGTCAAAACCCGAAGGTTGAGAGGCCGCAAAGGCCACGCGCCGGAACGGACCAGTCCGCTGCTTCAGCGCTTTGAAAACAGAAAAGGCGCAGCCTCCCGCAGGAGCCGCGTCCATTGGCGCCTGAAAAACCACAGGAGCGCCGGAAAATCAACTGCCGATGCGATGAGAGGCGGCAAATGCCGTGCGGCAAGGGGTGCAGCCCGGAGGCTGCCCCCTGTGCGCCGTGTTCAAGGCGCTGGTCCGCGGAGTGCCAGGCGGCCGGTACAACCGGCTGCCTTCAGGCTCAGCGGCAGGCCTGGTTGGCCGTGTCGATGGCCGCCGTCACGCCCGAGAGCGAGAAGGCATAGGATGTTTCCGTGCCGCGGCCCGAAACAGCCCTTACACTCATCTTGCTGCCCGCCTTCATGGCGGCAACGAGCTGCTGTTCGGCGGCCGCGTTCTCCACCCATGCCCCATCGTTCTTGGTGAACATGGTGAAGGGCTTGCCGTCGATATCGACAGTCACCTGCGATCCTTCCCGCAGCGGATAGCCGACCTGCAGGCTCGGCTCGCTGTTCACGCCTTCCGAAGGACGGGTCGACACGAAGAAGAACACATCTCCGTGATTACGGTCCGTCGGCAGCATCTGCGTGGGCTTGGTCAGGGCGAAGCAGACCTTGCCGCCACCGCTCGCGTGGGTATAGGCCGCCCAATCCCTCTGCTGCTTCAGCAGCGTCGGAGCCTGGGCGACGGCGGCAGCTCCGGACAGAGCGAGGAACAGACCGGCGGTTACCAGGGTTCGTGCTTGCATCATCTCCACACCGTTTTGCTTGCGCGTCAAACGCTTCAGATTTTACTCAAGTGTCGTCCGGCATATAAACCTTGGATTAAGGCTACCTTAAAGCCGGTTACGAAAGGGTTGAAAGCCAATCAATCGCGTGGCGCTCGCCGCCATTCCCGCTATTATCGGCTCGCGTCATGCGCACGCTGGCTGGATAAATCGGGCGAGAGTGTGACATACGTTCCGGGATTACCGGATTATGACCGGGTTAAAACCCGGCGCATTGGGAGTGAAGTCTGCGGTGAGTCAGGCGCAGTATTTTTCAGAACTGATCGAGAAGGTCGCCGCAACGCAGGATAAGGCTGCGTTCATCGAATTATTCGATCACTTCGCGCCGCGCATCAAAGGCTACCTGATGCAGCAGGGCACCGACAGCGCCAGCGCCGAGGAACTGGCGCAGGAGGTGATGGTCATCCTGTGGCGCAAGGCCGCCCTTTTCGACAAGAGCAAGGCCTCTGCCAGCACCTGGCTGTTCCGCATTGCCCGCAACCGGCGCATCGACTCCCTGCGCCGCCTGAAGAACGGCGATCTGGATGCGGAAGATCCCGCCCTGCAGCCCTCCGCGCCGGAAGATCCCGATGTCATTCTCGACACAGGATTGCGGGAGGAGCGCATCCGCGCAGCTCTCGAGGAGCTTCCCGAGGCTCAGCGGGAGGTGGTGCGCCAGGCCTTTTTCCTCGGGCTGTCACACAACGAGATCGCCGAAAGCACCGGCCTGCCGCTCGGCACCGTCAAGTCCCGCATCCGCCTTGCCTTCGCCCGCCTGCGGCAGGTGCTGGAGGCAGATGCGGCGGTCGACATCGACTGAACACGGCTGATGATGCTGGCGCATCACGCCTGAAAATTGCTCAAGCGCCGCACGGGCTTCATCAACTTCCGGTGAACCAGACTCACCGGAAGTTGATATCAGTCTTCCCAGCCCGGAATCTGCCGCCCCTGCCGCATGATGGGCCCGCCATGGCGGTGCGGGGTCTTGTCCTGCTTCGGCCCGCCCGCTGTGACCGGCCGGTCAGCGTAGCGGCCCAGCGCCCGGTGCCGGTCATAGAGCACGATGGCCCCGGCGGTGGCGACGTTGATGCAGAACTTGGCCGGGATCTTCACCACATGGTCGCAGCGCGCCAGCATGGCGGAGGACAGGGAGCCGCGCTCCGGCCCCAGCACATAGGCAGCGCGCAGCGGGTGCATGAAGCTCGGCAGATCGATGGCCTCGTCCGTCAGCTCGATGCCGACCAGCTGACAGCCCGCGGGCAGATCCATGGTGTCCACCGTGTCCCATTCGAACAGCGGCAGATGGTCCGGGCTCTTGGAGGTGTCGGAGCGCGGCGCCCGGCGGATGGCAGGCCCGGCATCCACGGTGAAGAAGAAGCTCGCCCCGAAGGCATGCGCCGAGCGCATCAGGTTGCCAAGGTTCATCCGCTTGGACAGGCCCTCAGCCCCCACACCGAAATAGCCGCGCATCTTCCACTTCCTTCTTCCGTCATGCCTCTAGGGGCTCATAGACGCTGGGACTGGCCGCCTCAACCCGTCAACGCGCTTCGACGTTCATGGGGCCCCACCGCGCAGCGCTTTCCGTAACGAGATTTCTCTTGCAGTGCAGCACTGCGGACCGCAGATTAACCATGGTTCACAACATGTGTGGAGCGGGGGCCCCTGCGTGAAAGCCATCCTTTGTCACTCCTACGGCCCGGCCTCGTCGCTGACCGTTGAAAATCTGCCTGCGCCCTCCGTTGGCCCGGGCGAAGTGCTGGTCCGCGTCAAAGCCTGCGCGCTGAACTTCTTCGACACGCTGATCATTCAGGGCAAATACCAGCTGCGGCCGGAAATGCCCTTCTCCCCCAGCGCCGAATTTGCAGGCATCGTGGAGCGCACCGGCGAGGGCGTGGAACGCCTGCGGCCGGGCGACAAGGTGATCGGCTACATCCGCTTCGGCGCGGCGCGGGAACTGGTGGCGGCCAGCGAGGATGACCTTATCCCCATGCCCGAGGGGATTTCCTTCGAGGAAGCTGCCGGGGTTTCCGTCACCTATGGCACCACGCTGCACGCCTTCCGCGACCGGGCAAAGCTTCAGGAAGGCGAAACCGTGGTGGTGCTGGGCGCTTCCGGCGGCGTGGGACAGGCCGCGGTGGAGATCGCTTCCCTGATGGGCGCACGCGTCATCGCCTGCGCCTCCTCGGAAGAAAAGCTCAACCGCGCCCGCCAGCTCGGCGCGGTGCTGACCATCAATTACGAGAAAGAGAACCTGAAGGCGCGGATCAAGGAGCTGACGGACGGCGCCGGGGCCGATGTGGTCTATGATCCGGTGGGCGGTGATCTGGCCGAACAGGCGCTGCGGGCCACCGGCTGGGAAGGCCGCTATCTGGTCATCGGCTTTGCGGCCGGCGAAATACCGAAGATCCCGCTCAATCTGGTGATGCTGAAGGGCTGTGATGTCCTCGGCGTCTTCTGGGGCGAATCGATCATCCGCGACCCCGAGGGCCACTGGGCCAACATGAGCCAGATTCTCGACTGGGTGCGCCAGGACCGGCTGAAGCCGCAGATCCACGCGGTCTACCCGCTGGAGGAGGCCGCAAAGGCCATCCAGGAAATCGCAGACCGCAAGGTCATGGGCAAAGTGATCCTGACGCCCTGACCGGGCTGCCAAGCCTCTTCGCGCACATGCCGTTTGAAACAAAAAGAGCCCGGGCGTGAGGCCCGGGCTCCGGTCATGGCATCTGCGGAAGAGATCAGTTCAGCTTGTCCACCGAACCGAGGGTGAAGATCTGCGTCTCGCCCGGCGCATCGTCGACGCCGTCGTTGTCGGTGACGAGGATCATCCGGCCATCGGCAGTGACGGTAAAGCCTTCCGGCTTGTCGAGCAGCCAGCCCTTGGACGAGGCCAGTGCCGGGATCAGATCCAGCTTCACGGTCTTTTCCACCACCGGCAGGGTGCCACCGAGGGCAACCGGCTCGATGCCGGCAAGATCGATCACGGTGATCTGCTTGATGGCAGCAAGTTCGCCGCCCTGATTGTCACGCTCCAGCACGGCGAAGCGCTCGCCGCCCAGATGGGTGATTTCGGACAGGCCAACCCAGCCGCCGGCAGAGCTCTTCGGAGCGTCGAGCGGATAGTGGACGAAGCCCCAGGACTTGTCCGCCGGGTTATAGATGCCGAGCTTGACGAGGCCCTTGGCATCATCGCCCCACTCGCGCTGGATCGCAGTCACGACCAGCGTCTTGCCGCCACGCTCGAACTCGGCAACGCCCTCAAAACCGAAACGCTTGGACTGGGCAACGAGAGCTTCCGGCAGGCTGATTTCTTCCGTCACCTTGCCATCGGCATCAGCCTTGACCAGGAGATGCGGCACGCCTTCCTTCTCCGGATTGCCTTCGCTGACAAGCCAGAAACCGCCATCCTTAGCCAGCGAAATACCTTCCATGTCGAACTTCTTCGGCGAGCCGCCGGTGATGTTCACATAGGACGTGATCTCCACCGGGCTCATCGACAGATCGAGCGTGTAGATCCGGGCCTGATCATAGAAACTGTCCGAAATCGCATAGAGCTTGTTCGGGTCGGTCTTGTCAGCCGCAAGGCCCGAAAGGGCGCCCCAGCCGATCGGGGCACCGGTTTCCGGATCAAAGGCGGAGGTCAGCACCGGATAGGCCGGCTTGTCTGCGCCAAATTCATAGATGCTAACCTGCGAGCGCAGACCGTCCTTCGGCTTGTCGGCCTCATTGGCGACAACGAAGAGATTACGGGACGGGATCGCCAGGATGCCCTCCGGCGCCACATGGGTGGGCAGCATCTGCAGGAGCTGAGGCTCACCGCCCGTGTCCTTGAACACCGACACCATGTTGGCGCGCTCGGAGTTCACGAAGATCAGCTTCTGGCCGCCGAACTCGCCGATGGCGACGCCTTCCGGCTCAGTGCCCTTCTTGGACGCGCGCTTGGCCGGATAGTGGCCGGTCATCATGGCGATGTGCTCAAGCTTGTTGCCGCTGTCGTAGAGCACTTCACCCTTGGTGTTCCAGATGGTGAAGCCGCGCGAGCCGCCTTCATAGTCGCCTTCGTTGGCGGTGATGAAGCGGTCATTGTCGAGCCAGGCCACGGCATCGGGCTCGCGCTTGACGTTCTCGGTGTTGCCCGAGGCGTCGGAGCTGGCGCCCTTGGCGACCGGAACAGCTTCCGCGCTGGCGGTACCGGCGGAGAAATGCGCGGTCACCGTGCCGGAGGCCAGATCGATGAGGGCCAGATGGTTGTTCTCCTGCAGCGTCAGGACCGCGACGTTGTCTTCGTTGATCGAGATGAATTCCGGCTCCGGATCTTCCGGCGCGATTTCGGCAAGTCCGGTCACGTCAACGATGCGGGCTGCATCGCAGTTGACGGGCATGCCATCGGCGTCCAGATCGAAGATGGCGACATGGCCGGCGGGAAGCTGCGGCAGCTTGCCTTCGTTCAGCTCTTCATCGCGCTCGTTCTCGATGGCAACGGCCAGGAACTTGCCATCCGGCGAAATGGCGACCGAATCCGGCTGGCCCTTCACGTCGCAGGTGGCGGCGATGGACTGGTCCGCAAGGCTGATCACCGCCAGATGGCCCGACGGCTCGGTGTAGTTCGGGCTGGTGTTGACACCGGCGAGGATGAACTTCTGCGCCGCCGTAACCGACGTGGGCTCACCGCCCATGGCGATGCGGCCAGCTGGCTTCGGCTCAGCCGGATTGGCGATGTCTACGAATACAACGGCTTCACCGGGGCTGTCGGAAAAGACCAGCGTCTGGCCATCCTTCGTCGCGGTGATGATCTCGGCAGAGGTCTGCGTCGCAGGATCAACGCCTTCGGCCAGAGTCTTGTAGACCGGCATGGTGGCGATGCGGGTGAAATAGGTATCGGCGGCAGATGCGTGTGAAACCGCAGCCAAAACGGAAAAACCAGCCAGAAGCTGGCTGCGCAGAGAAATCATGATGCTCCCCCGAAGCGAGATGTTTGGTTGAAAGACGGGGCACGCTAGGCAGCACAGACGAAGCTGCGGTGACAGAGCGGTGAAGCTTTTGTGACGCAGAACCCCGAACTGCGGCAGTTGCGCCACAGCCCGCAAGGCTCGGGGTGTCAGACTGCAGATAAATTCTGGACAGAAGCCCCCCGCCGGGTTTTTACTCAGGCACTCCTTGCGGATGGCTCAACATCCGCCGGCTGGCCACTTGAGTGCCGCCAGCCATTCCCACGCTCTCCTTTTGCGGACACCCAGGATGACACGCGGCTTCTCGCGCCTTGCCCTTGTGCTTGGCCTGCTTTCCTGCATTGGCCCCTTTGCGGTCGATCTTTATCTGCCGGCCCTGCCGCAGATCACGGCTGGCCTTGGCACGACCGCCAGCGCTGCTCAGATGACGTTTACCGCCTATTTTCTCGCCTTTGGCCTTGCCCAGCTGATCTATGGCCCAATGGCAGACTGGCTGGGCCGCAAGCGTCCTGTTTACGCAGGGCTTGCCGTGTTCATTGCCGGATCGGCCATCTGTGCGCTGGCCCCGGATATCAACTGGCTGGTCTTCGGCCGTTTCGTACAGGCCCTGGGCGCTGCGGCTGCCATGGTCATTCCGCGCGCCATCGTGCGCGACATGCACACCGGCACGGAAGCCACGCAGCTGATGGCGCTGGTGATGCTGGTGATCAGCATCTCGCCGATGCTGGCTCCGCTCACCGGCTCGGCCATCATTGCGGTGGGAAGCTGGCGTTTCCTGTTCGTGGCCCTTGGCCTCGCCGCAGCGCTGGCCATGGCCCTCACCGCCTGGCAGCTGCCCGAAACCCTGCCGCCGGACCGGCGCATGCCGCTGCGGCCGAAAGCTATTTTCGGAGGCTGCCTTGACCTGATGCGCGATGCCCGCTTCCTCGGGCTGACGATGACGGGCGGCTTCGGCATGGCAAGCTTCTTCGTCTTCATCGGCGCGGCCTCGTTTGTCTATACTGGCCATTACGGCATGAGCCCGGTGGGCTTCAGCCTTGCCTTCGCGCTGAATGCCATCGGCTTTTTCGGCACGTCGCAGCTCGCGGCCGGGCTCGGGCGCAAGCATGGCATGGCGCGCGTCGCCTTTCTGGCCGTCACCGGCTTTGCCCTGTGCAACGGGGTGCTGGTGACGCTGGTGGCCTTCGGCTTCGATGCTCTGGCCGTGGTGATGGTACTGCTCTTCCTCGGCAATGCCTGCCTTGGTCTCGTCATTGCGCCCACCATGGTGATGGCGCTGGACGATCACGGCGAGAACGCAGGCCTTGCCTCGTCCCTCGGCGGCACGCTGCAGATGCTGGCTGGCGCCCTGATGCTGGTGCTGGCCAGCCCGTTCTTCGACGGAAGTGTGCTGCCCATGGTGGGCGCCATCGCCGCCTGTGCGGCCTGCGCCTTCATCATCGCCGTCCCCACGCTGGGGCGGAACCGGACCGCACCGTTCCACCCCTGAGGTGGAGCGGCCTCCGGCCAATCAAACATTGACAACAGCCGCAATTCCCGCCAAAAGCGTGGCCGGTCCTGCCGTTAGAGAGTGTGGATTGAGACGATGATGTTCCGGCTTGCTGCCGCAGACATGGGCATTGAGGCGATGGCTCCGGCCAGCGCTGCTGCAGCTCGTCTTATGACCACCGCGACCAAACTCACTAAAACCACCGCTAAAACCACCGTTTGACGGTGCCTCTCGTCCCGCGCTCCCCCGGGATGGGTGGGCGCCGAAGAGCCGGGCAGGTGCCGCGTGTGCGGACCCGCCGGGCAAGCGGGGAGACGGACGAGAGAGGAATTCATGGGCTACAAGATCGCCATTGTTGGTGCCACGGGCAATGTGGGCCGCGAAATGCTGGACATTCTGGCCGAGCGCGGCTTCCCGGCAGCTGAAGTCGTGCCGCTGGCCTCGCGCCGGTCGCAGGGCACCGAAGTCTCCTTCGGCGACAAGACGCTGAAGGTGCAGGCGCTGGAAAACTATGATTTCTCCGACACCGACATCTGCCTGATGTCCGCCGGCGGCAGCGTTGCCAAGGAATGGGCTCCGAAGATCGGCGCACAGGGCTGCGTCGTCATCGACAACTCCTCCGCCTGGCGCTACGACGCGGAAGTGCCGCTGATCGTGCCGGAAGTGAATGCGGACGCAGTTGCCGGCTTTACCAAGAAGAACATCATCGCCAACCCGAACTGCTCCACCGCGCAGCTCGTCGTGGCGCTGAAGCCGCTGCATGACGCGGCCACCATCAAGCGCGTCGTCATCTCCACCTACCAGTCCGTTTCGGGCGCCGGCAAGGAGGCGATGGAAGAGCTGTTCAACCAGACCCGCGCCATCTTTGTGAATGATCCGGTTGAGAACCAGAAGTTCACCAAGCGCATCGCCTTCAACGTCATCCCGCACATCGACGTGTTCATGGAAGACGGCTACACGAAGGAAGAGTGGAAGGTTCTGGCCGAGACCAAGAAGATCCTCGACCCGAAGATCAAGGTCACCTGCACCGCCGTGCGCGTTCCGGTGTTCATCAGCCACTCGGAAAGCGTCAACATCGAGTTCGAGAAGCCGATCACGGCCGATGAAGCACGCGACATCCTGCGCGAGGCGCCGGGCTGCCTCGTCATCGACAAGCGCGAGGACGGCGGCTACATCACGCCTTACGAGACCGCCGGTGAAGACGCCACCTACATCTCGCGCATCCGCGAAGATGCCACGGTGGAGAACGGCCTCAACATGTGGGTCGTGGCCGACAACCTGCGCAAGGGCGCTGCCCTCAACGCCGTGCAGATCGCCGAGGTTCTGGTGAACCGCGGCCTGATCAAGCCGAAGAAGCAGGCCGCCTGATCCTTCTGCACTGAACAGATCCCGTCAGCAAAAGCCCCGGATTGAACCTCCGGGGCTTTTCAGCTTTAAGATGCCCGCCAGAACAGAACGCCGCGCGCGCCGGACAGGCAGCTGCAGCGGCCATGGAGGAAACAGATGACGGGCATCTTGGGCACAGCCGCTGCAGGCCATGCCGCCACGCGCTTTTCGGACCAGCTGGTGCAAGCCGCCGGAGCGGACTGGACCGCGGCAACGGAACATCCCTTCACCCACGCCATCGGCAGCGGCACCATGCCCCGGGACGCCTATGTCCGCTATCTCATCGAGGACTATACGTTCATCACGGATCTGGCGTCCGTGATCGGCTATCTGGTGGCCAAGGCCCCGGACATGGCGGCAAAGCGCCCGCTGGCGGCATTTCTGGCGCTGCTGACCTCGAACGAGAACGACTATTTCATCCGCTCCTTTGCAGCGCTCGATGTGGCGCCGGAGGTCTATCTTGAGGCCGCACAGGGACCCGTCACACGTGCCTTCGCCAGCCTGCTGCTGGAGGCCGCCGAGGCGAGCTACGAGGAAGGGCTTGCGTGCCTGCTCTGCGCCGAATGGGTCTATCTGACCTGGGGCGAACGCGAGGCCCGAAAGCCGCGCCAGGCCGATTTCTGGCTGGCCGAATGGATCGATCTGCACGCCGGCCCCGGCTTCGAGGGCTTTGTCTCGTTCCTGCGCGACGAGATGGACCGGACCGCTTCCCGCCTCACGGAAACTCAGAGAAACCGGGCCATAGAGCGGTTTGTGCACATGTGCGCGCTGGAAAAATCCTTCTTCGACGCGGCCTGGAACGGCCCAGCAGGAGTGGCCCAGCCGGCCTGACCCCCACCATCATGCCCATCTATGAAATCGCCGCGCTCGCGGCGGCGGCCCTCTGGGCTTACGGCGGCATCATCTCCGCCACCCCGTCCTCCCATCTGGGTGCGATTGCCTTCAACCGGCTGCGCATGCTGATGGTCTTTGCCATGCTGGCTGCTGCGGTGACTATTGGTCCCGGATGGAGCTCGCTCGGCTATGAGCACATGGGCGCGCTGGTGCTCTCCGGCCTCATCGGCATCTTCATCGGCGATACGGCCCTTTTCCTGACGCTCAACCGCATGGGTCCGCGCCGCACCGCCATGCTGTTCTCGCTGAACGCACCCATGTCTGCGGTGCTCGGCTGGCTGGTGCTGGGCGAAGCGCTGAGCGGACAGGTGCTGGCCGGTGTCGTCATCTGCTTCGCCGGGGTGATGCTGTCCATCGCCTTCGGCAAGCGCCGGTCGCAGCTGCACACCTGGGAGAGCATCAAGGGGCCTGTGTGGATCGGCCTTCTGCTGGGGCTGGCCGCCGCACTGTCCCAGTCCATCGGCTCGCTCATTGCCCGTCCGGTGATGGAAACGGGTGTTGATCCGGTTGTAGCCTCTGCGGTGCGCATCGGCACCGCCGCACTCGGTCTTGTCTGCCTCGGCGCCCTGCCCTTTGCCTATCTGAAACCGGCGAACCCGCTCACGCTCAGGATTGCCGGCTGGACGGCCCTGTCCGGCTTCATCGGCATGGGTGTGGGCATGACGCTGGTGCTGTTTGCGCTGTCCGGCGGCAAGGTGGGCATCATCTCCACCCTGTCCGCCACGACGCCAGCCCTGCAGCTGCCGCTCCTGTGGTGGCGCACCGGCGAAATGCCGGCCCCCGGCGCCTGGATCGGCGCCGCACTGGTCGTCTTCGGCTGCGGGCTGATGTTCGGGGTGTAGCCCCCTCAGGCCGCCCGCTCTCCCTGCTCGCCGGCAATGCGCACCACATCGGCCATGATGCCGGTGAGCTGGAAGTCCTTCGGGGTGTAGACCGCAGCAACACCCATGGCCTTCAGCGTCCGGGCGTCCTCATCCGGAATGATGCCGCCGACAACGACGGGAACATCGGCAATGCCTGCCGCCCGGAGCCGTTCCAGCACGTCGCGCACCAGCGCCAGATGGGAGCCGGAGAGGATCGACAGGCCGATGACATGCACGCTCTCCTCCAGCGCCGCGTTGACGATCTGCGCCGGGGTGAGGCGGATGCCCTCGTAGACCACTTCCATGCCGCAGTCGCGGGCACGCACGGCAATCTGCTCCGCGCCATTGGAATGGCCATCGAGCCCCGGCTTGCCGACAAGGAACTTCAGCCTGCGGCCCAGCTTGCGCGAGACGGCTTCAACGCTTTCGCGCACCGCCGCCACATCGCCCGCATCATCCCGTGCGGCACGGCCAACGCCGGTGGGGGCGCGGTACTCACCAAAAACCTCGCGCAGCGCTGCTCCCCATTCACCGGTGGTGACACCCGCCTTTGCCGCAGCAATCGAAGGTTCCATGATGTTGCGCCCTTCGCGCGCCGCCGCCTTGAGCCCGGCAATCGCCGCCTCCGCAGCGGCCCCGTCACGGGCGGAACGCCAGGCCTTGATGCGCGCGATGGCTTCATCTTCCACATGGGCAGAAACGGTGAGGATGCCGCCATCTTCCCCGGCCGCCAGTGGCGAGGGCTCGCTTTCTGTCCAGCGGTTGACACCGACGACGATCTGCTCGCCGCTTTCAATCCCGGCAAGCCGGCGGCTGTTCGCCTCCACCAGCTGCTGCTTCATGTAGCTGGTCTCGACGGCAGCGACGGCCCCGCCCATGGCATCGATCCGGGCCAGCTCTGCCCGCGCTTCGGCCTTCAGCTCTTCCACCCTTGCGGTGATGACGGAGGAGCCGTCAAAGATATCGTCATAGTCGAGCAGGTCCGTCTCATAGGCGAGGATCTGCTGCATGCGCAGGGACCATTGCTGATCGAACGGCCGGGGCAGGCCCAGCGCCTCGTTCCAGGCCGGAAGCTGCACGGCCCGGGCACGGGCATTCTTCGACAGAACCACGGCCAGCATCTCGATCAGAATGCGGTAGACGTTATTCTCCGGCTGCGGCTCGGTCAGACCCAGCGAGTTGACCTGCACCCCATAACGGAAGCGGCGGTAGCGCGGATCGGCGATGCCATAGCGGTCGCGGCAGATCTCGTCCCAGAGCTCGGTGAAGGCGCGCATCTTGCACATCTCGGTGATGAAGCGCATGCCGGCATTGACGAAGAAGGAAATGCGGCCCACCGCCTGCGGAAACTCCGCCTCCGGAATGGCCCCGCTTGCCTTCATGCCATCCAGAATGGCGATGGCCGTTGCCAGCGCGAAGGACAGCTCCTGCACCGGTGTCGCTCCCGCCTCCTGCAGGTGGTAGGAGCAGACATTCATCGGGTTCCACTTCGGCATCTCGCTGTAAGTCCAGGCGATCACATCCGTGGTCAGCCGCAGCGAGGGTGCGGGCGGAAAGACATAGGTGCCGCGCGAAAGATATTCCTTGATGATGTCGTTCTGCGTGGTGCCGGCCAGCCGCTTGCGGTCTGCCCCCTGTTCATCAGCCGCCGCCACATAGAGCGCCAGCAGCCAGGGGGCGGTGGCGTTGATCGTCATGGACGTGTTCATCCGCTCCAGCGGAATGTCCTGAAACAGGGTGCGCATGTCGCCCAGATGCGCCACCGGCACGCCCACCTTGCCGACCTCGCCCCGCGACAGCAGGTCATCGGGATCATAGCCCGTCTGGGTCGGCAGATCGAAGGCGATGGAAAGACCGGTCTGGCCCTTGGCCAGATTGGCCCGGTAGAGCCTGTTGGAATCGGCCGCCGTGGAATGCCCCGCATAGGTGCGGAAGATCCAGGGCTCATCCCGCTTCCGGCCGCCCTCGCCCATCGTCTTGTCATCACTCATGCGGACACCCTCCACCCGGCCTGCCGACCGTCATCCATCCCAGCACGATAAGGCCTCAGCGGCACCGGATAAATTCGCCAAAAGTCGCCCTGCTGCGGCGCAATATAATTTCACCAAACGAAATAATTTTCATAAGAAAAATACCGCACCGTACAAATTTGCCGTAACGTCAAATAATAAAAAATTAACACGCACTTACCTCTAGTATAGTTAGGTTGAAATCAGGAACTCAGTCACATGAGATTGTCATTTATCCTTAGAGTCGTTGTCGGAACACTTGCCGCAACGGCATGCCTGATCACAGGATGGATAAGTATTGAATCGAACTCGAGGCTTCAGAAATATAGCCTTGCAAGTGCGCGCGTTAAGACGATGCAGGCCCTGTCTGACATTCCCGCAAATGCGAACGCGGAGCGGGGCCTGATCACTCTTCTTCTGGATTCCGAAAACGCGGCCGAACGCTCGCGCGAGGCCGACGTTGCCAAGAGCCGCCAGCCGACGGATGTTGCCTTCACCAAGGCCTTGGATGCAGCGGCAGAGCTTGCCGCGCTTGAGCCGGCCAGTGCCGCCGCCGCTGACATCGTGAAGAAGAGCCAGGCAGACTGGCTCCAGTTGCGCGCAGCCAATGACCGTTTGGTCTATTCCGCCCCGCTGGAGCAGCGCCGCAAGGCCTCGCAAGAGACTTTCGCAGCCTCGGCGAACATGAACAAGTCGGTGCTGGACACCATCGACCGCGAGATGGAGATCCTTGCCGAAGTCGATGGCGTTGCGCTCAACTACAGCAAGCTGGCCCGCACCGTCTGGCAGCTGCGTGATACCGGTGGCCGTCAGGCCGGCATGATGCAGGGCTTCGTCGTCAGCGGCCAGGCGCTCACGCCCGAGCAGCTTGAGACCTTTACCCGCCTCGATGGCGAAGTCCGCCAGATCTGGAGCGAGATTGTCAAGGAAGCGGACAAGTCCGGCGCAAATCCGGCCGTGAAGGCTGCCATTGCCGGCGCCAAGGCCAACTATGTGGATGCCTTCGCCGCCCTGAAGGCAGATGTGCAGCCGGGCTTTGCCACGGGTGAGTTCAAGATTGACGGCAACGCCTACCGCCAGCGTGGTGTCGCGCTGTGGCCCGCCGTTCTGGCTGTCCGCGATGCCGCCTTCGAAGCAGCCCTGCAGCGCATCGAAATCCTGCGGGCGGATGCTGCCAGCAGCCTTTACTCGACGCTGGCCCTGATGGCCTTCGTGCTGCTGACCGCAGCGGCTGCCTTCTGGATCATTGCGGCCAAGGTCATCCGCCCGATGAGCGCCATGACCGGCGCCATGAGCCAGATTGCCCATGGCAACCTCGACATTCCGATCCCCAGCTCCGGGCGTGAGGACGAGATCGGCGAAATGGCCAAGGCCGTGACCATCTTCCGCGACAATGCCATCCAGATCCGCAGCGCGGAGCAGGAAAAGGAAGAGATGAAGGCCCGGGCAGAAGCGATGCGGCGTCAGGAACTCGATGCCCTTGCCTCCGGCTTTGAAGCCGATGTCATGGGCGTGGCCCAGGCGCTGGCAGAAGCTGCCCTCAATCTGGAGCGCAATGCCGGGCAGATGGGCACCCAGGCCGAGCGCACCTCCAGCCGCGCCGGAGCCGTGGCCGCAGCGTCCGAACAGGCTTCTGCCAACGTCCGCACCGTAGCCGCAGCGACCGAGGAAATGTCGAACTCGACCCGCGAGATCAGCCGTCAGGTGCAGGTATCGGCCGAGATCACCGTCAAGGCCAACACCGAAGCAGCGCGGGCCGGGTCCATGGCCGAGGGTCTGGCTCAGGCGGCCCAGAAGATCGGCGAGATCGTGAACCTCATCAACCAGATCGCCTCCCAGACCAACCTTCTCGCCCTCAATGCCACCATCGAGGCAGCCCGTGCCGGAGAGGCCGGACGCGGCTTTGCCGTGGTGGCGACGGAAGTGAAGGACCTTGCGGCCCAGACCGCCAAGGCCACGGAAGAAATCGCCTCGCTGGTTTCCGACGTGCAGTCGGGCACCTCGAATGTGGTGGGCGCCATTCAGGGCATCCGCTCGGTCGTGGGCGAGATTTCCGACATTGCCGGCATGATCTCCGGCTCCATCGACGAGCAGTACAAGGCCACCACCGAAATCCTGCACAATGTCGAGGAAGCGGCGACCGGCACCGTGGAAGTGTCCCGCAACATCACCGATGTGAACGAAGCCGCGGAACTGACCGGCCACATCGCCCGCGATGTGGTCAGCGCCTCCAACGGCATTTCCAGCCAGGCCGAGGAACTGAAGGGCAAGGTGGAAGGCTTCGTCCGCCGCGTCCGCGCCGGCTGACAGCCACCGCCACCACTGCAAGACAAGGACAGCCCCCGCGCGGGGCTGTCTTCATGTGAGGGCCCCGGCGAAATACCGGTTTTCCGGCCGCAACGGCTGGCAAACGGCAGCATGAGCCCCTATGTTGGCCACATTGCCCGGGTAGAGCGCCCGAGATGGCGGCGTACCCCGGACATGGCATGACACCGGCACACAGCAGACAAGACACAGAAGACAGGATCGCAGGTGCATCGCACCTTGCGCCGGGTCTGTTCAAGCTGCTGCTGCTGGCTTTTCTGGCCGCCCTGCAATGGACGGCCCTGCCGGGACAAATCTCCCGGCCGGATCTGCAAAGGGCCGAGGCCGGACTTGCCAGCGCCGGACAGGCCGCGCAAGCGGCCCAGCGCGCCAGAGACGCCTGGCGCACTGCAACGGCAGAATGGCGCAAGTCCGGGCCGGACCGTCACCTCTCCCCACCTCCGCAAGGGTCTGATCCGGCTGGCCTTGCCCCCTCAGGCACAGAGCACCTTCCGCAGGCCGGACGGCTGGCACAGGCAGCGGTTTCCCCTGCTCTGCCCGCACTGGCACTGCCGCGCGATTTTGATGCCCGCGCCCCTCCGGCTGCGGCCTGACGGAGCATTGCTCCCTTTCTGACCTGACTTTCCCTGTTTTTCTCCACGGCTGACGCTTGCGCAGGACTGGCTCTGCGCGGGCGTGCCGTTCCATGGATCATCACACCATGCGCAAATCACGCTGGGTGCTTGCAGCCTATCTGGCTGTCATCATCTTCGGGCTGCTGGCGGCATTGCCCAATTTCCTGTCTCCCTCACAACTGGCCAGCCTGCCCGGCTGGCTGCCGAAACAGCCCGTCACACTGGGCCTCGATCTTCGCGGCGGATCGCATCTCGTGCTGGAAACGGACACGAAGGCCCTGCTGAAGGACCGGATCGACGATCTGCAGCGGCAGGCCCGTCAGAGCCTGACCAGTGCCGGCATTGCCACATCGTCCCTGCGCGCCGGGGACGGCACCGTCACCATTGCCCTCAAGGATGAAGGGCAGACGGACGCCGCCGTGGAAGCGCTGCGCCCGCTGATCAACGCCGCAGGCGGACTGATGCCCGGCATGGCCGGAGCGCCGGACATGACCATCACCCGCACGGGCAGCGGCACGCTGGAGATGAAGCTGACGGAAGAAGGCATCCGCGACCGCATCAGTGCGGCCGTGGCCCAGAGCCTCGAGATCATCCGCATGCGCATCGATCAGGCCGGTGTCGCCGAGCCCGTGATCCAGCGGGCGGGCGGGGACCGCATCATGGTGCAATTGCCCGGCGTGCAGGACCCGGCCCGCATCCGCGAGCTTCTCGGCAGCACCGCCAAGCTCTCGTTCCATATGCTGGCCGATGCCGCACCGGGCGCACGCCTGCCGGCCGGCGTCAGTCTGCTCCCCGCCGTCAAAGGCGGCACGCAATATCCGGTCGAAAACCGTGTGGCCCTGTCAGGCGAGCGGCTGGCCGATGCAAGGGCAGGCTTTGACCCGCAGACCCGCGCTCCGCTGGTGCTGTTCCGCTTTGACAGCAGCGGCGCAAGGCAGTTTGCCGAAATCACAAAGACCAACACCGGCAAGCCCTTCGCCATCGTGCTGGATGGCAAGGTCTTGAGCGCACCGGTCATCCAGCAGCCGATCACCGGCGGCTCGGGCCAGATCAGCGGCAACTTCACCATTGCGGAAGCTGCAGACCTTGCCGCCCTGCTGCGCGCGGGCGCCCTGCCTGCCCCGCTCACCGTCATCGAGGAGCGGACCGTCGGCGCGGATCTGGGAGCCGATGCCATTGCAAGGGGCGTTGAAACCGGCATCGCAGGCTTCGGCCTGGTGTTTGCCTTCATGATGGTGCTCTACGGCCGCTGGGGTCTTGTCGCCAATTTCGCGCTGGCGCTGAACGTGCTGCTGACGCTGGGCGCCCTCAGCCTGATGGGCGCAACGCTGACGCTGCCCGGCATTGCCGGTATCGTGCTCGGCATCGGCCTTGCGGTGGATGCCAATGTGCTGATCAACGAACGCATCCGCGAGGAAACACGCAAGGGGCTCAGTGCCCATGCGGCGCTCGATGCCGGCTTCAGGCGCGCCTATGCGACGATTGTGGATTCCAACGTCACGGCACTGATCGCAACGATGCTGCTGTTCTGGTTCGGCACCGGCCCGGTGCGCGGCTTTGCCGTCACCATGGGCCTCGGCATCGCCATTTCCATGTTCACCGCCGTGTCGATCGTCCGGGTCATCATGACGGCCATCGTGCGCAGGTGGCGGTTGAAGAAGCTGGTCATCGAACCGCCCTTCGGCTTCCGCCTGATCCCCGACGGCACCAGCATCCGCTTCATGCGCGGGCGCTTCATCGGCATCGGCATGTCCATCTTCCTGTCGCTTGCCTCGGTGGCTCTGCTGATCAAGCCGGGCCTCAACCTCGGCGTCGACTTCCGGGGCGGCATCCAGATGGAGGTGACAACGCAAGGTCCCGCGGATCTTGCCAGCCTGCGCAGCGGACTGGGCGGGCTGGGCCTTGGCGAGATCGCCCTGCAGCAATTCGGCGATCCCACCCACGTCCTCCTGCGGGCCGAGCGCCAGCCGGGCGGCGAGGAGGCGCAGACGGCAGCCGTCAACACCATCCGCAGCAACCTTGCGCAGATTGCACCCGGCTCCCAGGTCGAGCGTACGGAGGTGGTGGGGCCGAAGGTCAGCGGCGAACTGGCGGCAGCGGGCATCCTTGCCGTCATGCTGGCCAGCCTTGCCATGCTGCTCTACATCTGGGCCCGCTTCGAATGGCCCTTTGCGGTCGGCGCCATCGCCACACTGGTGCTGGACGTGACCAAGACGGCCGGCTTCTTCGCGCTCACCGGCATCGACTTCAACCTCACGGCCATTGCCGCGCTGCTGACACTCGTCGGCTACTCGGTCAACGACAAGGTGGTGGTCTATGACCGCATGCGCGAGAACATGCGCCTCTACAAGCAGATGCCGCTGCGGGAGATGATCGACAAATCGATCAACGAAACCCTCGGCCGCAGCCTCTACACCTCGATCACCGCCTTCCTGGCCATGCTGCCCATGGCCATCTGGGGCGGCAGCGCGGTGGAGAGCTTCGCCGTGCCGATGGTGTTCGGCATCGTGGTGGCAGCCAGTTCATCGGTGTTCATCGCCGCGCCGATCCTGCTGTTCCTCGGCGACTGGCGCAAACGCCGCCAGAAAAAGGCGGAAACACTGGCTGCCGAACCGGCGGCGCAAGCCTGAGCCTATAAAAACAACCTGCCCCGCCGCTTTTTGCCGGCGGGGCACTTGCACCGCACGGACGAACTCAATCAAAAAGAAAGTTCCAGAAGGATAACAGCCATATGCCCCATGACACGCCGCTGATTGCCACCATCGTTGCCGGACTTGGCATCGCATTCATTCTGGGGGCAATTGCGAACCGCCTGAGGCTGCCGCCGCTGGCGGGCTACCTGATCGCGGGCGTGCTGGTGGGGCCGCACACACCGGGCTTCGTGGCCGACCAGAATCTGGCGCCCGAACTTGCAGAAATCGGCGTCATCCTGCTGATGTTCGGCGTCGGCCTGCATTTCTCGCTGAAGGACCTTTTGTCGGTGCGGGCGATTGCCGTGCCGGGCGCACTGGTGCAGATCCTCGCCGCGACGCTGATGGGGGCTGGCCTTGCCTGGATGATGGACTGGCCGCTGCGTTCCGGGCTTGTCTTCGGCCTTGCCCTGTCGGTTGCCAGCACCGTGGTGCTGCTGCGCGCCCTGCAAGAGCGCCGCCTCGTTGCGACAGAACAAGGGCGCATCGCGGTCGGCTGGCTGATCGTCGAAGACCTGGCCATGGTGCTGGCGCTTGTCATCCTGCCCGCAATTGCCAGTGTCATCGGCGGGGAAAGCAACATCGCTCCGGATCCGCTGGCCGCCCGTTTCGGCCTTGGCATCTGGGGCGTCCTGGGTCTGACGCTGGTCAAGGTCGCGGCCTTTGTGGCGCTGATGCTGATCATCGGGCGGCGGGTGATCCCCTGGATCCTGCATTACATCGCCCACACCGGCTCGCGCGAACTGTTCCGCCTTGCGGTCCTGTCCATCGCTCTGGGTGTCGCCTTTGGCGCGGCCAAGCTTTTCGGCGTGTCGCTGGCGCTGGGGGCCTTCTTCGCCGGCATGATCCTGAGCGAATCCCAGCTCAGCCACAGGGCCGCCGAGGAATCCCTGCCCCTGCGCGATGCCTTCGCCGTGCTGTTCTTCGTCTCGGTCGGCATGCTGTTCGACCCGGCCAGCATCATCGAGGACCCGCTGCCCGTCATGGCAACGGTCTTCATCATCGTCGCCGGCAAGTCTGTTGCGGCCTTTGTCATTGTCCGGCTCTTCGGGCATTCGCGGGAGACCGCACTGACCATTGCCGCGAGTCTTGCCCAGATCGGCGAGTTCTCCTTCATTCTCGCCGAGCTTGGCGGCAAGCTGAACCTCCTGCCGGACCAGGGCCGCGATCTCATCCTTGCCGGCGCCATCCTGTCCATCCTGCTCAACCCGCTGTTCTTTGCCGCGATCGACTGGCTGAAGCCCAAAACGGAAGCACAGGAGGAAGGTGCCGCCGCTGCACCGGCGGCCCAACCGGCTGAAAAGCAGGCGAAGACGCCGGTCGTGCAGGCCACCAGCCAGACCGGGCATACCATTCTCGTCGGCTTCGGCCGGGTCGGCAGCCTCACCGGGCGGGAGTTGCAGGCTGCAGGGGAACCGCTGCTGGTGATCGAGGATGCGGACAAATCCCTGACTGCGCTGAAGGAAGCCGGCATCGAGGTGATCGTTGGCAATGGCGCGCGTCAGGACGTGCTGCAGGCCGCCAACATCGCAGAGGCCCGGCGGCTGATCATCGCCATTCCCAACGCCTTCGAGGCGGGGCAGATCGTCATGCAGGCCAAGGCCGCCAATCCGGAGATCGACATCATCGCCCGCGCGCATTTCGACGCGGAGGTGGACCATCTCGCCGGCCTTGGTGTCGGCACCATCATCATGGGCGAGCATGAGATTGCCCGGGCCATCGTGGAGAAGGTGACCGGAACGCGTCCGCTCACCTGATCCTGCCCTGCACCCGCCGCCCTGGCCTTCTGTGCACCGCAAAACAGGGCAGACTGCCGTAACGCAAGTTAAGCAATAGTCGTATAGATCAAACGCAATTTTAGACGGATAGTTGCGCGATAGCGGGTCTTTCGCACCCAACCGCTGCTGCGCTGCAATAGTCCTGCGCCGCAGGGAGGCGTGCAAGAGCCGGGCTGGCAGTTTCATGCCGGAGTGGAGGAGGACACCCATGGCGACCGTGGCACAGGCAGCATCGCAGGCCGCATCCGAGGCGAATGACAATCTGACGAAGGGGGACACACCCTTGAAGGATCTTTACGAAATCGGCGAAATCCCGCCCCTCGGCCATGTGCCGGAGAAGATGTATGCCTGGGCCATCCGGCAGGACCGGCACGGCCCGCCGGAAGAGGCCATGAAGCTGGAAGTGGTGCCGACCTGGACGCTCGACAGCCACGAGGTTCTGGTTCTCGTCATGGCCGCAGGCGTCAACTACAACGGCATTTGGGCCGCGCTTGGCGAGCCCATCTCCGTCTTCGGCAGCCACAAGAGCGCCTATCATATCGCCGGTTCCGATGCCTCGGGCATTGTCTGGGCCGTCGGCTCCAAGGTGAAGCGCTGGAAGGTGGGCGATGAAGTCGTCATCCATTGCAATCAGGATGACGGCGACGACGAGGAGTGCAATGGCGGCGATCCGATGTTCTCGCCCACCCAGCGGATCTGGGGCTACGAGACGCCGGATGGCTCCTTCGCCCAGTTCGCCCGCGTCCAGTCGCAGCAGCTGATGCCGCGCCCCAAGCACCTGACCTGGGAAGAGGCCGCCTGCTACACGCTGACGCTTGCGACCGCCTACCGCATGCTGTTCGGCCATGCACCGCACCAGCTGCGGCCGGGCCAGAACGTGCTGGTCTGGGGCGCCTCGGGCGGCCTTGGCGTCTTCGGCGTGCAGCTGGCTGCAGCTGCCGGGGCCAATGCCATCGGCGTCATCTCGGACGAGGACAAGCGCGATTACGTCATGTCGCTGGGCGCCAAGGGCGTGATCAACCGCAAGGATTTCAACTGCTGGGGCCAGCTGCCCAAGGTCAACTCCCCCGAGTTCAACACCTGGACGCAGGAAGCGCGCAAGTTCGGCAAGGCCATCTGGGACATCACCGGCAAGGGCAATGACGTGGACATGGTGTTCGAGCATCCGGGCGAGCAGACCTTCCCGGTCTCGGCTCTGGTGGTCAAGCGCGGCGGCATGGTGGTTTTCTGCGCGGGCACGACAGGCTTCAACATCACCTTCGATGCCCGTTATGTCTGGATGCGGCAAAAGCGCATTCAGGGCTCACATTTCGCCCATCTGAAGCAGGCGTCCGAGGCGAACAAGTTCGTCATCGACCGGCGCATCGATCCGTGCATGTCGGAAGTGTTCGGCTGGGACCAGATCCCCAAGGCCCACACCAAGATGTGGAAGAACCAGCATGCGCCGGGCAACATGGCCGTTCTGGTCAACTCGCCGGTGCCGGGCCTGCGGACCTTTGAAGATGTGCTGGAGGCGGGCAAGCGCTGAAGGTGGTCATCAGTGAGCGGGCGGCCCTCAGGCGGCCCGCATCACGTCATCGCGAACATGCGCACCTGTTTGGAGAAGCGCGAATGGCGCAGACCGAAGAGGTGATGCAGGATGCTGTCCACGTCCGCCGGATAGAAGGGCTTGCGCAGGAAAGCGCGCGCCCGCACCTTCTCGGCAGCTGAATCCAGTGTGTCATTGTATTCGGTCGACATCAGGATCACATCCGAGCCGCGCGCCACGGTCGACAACCGCTCGGCCAGTTCCAGACCCGTCATGTTCGGCATGTTGAAATCGGTGAAGATCACCCGGTAGGGTTTCTCGCTGACCAGCTTGATGGCAGCCGCGCCGTCCCCGGCTTCCACGATGTTCAATTTGAAGATCGACCGCTCCAGCACCTTGCGCACGATCTTGCGGACAGTCGTCGAGTCATCCACGATCAGAACGTCAAAGGGCGTGCTGATGGCCTGAAAGACATCGAGGATATGCTTGACCTGCGCAGCCGTGAAAGGCTTGGCCAGAAAGTCGTAGGCACCGAAGTTCTTGAGCTTGGACTCTGCCGCCTCATCGAGACCATCGGACATGGAGACGGCGAAAGTCTTCGAACCCATGACCTGAATGGCCGCCATGACCTCGACGCCGTTCAGCTGCGGCATGTTGATGTCGAGGAAGGCAATCTGAAATGCGTTCTTGCTCAGAAGCTCGACCGCTTCCTTTCCATCAGCCGCAGCGGTGATGGCAACGTCATAACCTGAATATTGCAGTGCCCGCTCAATAAACTTGCGCACAGTTGCACTGTCGTCTGCAACCAGCACCCTGATTGGCTCTTCAGCTGACGATCCCAAAAAGCTGCCCCGCGATTGCCCGATGTCGAATTTTACCTGCCGGTCTTTTTTTCTGCCGGTATTCATCGCATTTAGAACGCATGATTTGCTTAATTTTCCAGAACCATCCAGCAGAAATTTCATGAATTCCGCGGAGAGGTAGGAAAAAATAACAATACCTCAACCCAAGATACATTTGCCGTGGGAATTCCACGCGCCGTCTATCGCTCAGCGCCGGATTTCCGGCCTAATGTGCACATACGATTCGGCGGGTTGCGGGGCGACCGGACAAGAGGCGACGACAACATGCACTTTGATGAGGAAGCCATCGCTTCCAGGCGCGAGATCCTGATAGGTTCCGTGATGCTGGGCGGCGCGCTGCTGCTGGCTGGCTGCCAGAGCAAGACACCGGCCGACGTCCCGCCCTATTACCGGGATCTGGCACGTGTGAACGCCGTTATCGACCAGGCAACGGCCCAGCAGATGATTTCCCAGTACCGGGAGAACAACGGGCGCGGCCGCGTCGTCGCGGACCCGGTCCTGATCACCCTTGCCCAGCAGCAGGCAAGGGTCATCGCAGCGGCGGATGATATCCGTGCCTCGCTCTACCCGCAGAACCAGCTGAAGAACCGGCTGGATGCCATCGGCGAGAGCAAGTCCTATGGCGTGGAGAACGTCAGCGCCGGTTACCGCACACTGGCTGAGGCCTTCTCCGGCTGGCGCGAGTCGCCCACCCATAACAAGGTGATGCTGGATGAGCGCGTGACCCGCATGGGCATTGCCACCGCCTACAGCCCCTCCTCCAAGTACAAGGTGTTCTGGAGCCTCGTGCTCGTCTCGCCCAGGGGCTGACCTCAGGACGGCACAAAGACAGAAGGGCAGGCGGCGGCTTCTCCACCCCTGCCCTTTCCCGTTCTCTTTCCAGATCATCAGCCTTGCGGCGCCGCAATAATCTCGTAGCCGGGGCAGGTTTCGAACCGCTCGGTCTCCGGGTCCATCACCCGCAGCTCGCCGCTGCCGATATCGAACCAGGCGCCGTGAACCTTGAGAGAGCCGTCGGTGCAGGCCTGATCGATGAAAGGGAAGGTGCGCAGGTTCTTCAGCGACTGGCGCACACCGGCATATTCCATCGCCAGCTGCGGGTCATCCAGCCGGTCCACCGGCATGCAGGCCATGGCGATGGCAGCAGGCTCCAGCAGCTTGATCCAGCGGCCGATGAACTCGCCCGTCGCCAGCGGTGCATTGGCATTCTGCCGGAATGCCTGCACACCGCCGCACTTGGCATGGCCCATGACAACGATATGCTTCACCTTGAGAACGCGCACGGCATATTCCAGCGCGGCACTGGTGCCGTGCTGGCCTTCGGTCTGCTCAAAGGGCGGCACCAGATTGGCAACGTTGCGCACCACGAAAAGCTCGCCGGGACCTGCATGGAACACACCTTCCGGCGCGACCCGGCTGTCGCAGCAGGAAATGACCAGCACCTCGGGCTTCTGGCCATAAATCGCCAGCTGCTCCTGCTGCTCGCGGAAGCGGACATAGCCCTTCTGGAGATAGCGGCCATAACCGTCGATCAGGTCCTGCGGAAACTCGTTTGCCATGTCAGTCATGCTCCTTGCCATCCGGCAGGCCCCAGTATGCGGCGCGGAAGGCGGTTATAAAGGCAGGGGACGCTGCCGCCAACCCCGCGCCTTCCCTGCCCTGCACCTGTCCTCCCTTGCGCCGGCTTGTCCCAAGGCCTTCAACCAAGGTTCCCCTTGCCCCGGAGCCGGGCAGCGGTCTTAATCATCCGCAGATGCAACGATTTGGGAGGCGGAACGTGAGCAAGACCAGCGCGGGCAATTTCTTCGAGGACTTCCGGATCGGCCAGGTGATCCGGCATGCAACCCCGCGCACGGTGACCGCCGGTGACGTAGCGCTCTACACAGCCATCTACGGCCCGCGTTTTGCGGTGCAAAGCTCGAATGCCTTCGCGCAGGAACTGGGCTATCCGGCCGCGCCCATCGACGACCTGCTGACCTTCCACATCGTCTTCGGCAAGACGGTGCCGGACATTTCCCTCAATGCCGTGGCAAACCTCGGCTATGCGGGCGGGCGCTTCCTTGCCCCCGTCTATCCCGGCGACACCCTGTCCGCCGTATCGGAAGTGATCGGCCTCAAGGAAAACTCCAACGGCAAGACCGGCGTCGTCTATGTGCGCTCCACCGGCTACAAGTCCGATGGCACCGAGGTTCTGGACTACGTGCGCTGGGTCATGGTCAACAAGCGGGACCCCGGCAATCCGGCGCCTGCGCCCGTTGTCCCGACCCTGCCCGAGAGCATTGCGCCGGATGCTCTTGGCGATGCGGTGCCGCTGCTCGACACGGCCAACTGGGACAATGATCTGGCCGGCAGCCGCTTCCGCTTTGATGACTATGTGCCCGGCGAACGCATCGACCATGTGGATGGCATGACGGTGGAAGAGGCCGAGCACCAGCTTGCCACCCGGCTCTACCAGAACACGGCCAAGGTGCATTTCAACCAGCACACGGAAGGCAAGGGCCGCTTCGGCAAGCGGCTGATCTATGGCGGCCACGTGATCTCACTAGCCCGCGCCCTCTCCTTCAACGGGCTGGGCTCCGCCTTCCACATCGCCGCCATCAACGCCGGCCGCCACGTGGCACCGCTGTTTGCCGGCAACACGGTCTATGCCTGGTCGGAAGTAATCGATACGGCAACGATCGAGGGCCGGGAAGACGTGGGCGCGCTGCGCCTGCGGCTCGTTGCCACCAGAAACACCCCCTGCGCGGACTTCCCCTATGCCACGGCAGATGGGGTCTATGCGGACAATGTGGTGCTGGACTTCGATTACTGGGCCTTGATGCCGAAGTGACCCCAAACCCTACCGCTTCGCCAGCGGATGATGGGCTTCGACGAGGGCCTGCAGGCGCTCGTCGAGAACATGGGTGTAGATCTGCGTTGTGGAAATATCCGCATGGCCCAGCAGCTGCTGCACGACGCGCAGGTCAGCGCCGTTCTGCAGAAGATGAGAAGCGAAAGCATGGCGCAGCACGTGCGGCGAGACCTTCTGCACATCCAGGCCGATGGAGGCGGCCAGAGCCTTGAGATCGCGGGCAAAGGCCTGACGGGTGAAGTGACCGCTTTCGCCATAGGACGGAAACAGCCAAGGGCTGGCGGTGAAGGCCCCCGCAGCGTTGCGCAAGGCCACATAGTCCTTCATCGCCGCCTGCGCCCTTGAGCTCAGTGGCACGAGCCGCTCCTTGCCGCCCTTGCCCTTGATTTCGATGAGCCGGGCATCGCGCTGCGCCGCCTTCACCGGCAGTGCCACCAGTTCGGACACACGCAGGCCCGTGGCGTAAAGCACTTCGAGCAGCGTATAGAGCCGCGCGGCCCTGAGGCGGCGGCTGGCGGCCGTCTGCAAATCCTCATCGTCCCCCGCCTGCACCGCATCAGCAGAGCTGCGCGCGGCCTCGATCAGCCGGTCCACCTCGTCTTCGGAGAGAACCTTGGGCAGGGACTGGCGGCGCTTCGGCGCCCCTTGCGTGCGGGTCGGATCATCCGTGCGCATGCCTTCGGCATACAGAAACTTGAAATACTGGCGCAGGGCCGAAAGCCGCCGCGCCTGCGAGGACGGCGCAAAACCGCGCCCTGCCAGATCGCCGAGATAGGCGGAAATATCGTCCTGGCCCGCCAACTGCGGCGCGGTGGAGCCCAGAAAGTCCGAAAAATCCTCCAGATCGCGCCGGTAGCTTTCCAGCGTGTTGAGCGCCGCGCCGCGCTCGGCCGCGATCATTTCCAGAAAGGCTTCGATGCTGCTGTTCATGCTGGCTGCACCCTTGTAGCCGCCCGTCAGCGGGCAAAGCCATCCTTCTGCACCCGCACGGTGATCTCCCGCTCGCTCGGATGGACAAAATTCGCCAGCGAAAAGACGATGCCATAGCCAGCAGCCCCCAGAAGGGCCAGAACCAGGATCAGTCGGGTCAAGGTCGGCACGGCAAAAAACCCCAGAGAACCGGCAAGGAGAATCGGCGGCGGCTCGCCTTTCTTTTTGCGGCAGGCAGGCTCCCCTAGCAAGCCGCTTGTTTTTTGCCGGAATATGTTAAAAGGCGCTTCATGAACCGTTCAGGGAGGGCCAAGGTGAACGCAGCCGCATCGGGCACACAGGTGAAGGACGCACGTGCGGCCCGGATCGTCACCGCCCTTGGAAACCGCTCCATCGTGCTTGTCGGCATCATGGGCTGCGGCAAATCCAGCGTCGGGCGCCGCCTTGCCCAGCGCCTGGGCCTTGATTTCGTCGATGCCGATACCGAAATCGAGACGGCAGCCAACATGACGATCTCCGAAATTTTCGCCTTGCACGGCGAGCCGGAATTCCGCCGCGGCGAGGAAAAGGTGATCGCCCGCCTGCTGCAGCAGGGTCCGCAGGTGCTGGCCACCGGCGGCGGCGCCTTCATGAGCGAGGCGACACGCAACGCGATCAGGGCGAACGGTGTTTCTGTCTGGCTGAGAGCCGATCTTGCCACAGTGATGGTGAGGGTCCGCAAGCGCCCGACGCGCCCGCTGCTGCAAAACGCCGATCCGGAAGGCACCATGCGCCAGCTGCTGGAAAAGCGCGAGCCGGTCTATGCCCTGGCGGACACCACCGTCTGGTCCCGGGAAGTGCCGCATGAAGTGGTGATGGAAGACGTGATTTCGGCTGTCGAAAGCCATCTGAACCTGCGCACAGGCGGGACGAACAGCGAAGAGGGCCAAAATGGCTGACAGACTTGAGACCACGGCAGAGCCGGTGACCGTGCCGGTGAACCTCGGCGAGCGTTCCTATGACATCGTCATCGGCCGCGATGTGCTGACGAGCGCCGGTGCGCGCATTTCAGCCCTCATGCCGGGCGCAAGGCTCGCCGTCATCACCGACGAAACCGTCGCCCGCACCCATCTGCCCGCGCTGTCGGCCAGTCTGAAGGCAGCAGGACTGGAACACACGGTCATCACCGTGCCACCGGGCGAGCAGACCAAATGCTATGCCCAGTTCGAGCGCCTGTGCGACGAGGTTCTGGCTGCACGGCTGGAGCGCGGCGACGCGGTTCTCGCCTTTGGCGGCGGCGTCGTGGGGGATCTGGCAGGTTTCGTGTCGGCTTCCGTGCGCCGGGGCATGACCTTCATCCAGATGCCGACCACGCTGCTGTCCCAGGTGGATTCCTCCGTCGGCGGCAAGACGGGCATCAACTCCCGCCATGGCAAGAACCTGATCGGCGCCTTCCACCAGCCCGCCCTGGTGCTGGCCGATACGGCCATTCTCGACACGCTTTCGGACCGCGAATTCCGCGCCGGCTATGCCGAAGTGGTGAAATACGGCCTTCTGGGCGATGCAGACTTCTTCGAATGGCTCGACCTCAACTGGAAGGGCATCTTCGACGGCACCTCCGCCCGTGAGGAAGCCGTGGCGCGCTCCTGCGCCGCCAAGGCAGCCATTGTCGGCGCCGACGAGCGGGAAAGCGGCCAGCGGGCGCTGCTGAACCTTGGCCACACCTTCGGCCACGCGCTGGAATCAGCGGTCGAATATGACGGCACCCGGCTCGTGCACGGCGAAGGCGTGTCCATCGGCATGATGCTGGCGCATGAATTCTCCGCCCGCCTCGGCCTGCTGCCGCAGGCGGATGTGGAGCGGGTGGAAGCCCACCTGATCAAGGTGGGTCTGCCCGTCCGCATGCATCAGATCCCCGGCCAGCTGCCGCCGGCCGAAACCCTCCTCGACAGCATAGCCCAGGACAAGAAGGTCAGCCGCGGCGCCCTGACCTTCATCCTGACCCGGGGCATCGGCCAGGCCTTCGTTGAAAAAGGCGTGGACCCGGCCGCCGTGCTTGAATTCCTGAAGGAGAAACTTCAGCGATGAACGACACCACCCTCTGGTTCACCGGCGGCTCCATCCTGTTCCTGCTCGTTCTGTCCGGATTTTTCTCCGGCTCCGAGACAGCCCTGACGGCAGCTTCCCGCGCGCGCATGCACCAGATGGAAAAGGCCGGTGACAGCCGCGCCGGCATCGTCGGCAAGCTGATTGCCGCCCGTGAGCGCCTCATCGGCGCGCTGCTTCTGGGCAACAACATCGTCAACATTCTGGCGTCATCGCTGGCCACCAGCCTGTTCCTCAGCCTTTTCGGCGAGGCGGGCGTGGCGCTGGCGACGCTGGTCATGACCGTGCTCGTCGTCGTTCTTTCGGAAGTGATGCCCAAGACCTGGGCCATTTCCAACCCGGACCGCTTCGCCCTGGCCGTTGCCCGGCCGGTGCGGATCATCGTTGCCATCTTCGGCCCGGTCGTCATGGGCATCGAAGTCATCGTCCGGCTGCTGATGCGGGCCATCGGCATCCGGGTGGACGACAACACCTCGATCCTGTCTCCGCACGAGGAACTGCGCGGCGCCGTGGACCTGCAGCATCTGGAGGGCGGGCTGGTCAAGGCCGACCGCGACCGTCTGGGCGGGCTGCTGGACCTTGCCGAACTGGAAGTCTCCGACGTCATGGTCCACCGCACCAATATGATGGCGCTCAACGTGGATGATGATGTCTCCCGGATCGTCGATGCTGCGCTCGCCGCGCCCTACACCCGCATGCCGCTGTGGCGCGGGGAGAGCGACAATTTCGTCGGCGTGCTGCATGCCAAGGATCTGCTGCGCGCCCTGAAGGCGGCCGATGGCGAGTTCGGCAAGCTGGACATGATGAAAATCGCCACGCCACCCTGGTTTGTGCCCGACACCACAAACCTGCAGGACCAGCTCAACGCCTTCCTCAAGCGCAAGTCCCATCTGGCCTTCGTCATCGACGAATATGGCGAGGTCATGGGCCTCGTGACGCTGGAAGACATTCTGGAAGAGATCGTCGGCGAGATCGCGGACGAGCATGACGTGGAACTGAGCGGCGTGCGCCCGCAGGCGGACGGCTCGGTCATCGTCGACGGATCGGTGACGATCCGTGACCTCAACCGCGCCAATGACTGGGCTCTGCCGGATGACGAAGCGACAACCATCGCCGGGCTTGTCATCCATGAGGCGCGGATGATCCCCGAGGAGCGCCAGATCTTCACCTTCCACGGCTTCCGCTTCACGGTGCTGCGGCGGGAGAAGAACCGCATCACCCGCCTCAGGGTCATGCCGCTGTCGGCCAAGGATCAGCGCCCTGCGCCGCAGAAGCGAGAGACAAAGGCGGCCTCCGGCAGCGCTTCGGGCTGAATGCAGCTCAGCCGGCCGGCTGGCTGACCTGACGGGCGCGCGGGTCCGGTTCATCCGGCGTGCGGGCCTCGATGGCCAGGGCATGCAGCCCTTCGGCAAAGAACTCCGCAGCCGCCTCATTGATGGCGCGGTGGCGGGCCACACGGCTCATCCCGGAGAAAGCCTCGGCCACGATACGGATGCGGAAATGGGTCTCGCCGCCCTCCCGCCAGCCGCCGTGCCCCTTGTGCCGGTCCGATTCGTCCAGAACGTCCAGCGCAGCGGGGGAAAAGATCGAAGTCAGCCTTTCGGCCATGCGGGTCTTGATACTCATGGCATCCCGTGTGAGTTATGGGCTTCATGCCCTGTGGCACCGGCACCACGCGCCGGACCGCAAGGCCTGTTCCGATACTCATTCCTCCCCTTTATTGTCCGGGTCAACCTTGTTCCGGGCACAAGCCCTGTCCATAATCACCGCATGAAACTGGATTCCAAAATCTTCGACCGCATACGCGTCAAGCCGGACAGGGACCGGCTCGAAGAGGATACCTATCCCACCTGCCAGTTCCCGGGGTGCAACCGCCCCGGAACCCACCGCGCGCCGCAAGGCCGCGACCGGGAAGGCATGTTCTTCAATTTCTGCGTCGACCATGTGCGCGAGTACAACAAGTCCTACAATTATTTCTCCGGCATGAGCGACGATGCGGTGCGCGCCTATCAGAAGGATTCGCTCACCGGCCACCGTCCCACGTGGAAAATGGGCGTCAACCGGCAGGCGGCGGACGGGCCGGATGGGTTTGATCCGAGGGCCACGGGCCGCCAGCGCGCCCATGCGCGGCAAAATGCCGAACATGTGTCGCGCGCAAGAAAGCTACTGGCCCTTGAAAAGCGGTCCTTTGATGTGCTCAATCTTCCCGGAGAGGCACGCGGAGACGAAATCAAGGCGCGCTACAAGGAATTGGTGAAATTGCATCATCCGGATGCCAATGGCGGGGATCGTTCTTCCGAGGACCGCCTGCGGGAAATCATTCAGGCCTATAACGTCCTGAAGAAAGCCGGTTTCTGTTAGCCCGCCGTTCCGCGGGCATCCCCCCAACGACCCTGACCCCGGCCCGGCCGTGGCAGCGGAGGACCGATGACTGATACGAAGACCGTGGCTGAAAACACGCCTGACACCGAAATCTCCGTCGAGGAAGTCTTCGGCTTCCAGAGCACCCTGCGCGTGCCGGCCTACAAGACGGCCAACGAATATGTGCCGGAAGCCGACCCGGACTACCTGTTCGACCGCGTCACGACCCTTGCGATCCTCGCCGGCTTTGCCCGCAACCGCCGCGTGATGGTGACCGGCTACCACGGCACCGGCAAGTCGACCCATATCGAGCAGGTCGCCGCCCGCCTCAACTGGCCTTGCGTGCGCGTCAACCTCGACAGCCACATCAGCCGTATCGACCTCATCGGCAAGGACGCCATCGTGCTGCGTGACGGCAAGCAGGTGACCGAATTCCGCGATGGCATCCTGCCCTGGGCCTACCAGAACAACGTCGCCCTCGTGTTCGACGAATATGACGCAGGCCGCCCGGACGTGATGTTCGTGATCCAGCGCGTGCTGGAGTCCTCCGGCCGCCTGACGCTGCTCGACCAGAACCGCGTCCTGCGCCCGCACCCCTATTTCCGCCTGTTTGCCACCGCCAACACCATCGGCCTTGGCGACACCTCCGGCCTCTACCACGGCACGCAGCAGCTCAATCAGGCGCAGATGGACCGCTGGTCCATCGTCACGACCCTGAACTATCTGCCGCATGACAACGAGGTGGAGATCGTGCTGGCCAAGGCCAAGCACTTCCAGGGCGCGGAAGGCCGCAACACCGTGTCGCGCATGGTGCGCCTTGCCGACATGACCCGCAGCGCCTTCGTCAACGGCGACCTCTCCACCGTGATGAGCCCGCGTACGGTCATCACCTGGGCAGAGAACTGCGAGATCTTTGGCGACGTCGGCTTCTCCTTCCGCCTGACCTTCCTCAACAAGTGCGACGAGACCGAGCGCACGCTGGTGAGCGAATTCTATCAGCGCTGCTTTGGTGAAGAGCTGCCGGAATCTTCCGTCAACATGGTCATGAGCTGAGGCAATGGCAGGTCCGGGCAGCAACAGCGGAGCCGGGGGCAAGGGGCAGTCGCCCACCGAGCCCTTCAAGCAGGCCCTCACCGGCACCATGCGTGCCATTGCGGGCAATCCGGAACTGGAGGTCATCTTCTCCGGTGACCGCCCGGGCCTTGCCCCCAATGCGGCACGCCTGCCCGAACCGGCGCGCAAGCCGGGCCTGCGGGAGCTGACGATCACCCGCGGGCTGGGTGATTCCATGGCCCTGCGCATGGCCTGCCACGACGTGAAGGTGCATCAGCGCCACGCGCCGAAGGCTCCCGATGCGCGGCAGATCTATGATGCGGTCGAGCAGGCCCGCTGCGAGGCGGTGGGCGCGGCCCGCATGCCCGGCGTTGCCAGCAATCTTGCCGCCATGCTGGACGACAAATACGTCCGCCTCGGCTCTGCCGATGTGGCCAGCCGCGAGGAAGCACCGCTGGTCGATGCCCTGTCGCTGATGATCCGCGAGCGCCTGACCGGCGCCCCGCCCCCGCCAAGCGCAGGCAAGCTTGTCGACATGTGGCGCGGCTGGATCGAGCAGAAGGCCGGACACGATCTCGACCGGCTCGTCACCCGGTTTGAAGATCAGGCCGCCTTTGCCGGCCAGATGCGCAACGTGCTGAAGGCGCTCGACATGGCCGATGAGGCCGGCGACGAGAATGACGAGCACGACGATCCGGAGGAGAGCGACGAGCAGGGCCGCAACGAGGACGCGGAAACCGGCGGCGAGGCGGAAGAAGACACCGGCGGCGACGAAAGCATGCCGCAGGAAACGGAGATGACCGGCGAGGAAATGGAGGCCGGCGACACCGAGGCCTCCGAATCCGATTCCATGGAAATGGACCAGGAAGACCTCGATGCGGATGCGGAGGAGCCGGGCGAGAACCAGCGCCGCGAAGCCCCGCTGAGCAACCGCCCGGTCTCCGATTACCGCATCTACACGCCCCGCTTCGACGAGGTGGTGACGGCGGAAGACCTGTGCGACGCGGCCGAACTGGACCGCCTGCGCGCCTTCCTCGACAAGCAGCTCGTCAACCTGCAGAGCGCCGTGGCCCGCCTTGCCAACCGCCTGCAGCGCAAGCTGATGGCGCAGCAGAACCGCTCCTGGGACTTCGATCTTGAAGAGGGCATCCTCGACACCGCCCGCCTGACGCGCGCGGTGACGGACCCGATGCAGCCGCTCGCCTTCAAGCAGGAGCGCGACACCAATTTCCGCGACACGGTGGTGACGCTGCTTCTCGACAATTCCGGCTCCATGCGCGGCCGTCCGATCACGGTGGCTGCGGCCTGCGCCGATATTCTCGCCCGCACGCTGGAGCGCTGCGGCGTGAAGGTGGAGATCCTCGGCTTCACCACCAAGGCCTGGAAGGGCGGCCAGTCGCGCGAGGCTTGGCTTGCCGCTGGAAAGCCTGCACAGCCCGGACGCCTCAACGACCTGCGGCATATCATCTACAAGGCGGCGGATGCCCCTTGGCGGCGGGCACGGCGCAATCTCGGCCTGATGATGCGCGAGGGCCTCTTGAAGGAAAACATCGACGGCGAGGCGCTGGACTGGGCGCACCGCCGCCTGCTGGCGCGGACCGAAAACCGCCGCATCCTGATGATGATTTCCGATGGCGCGCCCGTGGACGACTGCACCCTGTCGGTCAATCCGGGCAACTATCTGGAGCGGCACCTGCGTTTCGTCATTGATGAAATCGAGAACCGGTCGCCCGTGGAACTGATCGCCATCGGCATCGGCCATGACGTGACCCGCTACTATTCGCGCGCGGTGACGATCGTCGATGCGGAGGAACTGGCCGGCGCCATGACCGATCAGCTCGCCGACCTGTTCCAGGACACCAATGTGGGCGCAGTGCCCCAGCGCGGGCGGCGCAAGCGCGCATGAGGAAGGCCTGGCTGGCGGCGGCAGCCGCCATCCTGCTGGCCTTCACCGGTGCGGCAGGCCTTCCGGAGGCCCATGCCGCACCGCTGCTGCAGGACGGGGAAAGCCTCTCCATCCGCACGCGGCCAATCACCCAGTTTCAGCGCGGCAGCGATGCAACCCGCTTTGGCAAGCTCACCTTTCTGGGCGGGCTGGACCTGTCCTTGCCTGCCAAGAAATATGGCGGCATCTCCGCCCTGATCACGCAGGAGGGCGGCGCGTCCCATCTGGCGGTGACCGATGACGCCCGCTGGATCGCCTTCGAGCTGCAACAGGACGCTAGCGGCCGCCCGCTGGGCATCACGTCTGCCCGCACCGCCCTTGCACTCGATCCGAAGGGCGCCGTCCTGCAAAACAGCAAGGCCTGGGACACGGAAGGCATGACGCTTGGCATCAACGGCAAGCGGACGGAACTGTTCGTCAGCGTGGAGCGGGTCAACCGCATCTACCGTTTTGCCTGGCCGCTGACGTCAGGCAAGGCCAAGGCCCTGTCGCAGGTGGAAATGCCGGAAGGCTTCCGCAAACTGCGCGGCAACAAGGGGCCGGAGGCACTGGCAGGCTCGGCCCTGTCCAGCCCGCTGAAGGGCGGTCTCGTCGCCATTGGCGAGCGCAATCCGGATGCGGCGAGGAACACCCTGCCCGGCTTCATCATCGGCGGGCCATTGGCGGGCAGTTTCGAGATCGAGCGCTCCGGCGAGTTCGATGCCACGGAGGCCGAGTTCCTGCCGGGTGGCGATCTTCTGCTGCTGGAGCGGCGCTTCAACATGCAGGACTGGATCGGCATGCGCCTGCGCCGCTTCAAGGGCAGCGAGATCCGGCCCGGCGCAAAACTGAAGGGGGAAATCCTGCTGGAGGCAGGCCCGTCGCACGAAATCGACAATATGGAAGCGCTCGGCATCCACAAGGATGCGGCCGGGCGCGTGATCCTGACGCTGATGTCGGACAACAACCGCTCGCTGCTGCAGCGCACGCTGCTGCTGCGGTTCAGGCTTGATGATTGAAACGGCAGATCAGCGGGAGAGCGGTGCGGAACCTGTGTCCTGCATCGGCCGGATGAACGCAAAGAGAATGCGGTAGGGCGCCAGCAGGAAGAGGGCGACGGAAAGCTTCACCGTCAGATCGCCCAGGGCCCAGGAAATCCAGCGCGGCAGTTCCGCGGCGAAGATGCCGAAAAGCGGGGCGTTTTCAACGGCGAAGTCATCGTGATAGCCGAGCAGGCCGGTAAAGAGCGGCGAAAAGGCAATCGAGAAGAAGATCAGCGTATCGACCACCGAGCCGATGACCGACGAGACGAGCGGCGCCTTCCACCAGGCCGCGCGGCGCAGCCGGTTGAACAGCGTCACATCGAGAAGCTGGGCAATCAGGAAAGCCGAGCCGGAAGCCACCGCAAGGCGCGGCGTGGCAAGGACCACCGAAAGCAGCACCGCCAGCACAAAGCCGGCATAAACCACCCGGCGCGCCGCCGCAGGACCGAAGCGCCGGTTGGTGAGATCGGTGACAAGGAAGGCAGCCGGATAGGTGAAGGCACCCCAGGTCAGCAGGTCGGCCAGCTGAAGGCCGCCCACCGTTCCCTCGACCGGGAACTGGACCAGGAAATTGGAGGCCACAACGACAATCGCCATCGCAAGCACTGCGATGGCGATATCACCATTGGAAATGGCGTTTGTCTTGCTCATCCGGCAGCGGGCCGTATCAGGCCGCAGCAGCTGCGGTCTGACGGCGCTTGACTTCTGCCTTGATCAGCCGTGCCTTGTTGGACAGCTCGCAGTCAGCAGCCTTCAGAAGGAAGGCATCCAGGCCGCCGCGGTGCTCGACCGAGCGCAGAGCATGGGCGCTGATGCGCAGCTTGAACGACTCACCCAGCGTGTCGCTGATGAGGGAAACGTTGCACAGGTTCGGCAGGAACCGGCGACGGGTCTTGTTGTTGGCGTGGGAAACGTTGTTCCCGGACATGACGTCCTTGCCGGAAAGCTCGCAACGGCGTGCCATTGGATCACCCTTTTTCTACTGGCCGGGGCCGCTGGGACCCGGTACGGTTACAGCCGGTATGGAGCGGACCGCGAGGTCCGGCAACATCAAAACCGGCTCATTTCGGAAAAATCTGGCTCCCTATACTGGCCTTGGCGGTCAGCGTCAAGGCTTCACCGCCTCAGGAAAGCGAAAGCTGCAAAATCCGATGCAGGATGCCGGAAATTAACCAAGCGGTTACCATACCGCCGAACAATTGGCATGATGATGCCGTTCGCTGCGCGCCAGCCGCGCCGGAAGCACATGAAAGAATTCGCCAGGCAGGCAGCAATGGGGCGGCGGCTCCTGCCAGGAAAAGTTGTCACCAGGCACCGGACAAGGTGCCGAGGAGGTTCGACGTGTCGAGATACGTATTGAGCAGAAAGGCCGGAACCTTGCCCGCCACCCTTCGCGCGCTCGCCCTGACCTGCGCCACCGCCCTGCCCGTTTCGATGGCTTCCGCTGACGCCGGTGCCAAGACCGCCCGCATCGGCGGGCTCTATGACATCACGGTCGCGGGACTTGTCATCGGCAAGGGCAGCATGTCCATCGTGCTGCAGGGCAATGCCTATTCGGCCAAGGTCGGGCTTGAGCCCGCCGGCATCGGCAGCCTGTTTTCCACCGGACGCGGCGGCGCGGAGGCCACCGGCTGGCTGGTGGGCGGCAAGGTGGTGCCGTCCAAATATTCCATGGCCTCGCAGGCAGCGAACCGCGATTTCTACGTGCTGATGACGCAGGGCTCCGGCAACATCCGCGAAGCGGAGGCCGCGCCCCCCTTCAAGCCGGTGCCGGACCGCGTCGAAATCACCAAGAAGCACCAGCAGAACGCCATGGACCCGCTGAGCGCCGCCGTGATGCCGGTCGCCACGGGCAAGGACGCGCTGGGGCCCGCCGCCTGCAAGCGCAAGCTGCCCGTGTTTGACGGCTGGACCCGCTTCGACATCCAGATGGAATACAAGGAGATCAAGGAAGTCTCCGGCCGCGGCTATGACGGGCCTGTCGTCGTCTGCGGGGCGCGCTGGAAGGCGATTGCCGGCCACCGTCCGGGCAAGGAGTCCGTCAAGCTGATGGAAGAAGCCCAGATGGAAGCCTGGCTGGCGCCAATGGGCCGTAATGACGTGCTCATTCCCTACCGGATCGTCATGCCCACAGCGAGCGGCCAGATGGTTGTGGAAGCCACGAAGCTGAACATCAACGGCCCCGGACAGGATCAGGCTGCCCGTTGAAGGCACGGATTTCCGGCCTTTTCAAAACAGGCCCCGGCGGTTTTGCCGGGGATCGCTTGCACCATCCTTAACCTCCTGATACAGCCCCGCTTGACTCATGGGGTCTTGCTCTCCAGTGTCGCGCCACAACATTAGACCCGGGACACACGGCGCGCGAAAGGTCCAGCCCTCTGCGGGCGGGACTGCAGCGGCCATCAGGTAAACGGTTCATGCACAGCTATCTGGAATTTGAAAAACCCGTCGCCGACATCATCGGCAAGGCCCAGGAACTGCGCGCGCTGGCAGCGACCGGCGAAGCGGTGAACGTGGACGAAGAAGTCGGCCGCCTTGAAGCCAAGGCCAGCCAGACCCTCAACGACCTCTATTCCAAGCTGACCCCCTGGCAGAAGACGCTGGTCGCCCGCCATCCGGACCGCCCGCATGCGGCCCATTACATCCAGGGCCTCATCGAGGACTTCACGCCGCTGGCCGGCGACCGCAAGTTCTCCGACGATCAGGCGATCATTGCCGGTTTCGGCCGCTTCCGGGGCCAGTCCGTCGCCATTCTGGCGCAGGAAAAGGGCTCGGATACGGAAACCCGCCTCAAGCACAATTTCGGCATGGCCCGTCCGGAAGGCTACCGCAAGTCGGTGCGCATCATGGATCTGGCCGACCAGTTCGGCATTCCGGTGCTGTCCTTCGTCGACACGGCCGGTGCCTATCCGGGCCTTGGCGCGGAAGAGCGGGGCCAGGCGGAAGCCATTGCCCGCTCCACCGACCGCTGCCTCAGCCTCGGCGTGCCGAACATCGCCACCGTCATCGGTGAAGGCGGCTCGGGCGGCGCCATCGCCATTGCCGCCACCAGCAAGGTACTGATGCTGGAACACGCCATCTACAGCGTGATTTCGCCGGAAGGCGCAGCCTCGATCCTGTGGCGCGACAGCGCCAGGGCGCAGGAAGCGGCGACCAACATGAAGATCACCGCACAGGACCTCCTGAAACTCGGCATCATCGACGGCATCATCGAGGAACCGGCGGGCGGTGCCCACCGCGCCCGCGAAACGGCCATCGACCGCGCCGGCAAGGCGATCGACGAGGCGCTGAAGTCCTTCGAGGGCCTGTCCGCCGATGAGGTCCGCAAGCTGCGCCGCGACAAGTTCCTCGCCATCGGCCGCAGCCTCTGAGAGCTGCGCGGATGTAACCTTCTGAAACCGGTGCAGGGATGCCTGCGCCGGTTTTTGTTTTGACCGGTTCACCCCCTCCATCCGCCCGTTTTCTCTACGGTGATTTATGATCCAGCGTGGTACTGCCATCTTGCGGAAGAAGAGACGGCACCTTACCCTTGTGCCGGTGATGGCTTTGCCTGTCCTCAGCGGGAAGGCGGGCAGTTTTTCTTTCAGGTGTGACGGCAGATGGGCGTGATTGCCTTTCCGAAAATTCCGGCCCGCAAGGTGATCCGCCTGGCTGGCGCCCTGGCTGTGGCCACGCTTCTTGCCGGCTGCCAGTCGGGGGATGAATACGTTTCCTTCGGCCCCAAGCACCTGCGCGAGGTGCGCCCGGCCATCAAGGCGAAGTTCACCGAACTGAAGATGGATGCGCGCTCGCCCATCCTGATCCGCATCTTCAAGGAAGAAAGCACGCTTGAGGTCTGGAAGCAGAACCGGGAAGGCCGTTTTGCCCTGCTCCAAACCTTCGATATCTGCAAGTGGTCCGGCGAGCTTGGGCCGAAGGTCAAGGAAGGCGACCGGCAGGCGCCGGAGGGCTTCTACGAGATCACGCCGGGGCTGATGAACCCGAACTCCAGCTACCACCTTGCCTTCAACATGGGCTTCCCCAATGCCTATGACCGGTCGCACAACCGCACCGGCACGCATCTGATGGTGCATGGCGCCTGCTCCTCGCGCGGCTGCTATGCCATGACCGATCCGCAGATCGAGGACATCTATGCGCTGGCCCGGGACAGCTTCAAGGGCGGGCAGCGGTCGTTCCAGGTGCAGGCGTTCCCCTTCCGCATGACGGCGGAAAACATGGCGCGGCACAATGACAGCCCGCACATGGACTTCTGGCGCATGCTGAAGGTGGGCTATGACCACTTCGAGGTGACGAAGCAGACGCCGAAGATCGATGTCTGCGAAAAGCAGTATGTGTTCAACGCCACGCCGCTGATGGCCAATGTGCCCTTCCGCGCCACGGCCAAATGCCCGGCCTATGAAGTCCCGCAGGCGATCCGGGTTGCGGTGGAGGCCAAGCAGAAGAAGGACGCGCAGGCCTTCGAAGTGGCGATGGCCAATATCCGGGAAGAGGCGGAGCGCGAAAAGCGCGCCAAGGAACGCGCCGCCCTGATCGCCTCCATCGTCAACCCGAAGTTCGGCAGCGATGACAAGCCGGAAGAGGCAGGCGAACAGGCGGCTGCCGCAACGTCTGCCGAAGAGGCTCCAGCAACACCGGCGTCCACCGGCGGCGTCTTCGCCAGCCTTTTTGCCTCGAAAGCCGCCCAGCCGGCAGAGACAGCACCTGGCGAGCCCGGGCAGACCGCCGCCGGCGCGGCATCACCTGCGGCCTCTCAGGCAGCCCCTCAGGCGGCCACCCCTGCCGCAGCAAAGCCGCAGCCCGCAGCGGAGGTGACCGCAACGGCCTTTGCTCCGGACGCTCAGGCTGGTGAACAGAAGCCCGGCTTCTTCAAGCGCTGGCTGAGTTTCAGCGGCTCGCAAGATGATGACGCCACCCCGCCCCAGGTCGACCTGACCACCGTCACCACGGCGCCGAGGGTGAAGCCCTGAACCTCGCGGAACCTTAGGCCCAGATGGCGATGCGGTGGCCGCGGCTGTCGCGGGAGAAATCCTTCGGGAAGGGCTCCGCCCCGCCTGCCAGGATGCGCAGGGCCATGACGGCATTGACGCAGGCATCGAGGAAATCATCCGCCGCTGCCCCGCGTGGCGGCTTTTGTGACAGGAACGCGGGCTCAAGCCCGTGAACGGCCAGACAGGCGCGGCGCTCGTCCATGCCGTCGGGATTGATGCGGCTCTTGACCTTCTTCGGCAGGCTCATGGGCGCGCCGCCATTGAGCCGCCAGAAGGCCACTTCCGGGTGCACCTCGAACACACGCCCCTCCGGCTCCGAGACCAGAGCCTTGTCCAGCTCGCGGATTTTCGGGAAGAGATGGAAGGCCTGTTTTGACACCTTGCGCGGCGGCTCGGGTGTTTCCTGCGCGATGCGGCAGGCTTCCCGGTAGTCTTCGCAATAGACCGCGGCACGGGAGGGAACGGAAAACACCGAGGACTGGCGCATGCCCAGAAGCGGGCGCACATGCCGTTCCGGCCCCCGCCCCTCTGGGCCGATCCGGTCCGGCAGGCCGATGGGCATGTCCACAGCCAGAACCTCAAGCCGGGGCTGAAGCGCCAGAAGATCCGCAAAGCGGGGCGTCACCAGCACCTGCGGCTTAGCGGTCAGGCCTTCGTCAAGAATCACCGCGATCCAGCCCGCCGGGCAGCCATCAACTCCGGCAACCCGTCTGGCCTGAGACAAGGACCCCGGCCCGGTCATCGCGCGCCGGCGCTCTCCATCACCCGGCGGGTGCTGACCAGCGCCATGGGGCGGCACAGGGTCTGCTGTTCGGCGGCGTAAAGCAGCTCGTTGGCGCCCTGCTTCACCGTGCGGGCAACCAGCTCGAACACGGAAGCGGCAGCGCGCACCAGCGCCTCGTCTTCATCCATGCCCTCCAGCAGACGGGCCATGAACAGGGCGGAGAAGAAGTCCCCCGTGCCATGGGGCGGATTGTCGATGGCCGCGTGTTCGGCCGCAACGGCACCGCGCCGGCCCACCAGAAGGTTGGAGATGGAATTGCGCCGCAGCGCCGGGGCGGAGGTGACAACCACCCGTTCCGGCCCCAGATGCCGCGCGGCGGACAGGGCCTGCAGCTCCGAATCGGCTGGCCGTCCGGTCAGCCAGGCCAGCTCGTAACGATTCGGCGTCGAGATATCGGCCAGCGGCACCAGCTCGTCGCGAATGGCTGCAGCGGTTGCCTCCGGCACATAGAGGCCTTCCAGATCGCCGATCACCGGATCGCAGAGATAGGTCACCTCGGGCCGCACCTTCCGCAGCGCCTTGACGAGCCGGGCGACGGCAGCGGCCTGTTCCGGCGAGCCGAGATAACCGGTGATGACCGCGCCGATCTCCGGCAGGAAGGGGGAAGCTGCCAGATCCGCCGTGATGGCGTCGAAATCCGTCATCGGCGCAACGATGCGCTGACCGCGCCCAACCAGCGGCTGCCAGGGCAACAGAATGGTCGGCAGATACCACACCGGGAAGCCCAGACGCTCCAGCGCGAAGACCGCACCGCGCCCGCCCACACTGCCACGCACCACCTGTGATGTGATCACCAGAATGGCCGGCTTTGCACCGCCGTCCTTCACCGCATTCAGCATTCCGGCAACTCCTGTTTCAGCACTGCGGCCGGGAGGGCGAACTCACTCCTGCGCAGCGGAGGGCAATTCCAGCGGCTTGCCCGAACCGTATTTCTGCTCGATATAGCCCAGCACCATGGCCTTGAAGTCTTCCGCGATGGAGGGCCCGCGCAGCGTCATGACCTTCTCGCCGTCGATGAACACAGGGGCGGAAGGCGATTCGCCCGTGCCCGGCAGCGAGATGCCGATGTCGGCGAATTTGGACTCGCCCGGCCCGTTGACGATGCAGCCCATCACCGCGACGTTGAGGTTCTCCACCCCCGGATACTGCTCGCGCCAGACCGGCATCGACACGCGGATATGCTCCTGAATGTCGCTGGCCAGCTCCTGGAACACGGTCGACGTGGTGCGCCCGCACCCCGGACAGGCCGCCACCACCGGCACGAAGGCGCGGAAGCCCATCACCTGCAGCAGCTCCTGCGCCACCTGCACCTCGCGCGAGCGGTCACCGCCCGGCTCCGGCGTCAGCGACACGCGGATGGTGTCGCCAATGCCCTGCTGCAGCAGGATGCCCATGGACGCCGCCGAGGCGACGATGCCCTTGGTGCCCATGCCCGCCTCGGTGAGGCCCAGATGCAGCGCATAGTCGCAGCGCGCCGCCAGATCCGCGTAAACGGCAATGAGGTCCTGCACATTGCTGACCTTGGCGGACAGGATGATCTTGTTGCGGGCCATGCCGAGGCCTTCGGCCCGCTCGGCCGAGAGAAGCCCGGACTGGATGATCGCCTCGCGCATGACGGCAGACGCCGCAATTGGATTGGCGCTGGCGGCATTCTCGTCCATCAGCTTCGTCAGAAGCTCCTGATCCAGCGAGCCCCAGTTGACGCCGATGCGCACCGGCTTGTCATATTTCTGGGCGATGTCGATGATCTGCGAGAACTGGGTGTCGCGCTTGGCCTTGAAGCCCACGTTGCCCGGATTGATGCGGTACTTGGCCAAAGCCTCGGCACAGGCCGGATGGTCGGCCAGCAGCTTGTGGCCGATGTAATGGAAATCGCCGATCAGCGGCACATTGATGCCGATGCGCTCCAGCCGCTCGCGGATGCGCGGCACGGCCGCGGCGGACTCGTCCCTGTCCACCGTGATGCGCACCAGCTCGGACCCGGCCCGCGCCAGCGCGGCGACCTGCGCCACGGTGGCATCGGCATCCGCCGTGTCCGTGTTGGTCATGGATTGCACGACGACGGGCGCATCGCCGCCCACCATCACGGAACCCACCTGCACGGCAACCGACCGGCGCCGGGGCAGGCGCATCGGGACATACTCGCTCATCAGATCAGCCAACCTCGTATTCACCCTCCGCCCGCACCGGGGACGGGCGCTTTTCATGGCCTGATTAAATTGGCTCTCACATAAGGGCAATCAAGAACCGCACGCAAGGCGCGATGCAGCGCATCAGCGCGGCAAACTGTGATCCGGAGCACTTGCGCCGCCCCGCCGGACCGGCCTATAGACCTGATGATTGCACTTGGCATTTCCTGCAAGTGACAAGACCAGCCTGGAGCCCCCATGTATTCGGATATCCTGCATCAGTCAGCGACCCTGATCCGCCAGAACATCAACATCGCCTTCCGTATTGCCGGATCGTGGATGGTGATCATGCTGGTCATCAATGCCCTGACCGATGCAAGCGAAGGCATCCCGGGCCTGAATATCATTCTGGCCCTGGCCGGTTTCGTGCTGTCACTGGTCAGCGGCGCCTCCATCGCCAGCGGCTGGCACCGGTTTGGCCTGCTGCAGGAACAGCCCGATCTCATCCACCTGCGCTTTGGACTGTATGAGCGGCGGGTACTTTGGCGCATGGTGCAGACGGCCCTGATCCTGATGGGGCCGATCATCGGCATCATTCTCGTTGCCATGATGTTCAACACCTTCGTGCCGCATATCATCATGGTGGTGCTGCTTGCCGGGCTGACGGTCCTGACCATTGCGCTGATGTACCGCATCAGCTTCATCGTCCCGGCCTCTGCCGTTGGCCACCACCTGCCGGTGGCAGAAGCCTTCCGCATCAGCAAGGGCTATGCCGGGCCGATGTTCGTGACAACGCTTCTGCTCAGCATTCCGGTGATCCTGGTCCTCGGCCTTGCCATTGCAGGCGGATATCAGATCCTCGCCGGTGGCTCGATCATCCTCGGTTTCGTGGTTCTGGCCGTCTTCGGCACGCTGCTGCAGATCATCACCACCACCATTGGCCTTGCTGTCGTGACGGTGGCCTACAAGGACGTCGCGGAAAAACTCTGGGCTGAAAACCCGGACAATCCGATGTTCGCCCAGCACTGACGGACAGCTGCAAGCAGGCAGGGCAGCGCCCTGCAAAAGCTCAGGCTTTCATTACCGATTTGTCACGCAACCGCATCAGCGCAACTGCGTTGTTGCAGTGCAAGGCAGCTTCATGTGAAGCTGCGGCCGGAATTCGGTCAGGGAGCCTGAAAGACATGCTGAAGAACAGAAACGCCGTCATCACCGGATCCACCTCCGGCATCGGCCTTGCCTATGCACGGGCGCTGGCAGCCGAAGGCGCCAATGTGATGATCAACGGCTTTGGCGACAAGGACAAGATCGAGGCCGAACGTACCGGCATCGAAAAGGACTTCGGCGTCCGCTGCCTCTATTCGCCCGCCGACATGACCAAGGGCGACGAGATTGCCGCCATGATCGCCACGGCGGAGAAGGAATTCGGCAGCGTCGACATCCTGATCAACAACGCCGGCATCCAGCATGTCTCGCCCATCGACGAGTTCCCCGTCGACAAGTGGAACGCGATCATCGCCATCAACCTGTCGTCCGCCTTCCACACCATCCGCGCCGCCCTGCCGGGCATGAAGGCGCGCGGCTGGGGACGGATCATCAACACCGCCTCCGCTCACGCGCTGGTCGCCTCACCCTTCAAGTCCGCCTATGTGGCCGCCAAACACGGCATTGCCGGGCTGACCAAGACGGTTGCGCTGGAAGCTGCCGAAAATGGCGTCACCGTCAACGCCATCTGCCCGGGCTATGTCTGGACGCCGCTGGTCGAGGCCCAGATCCCCGACACGATGAAGGCGCGCAACATGACCGAGGACGAGGTCAAGCGCGAGGTGCTGCTGAAGGCTCAGCCGACCAAGGAATTCGTCACCGTTGAAGAGGTCGCGGCTGTTGCCGTCTTCCTGTGCTCGGATGCGGCCAAGTCCATCACAGGCACGCTGCTGCCCGTCGATGGCGGCTGGACGGCCCAGTAATGACAGAGGCCAGAAAGCGGAACGTCCCGCCGCGCAAATCCGCACCGGGGCGCAAGGTCATCAATCTGGCCCTTCAGGGGGGCGGCGCCCATGGCGCCTTCACCTGGGGGGTGCTGGATTATCTTCTGGAAGATGACCGCTTCGAGATTGACGGCATCAGCGGCACCTCGGCCGGCGCGATGAATGCGGTGGCCCTGGCCTGCGGCCTGCACGAGGGCGGAGTGGAGGGAGCCCGGGAGCGCCTGCGGACCTTCTGGAAGAAGGTAAGCCAGCACGCCTATCTCAGCCCGATCCGGCGCTCACCGCTGGACATGGCCCTTGGCCAGTGGAGCCTCGACTTCTCGCCGAGCTACATTGCCATGGATCTCATCTCCCGCTTTGCCTCACCTTACGAGTTCAATCCGCTCAACATCAATCCGCTGCACGAGGTGCTGAAGGAGATCATCGACTTTGACTCCGTCCGCGCCTGCGGGCGTGTGCGGGTGTTCGTGTCGGCCACCAATGTGCACACCGGCAAGATCAAGGTTTTCAGCGGAGACGAGCTGACGGCCGATGCCGTGATGGCCTCCGCTTGCCTGCCGCAGGTGTTCCAGGCGGTGGAGATTGACGGCGTGCCCTACTGGGACGGCGGCTACATGGGCAACCCGCCGCTCTATCCGCTGTTCTACGAGACCGGCACGCAGGACCTGCTGCTGGTGCAGATCAACCCGATCGAGCGCAAGGAAACCCCGAAGACGGCCCGCGAAATCCAGAACCGGATGAACGAGATCACCTTCAATTCCACGCTGTTGCGCGAAATGCGGTCCATCGAATTCGTGCTGCGCCTTCTGAACGAAGGCAAGCTGAATGAAGAGGACTACAAGAAGGTCAATTTCCACCGCATCGACGGAGAAGCCCTGAAGCCGCTGCAGGCCTCCTCCAAGTCCAATGCGGAATGGGCCTTCATCGAGGAGCTGTTCTCCATCGGCCGCAAGACCGCAGCCAGCTGGGTGGAGCGCAATTACGATGCCGTTGGCGAGCGCTCGACCGTCGATCTGCGCTCGGAGTTCCAGTGATTAATAGAAATTAACCGGAATTTGCATTCTGCCATGCAGAACAAAATCAATAACAAAGATAAACATCATTAAACCAAATAAAACGCACGAAGATCAGTTTTATCGACAAAGAAAACCTTTTGGAAACCACTCCAATCCTAATGTCGGGAAGCTGATTGTCAGGTTGTGCGTCGTCAGCGATTGCGGACGGAAGGAAGTGGCACTGCGACCCGCTACTTCCTTCCGGCCCGCAGCACTCTTCCCCTCCATCTTTGAAATGCAGACCGGGACAAGATGTCCGGCTGTGCAACTCTGTGCTTTCCGCCCGGCCCGGTGAGGGCTAAAAGAGGCGCGGGGGCGCAGGAGGTTGGACATGGCACTGCGATTGACATCGAAACTTGCAGGAGCGCTCATCCTGACGGCCCTCGCATTGCTGCCGCAGGGCTCGCGGCGCGCCTTTGCACAGACGGCGGCCCCGCAAGGCACATTCGACCAGATCACCGCACAGAATGGCTGCCCCGGCTGCGACCTGAAGCTGGAAAGCCTGCGCACATTGAAGCTGGACATGCCGGATTTCACCGGCGTCAACCTGCGCGAGGCCGATCTGAAGGAAGCCATTCTCACCGGCGCCAGGCTCGCCGGCGCTGACCTGCGCCGCACGGAACTGGAGCGCGCCAACCTCGATGGGGCGGACATGACCCGCAGTTCCATGCGCGGCGTGGATCTGGAGAAGGCATCCCTGATCAAGGCAAGGCTGTCCGGCTCAGACATGCGGGACGCGGATCTGAATGACGCGGTGCTGACCAGCGCCAAGCTGGACAACACGGATCTGCGCAACGCCAAGCTGACCCGCAGCATAGCCATCGGCGCCAATTTCTCCGGCAGCAAGATGGACGGAGCAAGTCTGGAACGGGCGGACCTGAGCAGTGCCATGCTGGACAATGCCCGCCTGCCCTATGCCGGCCTCGACCGGATCATCGCGGTGGATGCCAGTTTCCGCAATGCGGACCTCAGCGGCACCCGCATCACCAGCGGTGACCTCACCGATGCCGACCTCTCGGGCGCCAACATGACCGGCGCACTGCTGCGCAACACCCGCCTGCCCGGCGCAAAGCTGAAGGATGTGCGCGGGCTTGACCCCAAGCGCATGATCAACCTGTGCGGCGACGCGCGCACCGAATTGCCTGCCGGCTTCGAGCCGCTGAAGCCTTGCTCGTGAGTGGCAGGGATAGAATCAAAAGGGCCGCCCCTCCGGACGGCCCTTTTTCATGTCTGTCAGCGGGTAATACCAATGCTCGATGAGCTTGACTGATCGAGCATTGGTTAAGCCCGTGCGGCGCTTGAGCATTTTCAAGGCGTGATGCGTCAGCATCTCAGCGCCTTGGTATAACGCGGCTCAGAATGCGTCGAAGGAGAACCGGTAGGTCACGCCGGTGCCGATGGTGTACTGGTTGCGGCTGCCGCGGTTGCGGACGATCGGGCTGCGGGCCGCATCGCCGATCAGCCGGTCATAACCGCCTTCCACATGCAGCTTCACCTGATCCGTCAGATCATAGCTGGCGCGGGACGCAACGCCGATGCTCTTGAAGCCGCCGCTGGCGCGGAACTCGTTGAGCCCGCTGGCCTGGGCCTCTGACGGCGAAACGCTGAAGTAGGTGTCCATGTAGCGGCTGGAGGCAAAACCGAGGCGCGGACCGGCGCTGAGCTCCAGCTTCGGCATCGGCTTCATGATCAGGTCAGCGCCGATCTGGCCGGTCTGCCCCTTGTGACCGTTGAAGCCCTGGCGCAGCTCGCCGAACACCCGGAACCCATCGCCCTGGAAACCGGCACCCAGCCCTGCTTCCAGCGCCCAGTCCACCTTGCGGGTGCCGCTGAGCTTCGATGTATCGGTCGGACGGCGCTGTCCGATGAAGTTGAAGGACGGGTAGAAATAGATGCCCGTGCGCGCCTGGCCGTCAGCCACCTGCCCCAGAATCGGCAGATAGAAGCGGCTGACGTAGATCAGCGGAACCGGTGACACCAGATAGGTATCCGCGCCATCGTAACGCGGCTTGACCAGGGCACCGACACCCAGATCCAGCACATACTGATGGCCGGAGGTGCCGCTGGAGGAACCATAGGAATAGTCCTGCGCGGCCGCCGGAAGGGAGGCACCGGCAAGAGCGGAGGTCAAGGCGAGAAGAGCGAACTTGCGCATCATGGGTGGGGTCTGTCCTGAACGAACTACTGAGTGGGACGGATCTTAAGGCAAATTGCGATAAAGAGTTTAACAAAAGGGTAATTTTAACGAGCTGTTGCCAATGAGCACCGCACGGATTTGCAACCCGCTCTGCAGACATTAAAAAAGGCCGCCTTGCGGCAGCCTTTTTCGAAACTGGAGCGGGCGATGGGATTCGAACCCACGACCCCAACCTTGGCAAGGTTGTGCTCTACCCCTGAGCTACGCCCGCACAAATCCGGCAAGCCGGATGGGTATCCTCAATGACGCTGGACCAGATTGCCGATTGACCGGAAACTGGAGCGGGCGATGGGATTCGAACCCACGACCCCAACCTTGGCAAGGTTGTGCTCTACCCCTGAGCTACGCCCGCTTAAGCGCTGCAGAAAGCCATCTTGCGAAGGCCCGCCGCTGAGGTGGGCTGTATATGAACCAAGCGGCCTGCGAATGCAACAGGCTTTTTTGACCCGGCTACGGCTTTTTCCGCCGTGTGGACGAGCTGTGGACAGAAGGCCGCAGCGCGCCCTTTGCCTGCTCCCCGGAAGCCTTGCCGCGCAAGACCCTGATCAGCTAGAAGCATGGAAAGAGAGAGATTTTGCGGCCCCAACGGCGGCCGGAGAGCGGGAGACGGCATGATGGCAACACGCAGCGAGCTGCTGGCATTTCTGGACGGTCTTGGGCTTGAAACCAGCACCACGGATCACCGGCCGGTGTTCACGGTGGCGGAATCCGAAGACGTGCATGCCATGATCCCCGGCGCCCACACGCGCAACCTCTTCCTGAAGGACAAGAAGGGCCGCATCTTTCTGGTGGTGGTGCTGCATGATGCCACGGTGGATCTGAAGCAGATCCACACGCTGATCGGCGGACAGGGCCGCGTCTCCTTCGGCAATGCTGACCAGCTGATGGAATGCCTTGGTGTGGTGCCGGGCTCCGTCACGCCCTTTGGCCTCTACAACGACCGGGAAGCGCAGCGCGTGACGCCCATTTTCGACGCGGCGATGATGCAGCACGAGGTGCTGAACTTCCACCCGCTGTCGAACGACGCCACCACCACCATTTCCCGTGACGGCCTGCTGGCCTTTGCCCGCGCCTGCGGGCATGAGCCGCAGGTGCTGGCGGTGACGGAAGAGGCGAAGGCGCAGGGTTTGTAATTCCCCCGCCGCCGCGCCATGTTAAAGACAAAGCGAACTCCTGACGGCTCACGCGCCATGCTGTTGAGCCGTCCTAGTGACGACAAGGGAAAACGACGATGAGCGGTGGAAACTTCAGCATGGGCGGTCAGGCCGGCGGCTCCTTTGGCGGCAGCTACGGCGGCTCCGGCTATGGCAGCCAGCAGGGCCAGACCCAGTCTCAGGCGCCAGCGCAGGCGGCAGGCGCAGACAATCTGATCTTCGACGTCACCACCCCCACCTTTGCAAAGGCCGTTCTGGAAGCCTCGCGCAGCCAGACGGTGCTGGTGGACTTCTGGGCCCCCTGGTGCGGCCCCTGCCGCCAGCTGACCCCGGCACTGGAAGCCGCCGTCAAGGCCGCCAAGGGCGCCGTGCTGCTGGCCAAGATGAACATTGACGACCATCCGGAAGTGGCGGGCCAGCTCGGCATCCAGTCGATCCCGGCCGTCATTGCCTTCAAGAACGGCCAGCCGGTCGATGGCTTCATGGGCGCCCAGCCGGAAGGCCAGATCAAGGCCTTCATCGAGCGCGTGGCGGGCCCTGCCCCTGCCTCGCCGGTGGACACCTATCTGGCCGAGGGCGAGACCCTGCTGGAAGCCAAGGATTACGGTCAGGCCGCCCAGATGTTCGGCGGCGTGCTGCAGATGGACAGCGCCAACACCCGCGCCCTTGCCGGTCTTGCCCGCTGCTATCTGGGCGCCGGGGATCTGGCCCGCGCCCGGCAGGCGCTGGAGATGATCCCGGAAGAGGCCCGCAAGGACGCGACGGTCGCAGCTGCCTTTGCCGCGCTGGAACTGGCCGAACAGGCCGAACAGCTGGGCGATCTTGCCGGGCTGCAGGCGAAGGTGGAGGCAAACCCCGACGACCATCAGGCCCGCTTCGATCTGGCGCTGGCGCTGAACGGGCGCGGTGATCACCAGGGTGCCGTCGATCAGTTGATCGGCATCATCCGCCGCGACCGCAGCTGGAACGAGGATGGCGCGCGCAAGCAGCTGCTGCAGTTCTTCGAAGCCTGGGGCCCGAAGGAGCCGGCCACCAATTATGGCCGCCGCAAGCTGTCGTCAGTGCTGTTCTCCTGACCTATATGTCCCTTGGCGGGCGTTTGTCCGCCAAGGGACAATCCATGCGAGGTGACACGATGAAGGCGGGAAACGCGAGCTACACGAGTATCAAGGACCTGCCCGCGACGCTGCCCGTCTTTCCGCTGCCCGGCGCCTTGCTGCTGCCGCGCACCCAGCTGCCGCTGAACATCTTCGAGCCGCGCTATCTGGCCATGGTGGATGCGGCCCTTGCCGGCCAGCGGCTCATCGGCATGGTGCAGCCATCCATCACTGACGTGCAGGACGGATCAAAGCCCGCGCTGTCCCGCGTCGGCTGCGCCGGGCGGATCACGTCGTTTCAGGAAAGCGGCGACGGCCGCTATCTGATCTCGCTGCAGGGTATCGCCCGCTTCCGCATCGCCGAAGAGCTTCCGGCCATGACGCCCTTCCGGCAGGTGGCCTGTGACTTCCTGCCCTATCTGCCCGATCTTGAGACCGGCCGCGGCGAAGGCGAGGTGGACCGGGAAGGCCTGCTGCGTGCCTTCCGCGCCTATCTCGACGCCCATGACATGGAAGCGGACTGGGACAGCGTGGAGCGGGCCGAGACGGAAGTGCTCGTCAATGCCCTGTGCATGATGAGCCCCTACGGCCCGGCGGAAAAGCAGGCCATGCTGGAAGCCGCCGACCTCAAGACCCGCGCCGAGACGCTGGTCGCCATCACCGAGATTGACCTGGCGCGCAGTGCAGGCCATGAGGGTGGCTCGACCCTTCAATAAGACCCGAAAGACCGGAACGCCCAGATGACGGAAACCGCCGCTTCACACAGTGCCAGACAGATCGACCGCAAGATGCTGGAACTTCTGGTCTGCCCGCTGACCAAGACCACGCTGGAATATGATGCCAATGCGCAGGAGCTGATCTCCCGCGCCGCCAAGCTGGCCTATCCGATCAAGGATGGCATCCCGATCATGCTGCCGGACGAAGCGCGCAAGATCGAAGACTGATCAAGGCGCGGCGAAAGCATCATACCAAGGCATCTGAGATGCTGACGCATCACGCCTTGAAATTGCCCAGGCGCCGCACGGGCTTAACCGCCACACACCGCCTCAAGTGCGGCCATCAGCGTGTCCGGCTCACCGGTCACATGCAGCGTCTTGATGCGGGCGGTGGAGCCTGCCGCGAGGGATACGGCGGATTTGGGCAGGCCAAGGGTCTTGGCCATCAGCACCTCAAGCGCGGCATTGGCCGCACCCTTTTCCGGCACGGCCCGCACACGCGCCGCCAGCACCTGGCGGCCATCGGACAGGGCGGACAGGCCGTCCACCCGGTCATGACCGGAGCGCGGCGTCAGGCGCACATCGACGCTGACCCCGCCTTTGACCGGACGCCAGGGCCGTTCCGGCCCCGTCATCAGAAGACGACGGGATAGATGTAGCGGATGATGACGTTCTGCAGCAGGAAGATCAGCAGCAGCAGCACGATGGCCGAAAGATCCAGCCCGCCGACGGAAGGAACCACGCGGCGGATCGGGCGCAGCAGCGGCTCGGTGAGGGCATAGAGCGTCTGGCCGATGGTCGCCACGAACTGGTTGCTCATGTTCACCACATTGAAGGCATAGAGCCACGAGAAGATCGCGCTGGCGATGATCACGTAGGTATAAAGCTGAAGGACCAGCATGAGCACGTCCAGAATTGCACGCATAATGAGTTCCGCTTTGTGATGGCGTTCCGTTCTCCATGATGTAGCGGCGCACAGGTGCCGCCGCAAGGCATCATGTTGAACAGGATTAAGTGACGGGCACTTGCGCTGCCCCTGGCTTGCGCGCAGCGCCCCCGGGACGGGCCACATCGTAGAGCAAGACGCCACACGCGTTACCTTGATGCCGGAAAGACAAGAAATTTCAGAGTTTTAACTCTCTAGCTGAGGCCCCTCATTTCCCCTCCCCCTTGAGGGGAGGGGGTAGGGATGGGGTCTTCACGCAGGAGCGGTGCTTGATTGATGCACATCTCTACACAGAGAGCCTTCAATGAAAATACCCCGTGTTTTCAGCCTGTTACCTCCGCCCCTCACCCCTCCCCTCAAGGGGAGGGGGACAGATAGGCCGCGCCGTTGAAACAACGGCCGCCACCTTGTGCCAAAGCCCTGGTCGTCTTTCTGCGCGATGTGTTCATGCAATTGGATACGGGCGGGGACACGCGCCCGTCCCGCACCAGCAGGACGCGGCAGGGCGTAAAACCACGTGCTTGACAGATCTTCGGAGCCCCTCCTAAATTCCGCCACCTGCTCAGGGGCCGTAGCTCAGATGGGAGAGCGCTGCAATCGCACTGCAGAGGTCAGGGGTTCGATTCCCCTCGGCTCCACCAGCAAGATTTTCATTTTGATTTTCCCTTCAGTTTCAAATCTGTGGCGCGGCAGGTCCAGCCACCTGCGCACCCATTCTGCGCAGCCTGCCATAAGCACTCATGGGCAAATTTGATTGCCCTATGACGCCCAAGCACGGCGCAATCACCGTTCATATATCGATATATATCCCCTTTGACACAAAATGGATATCAATCCATACTCTTTCAGCATTAGAAAGAATATGGATGAATATACCGTGCCAAGCGTCAAAGACACCGCGATGCGCCAGTATGCAAGGCTTCTGGACCGGGCGGGAGAACAACTCGGGCAAGTGACCCCTCCTGCCGGCGGCTGGATTGCGGCCATGCGCAAGGCTCTCGGCATGTCCGCTCCGGCGCTGGCACGGCGGCTGGGCGTGACAAAGGCGGCGGTCTATCAGGCAGAACGCAAGGAACTGGAGGGCGGCGTAACCCTGCAGCACATGGAGAAGCTGGCCGAGGCTCTGGGCGGGCGCTTCGTCTATGCCATCGTGCCGGAGGGCAGCGTGGAAGAAATGCTCGAAGCCCAGGCCCGCAGCAAGGCGGAAAGCATCATCCGCCGCGCCAGTGCGCATATGGCACTGGAACAGCAATCCCTCACCCAAGATCAGATTCAGGCCGAGATCGGCCGGCTGAGCAGCGAGATCTTGCGTGAAAGGCCTTCGGACTTCTGGGAGAAACCCTGATGTTCAGGGAGCCTGAAGGCGCAACACCTCTCGATCCGGACGAGATGGAAGGGCTCAAATTCACCCATATCACAACGCGTGGAGAGCTGGATGAACTGGAGCAGGCCAACATCACCCAGGGTCTGCGCTGGCTTTCGCGCAGGCGCGGCGGCGATGTGCTGACCGATGACTTCCAGCGCACGCTTCACAAGCGGTTGTTTGGGGAGGTCTGGTCATGGGCCGGAACCTACCGGCTTCGCGAGAAGAACATTGGAATCGATCCGGTGCAGATTGCCGTGCAACTGCGCTATCTGCTCGATGACGCCGCTTACTGGGCGGAAAATGCGACATTCAGCCCACTCGAAGCCGCATCGCGGTTTCACCACCGGCTGGTGCAGATCCATCCCTTTCCAAATGGCAACGGCCGCCACGCCCGCATCTCTACAGATGTCTACCTGGAAAAACGTTTCGGTCATCCCCCGGTCGAGTGGGCCAACGGCTTCGACCTGCAAGCAGACAACCGGCGCCGCACCGCCTATATTTCGGCATTACGGGCCGCAGATGCGATGGATATGGAACCACTCCTTCGCTTCACGGGAGCAGTGTAACACCTCCCACCTCGACGCCCCCTCCCATCCGCGCTAGATATCAGCCCCTGATCCTTTCCATTGCGGACTTCCCCTCATGACTGATGCATCCCCCTGCCCCTGCGGTTCCGGCCAGACCCTTGCGCTGTGCTGCGGGCCGCTGCTGGCGCGCAAGGCTGTGGCGGGGACGGCGGAGGCGCTGATGCGCTCGCGCTATAGCGCCTATGTGATGCAGGACATCGCCTATCTGAAGGAAACGCTTTGGCCGAAATACCAGCCGGGCTTTGACGAGGCGGCCACCGCCCGCTGGGCATCGGAGAGCCGGTGGACGGGCCTGAAGGTGCTGCAGACCACCGGCGGCGGACCGGATGACCGGGATGGAACGGTGCTGTTCGAGGCGCGGTATCTGTCTTGTGCACAATTGCACATCCACCGGGAACTCAGCCGTTTCCGCAAGAAATCCGGCCGCTGGTACTATGTGGAGGCCATGGAGGAGACATGAGCGCGGCACCCCGCCACACTGGTGCTGATTGATCTGAGGGAACAGACGGAACGGGACGCGAACCCCATTTCCAAACCTCTGGAGACACGCAATGACACGCAAGCCATCGCTCCCCCTTCTCACCGTTTTCCTTCTCGTCAGCGCCGGCGGCGGGCTGCTGATCGGCGCCACGAACCTGCCCGGCGAGTGGTATGCCGGGCTCGCCAAACCCTCCTTCATCCCGCCCAACTGGCTTTTTGCGCCCGCCTGGACCGTGCTCTACATCCTCATCGGCATTGCCGGCTGGCGCAGCTTTGGGGCTGGCGCAGGCTCCACCCTGTTCCGGCTGTGGGCACTGCAGATGGTGTTGAACTTCGCCTGGAGCCCCACCGTCTTCACCCTGCACCGGCTGGATGCGGGGCTCGGCATCATCCTGGCGCTGCTGGCGTCGATCCTCGCCTTCATTGCGGTGGGCTGGCGTCGTGACAGGCTGGCGGCCCTGCTTTTCGTGCCCTATGCCGCATGGGTCGGCTTTGCCACGGCGCTCAACCTTGCACTGGTGCAGCTGAACTGCCCCCGCCTCTGGCCGGATGGACTGTCAGCTTTACCAAGGTTATTGCACCGCAGCACGGAGGGGGATAGGCTCCGCCTCCGGTTTGTGACGGGACAAGGCCATGCTTCAGCGGGCAGCAGATTTCGGCAGCTTGCGGCGCCAGTTCACCTGGCAGCTGCCCGAGCGCTACAACATTGCATCTTCCACCTGCGAGGCATGGGCCGCCGCTGAACCAGAGCGGCTGGCCATCCGCGAGATTGGCGAGGACGGCAAGGCCACGGACTGGAGCTATTCGGCGCTTGAGCGCGCCTCTGCACAGCTTGCCAACGCGCTGTCTGCAAAAGGCATATCGCAGGGCGACCGGGTGGCCCTGCTGCTGCCGCAATGCGCCTGGACGGCGATTGCCCATCTCGCCATCTACCGCATGGGTGGCATTGCCGTGCCGCTGGCGGCCCTGTTCGGCCCCGAGGCCCTGCGCTACCGGCTGGGCGATTCCGGTGCGCGGGCGCTGATCACCAACGATCAGGGCCTTGCCAAGGTGCTGCCGCTCAAGGCGGATCTGCCTAGCCTTGAGCTGCTGATCACCACCGGCGCGCCGGACGGCGGCAGCGAGAACCTCTCCGCCCTTTGCGCCAGGGCGCGGGACAGTTTCGCAACCCTGGACACCAGCCTCCATGACCCGGCGCTGATGATCTACACCTCCGGCACCACCGGCCAGCCCAAGGGCGTGCTGCATGGCCACCGGGTGCTCTTGGGCCATCTGCCGGGCATCGAGCTGTCACAGGAATTTCTCGGCCAGCCGGGGGACCTGCTGTGGACGCCGGCCGACTGGGCCTGGGCGGGCGGGCTGCTGAATGCGCTGTTCCCGGCCCTGCATCTGGGCGTGCCGGTGATTGCCAATGCGGCGCGCAAGTTTGACCCGGAAGCCGCCTTTGCGTTGATGCAGCGGGAGGGCGTGCGCAATGCCTTCATCCCGCCCACGGCGCTGAAGATGCTGCGGGCGGTGGACAGCCCCGGCAGGCGCTTCCGCCTTGCCCTGCGCAGCATCGGGTCTGCGGGCGAGTCGCTGGGCCGTGAGGCCTATGACTGGGCGAAGGCTGAGCTGGGCCTGCCCGTGAATGAGTTCTACGGCCAGACCGAATGCAACGCGGTGCTGGGCTCCTGCGCGGGGCTCGGCATCAGCCGGGCGGGCGCCATTGGCGTGGCCATTCCCGGCCATGAGGTGGCGGTGATCGATGAGGCGGGCAATCCCCTGCCGCCCGGCACGCTGGGACAGATCGCCATCCGCCGCCCCGATCCGGTGATGTTCCTCAGCTACTGGAACAAGCCGGAGGCCACGGCGGAAAAATTCATCGGCGACTGGATGACCACCGGCGATCAGGGCGAAATGGACGCAGACGGCTATGTCCATTTCACCGGGCGCGATGATGACCTCATCACCTCCGCCAGCTACCGCATCGGCCCCGGCGAGATCGAAGACTGTCTTTTGACCCATCCGGCGGTGGCGCTGGCTGCCGTCATCGGCAAACCGGATCCGCTGCGCACGGAAATCGTCAAGGCCTATGTGGTGCTGGCCGATGGCCACAAGCCGTCGCCGGAGCTGGAAGAGGCCATCCGCATCCACGTGCGCGACCGCCTCTCGGCGCATGAATATCCGCGCGAGATCGCCTTCATCAAGGAATTGCCGATGACCACCACCGGCAAGATCATCCGCCGTACCCTACGGGATCTGGCAAGGAACGGCGGTTAAGCAAGATCAAGGCGCGATGTGTCAGGTTCATTGAAGGCCGGTATCAGCCCCAGTCTGCGCCTGAAAGCACATCAAGCGGCAGTTTCATGTAGCGTCGATCGTTTGCTTCCGGCGCGGGCAGGCGCCCGCCATTCATGTTGACCTGCAAAGCATGCAGGATCAGCTTGGGCATCGGCAACGTTGCATCCCGCGCTTCACGGGCAGCCACGAACCCGGCCTTGGACCGGTACTTCGCCATGTGAATGTTCGCGGCCTTCTGCGCTGCCACCGTGGACTCCCACTGCGGCTCACGCCCGCCCGGCTGATAGTCATGGCCGGTGAAAATCCGCGTCTCGTCCGGAAGCGCCAGAATAGCCTGGATCGTGTCCCACAGCGCCTCCGCGTTGCCACCAGGGAAATCGGCCCGAGCAGTGCCGCTGTCCGGCTGGAACAGCGTGTCATGCACGAAGGCGGCATCCCCGATCACATAGGTGACCGAAGCCAGCGTATGCCCTGGCGAGAACATCACTCTGGCCGGGATTGAGCCCACCATGAATGTGTCCCCATCGGCAAACAGCCTGTCCCACTGATGGCCATCGGCAGGGAAATCCGGCCAGTTGTAGAAGCCTTTCCAGAGGTTCTGCACCGCGGTCACCTTTTCGCCGATGGCGGTGGGCGCTCCGGTCTTTTGCTTGAGATAATGGGCGGCAGAAAGATGGTCAGCATGCGGATGGGTGTCGAGGATCCAGGTTACGCGGTAGCCCTTGTCAGCCACAAAGCGCAGGATCTCATCGGCATGGTCTGTGCCGGTCTGTCCGGACTTTTCGTCATAGTCATAGACCGGGTCGATGATGACGCAGTCTTTTGTGACGGGATCAGCGGCGACATATTGCACCGACCAGGTCCGGGGATCGAAAAAGCCGGTCACTTCGGGTTTTACGGTCATGGAAAGGCTCCTTTCGGGAAAAGCTCAGGGATGGGCGGCGGTGCTGGCGGCAAGCCAGTTCAAGGCGCCAGACGGATCGCAGCCAGCGCGGCCCGCCAGATCCGTCAGTTCTCCGGCGCTCATGCGTCCGGACAGGACTTCGCCGATGGCCCAAAGGGTGAAGGACCTTGCGCCTGAGCGGCAATGCGCCAGCACAGGACCGGATGCAGCGTCGAGCGCGGCGCCAAAACCAAGCGCCGCTTCTGCGCTCAAGGTGGCGTCCGTCACCGGCAGGTAGACATAGCCAAGCCCGGCTGCCGTGGCTGCACGGCCAATTTCGTCCTGTGCGGGCTGACCAGCCTCTTCACCGTTCGGCCGGTTGTTGACTATGGCAACAAACCCGAGGCGCCGGATTTCGGGGATGTCTGTGGCAGAGATCTGGCCTGCAACAGACAATTTGCTGGTGATGCGGATTGGGGTCATTTCTCGGGTTCTCACGGAAGGGCGGATGGTTGGCGGAGGCGGAACCGCCTCCGCCTGCAACTCAAAGGCTGCGGGTCGAGAAGTACCAGTCGACGGTGTTGTAGCCTTCGCCAGCGCGGGCTTCGGCTTCTTCCGGCGTTTTCGGAGCGGGCACAATGACCGGCTGTCCCGGTACCCAGCCCTCGGGCATGGCGCAGCTGTTGGCATCGGCCGTCTGCAGGGCCACGACAAGGCGGTGAATTTCCGCGACCGCGCGGCCCGCGTTCATCGGGTAATACAGCATGGCCCGCAGGATGCCTTCGGGGTCGATCACGAAGGTGGCCCGCACCGCCGCCGTGTCAGAGGCCCCCGGCATGATCATGCCGTAGTCATGGGCAACCTTCATGCCGAGGTCGGCAATGATGGGAAAGCCGATATCCGTGCCGAAGCTCTGCTTGATGTTGCGCGTCCAGGCGATGTGCGAATGGGTGCTGTCGATGGACAGGCCCAGGAGCTGGGTGTCAATCGCGTCGAACTGGTCCTGCAGTTTGGCAAAGCCGATGAACTCGGTGGTGCAGACCGGCGTGAAATCGGCCGGATGCGAGAACAGAACCAGCCACTTGCCCCGGAAATCCGCCAGCGTCTTGCGCCCGTGGGTTGTCGGGGCATCAAAATCCGGGGCAGGCTCGTTGAGACGGGGCAGGCCTTGCGTCGTGGTGGTGGAAGACATCTGGGAACCTCTCTGTTTCATGCTGTCGATGACAAAGAGGTAGACGGCCCCCACTAATATATGAAATTGATTATATGACTAATTCTTATTGAGATTTTCAATGATATGCCCAGCCTTCGCCAGCTCCGCTTCCTGACCGCTCTTGCTGATACGCTGAATTTCTCGCGTGCAGCTGAAATGTGCCACGTCACGCAGCCAACCCTGTCCACGGGCCTGAAGGAGCTTGAAGGGCGCCTTGGCGTGGTCCTGGCCGAACGGACCCGCCAGTCCGTGATGCTGACGCCCGCAGGCAAAGATATTGCAGCCCGGGCGAGGATCGTGCTCGCCGGGATCAAGGATATCGAGACCGCGGCACAGCAGCGCAGCGGCGCCCTGCAGGGAGAAGTCCATCTGGGTGCGATCCCGACGGTCGGTCCTTTTCTTCTGCCCCGCGCATTGCCGCAGATCCGCCGCAAATGGCCGGACTTGAGGGTTTTCCTGCGCGAAGAACTCACGGAGAGCCTTGCAGCAGGGCTTGCAGACGGCCGGCTTGACGTGATCCTGGCTGCCCTTCCACACGATCTCGGTGATGCGGTTGTCGAGCCCCTGTTCCAGGACGGCTATCAGCTTGCAGTCAGCACAAGCCATCCTCTGGCGGCGCAAGGACCGGCCAGCCCAGAGGATCTGTCCCAAACTCCGCTGCTGCTGCTCGAGCGCGGCCACTGCCTGCAGCGCCATGCACTTTCAGCCTTTCCCGGCATCGATCTGCGGCCGGACGAAAGCTTCGCCGCAACCAGCCTGCCCACGCTGGTCTCAATGGTCGAGGAAGGGCTCGGCATCACCCTGCTGCCCAATCTGGCGGTTGATGCCGGAGTGACACAGGGTCATGAGCTTGCATTGCTTCCACTGCCCGGCACCTGCCCGCGTCAGGTGGTGCTGGCATGGCGGCCCGGCTCTCCCCATTCGGCAATCTTTCTGGAGATGGCCGCCCTGTTCAGGCAGGTGCATGCCGCGGCACAGCGCATGTGACGTCCGCCAGCATATATTTTGCCGGCTTATGATCCATATTTCTGGTCCGCTTTCCGGATGCTCTAACGCCGCCGCAGAACCCGCCGCGCCAGCGCCTTGGCGGCGCGGAAGGCGAAGGCATCCAGCTTGTGCAGCCGGTGCAGCAGAGCGCCCGCCGCACCGCGCATCAGCACGGGATGGGCATAGGCCATGCGCCCGCGCCACAGGGGCTCGATCATCGGATGGCCGGGCACGGCCAGCGAATCCCCGCCGAGCGGCAGCGCCGGATCGGCAAGCGTCGTCCGCATGGCATGCAGCGCCAGATGCTGGCCGGGCGAAAAGCGGGCAAAGCCTTCGTCAAAGGCAATCTTCCAGGCAAAGGCACGGCCGCCTGACGTGATAACCGCGAGCAGGGCCAGCGGCTTGCCATCAAGCCGCATCCGGTCCAGCCGCAATCCATCCACGTCTGCAAGCCGTGCGGCAAATCCTTCGGCAAAGCGGCGCGTCGCCTCGCGGCTCGCCAGCGCCGTCGCGCCCCTGCCCTTCCAGCCGGAACGCTCCAGCGCCAGAAACTCTGCCATTGCGGCCAAGGCTTCGGCACCTCGCAGGCTGTCGAAGACCAGTTCACCGTCTTCCGAGAGACGGCGCTTCAACCGCTCCATCTCCTTGCGGCGCTTGGTGGTCAGGGCGGCGGCAAGCTGGGCCTCGCCGTCTGCCCCGCCATCATGGGACGCGCGCTCTTCCACAGGCCCTTCCAGCCAGCGCCAGCCCTTTGCAGCCGTTTTCAGCCGCTCCGTCACGGCACCGGCCACGGGCAGAAACGGCAGGCGCAGGACCGGGGACCCGGCGGCGGCTGTCTCCAGCAGCAAGGCCAGCGCTTCATCCGGCGCCTGCGGATGCACCAGAGGAACACCAAGCGGGCCATATTCTGCCGCCCAGAACGTACGCTCCTTGAAAAGAAAACCACAACGCCGCCGGGCGGCCGGCGCCGCTGCCAGCCAGCGCCCGCCACCCCTTTCGCGCACCACCGCAAGCATCAGGCCTGCAGGCGCCAGATTGGCGGCATAAGGCACGAGAAAGGCGGGGGAGAAGAAGGGGTTGGGGCTCAACGCCTCCCCCACGAGCACATCCCACTCCGGCGCATCGGCCACCGGCAGCAGCAGGCCTTCCAGTTTTTCAGCCGTTTCAACCATTGCGGACCTCCCGGCGCAGCGCGAGGGAGAAGGCGAAAGGCGCAAAGGGCAGCACGCCAAGGCGGCGGCGGGCCACAAAGATCAGCCCCAGCGCCTCGCCGGTGATGGCGAGGGACGTCGCCACAGCCGCGCCCATCAGCCCGAAAGGCGGGATCAGCAGCAGGTTCAGCCCCACATTGAGCACGAAGACGCCGGAATAGATGGCCGCACAGGCCTTCTGCAGGCCGCACATGGAGAGAAGCGCATCGGCAGGCCCGGCGCTGGCCCGCGCCAGCACGCCGATGAGCAGCACGGCAATCAGCGCTGTGCCCGCCTCGAACCCCGGCCCGAACAGGGCCAGCAGAAAGGGCGCTGCGGCGATCAGCACGCCGGCAGCCCCAACCGAGGGCCAGAAGGTCCAGAACCCGGCCCGGCGCACATAGGCCTCGAAGGCGCTGCGGCCCGCGGCCTCATGAGAGGCGCCATGCAGGGCGGCGAAGCGGTGGGCGGAGGCGGCACGCACGGCGAAATAGATGAAATGCACCAGCGCCAGTGTTTTTGAGGCGGCAAAATAAACCGCCACTTCGTCGGGGCTCTGCCAGAAGCTGACCATGATCACATCGGCGCTGGTGACGAGCTGCAGAAAGCCCTCCACCAGCAGCATGGGCAGGGAAACCGCCAGCCACAGGCGCGGCGCATGGGCCCGCGGGCCCGCGGGCAGCTGCCGGCTAATCACCCGGTTCAGCCGCCACAGCTGGTCCAGTGCCACCAGAGCACTGGCACCGGCCCCGGCCAGCACCGCGGTGGCAGCATCCACCGCAAACCCCGCCTGAAGGGCGAGGAACAGCAGCAGCAGGATCAGCAAGGGCCGCCAGATAAAGCTGGGCATCAGGCCCAGATCCGGCCGGTCATGCGCTCGTGCAATGCCATCCTGCACACCTGCGAGCGCAAAGAACGGCAAGGCCAGCATTGCCAGCATGAGGGGCTGCACATAGGCCGGATCGAGAATGGGACGCAGCAGCAGCACGATCAGCGCCACGGCCGCGCCGATGACGCAGGCCGCCAGAAAGACAATCACCCGGCTGGCCGTGAGATAACCGCGCAACAGCGCCAGCGCGCCCTCACCCCGGTAAAGCGGGATGAAACGGCCGGGTGACGAGGAAAAGCCGAGGCAGGCGAACAGGGCGAGGATCATCACCACGGTCCAGACGACCGAATAGATGCCGTAGTCAAATGCGCCCATCCAGCGGGCCATCAGCACTTGTGCCACATAGGCGAGCGCAGCACCGGCAACGCGGATGGCCAGCGTCACCAGCGCGGCCTTGCGGGCGCCCCCGCCTGCAAGGCGCAACCAGAGCCGCTGAAGACCCGTTGCCTGTTGCCCGGCCTTTCCGCCGCCGTCTTGCGCCTGCACCAGATCCAGCCCCCAGTCCCTGCCCCATTGCACATCCATTGACCGAGTGATCCTGCCACGGCGGACTTAAGATTATGCCAAGGCCGGATCTTCTATCCGGCGTCAGACCTCCAGCCGCGCAATCACCGGAACGTGGTCGGAGGGTTTTTCCCAGCCTCTCGCAGCACGCAGCACTTCGATGCCGCGGGCGTGCGGGGCAAGGCTCTGGGTCATCCAGATGTGATCGAGACGGCGGCCCTTGTCGGCTGCATCCCAGTCCTTCGCCCGGTAGCTCCACCAGGTGTAGAGCTTGTCGGACATGGGCACGTGCTGGCGCATCACATCCACCCAGTTGCCGCCGGTGCGGATGGCTTCCAGCAGCTCCGTCTCCACCGGCGTATGGCTGACGATCTTCAGCAGCGCCTTGTGCGACCACACGTCATGCTCATAGGGCGCGACGTTGAGATCACCCACGACAACGGCCGGACGCGACGCCTCGTCCCCGGCCAGCATCGCCTTCATCTCGGCCATGAAGTCCAGCTTGTGACCGAATTTCTCGTTGATCGTCCGGTCCGGCTCGTCGCCGCCCGCCGGCACGTAGAAGTTATGCAGGCGGAACGAGCCGCCATTGAACGGCACGCTGGCAGCAATGTGCCGGGCATCGCCCTTGCCGCAGAAGTCCCGGCGCTCGACAGCCTCCAGGGGGCGGCGCGAGACGATGGCAACGCCGTGGTAGCCCTTCTGACCGCTGATCTCCACATGCTCATAGCCCAGCTTGCGGAAGGCCCCGAACGGAAAGTTGGCATCCGGGCACTTGGTTTCCTGCAGGCACAGCACATCCGGCGCATGGGTGATGAGGAAGGTCTCGACAATCGGCATGCGCAGCCGGACGGAGTTGATGTTCCAGGTGGCGAGGGTCAGGCGTTCGGTCATGAAGAGGTCCGTAGGTGTGAGCCGGGACAGGCTGTGCGGCGGGCGGGACAAGTCTGGACAAGCACGTGACCCGGTGTTGCCCCGCCCGTCAAGCCGGTTTCAGAGCGCAAAGACGGTGCACCACAGGCGGGGTAACCGCAAATGCCCCATTCCCGCCACGATTTTTCTACGATCCGTTAGGACTTTTCGCGCAATTTGACGCTAGGTGTTTGTAATTCGTTAACCCGGAGGAACACGTGTTCCGGCGCCCGCGCTTCCTTGCCATGCTTGCCCTTACCGCGCTTCTGTCCTCCTGTTCGGGGGTGGAGTACCGCGATCCCATGCCTCAGGACTTCCCTGTCCACGGCATCGACGTGTCCCGCTGGCAGGCGGAGATCAACTGGCATGAGGTCAAACGGGACGGTGTCGAATTTGCCTTCATCAAGGCGACCGAGGGCGGTGATTTCATCGACCCGATGTTCGTGACCAACTGGTATGCGGCCAAGGAGGCCGGTGTGCCGCGCGGTGCCTACCACTTCTATTATTTCTGCCGCCCTGTCGAAGAACAGATCGCCTGGTTCATCCAGAATGTTCCGCGCGATCCGCAGGCCCTGCCGCCGGTGCTCGACATGGAGTGGAACCACATCTCGAAGAACTGCCCGAAACCGCCCCCGGCCGACAAGATTGCCGCAGATGTTGGCGTGTTCCTGGATGCCGTCGAAGCCCACTACGGCAAGCGCCCGATCGTCTACACCACCATCGACTTCCACCGGGACGTTCTGGTCGGCAAATACACCGCCCACGACTTCTGGCTCAGGTCGGTCGCCAGCCATCCGAGCTACAAATACGACCGGCGCGACAACTGGGTCTTCTGGCAATACACCGCGCAAGGCACCATCAAGGGCATCAAGGGCCCCGTCGACCGCAATGTCTTCTTCGGCACCCGGTCCCAATGGCAGCAGTGGCTGCGCGGCGAACTGCGGCGCAAGTGATCGCAGCCTGAAATAACGCATGGCGCTATATAACGCCATGCGTTATAGTTACCCATGATCCAGAGCTTTGCCGATCCTGAAACGGAACTCATCTGGTCGGGGCGCGTGAGCCGGCGCCTTCCGTCCGCCATACAGTCCGTTGCATTGCGCAAGCTCCGCATGCTGAATCAGGCAAGGGTCATCAATGACCTGCGCGTGCCACCGGGCAATCGTCTGGAGGCCCTGAAGGGCGATAGAACCGGCCAGTTCAGCATCCGCATCAATGATCAGTGGCGCATCTGTTTTGTCTGGCAGGAAGGAGGTCCGGCACATGTCACCATCACCGACTACCACAGCTGATCTTTTGCCGAACCCGCATCCGGGCGAAGTTCTGCTTGAGGACTTTCTCAAGCCGATGGATCTCAGCCAGAATGCCCTTGCGCGTGCGCTGGATGTGCCGCCGCGGCGCATCAATGAAATCGTGCTCGGCAAGCGGTCCATCAGCGCTGACACGGATCTGCGGCTTGCGCGCTATTTCGGCATCTCGGAAGGGTTTTTCCTTGGCCTTCAGGCAGACTATGACCTGATGCAGCGGCGCCGTGAAATCGCAGAAGATCTGGCTCAGATCAGTCCCCGCGCCGCATAGGCTCAATCCGCCAGCAGGACAATTTCCTCGCGGCCTTCGCAGGTGGTGAGGGCCTGCGCGGCGGTGCGGCCGCCGCCGATCGGAGCATCCGGCCAGATCTCGGCGAGTGGCACCAGCACGAAGGCCCTTTCGCCCATGCGCGGATGGGGGATGGAGAGATGCTCCTCCTCCACCTGCTTGCCGCCATAGATCAGCACGTCGATGTCGATGATGCGCGGGCCCCAGCGCACGTCCCGCACCCGGCCCAGTTCCCGTTCGATCTCAAGGCACCGGCCCAGCAGGTCACGCGGGCTCAGCACCGTCTCGATGACGAGGCAGATGTTGCGGTAGTCATCCTGCGGGATCGGCCCCCACGGCGGTGTGCGGTAAGCGGAAGAAACGGCCAGAACGGAGATCCCCTCGCTCGCATCAAGCCGGGCGATGGCGGCGGCCAGATTGGCCTTCGGGTCGCCCATGTTGGAGCCGAGGCCCAGCGCCGCGCGCACCGCGTTGTCAGCAAGGCTCATTCAGACGGCTTCCCTTTTCATCGCGGCAAAGATCTTCGCCGCCTCCACATGCGGGCGGACATCGTGGACGCGCAGGATCGCCGCGCCCCGTTCCAGCGACAGAAGATGCACCGCCAGCGAGCCGTAAAGCCGCTCCTGCGGCGGCACATCCAGCACAGCGCCGATCATGCGCTTGCGCGAGGCGCCGCTCAGCAGCGGCAGGCCATGCTTGCGCAAGCTTGCGAAGCGGTTGAGGACGAGGAAATTCTGGTCCACCGTCTTGCCGAAGCCGAAGCCCGGATCGAGGATCATCTTTTCTCTCGCAATCCCGGCGCGCTCTGCCAGCTCCATCGAGCGTTCGAAGAAGCGGTCGATGTCGGCGAGAATGTCGATGGCGGGATCTGCGGCCTCGCGGTTGTGCATCATCACCACATGGACGCCCGCTTCTGCCACGGCACCGGCCATGGCCGGATCTTTCTGCAGGCCCCAGACGTCATTGACGATGACCGCCCCGGCGCGGCAGGCGCGGCGGGCGGTTTCCGCCTTGTAGGTGTCGATGGAGACCGGGCAGCCCAGCGCCACGACGGGCTCGAGAACCGGAGCAAGGCGGGCCCACTCGTCGTCGAGCGAAACAGGAGCCGCCCCCGGCCGCGTGCTTTCGCCGCCGATGTCGATGATATCGGCGCCTTCGGCAATCATCTGCCGGGCATGGGCGATGGCCGCTTCCGCTGCCGCGTGCTGCCCGCCGTCGGAGAAACTGTCCGGCGTGACATTGAGAATGCCCATCACATGCGGGCGGGCAGGACCGGCAAGGTCCGGCAGCTGATAGGCAGCCTGTGTCATTGAGGAAGCTCCCGCAAGATCGAAGGCGCTATGTCGCGCTTTGCCGGGGAGAGGTCAAGCTGCAGGACGGTTGCGGCACAGAAAACGCCGCAAAGACGCCGGTCAGCTTTCGCCGTCTCCATCCTTCGCCCTCGCCAGCGGCGTCAGAGCCAGGTAGAGCCCCGCCCCCAGCAGCATCATGCCCGGCGCAACGATGATCAGCGCCAGCACCGGATCCCCCAGCCACGCCGCCACCAGACTGCCGAGAATTCCGGTGCCGAACTGCAGAAACCCGGTCAGCGAGGAGGCAGAGCCCGCGAGCTGCGGAAAGCCCTGCAGCGCCGCCGTGGTGGCAGCGGGCAGAAGGCAGGCCAGCGAGAAGGAGAACAGGCCCACCGGCAGCATCACGCTGAGAAAGCCCGGCGCAAACAGCGCGTGGGAGACGATGATCGCCGCGGCAGCCAGCGCCATGCCGCAGAGCGCGGGCGGCACCAGCAGGCCCGCATCATGCCGCCGCAGCACCCGCGAGGCGACAATGGTTGCCGCCATGAAGGAACCGGACTGCACCATCATGCCGAGGCCGAATTCGCTGGGCGTCAGCTTCACGTGGTCGATCAGCACGAAGGGCAGGATGGTGGCCAGCGTGTAGATGGTGCCGATGCCAAACCCCACCAGCAGACTGGGCCGCAGAAAGGAGGGCGTTTTCAGCAGCGTCAGATAGTTGATGACAAGCCGCGCGGGCTGAAGATTGGCCCGGTCGATGTAGCGGTTGGTCTCCGTCATGAAGATCCACACCGCCGCCAGCAGGGCGGCGCCATAGACGATCATGAAATAGAAGATCTCCCGCCAGCCGAAGAACTCCAGCGTCAATCCGCCGATGGTGGGCGAGATGGCCGGGCCGATGGCCAGCATCATCGCCACCGTGTTCATGATCCGCGCCGAGGTCTGCCCGGTGAACTGGTCGCGCACGATGGCGCGGGACACGGAAACACCGATGGCCGCACCAATCCCTTGCAGCGCGCGGGCGGCAATCATGCCCTCGACACTTGGCGCGAAGGCCGCCAGCAGGGTGGAGGCGAGATACAGCAGCAGGAAGGCAATGGTGACCGGACGGCGGCCGAAGGCATCCGTCAGCGGTCCGCAGATCAGCTGGGTCAGGGCAAAGCCGGTGAAATAGGCCGTCAGCGTCAGTTTGATCATCGAGCGCGTCGTCTCGAAGGCATCTGCCAGCACCGGCATGGCCGGTGTATAAAGCGCCATGGAAATTGGCCCGATGGCCACCAGCGCCGCGCCGATCAGGGCGGTGCGCCTTTCGCTCATGGGAGGTGTCACGCTGTCCCGCATCTGATCCATCCGTTGTGCGGGCCCCTCCCTGCCCGGGAAATCCGAATTCCATCTTTCTGGCCTCTGGCCTCAGGCCCGGTCTGCCGCCTCCGCCAGATTGCTGCGCACCTGAAGCAGGACCCGCACCGCGGCTGCGGTTTCCTCCGGGGTCATGCCGTGGCTGATTTCCGTGCGCACTTGCAAAAGCGCCTCGTCAATCTTGGCCAGCACACTCTGCGCCGCTTCGCCCAGAACGATGATCTTGGCACGCCTGTCCTGCGGGTCGGCCTCCCGGCAGATCAGGCCCGCCTGTTCCAGCCGGTCGAGGTGCCCCACCAGCGTCATCGGCTCGATGCCGAGGATGCCTGCCAGCACGCTCTGGCGCTGATCTGGCAATTGCCGCACCATGTTAAGCGTCCGCGCCTCTGCTGCCGTCAGACCGCAGTCAACGCCGCTCAGCGCCGCCTCGAAGCGCTGGCGGATCAGCCGGCCGACATCGGCGACAAGAAATCCAAGGGTCGGATCAGCCACGCAAGGCACCACGCAGATTTCATAAGAAAGACATATAGTAAGGCTACCTTACAATTAGAGCGGCAGCTGATTTGCGTCAAGATGCGCTGCCGCGTTGCACAAATGGCCGCCGCAGACTATACAGGGCGCGAATTTCCGCCCGTGAGCACCAGCGGGCGTCAGCCACAATTTGAAGACAAGCACTGCGGGCACCCTGCCCGCAGTGTCTTTTGGAGCCCTTAATGAAGCTGCGCAATATCGCCATCATCGCCCACGTCGACCATGGCAAGACAACCCTAATCGACGTCCTTCTGAAGAAGTCGGGCTCCTTCCGCGAGAACCAGCGCACGGAAGAGCGCATGATGGACTCCAACGACCTGGAGCGTGAGCGCGGCATCACCATTCTGGCGAAGGTGACTTCGCTGGTGTGGGGCGACACCCGCATCAACATCGTGGACACCCCGGGCCACGCCGACTTCGGCGGTGAAGTCGAGCGTATCCTGCACATGGTGGACGGCGTGGTTCTGCTGGTGGACGCTGCCGAAGGCCCCATGCCGCAGACCAAGTTCGTGCTCGGCAAGGCCCTGAAGCTCGGCCTCAAGCCGATCGTCGCCATCAACAAGATCGACAAGCCGGAGCAGCGCGCCGAAGAAGTGCTGGACGAAGTGTTCGACCTCTTCGCCGCCCTCGACGCCAACGAAGAACAGCTCGACTTCCCGGTCGTCTATGGCTCTGCCAAGCAGGAATGGATGGCCAATGACCCGACCGGTCCGGCTGAATCCATGGGCCCGCTGTTCGACCTGATCATCAGCCACGTTCCGGCACCGACGGCAGAGGAAGGCTCCTTCCGCATGCTGGCGACCACCATCGAAAGCAACCCGTTCCTGGGCCGCATCCTGACGGGCCGCATCGTTGCCGGTGAAGCCATTCCGAACATGCCCATCAAGGCCCTGTCGCGTGAAGGCAAGGTGGTTGAGAGCGGCCGCATCTCCAAGGTGCTCGCCTTCCGTGGCCTCGAGCGCCAGCCCATCGAGAAGGGCGAGGCCGGTGACATCGTCTCCATCGCAGGCCTGCAGGAAGCAACCGTCGCCGACACGCTCTGCTCCATGGACGTGAACACCCCGATCATGGCACAGCCGATCGATCCGCCGACCCTCTCCATGACCTTCTTCGTCAACGACAGCCCGCTGGCCGGCACCGAAGGCGACAAGGTGCAGTCGCGCGTCATCCGCAAGCGTCTGATGGACGAGGCGGAAGGCAACGTTGCGCTGAAGATCGAGGACACCCCGGAAGGCGACGCCTTCATCGTGTCCGGCCGTGGCGAACTGCAGCTCGCCATCCTGATCGAAAACATGCGCCGCGAAGGCTTCGAGATCTGCGTCGGCCGTCCGCGCGTGGTCTTCCAGTTCGACGAGAAGGGCAACCGCCTGGAGCCGATCGAGGAAGTCACCATCGACGTGGATGAGGAGCATTCCGGCGTCGTGGTGCAGAAGCTGTCCGAGCGCAAGGCCGAGTTGCGCGAAATGCGCCCCTCCGGCGGCGGCCGCACCCGTCTGCAGTTCCTCGCCCCCACCCGTGGCCTCATCGGCTATCAGGGCGAGCTGCTGTCCGACACCCGCGGCACGGCGATCTTCAACCGCGTGTTCCACGAATACGCCCCCTACAAGGGCGACATTCCGACCCGTCACACCGGCGTGCTGATCTCCAACGGCGACGGTGAGGCCGTGGCCTATGCCATGTTCAACCTGGAAGACCGCGGCCCGATGATGATCGATCCGGGCGTCAAGGTGTATCAGGGCATGATCATCGGCGAGCACACCCGTGGCAATGACCTGGAAGTGAACGTGCTGAAGGGCAAGCAGCTGACCAACATCCGTGCCGCCGGCAAGGATGAAGCCGTCAAGCTGACCACCCCGATCCGCCTGTCCCTCGAAGCGGCGCTGTCCTACATCGCCGATGACGAGCTGGTGGAAGTGACGCCGAAGAACATCCGCCTGCGCAAGGCCCTGCTGGACCCGAACGACCGCAAGCGCGCCGAACGCGCTGCATCCAAGGGCAGCTGAGCCTTTCAGCCATTCAAAATAGCAAAGGGCAGCCCTAACCGGCTGCCCTTTTCGTTTTTATGACCGGGCAGATGCTCTTTGCATCAACGGTTATAGACAGCCGTGATCTTTGCCGATGCAATCGCGTTGGCGCGGATCATGAAGCCGGCCAGTGCGTTGCTGGCGTTTTCCGGCAGATCAAGCCGTTCCACCGGCAGGGCATGAACGGTGAAGATATAGCGGTGCACTTCGCCGGGAGGCGGGCAGGCGCCGCCAAATCCCGCCGCGCCATAGTCATTGGCAAGCTCGGTGGCGCCCGCAGGCATCTTGCCGGCGCCACTTGCACCAGCCTCAAGCGAAGTGGCGGAGGCGGGAATGTTCACCGCAGTCCAGTGCCACCAGCCCGATCCGGTCGGTGCGTCCGGATCATAGGCGGTGATGGCAAAGCTCTTGGTTCCCGCGGGCGCACCTGTCCAGGACAGTTGCGGGGAGGCGTTGCCGCCTTCGCAGCCGAAACCGGCAAAGACATGTGCGGGCGCCAGTTGCGCGCCTTCGGCAATCGACGTGCTCGTGAGCCTGAAATCCTGCGCGCTGGCGGCCGTCACCATGGCGGCCGCCAGCATCAGGCCGGAAAGGGAAGTCCTTGCAAACATGATCCGGTGTCCTTTCTTGACGGTTGATCATGTGCACAGGAGTAGCCCCGCAAAGCCCTGCCAGCTTCCGGCTCACGCTCAAAAACTATCGAAAAACGATCAATCCTCGCGCTGCCGGATCTGTCTAGGCTTGATTCCGAATCTTTTCCGAAAGGCATCGGAAAAATGCGAGGGCGTCTGGAAGCCGCAGTCGAGCGCGATGCGCGATACCGGAAGGTCCGTTGCCTGCAACAGGGAGAGACCTCTCTCGAGCCGCGTGTGCAGCAGCAGCTGCGCGAAGCCGGGCCCGGACCTTGCCAGCCAGCGCCGGAACGTTGCCTCGCTCATGGCGAAATGCCGGGCCACCTCGGGAAGCCGCCAGGGGCGGGTGATATCGCTCTCGATCAGGCGGCGCACCTTGCTCCAGGGCTGCTCCTCATCCCCTGCCGGAAGCTCCACACCATTGTGGCGCAGCCAGAGCAGCGGTTCCAGAAGCCTGTGCGCGCGCAGCGGCTCCGGCAGCCCCTCGCGGGAGAGCGTCTCCTTGATCAGCGCAAGCATGTCTGAGGGATGGTGAGGAACCGCCCGCAGCACCTGAATGCCGGGCGCAGCACTGCGCGCCGGATGGTCCCCGAAAACCGCGTCCACCAGATTGCGGGCGATGCTGACGCCCTCGGCCCGGTAGTCTGCATCCGGAACCGGCCGGTTCTCCATGTTGACCACGGAACCGGCCGGAAAAATCATCACGTCTCCCGCCTCGCCGGTCAGCTCGCCGTTCCGGGGACAGATGACCCGTTTCGAGCCGGCCTGAATGAAGAAGAGGAACGTCAGCCTGAAATAAAGGCCGGTGAAGGTCGCCCGTGTCGCCTGCGTGACGGGAAAGACCGACAGCCCGGCTTCGTCAATACCCGGCAGAGCTTGGGTCTGCTGCGGCACCGGCGCAATGTCCCCTATCACAGGTCGTCGTCATCCGTGCCGAGGGCTTCGGCAAGCAGCGGGTCGTCGATGCTGTCCTCTTCCTCGTTGACGCGCACATCGACGACGCGAGCGCCGGGGAATTCGGCCAGAAGCGCGGCGACGGTCGGATGCGAGCGGGCGTCGGAGAGAAGCTGGGCCTGCGTTGCCTCGCGCTCCTCATGGATCGTCGGGCGGCCCTGCTCGCGGCTGACGGAAACGATCCAGCGCATGCCGGTCCATTCGGTCAGCTTGCGGCCGAACTCACCGGCCAGATCCGCGCCAGCATCCTTCGTCGGCTGGATTTCGATCCGCCCCGGTTCAAACTTCACCAGCCGCATCTGCCGCTCGATGGAAACCTTCAGCGGAATGTCGCGCCGCTCGGAGGCAAGCGCCGCGCAATCGGCCAGCGAGCGCAACTGGACGGCGGGCGCCTGCTGGGCAGCAGGCTGCTGGACAGGCTGGGGAGACGGCTGAGCCGCAGACTGGGCCACGGATTGGGCAGCGCCTCCGGCAATGGCCGAAAGGCGCGGGCCGTTGCCGCTCATCGTGGGGCCGGCATAACCGCCCTGCCCTGCAGGCCCACTCTGGCCGCCCGGCTGCCCCATCTGGCCACCGGCCTGCGGCTGCATGCCGCCATTTTGGCCACCACTCTGGCCAGAACCTTGCTGACCTGCTCCCTGCGGCGCGCCGCCTGCGGGCAAAGACGGGAAGCCGCCGCTCTTCAGCAGCTTCAGCGCCTCTTCCGGATCCGGCAGATCCGCCGCATAGGCAAGGCGCACCAGTACCATGTCGGCAGCCGCCAGCGGCTTGGGCGCGGCCTGGACCTCGGAAATGCCCTTCAGCAGGATCTGCCAGGCCCGCGACAGGGCGCGCATCGACAGCTTTTCGGCAAACTCCCGGCCGCGCAGGCGCTCGGTCTCGGTGACGGAAACTTCCTCGCCCGCCTTGGGCACGATCTTCAGCCGGGTCACAAGATGGGTGAAATCGGCCAGATCCGTCAGCACGACGGCGGGGTCTGCGCCAATGGCATATTGCCCGGCCAGCTCTTCCATCGCCTCGGCAATACGGCCGGACATGAGATGGCCAAAAAGGTCGATCACCCGCGCCCGGTCAGCAAGGCCCAGCATCTGCCGCACCTGCCCTGCATCAATGTGACCGCCGCCATGGGCAATCGCCTGATCCAGCAAGGACAGACTGTCACGCGCCGAGCCTTCGCCCGCGCGGGCAATCAGCGTCAGCGCATCATCGGAAATGTCGATGGATTCGGCGTTGGAAATGCGCCGCAGCAGGCCAACGAGCTTGGGCTGCTCGATGCGGCGCAGGTCAAAGCGCTGGCAGCGGGAGAGCACCGTCACCGGAACCTTGCGGATTTCCGTGGTGGCGAAAATGAACTTCACATGCTCCGGCGGCTCTTCCAGCGTCTTCAGCAGGCCGTTGAAGGCCGCGTTGGAGAGCATGTGCACTTCGTCGATGATGTAGACCTTGTAGCGCGCCGAAGCGGGGCGATAGCGCGCTGCGTCCGTGATCTCGCGGATATCGTTGATGCCGGTGTGCGAGGCGGCGTCCATCTCGATCACATCGACATGGCGGCCTTCCATGATGGCGCGGCAATGGGTGCCCTCGCGGGTGAGCTGCACCGTCGGGCGCTCCACCTCGCCGGGAACTTCGTAGTTGAGACCGCGCGCCAGAATACGGGCGGTTGTCGTCTTGCCGACACCACGCACGCCGGTCAGCATCCAGGCCTGCGCAATGCGCCCCGTTGCAAAGGCGTTTTCCAGCGTCTGGACCATCGGCTCCTGGCCGACGAGATCGTCAAAGGTCTGGGGGCGGTACTTGCGCGCCAGCACCCGGTAGGCGCCAGACTGCTTCCCTTCGCCAGCAGGCGCAGGTGCGGGAGCAGAAGGGGCAGGTTCAGCCGGAGCATCGCCGAACATGGAGATCGTCAGGTCATCCCGCTCATGCTCAGCTGCGTGCTCGGGGCCGTTGCCTCCGGGGCTGTCACCGTCCATGCCGCTCATCCAGCCCGCCTGTCCCCGTCTTGAATTCATGAAGCCGGCGCCTTCACGCAAGACAGCCGGAAGCCCCGCCGCGCCTGAGGCACGCGACGCGACGCCGTGGTGCATCTGCGCGGGGGAAAAGGGTGGGAGGCTGGCACGGCGACCCGTGCCGGAACTCGTTGGGGCTGCTTCCTTCCGGACCTGACCCGGTTGGCGAGTGGCTCGTCCACCACCAACCTCCCGAGCTCCTTATATCAGAAGCACACGCCCCTTTGGCAAGGCCTCATATGCCAAAGGGGCAAACTTCGTGTCCGGAAAGAAATATATCCTTTCCGGACAATAACTTACAGGGATGGAACAGGTCAGTTTCCGGCCAGCGCCCTGTCGATCACGGCAATGGCCGCCTCCACACCACCGCTTTCATGCGGAATGCCGAGGCGCCGCAGCCCCAGTTCCATGGCAGAAAGCGTGCCCAGAACCATCGCCGCATTCACATGGCCCATGTGGCCGATGCGGATGCCCTTACCGGCGAGGTCGCCAATGGCAATGCCGATGGTGATGCCGCAGACGTCCTTGACGAAACTGCGCAGCGGCGCCGGATCAACCCCATTGAAGCAGATCACCGACACGCTGTCCGAGCGGTCCTCAGGCTTGAGAATGTTCATCTCCAGCACACCCTTGCGGCCCCAGACCTCAACGGCAGCGCGCACTGCTTCGGCGAGGATCGCATGGCGGCGCCAGACGCCTTCCAGCGTTTCCTCCTCGATCAGCTCCAGCGACTTCTGGAAGGCAAAGAGCAGATGCTCCGGCGGCGTGCCGCAATATTTCATGTAATGTTCCGGACCATCGCGGAAGGTCCAGTCCATGTAGGAATTACGCAGCCCGGCGGTCTTGTGGGCGGCCAGCGCCTTCTGGCCAGCGACCACAAAGGCAAGGCCCGGGGGCGACATCAGCCCCTTCTGCGAGCCGGCCATGGCGACATCCACACCCCATTCTTCCATTTCGAACGGAACGCAGCCAAGCGAGGCCATGCAGTCCACCATCAGCAAGGCCCCGTGACCGCTGGCGTCCATCGCCTTGCGAAGTGCCGGGATGTCGTTGAGCACGCCGGAGGCCGTGTCTACCTGAACCACCAGAACGGCCTTGATCGCGCCTAGCGTATCAGCCCGCAGCCGCGCTTCCAGCGCCGCCGGATCCACCGCCTTGCGCCAGTGACCGGGCAGGATTTCCACCTCGATGCCGATCAGCTCTGCCGCCTCGCCCCAGCCGATGGCAAAGCGGCCCGATTCGAGCACAAGCACCTTGTCGCCGCGCGACAGGGTGTTGGACAGCGCCGCATCCCAGGTGCCGTGGCCATTGGCGATGTAGATATAGGGTTTGCCCGTGGTGCTGCGGAACACGCGGGAGATGCCCTTCAGGCAGTCATCCGTCGTCTGCAGCAGCGGGCCTTCATAGATATCGACAGCCGGGCGGTGCATGGCCCTCAGAACTTCGTCCGGCACGTTTGTCGGACCCGGGATCATGAGGAATTCCTTGCCATACCGCAGCGTCATTTTTCTTTGCCCTGGAATTGTTGTCCGGAAGGTGGGACAACCAGCATAGCTGCCCGCAGAACGAACTCAAGCAGCAACTCTGCCGCAGATTTAGGCGGGCAAACATTCATATCAGACCGGGAAAATTGAAGTTTCTGGGGATTACCCTGCGTAGCAAGAAGCTCCTCTGCGACGGGTCGCGGCAGACGTGGCAAAAGTTTAGGAAAGATTAAAATAAACGCCCTCGACCGTGATGCGCCTCGCATCACGCCGCTGAGGCGTACCCATCCCGGCAGGCCCATCATCCATGATTGCCGTAAAGGAACGTTCCGCACCGCTGATCCTCTGCATCGGCCATTCCGGCCTGCGGATTCCGCCGGCTATCGACAAGCGCCTTTCGGCAACGGGACGGCTGCAGGCGGATGCCTCCTGGCACATGGATCAGCTGGTGGATTTTGCCGAAGACATTCAGGCAACGGTGATCTCGACCCCCATTTCCCGGCTTGTTGCGGACGTGGACGGCGACCCGGCCAGCTTCGGCCGCCCGTTCGAGGATGGCGCCCTGTCCATCTGCCCGGTGCTGACACTGGACGGCAAGCGCGTCTATCTGCCTGACGAAGATCCTGGCCGGTTCGAAATGGACGAGCGGCGGCGGCTCTATCATGCGCCGTTCCACGATGCGCTGAGTGCGCAGATCCGGCGGCTGCGCGCCATTCATGGCCGCATCACGGTGATCAGCCTGCAATCCATGCGCAGCCGCATCAAGGGGCGTTATCCGGGCGATCTGCCGCTGGTCAACATCGGCACCCTGCATGGCCGCAGCTGCCACGAGGATGTGGCCAGCCTCAGCATGACCATGCTGCATGACTTCACCGACAAGACCTTTTCGGAAAATGACGCCGTGGGCGGCGGTTACATCGCCCAGACCTATGGCAACCCCTCGGGCGGCGTGCATGTGCTGACGCTGGCGCTGGCGCTCAGGTCCTATATCCGCCACGAAAACCCGCCCTTCGAGATGGACAGGGAACGGGTGCGCCAGAGCCGCCTGGCCCTGCGCAATTTCTGCCAGAAGCTGATCGAATGGGCCAATGGCAAGCGCAAGGCTCCGGCCCGCGTGCTGCTGGACCATCTTCCGGACCTGCTCGAAGACTGAAAGCCTGCCACGGCGCGCTGCGGCGGCGAAACGGCTTCCGGCCGGAGCGGCCGGGCCTCAGGTGGTGGGGACCTGAACACCGGGCCGTCCGGCCGGAAAATGGAACGCGGCTGGGGTTTTGCCGCAATCCTTGTCTGAAGCTGAGCTGACAGGTCTCAGAAGAAGGCCTGAAGACCGGTCTGGGCGCGACCCAGGATGAGGGCATGCACATCATGCGTGCCTTCATAGGTGTTGACGGTTTCCAGGTTCTGCGCGTGACGCATCACGTGATATTCTTCCTGAATGCCGTTGCCGCCGTGCATGTCGCGGGCCTGACGGGCGATATCCAGCGCCTTGCCGCAATTGTTGCGCTTGACGATGGAGATCATTTCCGGTGCCACCTTGCCCTCATCGAACAGGCGGCCGACGCGCAGCGAACCCTGCAGGCCAAGTGCAATTTCCGTCTGCATATCAGCCAGCTTCTTCTGGAAGAGCTGCGTCTGGGCCAGCGGGCGGCCGAACTGCTTGCGGTCGAGGCCATACTGGCGGGCACGGTGCCAGCAGTCTTCGGCAGCCCCCATCGCACCCCAGGAAATGCCGTAGCGCGCGCGGTTGAGGCAGCCGAACGGCCCCTTGAGACCGGAAACATTCGGCAGCAGCGCGTCTTCGGAGACTTCCACACCGTCCATGACGATTTCGCCGGTGATGGACGCACGCAGCGACAGCTTGCCGCCGATCTTCGGCGCAGACAGCCCCTTCATGCCCTTTTCCAGCACGAAGCCGCGAATGGCGCCGTCATGGGCTTCGGACTTGGCCCAGACCACGAAGACATCAGCGATCGGCGAGTTGGAGATCCACATCTTGGAGCCCTTGAGCCGGTAGCCGCCGTCGATCTTCTCGGCGCGGGTGCGCATGCCGGCCGGATCGGAGCCCGCATCCGGCTCGGTGAGGCCGAAGCAGCCGACGAATTCGCCCGAGGCGAGCTTGGGCAGATACTTCTTGCGCTGCTCTTCCGAGCCATAGGCATAGATCGGATACATTACCAGCGAGGACTGCACCGAGTTCATCGAGCGGTAGCCGCTGTCGACGCGCTCGATCTCGCGGGCAACGAGACCGTAGGAAACGTAGGATGCACCGGCGCAGCCGTAGTCTTCCGGCAGGGTGACGCCGAGCAGGCCAAGCTCACCCATCTCGTTGAAGATCTCGCGGTCGGTCTTCTCGTGGGCATAGGCTTCCAGCACGCGCGGCTGCAGCTTGTCCTGCGCATAGGCGCGGGCGGTTTCCATGATGAGGATCTCGTCCTCGCTCAGCTGCTCGCGCAGCAGGAAGGGATCGTCCCAGGCAAAGGTGCCGCCACCGGTGGGATCAGACTTGAGAGCCGCCATCACATTCCTCCGTCTCATGTGCATGCCAACGGCGCCACATCTTGGAACAAGACAAACGCCGGAATTGCGCGGACTATGCCTGCTGACAGGAGACACGGGAAGAGATAAGTTCTCCGCAAGTCATGAGCCAATGGAATGAAGCTGATGGTCAAACGCGCCTTCCTGCCGCCCGCCGATGCCCTCATCGCCTTCGAATGCGCCGCCCGGCATGAGAGCTTCACCCGCGCAGCGGAAGAGCTGCATCTGACGCAGGGCGCGATCTCCAAGCAGATCCGCCATCTGGAGCAGCGGCTGGGCGTGCCGCTGTTTGCGCGCATCCGCCAGCGTGTGGTGCTGACCGATGCCGGGCGGCTCTATCTTCATGAAGTCCGGGGCGCACTGGATCAGCTGGGCGATGCCACACGGCAGGTCATGTCCTTTGCCGGGAGTGCCGATGTGCTCAATCTGGCGGTTCTGCCCACTTTCGGGGCCCGCTGGCTGGCGCCGCGCCTAGCCGAATTCCTGCGGCGCACGCCAAAGGCGGCGCTCAATTTCTCCATCCGGCTGCGGCCTTTCGACTTTACGGAAGAGCCCTTCGACGGCGCGATCCACCACGGCGATCCGATCTGGGCGGGGGCCATTGTCGAGCCGCTGTTTCCCGAAGAATCCGTGGTCGTGGCCTCGCGCACGTTCCGCGACCGGCACATGATCAGCGGGCCGCGAGACCTGCTGAAGGTGCCGCGCCTGCAGCTCTCCACGCGGCCCATGGCCTGGCGCGACTGGTTCGCCGCCATGGGGGTGGAGACGGACAGCGCCTATCAGGGCCCGCGCTTCGAGCAGTTCGGCATGATCGCGGAAGCCGCCGCCCATCATCTGGGCGTGGCGCTGATGCCCCGGCTCTTCATCGACGAGGAACTGGCGAGCGGCCGGCTGGTGCGCCTGTTTGGCCAGCCGCTGGACCAGAAGACCGCCTATCACTTCGTCTATCCGCAGGACCGCACCCTGCGCCCGGTCGTCGCCGCCTTCCGCGCCTGGCTGCATGAGGAGGCCCGGACCTCCCGCACCAGCCGCGAGAGCCAGCTGCCGGGCTGATCTTCAGCCCGGCTTGCCTGCAGGCGTACCCTCGAGATTGGCAGGCGGACGCCGCTGAGCCAACTGTCCGGCATGCTGGCCAACGAGAACGCTGCCCAGCACCAGCACCATGCCGGCGATCTGCACCGCACTGAGCGTCTGGTCCAGAATGGCCCAGCCGAGGATCACCGCCATCAACGGGCTGAGCAGGCCCAGCGGCGCGATTGCCGAGGGGCCAAGCAGGCCAATGCCCCAGAACCACAGAAGATAGGTCAGGCCTGCGCCAATGAAGGTCATGTAGGCAAAGCCCGCGATGTTCCAGCCCGTCAGCGGCGGCAGGGCCGGTTCCGTGAGAAGCGCGGCCGGGGCCAGGAGCAGTGCACCGGCGGCCAGCTGCCAGGCGGTCAGGGTGAGCGGGCTCACCTCCGGCTTCCAGTAGCGGGTCATCACCGTGCCCAGCGCCATTGAGACCGCGCCGGCGCCTGCCGCCAGAAGGCCGATGGGATCGAGCGCCGCCGTGGGCTTCAGCATCAGCATGCCAACGCCGATGACACCGGCAACACCCGCTAGCACGGCGAGCCATGTAAGCCGCCCGTTGAGCAGGAAGCGCGCCAGCACCAGCACGATGAGCGGCTGCATCGCCCCCAGCGTCGCCGCCACGCCGCCCGGCAGGCGGTAGGCCCCCACATTCATCAGCGCCCAGAAGATGGAGAAGTTGAGCGCGCCCAGCACCAGCACCCGGAAGATCCAGCGCCCGCGCGGCAGCTGCCGCACAATCAGAAGCAGGAGAATGGCCGCAGGCAGCGCCCTGAGCAGCGCCAGCGTCAGGGGCCGGTCCGGCGGCAGCATCTCCGTGATGACGATATAGCTGCTGCCCCAGATGGCCGGGGCAAGCGCGGTGAGGAGCAGCGTCATGTGGGCGTTCAGGCGTGAGTTCAGGCGGGAAATCATGTCAGGTCCAGTGCAGAGCGGCCCGGCCCGGGATGGCAGCCGCTGGAGATCAGTGGTAATTCACGCAAGAGAAGATGATAATATGCAAGTTGAACCATTCATCCGTAACCTGAAGTGAATAATCAATGGATGGCATTCTCCGCCTCCGCCTGTTCCGCAGCATCGCCACACTCGGCAGCTTTGCCGCAGCGGCCCGCAGCCACAGCCTGTCTCCCGCCGCCGTCAGCAAGGCCATGTCGGAACTGGAAGGCGATCTGGGGGCAAGGCTCTTCCACCGCACCACCCGCCGTCTCAGCCTGACGGAGGCGGGCACGCTCTATCTCGACCAGATCCGCCGGGTGCTGGAGGATCTGGAAGAAGCGCAGCAGTCTGTCGGCAATCTCAGTTCAGAGCCTTCGGGCCTGCTGCGGGTGAGCGCGCCCATGACATCCAGCCTTGTGCTCCTCACCAGCCGCATCCCGGAGTTTCTGGCACGCCACCCGAAAGTCTCGCTCGACCTTGACCTGGACGACCGGCGCGTGGACCTTGTCCGAGACGGCTTTGACATGGCCCTGCGCGGCGGACGCCGGGATGAGGACCGGGAGCTGATCGTCAAGAGGCTCGGGGCGCTGAAACACGTTCTCTGCGCTTCGCCCGCATACCTTGCCCGCGCCGGCACGCCGCAAGAGCCTGCCGACCTTGCCCGGCACGAGTGCGTCCGTTTCACCTTGTCCGGCCACGCGGACGAATGGACCTTCTTCCGCAATGGCAAGGAGCACCGTCAGCGGGTGAGCGGGCGCTACAAGGTTTCCTCAAGCCTAGCCGTCATGGATGCCCTGCGCGCCGGCTTCGGCCTCAGCCTCATTCCGCAGGCCTATGTGGCGGCGGACCTGGCAGCGGGAACGCTTGTCCGGCTGCTGCCGGAGTGGGGCATGAGCGAGGTAACGATCAACGCCGTCTATCCCTCGCGCCGCCACGTCCCGGCCAAGGTTCGCGCCTTCGCCGGGTTCATTGGCGATGTGCTGCGTGACACCTTGAGAGATTGACCGGGCCGCTTAAAACGTTACCTCTCCACACAGAAATTCCAGCAAACGCCAAAAGGATCATCCCATGCCCGTCGCAATCTGGTGCGTGCTTGCCGCCGCCTTCCTGCCCATCCTGTCGGTGTTTCCCGCCAAGCTCACCCGGGACTTCAGCAATGCCCGCCCGCGTGACCCCGCCTTCTGGGCAGAAGGTTTCAGGGCACGGGCGCAAGGGGCACAAGCCAATGGCTTCGAGGCCTTCCCGCTGTTTGCCGTGGCCGTGCTCGTGGCCTATCAGCAGGGCGGCGACCCATTCTGGATTGATGTCCTGGCAGCCACCTTCATCGGACTGCGCTGCCTGTACATACTCTGCTACTGGTCGGATAAGGCCACCCTGCGCTCGCTCGTATGGATTGCGGCAACAGCCTGTGCAGTTGCCATCTTCACCAGTCCCGTCTGGAGCTGATGGGCGGACGGGCGCCCACCGCGACAAAAAATGCCCGCTTTGTGACAGAATGCTGTCACAGGGCTCTGCGAGGCTGACGGTTCATGGCCATTGCAGGTTGCCGTCTGGATCTGTAACCATCAGGCCGTTAAGGGCATATTTCGCCCGCCTTGAGGATTGTGCCCGTGCCGCGTTTCCAGCACCCTGATTCGGCCCTCCTGACACATAGCCACACAGATGAGACCAGCGGCTCCGCCCGCCATATCATCGATGTGCTGATTGCCGAACGGGGCAAGCACGTGATGGCCGCCCCCTGGTGGCCGCTGTTCCGGCCCCTCGCCTACCGTATGCTGCGCTATTTCGATGCGCTGGAAATGGCAGACGCCATCTCCAACCTGCCGGCAGAAGAGGTCTTCGTTTATCTGTCCAATCTGTTGCAGGTGAAGCTGACCGTTGAGGGACTGGACCGCATTCCGGCAGAAGGGCCCTGTATCCTCGTCTCCAACCATCCGACAGGAATCGCTGATGGTGTGGCGCTCTATGACGCGGTGAAGAGCCGCCGCAGGGACATTTCCATCTTCGCCAACCGGGATGCGGTGCGCGTCAATCCGCGCCTTGCCGGCATGATCGTGCCGGTGGAATGGCGCGCAGGCTTCAAGACCCGCGAAAAAACGCGTGAAACCCTGAAGAACGCCGCCTCCGCCTTCGAGCGCAACCGCGCCGTGGTGCTGTTCCCCTCCGGCCGCCTTGCCTACATGAAGGATGGCAAGCTGACGGAGCGGCCGTGGATGACGTCGGCACTGGCTCTGGCCCGCCGCCATCAGGTGCCGGTCATTCCCATTCACATGGGCGCGCGCAACTCCCGCCTGTTCTACTTCCTCGCAAAGGTCTCGATCGAGCTGCGCGACATGACCGTCTTCAACGAGCTTCTGAACAAGAAGGGCGCGCACTTCCGCTTCCACGTGGGCGAGCCGCTGGCACCCGGCCAGCTGGACGGCGACCTTGCCGAAGTCACCGACAAGCTCCGCATCCACTGCGCCGAAACCCTGGCGCAGGATCCGGATGCGCGGTTCAGCCTGTGAAGCCCCTCCCGCTGCAAAAAACCTCGCGGTCTTGCACAGGTCATCCACAGGCTGTCATTGCCCGGGGCGGGCGAATAGGGGATGGTGCGGCGACGAAGGAATCACCTGTTCATGCCGCAAGCACAGCCTCGTCTCGCCGGGACAGAGTACACAGCAGCGTCTGAGGGCACCGCAAGGCCCGCAGCGAAGGACCCTGCACAGGTTCTGGCGGATGTGTTCGGCTATCCGAGCTTCCGGGGCCGCCAGCGCGAGGTGGTGGACACGCTGATCGCCGGGGACGATGCGGTGGTGCTGTTCCCCACAGGCGCGGGCAAATCCATGTGCTTCCAGATCCCCGCGCTCTGCCGCCCCGGCACAGGTGTGGTGATCTCTCCCCTCATTGCGCTGATGAAGGATCAGGTGGGTGCGCTGACGGGTGCGGGCGTGCGCGCTGCCGCGCTCAATTCCTCCGTTCCACCTGAAGAGCAGGCGCGCATTGCCGCAGACCTGCGCAACGGCACGCTGGATTTTCTCTATGTGACGCCCGAACGGGTGGCGACGGCCGGTTTCTCCCGCCTCCTGGATGGTGCGGCCATCTCGCTCTTTGCCATCGACGAGGCCCATTGCGTCAGCCAGTGGGGGCATGATTTCCGGCCCGAGTATCTGCAGCTTGCCAGCCTCGCAGACCGCTATCCCGGCGTGCCGCGCGTGGCCCTGACCGCCACCGCCGATCCGCATACGCAGGAGGACATCCGCGTCCGCCTGAAGCTGGAAACGGCGCAGGTCTTCACCACCTCCTTCGACCGGCCCAACATCCGCTACGAGATCGTCGAGCGGGTAAACCAGCGCCAGCAGCTGCTGGATTTCCTCAAGCGCCACAAAGGCGCGAGCGGCATCGTCTATTGCCTCTCCCGTGCCAAGGTGGAGGATATCGCCAACTGGCTGAACGAAAAGGGTATCCGCGCCCTGCCCTATCACGCCGGGCTCGACCGGGAGATCCGCGAAGCCAATCAGGATGCCTTCCTGCTGGAGGAAAACCTCGTTCTGGTGGCGACGGTTGCTTTCGGTATGGGCATCGACAAGCCGGATGTGCGCTTCGTCGCTCATCTCGACCTGCCGTCCTCCGTCGAGGCCTATTATCAGGAAACCGGCCGCGCGGGCCGCGATGGCGCACCGGCCGAGGCATGGATGGCCTATGGCATGGCCGACATGGTGCAGCGCCGCCGCATGATTGCCGAAGGCGAAGCGCCGGAAGAGGTGAAGCGGGCGGAAACCGCCAAGCTCAACGCCCTTGTCGGCATCTGCGAAACCGCAGGCTGCCGCCGTCAGGCGCTACTTGCTCATTTCGGCGAGACCTATCCCAAGCCCTGCGGCAATTGCGACACCTGCCTGTCGCCGGTGGAAACCTGGGACGGCACGGAGGCTGCCGCCAAGTTCCTCTCTGCCATCTACCGCACCGGCCAGCGCTTTGGCGCAGGCCATGTGATCGACGTGCTGCTGGGCAAGGAAAACGACAAGATCACCCGTTTCGGGCATGAAAAACTGTCGGTCTATGGCATCGGCAAAGAGCTTTCGCCCAAGACCTGGCAATCGGTGGCGCGCCAGCTTGTCGCCATGGGTCTTGTCGGGGTCGATCACGCCAATTACGGCGCGCTGGTGCTGACGGACGAATGCCGCGCCGTGTTCCGCAACGAGCGCAAGGTGCTGCTGCGCCGCGACCGTGCCGCAGCCAGCCTCAAGGCCTCGCGCGGGGAACGGTCGGCGAGCCTTGCCGATGATCTTGATCCGGAAGACCGGCTGCTGTTCGAGCGTCTGCGCCGCCTGCGCACCCAGATCGCCCGGGAAAACGAAGTGCCGCCCTATGTGGTGTTCCCGGACGCAACGCTTGCCGGCATTGCCATCGCCCGGCCCGTGACCTCCCATGCCCTTCTCGCCGTCTCCGGTGTCGGCCAGTCGAAACTCGACCGCTACGGCTCGCAGATCATCGATTTGGTCGAAGCCTTTGAAGCGGGCGTGTGAGCCGGGCAACGCCTGATTTTCCACCTCTCAATCGTCATCCCGGACGAAGCGCAGCGGAGATCCGGGACCGGTGAGCCGGGATGGAAGTTGGCTGCCCCCGGAGCCAGAGCCGATACACCTTGGCTCACCGGTCCCGGATCGCGCAAGGCGCGTCCGGGATGACGATGGAGGGGCTTCATGCCGGAAGGAACGGCATGTAAAATCTGTCACCCCCTCACGGCTGCCAGCCTTCCGGGGCCATCTCAAAACCGTCGAAGGTGAAGCCGGGGGCGACCGTGCAGCCCACGAGGGTGAAGTCACCGAGGCTTTGCGCCTGCTGCCAGGCGTGGCGCGGCACCACCGCCTGCGGGCGCTGCCCGGCGGCCAGATCGGACCCGAGCGTCACCAGCTCAACCGGCCCTTCTGCGTCACTGATCAGAAGCTCCAGCGGCGCGCCGCCGTACCAGTGCCACACCTCCACCGCATCCACCTTGTGCCAGCGCGACAAGACGCCTTCCGGCAGCAGGAAGTAGATTGCCGTCGAGGCCGGACGGCCTGATGCATCGCAGGCCGGATCGCGGAAGGTCTCGGCATAGTAGCCGCCCTCGGGATGCGGCTGCATGCCCAGCGTTTCGATGATTTCGGCGGCAGTGAATCCGGTCAGCGGTCTCATGGCTCAGAACCTGTCCTTGCGTCCCCGCAGTTCAGCGAAGACTTCGGCAGGGCTGGCCCCTGCCATGCCGAGGGCTGCGGCGAGGGCCGGATCACCCGCCCGCAGGAACGGATTGGTGGCCCGCTCCCGCCCCATCGTGGTGGGCAGGGTGGCCATATGCTCCGCCCGCAGCCGCTCCACCTCTGCTACCCTTTCCTTGAGCGCAGCGTTATCCGGATCAACACTCAGCGCGAAACGTGCATTGGACAGAGTATACTCGTGGCCGCAGTAGACAACCGCATCATCCGGCAGGCGGCGGTTCAGCTTGTCGAGCGAGGCCCACATCATTTCCATGTCGCCCTCGAAGACGCGCCCGCAGCCCAGCGAGAACAGGGTGTCGCCCGTGTGGATGACACCCGCCTGTTCGAACCACCAGGAGATCTGGTCCAGCGTATGGCCCGGCGTCGAGATGGCTTCCACCTTCAGCTCGGCGATGTGGAAGATGTCGCCGTCTTCCACCACTTCATCGAGGCCGGAAATCTTGTCGCGCGACAGGCCGGGGCCGATGACCCGCGCGCCCGTGGCTTCCTTCAGCGGCACCAGCCCCTGCACATGGTCCCAGTGATGGTGGGTGATGAGAACATGCGTGAGGCGCCAGCCGGTTTCGGCCAGTTCCGCCAGATAGGGCGCGGCATCCGGCACATCGATGGCGATCACCGATCCGCTCTCCGGATCGCGTGCCAGCACACCGTAATTGTCGGACAGGCAGGGAAACTGCCTGATCTGAAGCCGCGCCATCTTGTCTCTCCCGTTGATGAATCCGGCCTGCAGAGTGGCAAATGCCGCAGGCAGGGGCAAGGGCGATCGGGTCATCAGCCCTTGCGTCTTGGGTCAAGGCAAGGTTCAATCGCGCCGAATTGAACCGGGCAGGCCATGTATCTCGACGTCGGCGATCTCAGAACCTTTTACGACCTGCCGCTTGGCCGCCTGCTGCGCAGCCTCATCGGCGCGCGCGTGCGTTCTCTCTGGCCCAGCGCGAAAGGCGAAAGCCTGCTCGGCATCGGCTATGCGGGGCCGTTCCTGCGCCCCTACATGGATGAGGCGGAGCGCTGCGTTGCGGCCATGCCGGCGGCGCAGGGCGTCGTTCACTGGCCGCGCGAGCGGGCCAATGCCTCGGTGCTGGTAGAAGCGGATCAGCTGCCCTTTTCCGACAGTTTCTTCCAGCGCGCCATCATGGTGCATGCGCTGGACATGGCGGGCGATCCTGCCGCCCTGCTGCGCGAGGCCTGGCGCGTGCTGGCGCCGGGCGGCAAGCTGATCGTCATCGTGCCGAACCGGCGCGGTGTCTGGGCACGGGCGGAAACCTCGCCCTTCGGTTATGGCCGCCCGTTCTCCAAGAGCCAGATCCAGGCACTGCTGCAGAGCTGCCAGTTCGACGTGATCTCGAGGGAAGAAACGCTCTACATTCCGCCGGTGAAGTCCAAGGTCATCCTGCGTTCGGCACGCACCTGGGAAACCGTGGGCCGCGCACTCTGGCCGGCCTTTGCAGGTCTTCTGGTGATCGAGGCGCAGAAGCGGCTCTACAAGCCCGCTCAGGCAGATGGCGGCAAGCGCAGCGTGCTGAGGGTTCTCAGGCCCGTCTTCGTGCCGGAGGCCGGCGTCACCCCCGGCCTCAATCCGAACCGGCGCGACAGAACGCCGCCGCGCACCCGCTGAAGCTCAGCGCCGCAGCAGGAACACCGCCTGCTCGCCCACCAGATTCCACAGCCACCAGGGCGCATTGAAGCTGATGCGCGAGCCTTGCCCGTCGAGCGCAACGGCCTTCACCACCGTGGCATCCATCTCCTCCACCAGCGCCACGAAGTCGCGGATGGAACAGAAGTGGATGTTGGGCGTGTCATACCACTGGTAGGACAGATACTTGGTCACCGGCATGCGCCCGCGCAGCAGCAGCTGCATGCGATTGCGCCAATAGGCGAAATTCGGGATCGAGACGACAACCTGCCCGCCGATGCGCAGCAGCTGCTCCATCACGCCCTTCGGATCGCGGGTGGCCTGCAGCGTCTGGCTGAGGATCACCACGTCGAAGGCATTGTCCGGATAGTCGGCAAGATCCGTGTCGGCATCGCCCTGCACCACGGACAGCCCGCGTGCCACGGCCTTGTTCACGCCGCCCTGCGACAATTCCATTCCGCGCCCGTCGACGCGCCGCCGCTCGGCCAGAAGCTGCAGCAGCGCCCCGTCCTCACAGCCCACGTCCAGCACCCGCGCGCCCTCGGGCACGAGGTCGCACATGACGAGGTGATCGCCGCGCGGCTGGTTCAGTGTTCCGCCCGTGTTGCCGTTTGCCATCTTACGCTCCTCCCGGTCCGGCGATGCCGCGTGCTGCTGCTGCTCCCGTCAGGAAGCCGCGCACGGTGCGGAACATTTCCGGCTCATCCAGCAGGAAGGCATCATGGCCGCGATCGCTGCTGATCTCCACGAAGGAGACGTTGGCCGCAGCCGCATTCAGCGCCCGCACCACCGCCTTGCTTTCCGATGTCGGGAACAGCCAGTCCGAGGTGAAGGACATGACGCAGAAGCGGGTCGGCGTATGCAGGAAGGCCTTGCTCAGGACTCCGTCATGTTCCGCCGCCAGATCGAAATAGTCCATCGCCCTCGTCACATAGAGATAGGAATTGGCATCGAACCGGTCGACAAAGGTCATGCCCTGATGGCGCAGGTAGCTTTCGATCTGGAAATCCGCATCGAAGCCGAAGGTCAGCGCCTCACGGTCCTGCAGGTTGCGGCCGAATTTCTGATGCAGCGACATGTCGGACATATAAGTGATATGCGCGGCCATGCGCGCCACGGCCAGACCCTTGCTCGGGCGGGTGCCATCAGCAAGGTAGCTGCCGCCGCGCCAGTCGGGATCGGCCATCACGGCCTGACGGCCTACTTCATGAAAGGCGATGTTCTGCGAGGAATGGCGCGCGCCGGTGGCAATCGGCACGGCGGAGAAGACCCGCTCGGGGAACAGCGCCGCCCATTGCAGCACCTGCATGCCGCCCATGGAGCCGCCGACCACGGCAAACAGGGTTTCGATGCCCAGATGATCCACCAGCCGCGCCTGCGCTCGCACCATGTCGCGGATGGTCACCACCGGCATGGTCAGCGCATAGGGCTGGCCGGTTTCCGGATTGGTGGAGGCCGGGCCCGTGGTGCCCATGCAGCCGCCCAGCACATTGGCGCAGATGACGAAGAAACGGTCCGTATCCACCGGCTTGCCGGGACCCACCAGCATCGTCCACCAGCCGGGCTTGCCGGTCACCGGATTGCGCGAGGCGACATACTGGTCGCCAGTCAGCGCGTGGCAGATGAGAATGGCGTTGCTGCGGTCCGCATTGAGCGTGCCGTAAGTCTCATAGGCAATCTGCCAGTTGGCCAGCGTGCCGCCGGCATCTAGCGGCAGCGCCTGATCCGGCCCGAAACGCAGGCACTGGCTGCTGGGCGTGTCGATTTCCCGGCGCTGTGCCTTTTCCAGATCGGCAAGGCTCGCGGCCACGGCGGCAGCACCGGCAGCTGCACCGTCCTGCGGGATCGAAGTCTGAGGTGTATCGGTCATGCCGGACGCATCATCCCGTTTTCACTGGCCGCTTCAAGGGCCGTTCTCACGCGCCATTTTCCCGAGAGAGGCCTGCCCTGCCGGGCGGCGGAAGCCTCGCTGCGGCAACAGCGCGCCACCATCTTCAAGGGGTTGTTAGCTAGGGTTCGTGGGGCCATGGTGTCAACGTTTTCTTTTGCTTTCCGCCCGCTTGCTGCCTATGACTATCGCCGAATGCATCGCATGTTTCAGGAAGGCATTTCCCGCCCATGGCCAGTGACCACACCCAAGGCACCGCTCTCGACAGCCTGCGCCAGCGCATCGACGTGCTCGACGCCGAGCTGCACCGTCTGCTGATGGAGCGGGTGCGCGTCATCGACGGCATCGTTGCGGCCAAGCGCGCCAGCGGCGCAGACGGCGTGATGTTCCGCCCGGACCGGGAAGCCGACATGATGCGCCGCATGGTCGAGCGCCACGAAGGCAGCCTGCCGCTGACCAGCGCCGAGCATCTGTGGCGCGAGATCATCACCGCCTGCACCCGCCTTCAGGGCGAGTTTCAGGTGCATCTGGACGGGTCTGCCGACATTGCCGCCATGCGCGATGCCGCGCGCTTCTACTTCGGCTTTGCCGTGGAGATGGAAACGGCAGGCGATCCGGCCGATGTGGTCGGGACGGTTGCCGCCTCCCATTCGGACCTTGGCGTCATCGCCCTGACCGAGCGGGCCGAACTGCCCTGGTGGCGCGGTCTTGGACAGGACGGGGCGCAGATCATCGCCCGCCTGCCCTTCTTCGTCGCCGAGGAGCGCCCGGCGGATCTGGCTTCCATGGTCATCAGCCGTCCCATTCCGGGTTCCGGCACGCCGGACACGGCGGTCTATGATGCCCGCTGGCGCGGCGTTCTGCCCGGCAGCCTGATGGACTCGGGCCTCGAAATCCTGAGTTTCTTCCGCCATGCTGACGGCGTTGACGCCCTGCTTGCCGCCTCCGGCGACATCAGCGAAGACGAGGTTCTGACGCTCTGCCGCGAGGCCGGGGCCGAGCCAGACGTGCTGCGCTTTGTCGGCGGCTATGCCGCTCCCATCGACATCGATGAGGGCGAGGCGGACGAGCTTGACGATTTCAGCGAAGACGCAGACTGATATCCTGCCCCGCAGGCCTTTCACAGACAGCGGCCAAACACACGAGAGACAGAGACACTTCCATGGACAGCGCCACGAAATCCCGCCCCCAACCGCGCGCAGGCATTCTCGACATCGCCCCTTACGTTCCCGGCAAGTCCAAGGCCTCGGGCACCGGCAAGGTGCATAAGCTGTCCTCGAACGAATCTCCGCTGGGCGCCAGCGAAGCGGCAAAGAAGGCCTATGCGGAAGTCGCCTCCAAGCTGGAGCTTTATCCGGATGGCGCGTCCACGGCCCTGCGTGACGCCATCGGCGAGGTGGTGGGCATCAATCCGGAGCGCATCATCTGCGGCGCCGGGTCGGACGAGATCCTGACGCTCATCGCCAACACCTATCTGGCGCCGGGCGATGAGGCGATCTATTCCGAGTTCGGCTTCCTCGTCTATCCGATTGCCATCCGCGCTGCCGGTGCAACGCCCGTTGTCGCCCCGGAAAAGAACCTGACGACGGATGTGGACGCGATCCTTGCCCGCGTGACGGAGAAGACCAAGATGGTCTTCCTCGCCAATCCGAACAATCCGACTGGCACCTACATTCCCTTTGACGAGGTGCGCCGCCTGCACGCGGGCCTGCCCTCCCATGTGGTGCTGGTGCTGGACGCGGCCTATGCGGAATATGTGCGGCGCAATGACTACGAGAGCGGCATCGAACTGGTGGCAACCTCGAACAATGTCATTATGACGCGCACCTTCTCCAAGATCTATGGCCTGGCCAATCTGCGCCTTGGCTGGTGCTTCGGCCCGGCAGAGATGATCGACGCCATGAACCGCATCCGCGGGCCGTTCAACGTCTCGGGACCGGCCATGGCCGCCGGCATTGCCGCGATCCGCGACCGTTCCTTCGTGGACGCAGCCATCGCCCACAACGAGACCTGGATGGCCTGGACGGCGGCGGAGATCGAAAAGCTCGGCCTCAAGACCACGCCCAGCGTCGGCAACTTCCTGCTCATCCACTTCCCGGATGAGGACGGCAAGCGCGCCGCCGATGCCGATGCCTATCTGTCGGAGCATGGCCTGATCCTGCGGATGGTCGCCAATTACGGCCTGCCGGACGCGCTGCGCCTGTCCATCGGCACAGAAGAAGCCAACAAGGCGGTGGTTGCCGCTCTTGCCGGTTTCATGGCGCGCTGAAAGCGCCAAGCCCTGATGGCCCGGCCCAGCCCCTGCGGCAGCCGGGCCAAACCCATTTGAAGACACCAGACGAGACATGTCAGATCCCCATTTTCAGCGCGTTGCCCTGATCGGCATCGGCCTCATCGGCTCCTCCCTCGCCCGCGTCATCCGCGAAAAGGGCCTGGCGGAGACCATCACCATCTCGACCCGCTCGGCGCAGACGCTGGCCCGTGCGGAAGAGCTGGGGCTTGGGGACCGATACTGCCTCTCGGCAGCGGATGCGGTGAAGGATGCGGATCTGGTGGTGGTCAGCGTGCCGGTCGGCGCTTCGGAAGAGGTGGCGAAAACCATCGCGCCGCATCTGAAGCCGGGCGCGATCCTGACGGACGTTGGCTCCACCAAGGGCTCGGTCGTGTCGCAGATGGCCCCGCATGTGCCGGAGGGTGTGCATTTCATCCCCGGCCACCCGATTGCAGGTACGGAGCACTCCGGCCCGGATGCAGGCTTTGCCGCGCTGTTCCAGAACCGCTGGTGCATTCTGACGCCGATGCCGGACACGGATGCCGGGGCGATTGAAAAGCTCGCGGCCTTCTGGACCGCCTGCGGCTCCAATGTGGACACCATGGACCCGCAGCACCATGACCTGGTGCTCGCGATCGTGTCGCACCTGCCGCATATCATCGCCTACAACATCGTCGGCACCGCAGATGATCTCCAGACGGTCACCAAATCCGAAGTGATCAAGTATTCGGCGTCCGGCTTCCGCGATTTCACCCGTCTGGCTGCGTCCGATCCCACCATGTGGCGCGACGTCTGCCTGCACAACAAGGATGCGATCCTGGAAATGCTGTCGCGGTTTTCGGAGGATCTGTCCGCCCTGCAGCGGGCGATCCGCTGGGGCGACGGACAGGCACTGTTCGACCTGTTCACCCGCACGCGCGGCATCCGCCGCTCGATCATCGAGGCCGGACAGGAAACCCCGGCGCCGGACTTCGGCCGTCAGGCCGCAGCCCCCGGTGCAGGCGAATAAGACCAAGCCTTGATGAGATGTCTCATCCAGGTTTGGTCAAGCCCGTGCGACGTGTGAGCATTTTCAAGGCGTGATGCGTCAGCATCGTCAGACTTGGTCTAAGGGCACTTCCTCAGACCGTCACATCCGTCTGCAGCACAAGGCTGACGGATGTGGACGACAGGCTGACGGCCGTCGTGTTGATGGACACCGAAACGCCCACCGTTCCGGCCGGCATCGCGCTGTCCGCAGGTGTGCCCATTCCGGGGAAGAGATTGGCAAGGCCGCCCGCGCTTCCCTCGACGCCCGGCATGCCCTGCTCCTGAAGCTGCGACGCGCGGAACTCGTTCAGCGCCTTGCGGCCTTCCTCGATCTCGCGCTTGGCCTTGGCCAGTTCCTTGCGCTCTTCCCTGTCATTCTTGTTGGCAAGGCCTTCGATCTGCTTCGCCAGAAGATCGATCTGTTTTTCCATGTCGCGCAGCTTGTCATAGTCGGCCTGTTTGCGGGCGCTGCCGTCATAGGCGCTGCCATAGGCCTTCACCGTCACCTGCGTGCTGTTGTAGGAGGCGATGGCCTCGCGCACTTCCAGCAAAAGCCGGGCCGAGGGCTCCTGTTCTGCGCCAGACTCTTCTCCCGAATCTTCTGCAGAATCTTCCCCGGCGGCTTGCGGGCCAGCCGCGGCAGGGCCGGAAGTCTTGTCCGTGGCCGGAGCATCCTGCCCGGATGCTGCATCTGCCTGCTCCGCCGGTTTGCCGGTTGCAGCAGCCGTGCCGGATTGCGCCTTCGCAGAAGCACTCTGTTCTATGGGCTTTCCCGTCAGAACGGACGCCACTTCCAATGCGGCAGAGCCCTCCAGCAGGACAGCTGAAGCCGATGCTTCGGAGTAAGAAGCTTCGGAAGAGGATGCAGACAGGGTGATGGAAGAACCGGCCGTGGCCTGTCCGACCACCGCCTTGCTGCCGCCATCCGACAGCGACTGGGCCGCCAGTTTGAAATCCTGACCCAGTTTCTTCAACTCGCGGATCAGGGCCTTGGCCTGCGCCGGGCTGGCAAACTTCAGCCGTTCCTTGAGGGCATCGATGCGCTGCTGCAATCGGGCGATCTTGTCCGCACGCTGGTCGTCCTTGGCCTTGGTCATGGCGTCTTGCAGCGAGTTTCCGAGTTGCAGGGAGCCCTCGACCTCCTTGAGGAATTCCTCGGAGAACTCACCAAGAATCCCATCCTTGGCGATCGACAGGAGCTTCGCATCCTGCTTGTCGAGACGGCCCTGCGCCACATTGCTGGACGTCCCGCCCTTTTGCTCCATGATCGTCATGGACTGAGGCCTGGACGGTGCCCGCTGAGAAAGCCCAGCCGCCGGGCTGGCAGTGGCGGCGAGAGATGCAAGCATTGCGTCTTCTCCTTGGAACCGCGTTCATTCATCCAAAGGCTGCGGCTGGAGGATGGAAGCAGGACCAGTCATAATTCCGGCGCAACAGCAGAAATCTGCGCTAACCCGGCAACTGAAAACATCTTGAATTGTATCAATCCAATTCTTAACAAAGCATTAACTTTTTACAACCATGGGCAGAGGAAGGCCTCGGCATTTACCACTCTAGGCATCACGCTCTGGATAGGGAAAATTAGGGAGTTTCTGTCTAGCTTCTTCCGGGGTGGAGCGGGGGTGATGATGAGAAAGCCGGAAAGATCTGCAGATTTTCAGCTGATTGGCGGGTCTATACTTATTGCACTCATCTTTGTCGCAATCGTGATGTCTGTGCTGGGAACGGCGGTCAGCCACTGGGTCCGGCAGGATGCCAGGATCCAGAGCGCAGCACTTGCAGAAGCACTGGCCGGTAAGCTGCCTGATCTTGCCGGAATTGTCAGCGGCACGGCACCCTCACAACAGGAAACTCAAGCCCTTGCGCTGATGCAGGCTCTCGGCCGGACCACACGTATCATTCTGGCAACGCCGGATGGAGATCCTGTCCTGCGGGTCGAAGACCGGCGGGTCGAGCTTCTGCGTGGCCCATCCGCGCCAGAGACCCGGCTGACGGCCGCCAATACCCCGGACCGTCTTCACACAACGGTCGAAAGAAATTTGCTGGCAGGCCGGATATCGATCACGGCGGTAACGACCTTGCCCGTTCAGCAGGAAGGCCGGACGGTTGCACTGCTTGAGACAATCATCGACGAATCCGAACTGGCGGCAGGCTTCCGCAAGGATCTGATCCTTGCAAGCCTCGTGCTGGCATGCCTGCTGGGGCTGGCCTTTGCCATCTGCTTTTCCTGGATCATGACTGCGGTGCGCGCCCGCAATGCCTCGGAAGAACGGGCCGAATTCCTGGCCAGCCACGACCGGCTGACCGGGTTGTTGAACCGCACGGCCTTCCAGGCCCGCCTGGAAACAGCCTTGTCGGAACTGGACCGGGGCCGTTCAATCGCGCTGCATCATCTCGACATCGACCGGTTCAAGCGGATCAACGACGAACTGGGGGAAGATGGCGCCGATGGGCTGATCCGGCTGGTGGCGCTGCGCCTGAGCGAAATGGTGCGGCCGGGCGACTTCGTTGCCCGTCTGGGCGGTGATGAACTGATCGTGGCCCAATGCGGCATCACGTCGGCGCAACAGGCAGAGGCCATGGCCGCGCGGCTCGTTGAACAGCTTTCTGAAGTTTACGCCCTGGAGGGCCGTGAAGTTCAGATCTCTGTCAGCGCCGGAACCAGCCTCGCCCCGGCGGACACGACTGTTGCCAATGAGCTGATGACAAAGGCAAGCATGGCGCTGCAGTTCGTCAAGTCCACCGGCAGCCGTGGCTCGGGCTTCTTCAGCGACACGATGGAAGAGGAGCTGAACAGCCGCCGCCAGCTGGAGCAGCTGTTGCGCTCCGCAATCCAGAACAATCTCCTCAGCCTCAATTTCCAGCCGATCCTCAGTCTGTCACAGAACCGGATCTCAGGCTTTGAAGCCCTGATGCGGATGAGCGACGGGAGCGGCGCCCCTGTCTCGCCTGCACTCTTCATTCCCGTTGCAGAAGAACTGGGCCTGCTGCCGGAGTTTGGCGAGTGGGCCCTGCGGCAGGCCTGCGGAGCAGCGGTGGGCTGGGGCGGTGACATTGCCGTCGCCGTGAACCTGTCTCCCACGCAGTTTGCCTCTGGCAACCTGCCGCAGAAGGTGGCTGACGCTCTTCAGGCCTCCGGGCTTCAGGCCAGCCGGCTGGAACTGGAAATCACCGAAGGCATCCTGCTGCAAGACACCGGCGCCATCCTGCAGCAGCTGACCGACCTGAAAGCGCTCGGTGTCAGCATCGTCATGGATGATTTCGGCACCGGATATTCCAGCCTCAGCTATCTGTGGCGCTTCCCCTTCGACAAACTCAAGATCGACCGCAGCTTCATGGAGGCCTATTCCCATTCGGGCGAGACCATCCAGCAGATCCTCAAGGCCATCGTGGCCCTTGGCCGGGCCTTGAAGCTGCAGGTGACGATCGAAGGCATCGAGACCGTGTTTCAGGCCCGTGTCATCCGGGATCTGGAGATCGACAATGTGCAGGGCTACCTGTTCGGCAAGCCCGTCACCGCAGCGGAAATTCCCGGTGTGATGCTGCGGGACATGGCCAAGGCGATGAACACGGGTCAGGATACGGCCCCCAGCGCCACGCCAGGCCCAAAAGCCTGCCCCAAAACGGCCTCAAGCTGAAGCCCCGCAACCTGCGGGGGCCGGGCACGGCTCAGGCCTGACGATCAGCGGTCGCGGAAGGCGACGAAAGCTGCGATTTCCGCCAGACGCCTGCCGCCCTCGCCGGCGCCCGCCACCAGCTGCTCCGCCTCAGCGACAAGGCCTTTGAGAATGGCACGGGTGCGTTCGGGTCCATAGAGGCTGACCAAGGTGGCCTTGCCCGCCTCGGCATCCTTGCCCGTCGCCTTGCCCATGACTTCCGGCGAGGCCTCCAGGTCCAGAAGATCATCCGCCAGCTGGAAGGCAAGGCCGATGATCTCCCCGAACCGGGTCATGCGCGCCACATCGTCAGGGGCAGCCCCGGCCAGAATGGCACCGGCACGGCAGGCATAGCGCAGCAGCGCGCCGGTCTTCATTGCCTGCAGGGTGCGGATTTCGTCCTCGGAAAGCTGACGGTGCTCTGCCGCCAGATCCAGCATCTGGCCGCCCGCCATGCCGCCAACGCCGGATGCGCGCGCCAGTTCCTGCGACAGCTGCAGCCGCACCGAAGGATCGGCATGGACCTCAGGAGCCGCGATCAGATCAAAAGCCAGGGTCAGCAGCGCATCGCCCGCCAGAATGGCGGTTGCCTCGTCAAAGGCCTTGTGAACGGTCGGCTGGCCCCGGCGCAGGTCGTCATCATCCATCGCCGGAAGATCGTCATGCACCAGTGAATAGCAATGCACGCATTCCAGCGCCGCTGCCGCCAGTAGAACGCCCTCGTCCCTGCGGCCGAAGGCCGCCGCCGTTTCGGCAACCAGCAACGGACGCAGACGCTTGCCGCCGTTGAGCGAGCCATGGCGCATGGCCGCAAGCAGGCGCTCCGGCCGCAGAACCTCGCCCGGCCGCGGCTCGTCCGACAGCACCTTGCCCAGAACCGCATCCATCTGCTGCGCCATCTGGCGCAGGCTGTCCTCAAGCCACGTCATTGCATATGCCCTTCACGCAAGGCTCCAACCGGATGCCCTCGTCACCCGAAACCGGTCCGCCGTCAAGACGGCTTGCACATCTTCCGCCCGGCTTTGACGCAGGACCCAACCGCATGTAGAAACGGCAGGAAGGCACGAGGCGGCATGCACCCGCCGCAATGGTGAGGAGCAGCGTTCCCTTGGCCCAGGAAGATGGCTTGCCAGGCAGCATGACCAGCCCGCCGGAACCGCGGCATCCAGGCATGCCGGATACGGACGCGCCGGACATGGATGTCCGGGAAACGGACGCGCGCGGAGCTGGTGATCGGGACAAGGCCGCAAGAATGCCGCGCAACCGGACGAGACGCAGCCTGAGGATCACCCGGATCATCGTCTGGACGCTGTTGCTGCTTGTTCTGGCGCCGCCGCTGCTGACAGTCATTTATTCCGTTGTGCCGCCCATCAGCACGCTGATGATCAGCCGCTATGCGCAGGGCCTCTGGGTGGACCGGCAATGGCGGTCTCTCGATCAGATTTCCCCCCATCTCGTGCGGGCCGTGATCACCTCCGAGGATGCGCGCTTCTGTGACCACAGAGGCGTCGACTGGGACGCGCTGCATGGCCAGATCCAGAAGCTGAATGCCGGTGAGGACGCGCGCGGCGCCTCCACCATCACCATGCAGCTGGCCAAGAACCTGTTTCTCTGGGGCGACCGCAGCTTCATCCGCAAGGGGCTGGAACTGCCCACCGCACTGATGATCGACCAGATCCTGACCAAGCGCCGGATCATGGAAGTCTATCTCAACGTTGCCGAATGGGGCGAAGGCATCTTCGGGGCGGAAGCGGCGGCTCAGGCCTGGTTCGGCAAGTCAGCCGCAGACCTGACGCAGGCCGAGGCGTCACGCCTTGCCACGGCCCTGCCCAACCCGATCCTGCGCAATCCTGCCAGACCCGGCCGCGGACACGCCCGCCTGGCCAGCACGAATCAGCGCCGGATCGCGAATGCGGGCAACATTTTCGGCTGCGTTCTGGCCAGCCGCTGAGGCGGTGAAGAAAAATTCTGTTATGGACTGGCAAAAGCCTTCAGTTGCCTGTATAACCCCGCCCATTCTTACACGCTGCGTGATGCCACGCCCCGGGCAATCCCGGTCCGGGCCGCGCTGACTATGGACCACGGAGAACAAAAAAATGGCCGTTCCGAAGAGAAAAACTTCGCGCATGAAGCGCGGTTTTCGCCGTTCCGCGGACGCCCTGAAGCAGCCGACCTACGTCGAGGACAAGGATTCGGGCGAACTGCGCCGCCCGCATCACGTTGACCTGAAGACCGGCATGTACCGGGGCCGTCAGATCCTGCAGCCGAAGGCCGACGTCTGAGGCTAAGGGTCGCGACCGCGATCTCAAGATCAAGGCTGGTGGCAACACCGGCCTTTTTCGTGTGCACCGGACAGCCATTCAGGATGGCGGCGGGCCTGCAGCTGCAAGCCATGATGCGCCGGCATCGAAAGACTTGATATAAGACAGCCAGCATCACCGCAGAATCGAGTCTCCAAGGAGAGGCGCATGTCCAGGTTTCTGTCCCTTCCGCTGACGCTCATCCCCCTTGCGCTCTACAATCTGACCGCCTTCGGCTTTTTCGGAAGCCCTGCAGGAGACCCGTGGTTCCAGCCGATGCTGACGCTGGAACTGGTATCAGGCGCAAGGTTCTCGCTGGTCTCGGGCGACCTGATGATCCTCTGCGGGCTGGTCGTGCTGTTCGCCGAAATCCTCAAGGCCACGCGCACCGGCACGGCAGCCCTGTCCGACCACATCCTGTCGATGTTGGTCTTTGCCGTCTATCTGGTGGAGTTCCTGACCGTGCCGCAGGCCGCCAGCTCGGTCTTCTTCATCCTCACGGTGATCTCGATGATCGACGTGATTGCAGGCTTTACCGTCAGCCTCGCCGGCGCCCGCCGGGACATCAGCCTCGACGGGCGGGACTAAAACCAACGCTCGATGAGCTTGACTTATCGAGCATTGGTTAAGCCCGTGCGGCGTTTGAGCCTTTTCAAGGCGTGATGCGTCAGCATCTCAGAGCCTTGGCATAAACCGCCAGTGCGGTCCGGACCGGCCTCAGGCGTCCGTCTTGCCGCTCTCGTCCGGCAGGGAATGGCGCTGGATCAGCGGCAGCTGGCTCATGGTGAAGATGAGCGTGATCGGCATCATGCCGAACACCTTGAAGCTGACCCAGAAATCCGTCGAGAAATTGCGCCAGATCACTTCATTCAGGACCGCCAGCGCCAGAAAGAAGATGCCCCAGCGCAGGGTAAGAATGCGCCAGCCCTCGTCCGTCAGGCGGAAGGCGCTGTCGAAGACATAGCCCAGCAGCGACTTGCCGAAGAAAAGCCCGCCCAGCAGGATGACGCCGAACATCGTGTTGATGATCGTCGGCTTCAGCTTGATGAAGAGATCATCATGCAGCCACAGGGTCAGCGCGCCGAACACAAAGACCACGATGCCCGACACCAGCGGCATGATGGGCAGGCGGCGCGTCAGATAGAGCGACACGGCCAGCGAAATGGCAATGGCCACCATGAAGGCGGCGGTCGCCAGAAAGATCGGCGCGCCAAAGACGCTGAGCGCCGGAAAAGCCGCCGCGATCTGCTCGCCGCGCGTGTTGAACAGAAAGAAGACCGCCAGCGGCCCCAGTTCCAGCGCCAGCTTCAAGAGCGGAGCCATGTCTTTGTGTGCAGGGTCGTTCGGGGCCCGTTCAAATTCCATGCTCACTCCAGAATCAAAAAACACCCGAGGCACGCCGAGAAACAAGCTGATTTACTCGCTTCAAAAATATATGAATCTTACACGATACTATCAATTTCAGATTTTTTTTCCACATTTAACGATATTGAGTCATCACCAACCACAATTCGACGACGCATCAACTCTTCAAGAGACGAATCAAAAGATGCAATACCACTACAGAAATGATTTCGAAGTGTAGCAACAGCTATCTTTCGACTTCCCCAGAAAGCCTTCTTTCGCATAGTCAGAAGAATTCTACGTGCACCAATATCGATTTTCCCTCGCCGCGAAAGGCCAATAATAGACTTTTCCATATCTTCGAGAGCTGCATTGTGATGATCGATACCGAAATAGTGGCTGTGTGTGTACTGCAAGGTTGAGACGTCTGAAGTACCAATCATAACGACTTCCTTCTTCTCAGCCTCCGGAAACTCAGCCTCGTATCTCAGGTAGGCTGCAATCGCAGAACCAACATCTCTACCAACCATTTCCCAAGTGACAAAATTCCCATCAGTCCAGTCGAATACCAATATCCAGTTATTTAACTGTCCAGGTCTTTGGATCTCGACCTGAGACATCGCTTGAATTACACCTTGGTTAACATGACCTGACAACATCATGCCACCCGGAAAAGAATTGATAACCGACTCAGCAACTTGTCTTTTTTGTTGAAGATCAATTTCCTTACTCGAAACAAGACGCTTATTAAGTTCAATGTCATGCAATGCATCCGAAAAGCATTTAAAATAATCAATAACCCTATAGTCCCCCTCCTGCTCTTTGAGGCGATGTCCGTATATCACAGATGTTCGCTCAATACTCTCTGACCAATAATGCTGGATTCGACTTCTAAGCTGCAACTCCAAGAAAAGACCATCAACAATTACAATAACATGGAGAGCCCTGTAGCCACTGTCATCGCGACCACGCTCCCTGTAATCGGTAACTTTGGAAATTTTCCCAAGCCCAAATTGCTTTATCTTATTATCCAAGTATTGATACAGAACATCAACATCTTCGTTACGTTCTACAATAATTCTACATCCACCAATATCCTGAAGCTGAGTCAACCTCACACTGAAGCGCTTTAGCTTTCTAATTATCTGCGGCTTGCGCTTAAGCCGTTGAGCAATAAAATAGTGAACACCTGACGCCTGAAGCCAGTACTGCACCATAAGAGTAAAATTTGTCAAAGGATCTAAATGTAATTTCCTGTATTCATCAAAAATAAGCTCATTCTCGAGAGCAAATTCGTCATATTCACCACAAAACGAACCAAGGAACCTCCCAGCCTTGTCTATTTTTGACTTAGATATATTCATATGTGTTGGACCTCAAATGGCAGGCGCATAGCTATATGCACCTGCCATTAATGGAGAATAGATCAGCCGTTGGCGATGTACTGGCCGCCGTTGATGGTCATCACCGCGCCGGTCATGAAGGCGGCCGCGTCAGAGGCGAGATAGACCACCGTCTGGGCGATTTCCTCCGGATGGCCGAGACGGCCGACCGGGATGCCCGAGACGATCTGCTGCAGCACCTTTTCCGGCATGGCGGCGACCATATCGGTGTTGATGTAGCCCGGGCAGACCGTGTTGACGGTGATGCCCTTGAAGGCATTTTCCTGCGCCAGCGCCTTGCTGAAGCCGATCACACCGGCCTTGGCGGCGGAGTAGTTGGCCTGGCCCATCTGGCCCTTCTGGCCGTTGATCGAGGAAATGTTGATGATGCGGCCCCAGCCCCGGTTGCGCATGCCCTCGATGACCGGACGGGTCATGGTGAACATGCTGTCGAGGTTGGTGGACATCACCGCGCGCCACTGCTCGAACGTCATCTTGTGGAACATGCCGTCACGGGTGATCCCGGCGTTGTTCACCAGGATCTCGACCGGGCCGAGCTCTGCTTCCACCTTGGCAATGCCTTCGGCGCATTCCTGCTCATTGGCCACGTCCCACTTGTAGACGTGAATGCCCGTGGCCGCCTTGAAGGCTTCCGCCTTTTCCGTGTTGCCGGCATAGGTGGCGGCGACCGTGTAGCCTGCCGCCTTCAAACCCAGAGAAATTGCCTCACCGATACCGCGGGTGCCACCGGTGACCAACGCAACCTTGCTCATTCATCTCTCCCCAGACTACGGGCCTGTTTCCTCAGCCCTGTTCCCGATTGAACTTCCCGGCAGGCACCCCGCCGGGAAGAAACTGGACATGCAGGCTCTTGCGGCCCGCTTCACGGCAAAGGCTTGTGCTTAGCGCTCGACGCAGAGCGCCACGCCCATGCCGCCGCCGATGCAGAGCGTGGCAAGGCCCTTCTTGGCGTCACGGCGGCCCATTTCGTGCAGCAGCGTGACGAGAACGCGCGCGCCCGATGCACCGATCGGATGACCGATGGCAATGGCACCGCCGTTGACGTTGACGATGTCCGGGTTCCAGCCCATGTCCTTGTTGACGGCACAGGCCTGCGCCGCAAAGGCTTCGTTGGCTTCCACCAGATCGAGGTCGGCAACGCTCCAGCCAGCCTTCTCCAGCGCCTTGCGCGAGGCCGGGATCGGGCCGGAGCCCATGACGGCCGGATCAACGCCTGCCGTTGCCCAGGAGGCAATGCGGGCGAGCGGGGTGAGGCCGCGGCGGGCAGCTTCAGCTGCGCTCATGACCACAAGTGCCGCAGCGCCGTCATTGATGCCCGAGGCATTGCCTGCGGTGACGGAGCCTTCCTTGTTGAAGGCCGGGCGCAGCTTGGACATGCTTTCCAGCGTTGCGCCATGGCGGATGTATTCGTCATCCTCGATCACCTTGTCGCCCTTGCGGTCGGCGATGGTGACGGGCGTGATCTCGTCCTTGAAGCGGCCGGCCTTCTGGGCAGCTTCCGCCTTGTTCTGCGAGGCAAGGGCGAAGGCGTCCTGCTCGTCACGGCTGATCTGCCACTTCTGGGCGACGTTTTCGGCCGTCTGGCCCATGTGGTAGCCGTTGAAGGCATCCCACAGGCCGTCCTTGATCATGGTGTCGATCATCTTGTAGTCGCCCATCTTGTAGCCGGCGCGCATCGGAGCGCAGTGCGGCGAGAGCGACATGTTTTCCTGACCGCCTGCAATCACGATGCTGGCGTCGCCGCACATGATCTGCTGGGCAGCAATGGCCACCGTGCGCAGGCCGGAGCCGCAGACCTGGTTGAGCAGCCAGGCGGTGGAATCCTGGGAGAGGCCGGCGGCAATGGCGGCCTGACGGGCCGGGTTCTGCCCCTGACCGGCGGTGAGCACCTGGCCGAAGATCAGTTCGTTGACGTCGGCGGCATCCACGCCAGCCTTTGCCAGCGCTGCCTTGATGACGGTGGCACCCAGCTCATGGGCGGGCGTATTGGCGAAAGACCCGTTGAATGAACCCACGGCCGTGCGCGTGGCACTGACAATAACGACGTCGGTAGAAGCGCTCATGAAGACCTCCTGAAACTGATTCCTCCCGGGATATGGCGGGTCCGCCGCTTGTTTTTTATGACAGGACCACACTCCCCGCTCCGTCAGACTAGAGACTGTGAAACGCGACAAGTCAACCGCCCTTCGCGCCCGCAACAACCCGTATAGCGTGCAACGCACACAAGCTTTCGCCCCGCAGCAGGAAAAGGCTGGCATGGGTGCCCGGCTTTGGCATAGTCTTGTGGCGGAGGACGCTGCAACACGGGGAAGATGTTGCAGCAAAAGAGGAACTTGCCGCCACCGGCCCCGCAAATCCGGGCAGGCAGGACAGGCAACCGGGAGCGACAGACGAGATGGCCAAGACGACCGAGCCCACGATCATCAAGAAATACGCCAACCGCCGCCTCTACAACACAGGCACCAGCACCTATGTGACCCTTGAGGATCTGGCAGTGATGGTGAAGGGCGAAGAGGATTTTGTGGTTTTTGACGCCAAGACCGGCGAAGACATTACCCGCTCCGTCCTCACCCAGATCATTTTCGAGCAGGAAGGCAAGGGCGGGCAGAATCTGCTGCCGATCACCTTCCTGCGCCAGCTGATCCGCTTCTACGGCGACAGCATGCAGGGCCTGGTGCCGAGCTATCTCGAGTTCTCGATCTCCTCCCTGACCAAGGAGCAGGACAAGCTGCGCGCCCAGATGAGCGAAGCCTTCGGCGCCAGCGCCTTCGAGATGATGGAAGAGCAGGTGAAGCGGAACACCGAGATGTTCGAGCGGGCGATGAAGATGTTCATGCCCTTCTCGCTGCCCGGCGCCGCCGCCCCCGGCACGGCCGCAGCGCCCGCCGCCGCACCGGAAAAACCGGCTGCCTCCGCCGGATCGGATCTGGACGACATGAAGAAGCAGCTGGCCGCCATGCAGAAAAAGCTCGACGCCATCAGCGGCAGCAAGGACTGAGGCAGCAAGCAGCATGCGGGCCAGTCACCCTGGCACCATCTCTCCGCCCCTCTCCCCTTTGAGCTACTGCATGCAAACATCGTGCTTGAAGCAGGGTAAGGCTTGGGGAAAGCCTGCAGTCTGCTCACTCCCGCACAGCGTTTCAGCCCCCCTCCCCCTGGTGGGGAGGGGTTAGGGGTGGGGGGGAAGCCTTTCCATTTGGCGGAGCATCCATTGATCCCGGGCAGCGGCTCCCCTCATGCCTCTTCAGGAAAGTTTTGGCTTTTCAATCCCTTGCAGGCTCAGAGCCTCCCACCCCTTACCCCTCCCCACCAGGGGGAGGGGGCGGAGGCGTACTGCCATCATGCCGGTGCCCCCTTGCGTCCGATGGCAAGCGCCGGCCCCTCAGCCGCAATCCGGCTTGAAACCGGCGGCTTCGATGCCGGCAACGGCGCAGGCTTCGTCATTGTCCGAAGTGTCGCCGGAGATGCCCACGGCGCCGAGGATCTCCCCTGCCCCATCGCGGATCAGCACGCCGCCGGGCACCGGCACGATGGCACCGCCCGAAATGCCGTTGAGCGCCTGGACGAAATGCGGACGCTCGGCAGCGGCCGTGTTGAGCCAGCGCGAGCCCGCCCCGACACCGACAGCACCATAAGCCTTGCCGAAGGCAATCTGCGGCCGCAGGATCGAGGAATTGTCCTGCCGGACCATCGCGACCAGATGCCCGCCGGCATCGATCACCGCCACGGTCAGCGGCTTCAGCTTCAGGCTCTCCGCTTTTGCCAGAGCGGCAGAGATGATTGTCTGTGCGGACGAAAGTGTCAGTTTGCTCATGGCCCGGCTTCTCCTCTAGACTTGGTCAATGCAGGGCATCATCGCCCTGCCCTTCCATCTGGCTACCAGATCTTACGGACGGGACACAGCGGCAGCAGCGGGTAAAGATCTGCGCCGGGAGGGAAACAATGGGCGAGGGAGAACACGATCTTGGCGCGAAACTTTGAAATGCCCGGCCGCTCGCCGGTCTATGCCACCAACGGCCTTGCCGCCACTTCCCACCCGCTGGCAACAGCTGCCGCCATCGAGGTGCTGCAGGATGGTGGCAACGCGGTGGACGCAGCCATTGCCGCCGTCGCCGTGCAATGCGTGGTCGAGCCGCATATGACCGGCATCGGCGGCGATTGCTTTGCCATCGTCACCGAAGCCGATGGCCGCATGGCCGGCTTCAACGGCTCAGGCGCAGCGCCCAGGGGCGTTTCCTCCGCAGCCTTGCGCGATGCCGGGCTGACAAGCATTCCCCTCGAGAGCGCCCACGCGGTGACGGTGCCCGGTGCGGTGCGCGCCTGGGAGACCCTGCTGAAGGCCCACGGCACCCGCTCCTTCGCCACCCTGTTCAAGCGCGCCATTGCCTATGCCCGCGACGGCTTTGCCGTGGCGCCGCGCGTCGCGCTCGACTGGCCGGCCTCCATTGCCAAGCTCTCGGCCGATGAAGCGGCCGCCAAGACCTATCTGCCCGGCGGCAAAGCGCCGGAAGCGGGTGACATCATGCGGTTCCCGGCTCTGGCCGATACGCTGGCCGCCATCGCCAGCGGGGGCGCGGATGCCTTCTACACCGGCGCAGTGGCCGAGGATATCGTTGCCACGCTGAAGGCACGCGGCAGCTATATGACGCTGGAGGATCTGGCCGCCTGCCACACCACCGCCGTTGCCCCCGTCACCCGCGACTACCGCGGCTATACCGTGGCCGAGCTGCCGCCCAACGGCCAGGGCATTGTTGCGCTGATCATGCTGGGCCTGCTGGAACGCCACGACCTTTCCAGCCTCGATCCGCTGGGCGGCGAGCGGCTGCATCTGGAAATGGAGGCGGCCCGCATCGCCTATGCCATGCGCGACCGGTTCGTCGCCGATCCGGGACATATGGATGCCTGCCACATGTCCCTCTTCGCCGATGACATGATCGAAAGGCTGTCGCCGCTGCTGAACCCTTCGGCCCGCACGCAGGACCTGCCCCTGCCCAGCGCCCCGCCGCAGACGGATACCGTCTATCTGACCGTCGCCGACAGCAGCGGGCTGACGGTGTCCTTCATCAATTCCATCTTCCACAGCTTCGGATCGGGCATTCTGGCGCCCAACTCCGGCGTGCTGCTGCACAACCGGGGCGCCAGCTTCAAGGTGGCGCCGGGCCATCCCAACACCATCGAGGGCGGCAAGCGGCCCATGCACACCATCATTCCCGCCTTCGTGCTGAAGGATGGTGCGCCCTGGATGTCCTTCGGCGTCATGGGCGGCCAGTATCAGGCCTGCGGCCACACCCATGTGCTGACCAACATGATCGACTATGGCATGGACGTGCAGCAGGCGATCGACTTCCCACGCATCTTCATGGATGACGGCTTCAGCTTCCTGCAGGCGGAGAGCGGCATTCCGGCAGCAAGCCTCGACGTGCTGCGCGCCAAGGGCCATATCGTGAAGCAGGCACCGGCACCGATTGGCGGCTCGCAGGCCATCCGCATCGACCGCAAGCGCGGCCTGTTCATCGGCGGTTCCGACCCGCGCAAGGATGGCCACGCGGCGGGATACTGACCCGAAAAGGCGAGAGGGCGGCTCCCCCCGAAACCGCCCCCTCCTGAAGTCCCCACCCGGGGACCTCGAAACTTCCGCGATGCAGATTTCAGAAGCTCTGCGACACCACAAAGCCAGCCGGTCTGCGGCGCGGGCTCGCGGCCGTGCGGCGGTAGCTCACCGTGGCCTCGCTGCCCGCGTCATCATTCAGCGCACCGGCATCGCGCATGGCGATGAGCTGGGCCAGAAACGCCGCATCGGGCCGGTACATGGTGAAGCTGGCGGTGCGCTCCTCGGTGCGCAGCACCATGGGAACGGGGACGGAGGGCGGCGTGCGGCGCAGCTCTTCGGCCTGCGCGGCGGTGGCAGCTTCGGCCTTGGCTCTGGCCCTCGCACTGCGGCGGGCGGCGGCACGCTCTTGGGCTCGGATAGGATCGATACGCAACGGATCTGCCTCTGCCTGTTTCACTTCGGGACGCCCTCACGGGGCTTGTCCTGAAAGTCGCAAGGCATGTGCCAGCAGGCCGGAGCGCGTTAACTTTTTGACATTGAATTTATTGAGAAATTTCATTTAATGGTTAACGCCACAGGCCGCAGGCAGACCTGAAACGCTCAAGGCACTGAGATTCCGTCTGAATCCTCCCGCCCCCGCCAGCCCCATCCGGCGGCCCGTTTCGCCGTCCAGGCACCCATGACCGGACATACTGCGCCGGTCCGGCCCATGCCTCCGGTCCGCCAGCCTGTCCCGTCCCGGCACCCGGCCCCGCTTTGGCACAGAATGGGGACGTGAAATGGGACGGGATGGCGGCGGCAATGGAGCGCCCATCCGTCAAGCACGCCCCTTCCGGCGTCATCCCGGCCGAGCAGAGCGAGAGCCGGGACCGGTGAGCCGGGGTGCATGATGTTACTCCCTTGCGCCAGAGCCGATGGTCCGGGACTCACCGGTACCGGATCTCCGCTTCGCTGCGTCCGGTATGACGATGGAGGGGCTTGAGCATTTTCAAGGTGCGATACGTCAGCATCGAAAGCCTTGGTATTATGCGCCCCCTCCGCCCCAAAAGAAAAAGACGCCCCCGTTTCCGGGAGCGCCTTGCGATCATGCCGCGAGGGCCGGACTGCTTAGGCAGCCAGAGCGCCCTGAGCCTTCTCGACCAGAGCCTTGAAGGCTTCCGGCTGATGGATGGCGAGATCGGACAGAACCTTGCGGTCGACTTCGATGCCAGCCTTGTTGAGGCCGTCGATGAAGCGGCCGTAGGTCAGGCCCAGCTCACGGGTGGCAGCGTTGATGCGCTGGATCCAGAGCGAGCGGAAGTTCCTCTTCCTGACCTTGCGGTCGCGATAGGCATATTGTGCTGCCTTCTCGACGGCCTGCTTGGCCACGCGGATGGTGTTCTTGCGGCGGCCATAGTAACCCTTGGCTGCCTTGATAACCTTCTTATGACGGGCATGGGCCGTTACGCCCCGCTTGACACGCGCCATTGGTAGTCTCCTTGATTGTCAGGTGGCGTTAGGCGTTCGGCATGTACTGCTTCACGATCCGGGCGTCCTGCGGCGACAGCGTGGTGGTGCCACGTGCGTTGCGGACGAACTTGGCCGTGCGCTTGATCATACCATGACGCTTGCCAGCCTGACCGGTCTTGACCTTACCGGTCGCGGTCAGCTTGAAGCGCTTCTTGGCTCCAGACTTGGTCTTCAGCTTGGGCATTTTGCATCCTTTCATTGGCGCGGGCCAAAGCCCGCTCGTTTGTTGGTGCATCGAGAAGCCGCCACGGCATGCCCTGGTTCTCTTGGGACCCGCCTGCGCAGTCTGACTTGTTTCAGGAAAACAGGTCAGAAAACGGCAACAGGCAATTGGTCCACGGAGAGCCGGACGACTCTGGACCGGAGGCTTATAGGGACAGCCTGCCGCCTTTGCAACCGGATTCATGCGGGCACTGGATCACCTGCATCAAAAAAGCAAGGCGGCCACGGATTACTCCGCAGCCGCCGCACGAATCTTTTGCCGGAAAAAGGCTCAGCGCTGGATCGGCGACAGAACCATCACCATCTGGCGGCCTTCGAGGCGGGGCGAGGACTCGACCTTGGCGATTTCCGCCGTCTCGTCGCGCACCTGCATCAGCAGCTTCATGCCAAGATCCTGGTGAGCCATTTCACGGCCGCGGAACCGGAGCGTGACCTTCACCTTGTCGCCTTCAGAGAAGAAACGCATCATCGCCTTCATCTTCACTTCATAGTCATGAGTGTCGATGTTCGGACGCATCTTGATCTCCTTGATCTCGACGGTCTTCTGCTTCTTGCGCGTTTCAGCAGCCTTCTTCTGCGACTGATACTTGAACCGGCCGTAGTCAAGGATCTTGCATACGGGCGGCTGCGCATTCGGCTGAATCTCGACCAGGTCGAGACCGGCCTCCATCGCGATTTCGAGGGCTTCACCGGTCGGGACAATGCCGCGGTTCTGGCCTTCGTGATCAATCAGCTGGACTTCGCGAACGCGAATTTCGTCATTGGTGCGCGGGCCATCCTTCGTGGGAGGCGGGGCGCGGAACGGACGGCGAATGGTCGCTATCTCCTCTATCGTTGCAGCACGGTCGTTTGACTGTTCCCGCAAGGGCACAGAGCACCATTCCAGAACAGGAACAGAGCACCACTCCAATGCGCTTCAGCCCCGCGCGCTTGCGCCGGGGCCGCGGCCACATCCAGTGTGGCAGGAACGGACAAAGCATTGGCCGAAGCGCAGAGAAAGTCAACCTTTCTTGCAAGCCGGCGATCATTCTGCCCTGCGGCCAAGCAGCCCGGCATAAGCTTCAAGCGTGGAAGCGCACATGGCTTCCACCGTGAAGTGCCGCGCCACATGCCCCTGCGCCCGCTCCACCAGCGCCGCCCTGGCATCAGGGGCAAGCGCCAGAACGCCGGCAATGGCACCGGCCAGCGCGGCGGCATCCCCCGGCGGCACGCGCCAGCCGGTGCGCGCTTCTTCCGGCACTTCCGGCGGGGCCAGCACCGTTTCCGGCACGGCGCCCAGATCCGACACGATCACCGGCACACGGGCCGCCTGCGCCTCCACCGCCGCCCGGCCGAAGGCCTCGGGTTCAATAGACGCCACCACGGAGAGTGAGGAGAGAGAAAGTGCGGCGGGCACATCGGCACAGTGCCCCACCAGCCGCACGTCGCCTTCCAGACCGGCTGCGGCGATCTGCGCCTTCAGTTCGGCCAGATAGCCGCTGCGGCCCTGATCATCCCCGGCAATGATGGCAAGCGGCAGAGCTGCTCCCGTTGCCTTCAGCTCCGCCATGGCAGCAATCAGCACCTTCTGCCCCTTCCAGCCGGTCAGCCGGGCCAGCTGCAAAAGAATGGGCCGGGACCCGTCCACGCCCCAGGCCTCCACCAGCGCCACACGCCGCTCAGGCGTCACCGCCCCGGGCGCCAGCGCGGCGATGTCCGAGCCCCGGTAGATGACCGTGATCTTGCCGCGCGCAAATTCATGACGGGCGGCAATGAGATCTGCCGTGTAGCGGGAATTGGCGATGACACAGTCGCCCCGCGCCATCACGGAATTATACCAGGACTTCAGCGCGCCCTTCTGCTTGTAGATGCCGTGATAGGTGGTGACGAAAGGAAGCTTGAGGCTCCGCGCCGCCATCAGCGCCGACCAGGCCGGCGCCCGGCTGCGGGCATGGATGAGCGAAATACTCTCCGCCTGCGCCACCTGCTTCAGCCGCCGTGCATTGGCCAGAATGGTCAGCGGGTTCTTGGACTTCACCGGCAGGATGATGTGCTTGGCGCCAAGGGCCTCCAGCTCCGGCACCAGCCGCCCGCCTTCGCTGACGACAACCGCCCGCCAGCCCTTCGCCACCAGCGCGGCAGCCACATCCACCGTGGTGCGCTCGGCCCCGCCGGTGTTGAGATCCGGGACGACCTGAAGCACGGCCGGGCGGGTGGTGGTGTCGCTCTTCACAGGCAGGGCCCTTCAATTTGCCGCCCGCCTGTGCCACACCGGCCCGCAGCAGGACTGTTACAGCGGAGCCTTACATTGGATCAGGACGGCCTTCAATTCCTCACCCTCGGCCATGGCGCGGATGAACGGCGGATCGCGGTGAAGACGGAGCCGGGCAGACAGCCCGGCCTGTTCTGGCTCTCCGGCTTCAAATCCCACATGAACGGCTCCAAGGCCGAGGCGCTGGCGGCCCATGCGACGGCGCGCGGGCAGGCGGTGACGCGCATGGATTACTCCGGCCACGGCCTGTCGGGCGGCGCTTTCGAAGAGGGCACCATCTCGCGCTGGCTGGAAGAAGCACTCGCCGTGTTTGACCGCTGCACCAGCGGCCCGCAGGTTCTCATCGGCTCGTCCATGGGCGGCTGGCTGGCGCTGCGGCTGACACAGGAGCATCGCAAAGCCGCACTGACCGCCGGGCAGCCGAGCCGCATTCGCGGCCTCGTGCTCATTGCTCCGGCCACGGACTTCACCGAGGAACTCATCTGGAAGATGCGGCTGGATGAGGAGGGCCGGGAGCGGCTGATGCGCGATGGGCGGATAGAGCGCCCCTCAGCCTATGGAGACGGGCCTTACGCCATCACCCGCCAACTGATCGAGGATGGCCGCAATCACCTGCTGCTGGACAAGCGCCTCGCCACAGGCTGCCCGGTCACCATCCTGCAGGGGCGCGAGGACCCGGACGTGCCCTGGCAGCATGCGAGCCGCCTTCTGGAGGCGCTGGCGGAAGATGATGTCACCTTCACTCTGATCCCCGATGGCGATCACCGCCTGTCCCGCCCGCAGGATGTGGACTTGCTCCTGCAGGCGGTGGACCGGCTTTCCGGCTTGAAGGCCTGAAGTTCAGCGGTTGAAGACGATGGTCTTGTTGCCGACGATGATCACCCGGTTTTCCAGGTGGAACTTTACGGCACGGGCCAGCACCCGCGCCTCGATGTCGCGGCCGCGGGCCGTGAAATCATTGGCCGACAACGAGTGGTTCACCCGCTCCGCGTCCTGCTCGATGATCGGGCCTTCGTCGAGATCGGCGGTCACGTAATGAGCCGTCGCACCAATCATCTTCACGCCGCGCTCATGCGCCTGATGATAGGGCCGCGCGCCCTTGAAGCTCGGCAGGAACGAGTGGTGGATGTTGATCACCTTGCCGAACAGCCGCTTGGACAGGGTGTCGGACAGGATCTGCATGTAGCGGGCCAGCACCACCAGATCGGCACCGGTCTCCTTCACCAGCGCCAGCAGCTTGTCTTCCTGCTCGGCCTTGTTGGCCTTGGTCACCGGCCAGTAGTGGAACGGAATGCCCTCGTGGGTGGCGGTGCGGGCGCTGTCCTCATGGTTGGAGACAATGGCGACGACCTCCGCATCCATCCAGCCGACGCGGATCTGATAGAGAAGATGCAACAGCGCATGGTCGAACTTCGAGACCATGATGATCATCTTCTTGCGGCGCGACATGTCGGTGAGTTCGGTCTTCAGGTCGAAGCGGTTCACCACGGGCGAGATGGCATTGGCAATCGCATCGCGGGTGGTCTCATCCGGCACGATGAATTCGATCCGCATGAAGAAGCGGTTGGTCACCCGGTCCCAGAACTGATCGCTCTCGGCGATATTGGCGCCAAGATCAGCCAGCTCGGTGGTGATGGCGGCCACGATTCCCGGACGGTCTTCGCAGGACAGGGTCAGGACAAAGGACTTCATTTTGAGGACCAATCTTGTTTTCCAGTCAGTGGGCGAGCGTTGTAGATCAATTCGGCGGAAAGTGCAGCGCGCTTTTCGAACCGCCGCCCGAAATCGATGCAGCTTCGGGAGGCAGGCGTCACGGTGTGCGGCTGATGCCGGATTTGACGCGGCGCAGGGGGATGGAGCTTTCGATGCTGGAGACGCAGGCAAGCTTTGTCAGGCGGCCGGTGAGAAACGCCTCGAATCCGGCCAGTCCATCCGTCACCACCCGCAGCAGATAGTCCCGGTTGCCCGTCATCAGCCAGCAATCCAGCACTTCGGGGAAGGCGCGCACCGCCTCCTCGAACTGGGCCAGCGCCTGATCCACCTGCCGGTCAAGCTTCACCGACACGAAGACGGAAACGGAAAAGCCCAGCGCCGCCTCGTCGATGAGGGCGGCATAGCCGGTGATGATGCCCGCCGCCTCCAGCTGGCGCACGCGCCTTGCCACAGGCGTGGGGCTCAGCCCCACCCGCTCGCTCAACTCCTGCACGGTCAGGCGGCCATTGGCGCCCAGCTCCCGCAGGATACGGACATCAAATTCATCAATTCTGGCTGTTTCCACCACTCAAATTCCAAAATTGGAGAAAACCGGCAAAACACTGAACCTGAAAGGCGGAAATAGCAAGGACACACTCCCCCGCTTCATCCCATGATGGGATGCCGGAAGGAGAGAACAACCATGTCCCATCAGCATCTCAAGACCATCGAGCAGCGCCTGCTCTGGCTGTCGCATTGGATGATCCACAACGCCAACCATCTGCGGCCCAAGGCGGATGGCATCAAGATCGGCGGCCATCAGGCTTCGTCAGCCTCGATGGTGTCGATCATGACGGCGCTCTATTTCTCGGCCCTGCGGCCGGAAGACAGAGTGGCGGTGAAGCCCCATGCCGGGCCGGTGTTCCATGCGATGCACTACCTGATGGGCAACATCGCCCGCGAGAAGCTGGAGAATTTCCGCGGTTATGGCGGGGGGCAGAGCTATCCGAGCCGCACCAAGGACGTGGATGACGTGGATTTCTCCACCGGCTCCGTCGGCCTTGGCGTTGCCATCACCTCCTTCGCCTCCATCGTGCAGGACTATATCTCCGGCAAGCCCTGGGGCAAGGATCTGCGCCAGGGCCGCATGATCGCGCTGATGGGCGATGCGGAGGTGGACGAAGGCAATGTGCACGAGTGCCTGCAGGAAGGCTGGAAGCACGACCTGCGCAATGTCTGGTGGATCATCGACTATAACCGCCAGTCCCTCGACGGCGTGGTGCATGAGGGCCTGTGGGCCCGCATCGAGAAGATCTTCGAGGCCTTCGGCTGGGATGTGGTGAAGGTGAAATATGGCGTGCTGCAGCGTGCCGCCTTTGCCGAGCCGGGCGGCGAGCGCCTGCGCGCCTGGATCGACGCCTGTCCGAACCAGCTTTACTCCGCCCTCACCTTCAGCGGCGGCGCCGTCTGGCGCCAGCGGCTGATGGATGATCTGGGCGATCAGGGCGATGTTTCCGCGCTCATCGGCCGGCGCAGCGACGCAGACCTCGCCGCGCTGATGGAAAACCTCGGCGGCAACTGCGTCGAGACCATGGCGCAGACCTTCGCCGGCATCACCCATGACCGGCCGGTCTGCTTCCTCGCCTATACGGTGAAGGGCTGGGGCACGCCGATTGCCGGGCACAAGGACAACCACGGCGGCCTGATGACCAAGGCGCAGATGCAGGACTGGCAGGCCCATATGGGTGTGCCGGAAGGGCAGGAATGGGAGCCTCTTGCCGGTGTAGAGGACCGGGCCGGGCTGCAGGCCTTCCTGAAATCCGTGCCCTTCTTCGCCGCTGGCCGCCGCCGTCACAGCAGTGACAGGGTCAGCGTCCCTGCCCTGCCCGCCCCGTCCGGCGAACGCGAGACCTCCACCCAGATGGCCTTCAGCCGCATTCTGGATGACATCGGCCGCCAGCAGAGCGATCTGGCGGAGCGTATCGTCACCCTGTCGCCGGATGTGACCGGCACCACCGGCCTCGGCCCCTGGGTCAACCGGCGCAAACTCTGGGCGCGAAACGCCCGGGCCGATCTCTTCCGCGCCCAGAACATTCCTTCCACCGCGAAGTGGGACTTTGCCCCGGAAGGCCAGCATATCGAGCTGGGCATTGCCGAGATGAACCTCTTCCTGCAACTCGCCGCCGCAGGGCTTGCCTCGCCCCTCTTCGGCAAGCGGCTGCTGCCGGTCGGCACGGTCTACGATCCCTTCGTCTGCCGTGGTCTCGATGCCTTGAACTATGCCTGCTATCAGGATGCCCGCTTCCTCATCGCCGGAACGCCCTCAGGGGTGACGCTTGCCCCCGAAGGCGGCGCGCATCAGTCGATCAACACCCCGCTGATCGGCATGTCGCAGGACGGGCTGGCCGCCTTCGAGCCTGCCTTTGCCGCCGAGCTGGCGCTGATCATGGGCTGGGCCTTCGATTATATGCAGCGCGAGGGTGACGCGACGCCGGACCCGGTGAACCTGCTGCCGGATGCCAAAGGCGGTGCGGTCTATCTGCGCCTGACCACCCGGCCCATCGAACAGGCCGCCCTTCCGGCGGGGGAAGGCTTCGCCGGCGATGTCATCAACGGCGCCTACTGGCTGCGCCCGCCGGGGCCGAACTGCGAGGTGGTGATTGCCTATCAGGGCGCCGTGGCGCCGGAAGCCATTGCCGCTGCCGGCTATATCGGCGAAGGCCGCCGCGATGTGGCGGTGCTGGCGGTCACCTCCGCCGGACGCCTGCATGCGGGCTGGACGGCGGCCCAGCGTCTGCGCCGCAAGGACGAACTGCCGCCCTTCGGCCCGGCAAGCCATGCAGAGCGCCTGCTGTGGAACCTGCCGCGCCATTGCAAGCTCGTCACGGTGATCGACGGCCACCCGGCCACGCTCTCCTGGCTCGGCAGTGTCTGCGGCCACCAGTCGCTGGCACTCGGTGTGGAGCATTTCGGCCAGACCGGCACCATCGGCGATCTCTACCGCCACTTCGGCATCGACACGGCCTCGATCGTTGCCGCCGTCTCCAGCCTCACCGCCGGCCGCCAGCTGCGGCAGGTTCCAGCGTAAAACAACAACGGGGAGCCAAGGCTCCCCGGCTGCCTTTTTGACAGACCCTCACCCCTCGTTCGTCATACCGGACGCAGCGAAGCGGAGATCCGGTACCGGTGAGCCACGGACCATCAGCTATGTTCCTCGGGGACAAACATCACGCACCCCGGCTCACCGGTCCCGGCTCGCGCTCCGCTTGGCCGGGAAGACGGTGGAGGGGTGTGCGGCAGATTGACGGGGAGCCAGGGCTCCCCGTTCGTACATTCGGATTTCGCTCAGTCCTTGCTCACGTGCCGGTCTTCCGGCTCCACAAGCATCTTGAAGGGGTCGGCCAGCGCGGCTTCCGGGCGGCTGACCGGATAGGCGCGGCTCGAGGTGCGGGCGGCCAACTGTTCCGGCCCGTCACGGCGCAGCAGCGCGCGGAAGCTCGGGTGCATGCCGCCGTCCACATAGGACACCACGTGGTCGCGGCGGCTTGAGGCAATCGCCTCGTCCACCTTCAGCTTTTCCGCGTCCAGCTGGGCCACCAGTTCCGGTTCCGGCGGAACGGCCACCTCCGGGCACGGCGCCAGCGGATTGCGCGGCGTGCCATCCTTGAACTCGGTGTTGAAGACATAGCGCCTGCCGCAGGCGGCCACCTTCGGCTGCTGCTTCGTCAGTTCGAAGCTGTCATAGCCTTCCTTGAGCGTCCGCCAGAACGGCATTTCCGGATCGGACCGGTGCAGCGCCATATTCTCTGCCGTCATGCGGAAAGGAAAGGCCTGCACCTGGAACGCGGCCTGACCGGAGGCCAGCGCCTTGGCCACGATGGCATAAATCTCACCCGCCGCCTGATCGGTCATCGCATAGCAGCCCGACGAGGAACAGGCGCCATGCACCATGAGCGCATCGCCCGTGTAGCCCAGTGCCGATTCCAGCCGGTTCGGATAACCGAGATTGAAGGAGACGTAATACTGCGACTGCGGGTTCAGCATCCCCGCCGACACATGATAGAAGCCCTCGGGCGCCTGACGGTCTCCTTGCTTGCGCTTCGGCCCCAGCTTCCCGGACCAGCGGCACATGGGATAGGTCTTGAACAGGGCATAACGCCCGGTCTTGTCCACCTTCCACACCTCCAGCTCGCTCTCCTGCTTGAAGATGCGGACCAGCACCGGACTTTCCGGCTTCATGTCCTTCTTCGCCATTTCGGAGATCGTGGCGCTGGAAAGGCGCGGCGCATTGCGTGACAGGTTTTCGTAGTCCGACCCGGCACAGCCGGCGAGGGCAAGCGCCATGACGCCCGCAAGGATGAGCCTGCGCAAGGGCCGCAGACCCTGTCTCGAACGGCCTTGGGGTTGGATGGATGTGCCGGGCAGATGGAACAGCGAACTCATTCTGGCAGTATCTTCAGCTTCCGGTCCTGAGCCCCCCGGAGCGGGTGGTTGCATGGATATGCGTCAAGATCAACCGAAGTTATTACCGGTGCGTTAAGGATACGAACACGTTCAGGTGAGCGGCGGGCTGGCGCAGCAAACCCGCCGCTGCACGGGCCGGTCAAGCCTTACCCGGCCTGACCTTCAACCCAAGGCGGATCTGCTTTTCGATCTCCGCCAGGGCAAAGAAAACCACCCCGGCCCCGACGATCAGAAGCCCGTCCAGGAAAGGCACGGCCTCAGTCCCCAGCAGCATCTGCAAGGGTGGCAGATAGGTGACGGCGAATTGCGCGGCGGTGACCGCCAGAACCACCGTCCAGACCACCTTCGTCCCTTTCACCGCCGCCCATGTGAGGGAGGTGCCGTAGATGTTGCGGATGAAGAAGAGGTGGAAAATCTCGAGCACGACAACGGTGTTGACCGAGATGGTCTGCGCCAGTTCCAGCGAATAGCCGCGCGCCAGCGCATAGTTGAACATGCCGAAAACGGTTGCAACGAAAAGGCTGCCGACCAGCACGATGTGCCAGACCAGATCCCCCGTCAGCAGCGGCGCATCACGGCGGCGCGGCGGGCGCGCCATTGTGCCGGTCTCCGAGGGTTCAAAGGCGAGCGCCAGCCCCAGCGTCACGCTGCTGACCAGATTGATCCACAGCACCTGCACGGCCGTGATCGGCAGGGCAAGGCCGAGAAACAGTGCCAGAATGATCGGCAGGGCCTGACCGGCATTGGTCGGCAGCGTCCAGCTGATCACCTTCTTCAGATTGTCCCACACCGTGCGCCCTTCGCGTACAGCGGCGGCGATAGAGGCGAAATTGTCGTCGGCAAGCACGAGATCGGCGGCTTCCTTGGCCGCTTCCGAGCCCTTCAGCCCCATGGCAATGCCCGCATCGGCACGCTTCAGGGCCGGGGCATCATTCACCCCGTCTCCCGTCATGGCCACGGACAGGCCCCGCGCCTGCAGGGCCGCAACCAGCCGCAGCTTGTGCTCGGGGCTGGTGCGGGCGAAGACATCGCAATCCACCACTTCCATGGCAAGCTGAGGGTCATCCAGCCTGTCGAGATCCGCGCCGGTGAGCACCCGGTGCGGATTTTCAAGGCCGATCTGCCGGGCGATGGCCGCCGCCGTTCCGGCGTGGTCACCGGTGATCATCTTCACCCGGATTCCGGCCGTCCGGCATTCGGCCACGGCCTCGATCGCCTCCGGACGCGGCGGATCGATAAGCCCGGCCAGGCCCAGGAACGTCAGGCTTCCGTCAAGGCTGTTCCGGTCGATTTCCTGACCCGTCTCGTGCCGCATGGCAAGGGCCAGAACACGCAAGCCCCGTTTTGCCATGGCTTCGGCCCGGTCATGCCAATGCGGCAGGTCAATCCCGTGGCACATGCGCAGCACCCGCTCCGGCGCTCCCTTCACATGGGTGACGCGCTCGCCGCCGGCCTCCGCCAGGACCGCCATATAGCGGTGGCGGCTGTCGAACGGGATGACATCCAGCCGCTCGGCATTGATCTCGCCCGCAGCCTTGCCCGCCAGCGCAAGCAGCGCCCCTTCCATCGGATCGCCCTCCACGATCCAGTGCCCGGCCTTGCAGGCAAGGGCCGCATCGTTGCAAAGCGCCGCCGTCCGGGCGAGATGCGAGAGATCTCCGCGCGGCTGGATCGCCCCGGAGGGGGCATAGCCGTCGCCTTCCACCTCGAACACGCCGTCCGGTGTCTCGACGCAGACAACCGCCATCTCGTTGCGGGTCAGGGTTCCGGTCTTGTCGGTGCAGATCACCGAGACCGAGCCGATGGCCTCGATGGCCGGAAGGCGGCGGATGATGGCATGGCGCTGCGCCATGGCCCTGACGCCGATGGCCAGCGTGATGGTGGTGACGGCAGGCAGGCCTTCCGGAATGGCGGCCACAGCCACGCCGACAACCGCCATGAACAGGGATGCAAAAGGATGGCCGCCGAGGAAATACCCCCAGGCCAGCAGGATCGCGGCGGCCAGAACGATCAGCAGCGAGAGCCAGCGGGCAAAGTGATCCATCTGCTCCACGAGCGGCGTCTTCAAGGTCTCCACGCCGGACAGAAGCCCGCCGATGCGGCCGATTTCCGTATGCGTACCCGTTGCCACCACGAGGCCGCGCCCGGAACCTTGCGTCACCAGCGTGCCGGACCAGAGCATGGACCGCCGGTCCCCCAGCGGTGCATTCTCCGCCACCGGGGCGGCGGTCTTGTCCGTGGGAACCGATTCGCCGGTCAGGATGGCTTCCTGCGCGCTCAGCCCATGGGCCTGCAGCAGCCGCAGATCCGCAGGCACCTTGTCCCCGGCCTCCAGCAGCACGACATCGCCCGGCACCAGCGCCGTGCCATCGACCGAAACGCGCTGCCCGCCGCGCAGGACAGCCGCCCGCGGCGCCAGCATGCTGCGGATGGCGGCCATCGCCGCCTCCGCCTTGCCTTCCTGCAGGAAGCCGATCATGGCATTGCCCGCGACCACTGCCAGAATGACGGCGGTGTCGATCCAGTGCTGCAGCAGGGCCGTCACCACAGCCGCCCCCAGCAGCACATAGATCAGCACATTGCGGAACTGGGAGAGGAAACGGACAAGCGCGCTGCGCCTGGCAGCTTCCGGCAGGCGGTTGGGGCCGTGGGTTTCCAGGCGGCTGGCCGCCTCTTCCGGGGACAGCCCCCCGGGGCCTGCGGACAATTGATCAAGGCAGGCCTGTGCGGTCTGGCTGTGCGGAGAGGTCAGGGTCATGCAGTCTCTGGCTCCTTCGTCATCAGATGTCAGAGGGCCTTGCCCCCATGCGATTCTCTTTTCAGATCCTTTCTCAGGCCGTGGCGCGGCCTTCCGAGGCAATTTCAGGGATCTCGGTCCGCTCCTCCTCCTCGGCACCGCACAGCAGCTCTGCCGCCCGGTCCGCCGCATCCTGGAACGGCTCCAGCACCAGATTGACGCCCGAACCGGACAGGACGCCCGTGTCATGGGCGGTATGAGAGGCCGCCGCAATGCGCCCGGTAAAGCCAGCCGCCCGCGTCAGCTGGATCAATGTCCGGCGGGCATCCTCATGGCTGATGCCGGCCGGGTGGATCGGCACCGTGGAGACAATCCAGACCGCCTCACGCAATGGCAGTTCGGCGACGAATTCCGGATCGGTCGCATCCCCGAATTCCGCGGCAAGGCCCAGTTCCTTCCAGCGCTGCACGGCCTGCGGATTGAAATCGATGCCCAGCACCCGGATGCCCCGCCGCTGCAGCCGCATGCCGATGGCCGTGCCGAAGCGCCCGAGGCCGAAGAGAATGATCTGGAACCGCCCCTTGGGCAGAGCCGCCGTCTCCCCTGCCTCCCGGTGAGCATTGCGCCGCTCGAACAGGCCGAGCCAGGGCTCGCACAGGGCATAGAGCTGATGGGAATAGGTGATCATGTAGGTCGAGGCGGCGATGGTGACGAGGCCAACCATGGTCACCAGCCCCAGCGCCTCGTCCGGCACATGGCCCAGCGTCACGCCCATGGCAATGAAGATCAGCGAGAATTCGCTGATCTGCGCCACCGTCAGGCCGGCCAGAAAGCCGGTGCGCTTGCGGTAGCCGAGTGCCCCCATGATCGCCAGAACGATCAGCGGATTGCCGATGAGCACGAACAGGGAGAACACCACGGCCCCGGTCACATGGCTGCCGAGCTGCGACAGATCCAGCGTGGCACCGAGCGCAATGAAGAAGAAGAGCAGCAGGAAATCGCGCAGCGGCCCGAGCCGGGCTGCAATGGTTTCCCGGTAGGCGGTGGAGGCCAGCGCCACACCGGCCAGCAGGCCGCCCACTTCCTTGCCAAGGCCGATCTGATCGCCGATGGCTGCAAACATGGCCGCCAGCGCAAGCGCGAAGATCACCAGCAGCTCCGGCACCCGGGCCAGCCATGCGGTGAGCGGATTGGCAAGATAGCGCACGAACAATGCCACCGCTGCCACCATGGCAAGCCCAGCGCCCATGATGGTGACGATGGAGCCATCCCCATGCCCGCCTTCTCCGGCAGCACCGATGCCGATGGCCGACAGCACGATCATGGCAAAGACCACGAACAGATCCTGCACGATGAGGAAACCAAGGGCGATCTGGCCATGCAACGCATCGATCTCGCGCTTGTCGGACAGCAGCTTGACGATGATGATGGTGGAGGAGAACGTCAGGGCCACCGCCACATAGAGGCTGGTGACATGACCAAGGCCCAGCGCAAGCCCGATCAGATAGCCGAAGAAGGCGGTGAAGAGCACCTGCCCCAGGCCGGTCATGACCGAAACAAGGCCAAGGGACCGGACGAGCTTCACATCCAGCTTGATGCCGACGAGGAACAAGAGAACCGCAATGCCGAGTTCGGACAGCAGCTTGATCTGCTCCCCGGAGTGAACGACATCCAGTGCCGATGGCCCGGCGACCAGCCCGACAGCAATGAAGCTGACGATCAACGGCTGGCGCAGCAGCGTGCCGGCAAGGCCGACGGCGGCAGCCAGCACAAGAAGCAGCGAGACTTCGGTGAAAACGCTCATTCGCTTTGCCCCTCCGCATGCGGCGTTTCAGACGGTCCGCAGGTCCTTGGCACGGTTTCATGGCGGCGCAGGAACTCGGCCAGATCCGCATCCGCGATCCGCCAGCCCTTGCCGATATCGATGGCCCTGAGTTCTCCGGCCTTGATCCAGTGCCGGACCGTGGCTTCGGCAATCTTCAGGCGGTCAGCGACCTCCCGGACGGTCTGATAGGTTTCGCAAGGCATCCTGACTGTCCCTGACTTCAGTTCGGTGAAGCATAGCGGCGTTTGACATCGTTTGATTGAGATGGATCAATTCAGAAGCTGCCAATGCGTGCTCGTATGATGGAAAGACGACCTGAACAGCCAAGGGAGACAGCCCGTGCTTCAGCGGATCATGCTGGCGACAGATTTTTCCGAACGGTCCGACCGGGCGCTGCGCCGCGCCGTGCTGCTGGCCCGGGCCCATGGCGCGGCCCTGGATCTGGTCCACGTGGTTGATGACGACCGGCCGCGGCGGATCGTGGACCGGGAATTGTCCGACACACGCAGTCTTCTCATGGACCTTGCCCAGTCCCTGCGGGCGGCCGATGGCATCGCCTGCACGGTTGATACGGTTCTGGCTGATCCGTTTTCCGGCATCGTGCAGGCAGCGGAACAGCGGCGGCCGGACCTGCTGGTGCTCGGCCCTCACCGCCGGCAGGTCCTGCGTGATGCCTTCGCCGGCACCACGGCAGAACGCACGATCCGCACCACAAATTGCCCGGTTCTGATGGTCAACGGCCCTCCGGCCGCCCCCTGGCGCCATGCGCTGCTGACCACGGACCTGACGGACCAGTCCCGCGCAGCGCTTTCCCGCTTTGTCTCACTTGGCCTCACCGCAACACCGGCCAGCGTGCTGCATGTGTTTGATGTGCCGGCCCTCCGGCTAACCATGTCCGGCACGCTGCACAAGGAAGACCGGGATCTCTACCTGTCGGATCAGGCAAGCGCCGCCCGCAGCCGCCTTGCCGCCTTCGTCCAGGGGATCAGCGGCCTGCAGGCAGGGCTGATGGTCCGGCACGATGAAACCACCCAGGCGCATGAAATCCTGCAGGCGGCAGATGAGGCGGGGGCTGATCTCATTGTCATGGCCAACCACGGCAAGGGCATGCTGGCACGGATGATCCTTGGCAGCGTCACGGCCAAGGTGCTGCAATCCGCCCCGGTGGACGTCCTCATCTTCCCCGCCAGCCCGGACTGACACCGTTTCCCGATGAGCCTGTCTCATCGGAAAACGGTAGGGCCCGTGCAGAGCCTGAGCCATTTCAAGGCGTGATGCATCAGCATCTAAAGCCTTGGCATAAGGCCGCCCTCTTCAAACTCCTGATAGGTCTGCGGGCTGGTGAGGACGGCCCAGACATAGGGCACGATCTGGTCCCGCACGGCCTGAAGGTCAAACATGCCGATTTCGGAAATCTTGTCAGGCTCGCAGATCTGCAAGGCATCGGGCATGTGCTCCGCCTTGAAGAAATAATCGATATAGATCCGGTCCGGCAGGCGGCGGTGCAGCACCTTGGCAAAGGACACATCGCCGGGCGCAAGCCTCACGCCGATTTCCTCCGCGGCCTCGCGCAGCAGGGCTTCCAGCGGGGCTTCGGGCGACTCCACGTGACCCGCCACAAGGCTCAGGAAGCCGGGATAATAAGCACTGCCCGCACGCCGGATCATCAGGTGCCTGCCGTCTTTCTCATGGATGAGATGGGTGGAAACCTGTGTCTTCATCGGGCCTGCCTTCCCTGTCCGCAGACGCTGCTTGTAGCGCAGCATCAGCCAGGCGGCGAGCCTTTCCGGACCGGTCCACAGAGCGTGAAGCGCCACCGTGAAACGTCAGGGTTTCAACCAAGGTGATCGGGAAGCCGCCAGGCGGCAGGATGGTTTGCCGGACGTCCGGGACCTGCCCGGCAGGCCTGTTCCGGCTGACCTGCATTGGGGGCAGAAGGAGGACACAATGGCACAGATGATGAAGGCAGCGATCTTCGCCGGACCCAACCGCATCGTTCTTGATGAAAAGCCGGTGCCAGATGTGGGGCCGCTGGACGCGCTGATCCGCATCACCACCACGACGATCTGCGGCACGGACGTGCATATTCTCAAGGGTGAATACCCGGTGGAACGGGGGCTGACCATCGGGCATGAGCCGGTCGGCATCATCGAGAAGCTAGGCTCCGCCGTGAAGGGCTACCAGGAAGGACAGCGGGTGATTGCCGGCGCGATCACCCCCAGCGGCCACAGCGCGGCCTGCCTGTGCGGCTGCATGTCCCAGGATGGCGCCGGCACGAAACATGGCTTCAAGGCCATGGGCGGCTGGCGCTTCGGCAACACGATTGATGGCGCTCAGGCCGAATATCTGCTGGTCCCCGACGCGATGGTCAATCTGGCGCCCATCCCCGACGGGTTGACGGACGAGCAGGTTCTGATGTGCCCGGACATCATGTCCACCGGCTTCTCCGGGGCGGAAAGCGGCGCCATCAAGATCGGCGACACGGTGGCGGTGTTTGCGCAAGGCCCCATCGGCCTGTGCGCCACGGCAGGTGCGCGGCTGATGGGCGCAACGACCATCATCGGGGTGGAATCCGTCCCTGCCCGCATGGAAATCTCCCGCCGCATGGGCGCGGACCACATCGTCGACTTCAGCAAGGGCGACCCGGTGGACGAAATCATGCGGCTGACGGATGGGCGCGGCGTGGATGTTGCCATCGAGGCCCTCGGCCGGCAGGAGACCTTTGAAGCCGCGCTGCGGGTGCTGCGCCCCGGCGGGACCCTCTCCTCGCTCGGCGTCTATTCCAGCGACCTCACCATCCCGCTCGGGCCCTTCCTCGCCGGACTTGGAGATCACAAGCTGGTCACCTCCCTGTGCCCCGGCGGCAAGGAGCGCATGCGCCGGCTGATGGATGTCATTGCCTCCGGCCGCCTCGACACCAGCTCACTGGTGACGCACCGGTTCAAGCTGGATGACATTGAAGCGGCCTATGACCTCTTCGCCAATCAGCGCGACGGCGTTCTGAAAATCGCCATCACGCCCTGAAAATCGCCATTCCGGCGCTATGGCGCATAAAGAAGAAGCGGCGCCATCGGATGGATGGCGCCGCTTGCATTTGGCCTGTTCTCCATGAGCCAGGCTCATGGAGAGTTCGTATCAGTCCGAGCCGCGGGCGAGCATGCCCGGCGTGACGAAGCGCTTCTGATAGGCAAGCAGCGCCACACCGATGGCAAGGCCGGCGAGATCGGAGATCAGGCCGCCCTGGATCATGCACAGGGCGCCGATCAGCAGCACCACGCGCAGGACAGAGGCGAGTTTGCCGAAGTACCAGCCCTGCACCGCCGCCGCGAGCATGTAGATGCCGATGCTGGCCGTGACGAAGACATGCAGGACTTCCATCCAGGTGCCCTGCATCAGCAGGGCCTGCGAATAGAAGAACATGAAGGGCACGACGAAAGCGGCAAGACCGATCTTGAAGCTTTCGACCGACGTCTTCATCGGATCCGACCCCGACAAGGCCGCCCCCGCATAGGCGGCAAGCGCCACCGGCGGTGTGATGGCAGACATGACCGCGAAGTAGAACACGAAGAAATGCGCCGTCAGCACCGGGATGCCGAGATTGACGAGGCCCGGAGCCACGACAGCGGCGGCGACCGCATAGGCAGCCGTCGTCGGCATGCCCATGCCCAGCACGATGGAAATGCACATGGCAAAGAACAGCGCCAGAAGCTGGTTCTGTTCGGCAATGCCAAGCAGCAGGCTGGAGAAGCGGGCGCCGACACCGGTGAGCGCGATCACGCCGACGATGATACCGGCGCAGGCACACACCGCCACCAGCTGGATCGACATGCGCGCCGCCAGATCAAAGGCCTTGGCGAGAAGGCGCGGCCCCATCCGGTGCGGCGTCAGCCAGCTGACAACGGCTGCGGCCATCATCGACACCGTACCGGCACGGATCACCGAATAGCCGGCAAACAGCGTGTAGATCAGCATGATGATCGGGATGAAGAGATAGACCTGCTTCAGCAGTTCCTTGAAGACCGGCAGCTCTTCCTTGGGAAGGCCCTTCATGCCCATCTTCGTCGCCTGAAGATCGACCATGAAGTAAACCGAGGCGAAATAGAGCACCGAGGGGATGATCGCCGCAATGACGATATCCGTGTAGGGGATGCCCGTCACTTCGGCCATGATGAAGGCGCCGGCACCCATGATCGGCGGCATGATCTGTCCGCCGGAAGAGGCAGCCGCTTCCACGGCAGCCGAGGTCTTGGCCGGATAGCCGACCTTCTTCATCAGCGGGATGGTGAGCGAGCCGGTCGACACAACGTTGCCGGCCGATGTGCCGTTGATCATGCCCATCAGGCCCGAGGCCAGAACCGCCACCTTGGCCGGTCCGCCACGGGCGCGGCCTGCCGCTGCAAAGGCGAAGTTGACGAAATAATCGCCCACTTTGGAGGCCTGCAGGAAGGCGGCGAAGGTGATGAACAGGATGATGTAGGTGGAGGACACCGCCACCGGATCGCTCAGGATGCCCTGATCGGTGAAGATGTAGGTGAAGAAACGCCGTGCCTCATATCCGCGATGGTTGAGGAAACCGGGCAGATAGGGGCCTGCGAAGGAATAGAGGATGAAGATCGAGGCAATCGCCACCAGGGCAAGGCCCGCCACGCGCCGTGTCACTTCCAGAATGAGAATGACGCCGACGAGAGCTGCATAATAATCCGCGGGCTGCGCCATGGCCGTTCCGGCGCGCAGGCGGATCGGCCCGACGTTGAAGAGGATGTAGCCCAGAACCGCGATGGACGCGATGCCGAGGGCATAATCCGCCCAGCCGATACGGGCACGGTCCCGGTTCGGCAGGAACCAGGCCCCGGCCAGAGCCGCAAGCGTGCCAACCAGAAGCGGCAGACCGAAATTGGCGAAAACGAACGCCGGCGGACGTGGAATGCCGGCAAGCCAGTAGCCGCCCCAGGCATAGGCCACCATGGCAAATCCATAACCGATGCCGCCGACACCCACGGCCATGAACAGCCAGTCGAGCGGATTGCGCCGCGCACCGGCGGGCGCCGTATGCGGCAGCTGCACGGCGGAATAGATCAGGAACCCGAGCAGCAGCCCGCCGCAGACGTGGATCAGGCGGTAGGTCCAGGTCTCCAGCGGGTAGAGGTTCATGACCCCGATGTGAAAGGCCGTATAGGCAATGCAGAGAACCGTGATTGTCAGGTTGATCCAGCTGCCATGCAGGCGCTGGTTGCTGGCAACCGGTTCTTCATCGACATTCTGGGCCAGAATCGGCCCGCTGCCCTTGGGCGCTGAGGCGTTGTCAGCTTGTGTCATGGTGTTCGTCCCGAATGGATACCGGATCATTCACGAAAAATGGCGGCAGCCGGCAGCTGCCGCCCTCCGGAGTTTGGCCACCCGGCACGAGGGCCGGGGGCTCATCTCAGGGCTTGATGCATCAGCATCTATAGCCTTGGTCTTACTGACCCTTCAGGGCATCGGGAATGGTGATGCCCTTTTCTTCATAGTAGCGCACGGCGCCCGGATGGAACGGCAGGAACGAGTTCTTGTCGATGTTCTCTGCGATCGTCTCGGCTGCGGTGGCGTGGATCTGCACCATGCGGTCGTTGTTTTCCATCACCAGCTTGGTGATTTCATAGGCCAGCGTTTCCGGCATTTCGGCATTGGCAACGGCGAAGTTCCACAGGCTGACGGTGCCCTGCGGGTCCGGGAAGCCCTGATAGAGGCCGCCGGGGACTTCGAAGGCAGCCAGTTCCGGCATGGCTTCGAGGATCTTCGTCTGCTCGTCTTCACTGAAGCCGAAGATGTTGACCGGGTTTTCAGCTGCAATCTGGGCGAAGGCGGAGATCGGAACGCCGGCTGCGAAAGCGAAGGCGTCGATCAGGCCGTCCTTGACCTGGCTGGTCGCATCATTGGCGCCGGAATAGGAAATCACCGGCTTCACGCCGACGGTTTCAAAGTAGCGGGGCCAGTAGGTTGCGGCCGTACCGCCAGCCGGACCGACCGACACGCGCTTGCCGTCAAGATCAGCCACCTTCGTGATGCCCGACGACTTCAGCGCAACAACCTGGAACGGCGTCTGATACATCGGGAACAGGGCGCGCAGGCTCTTGTGCTCGACACCCGGTGCCAGTTCGCTTTCACCCATCCAGGCCTGATAGGCCGGGCCCATGGTGACGAGGCCCATCAGATGGTCGCCCGTTTCCACCAGCGTGGCGTTCTGCACCGGTCCGCCGGTCACTTCAGCCGAAGAATTGACGCCAAGCTTCTCGGTGATCAGGCCGGCAAGACCCGTGCCGTAGATGAAATAAGTGCCACCCTGGCTTGCCGTTCCAATGGTCATGCTGCCGGGCCAGCCGGTCTTGTCCTGAGCAACGGCCGGGGCAGCAACGCAAAGCGCCATGGCACCAGCCATGGCAATCATCAGCTTCTTCATGGAATCCTCCCAACGGTCTTCCGGTATGGTCCGCCCGGCGCCTCCTCTGGGCCGGACTTGACCGGACCTAAGCGCCTGCCGGGACGCATGGCAACGCCGGGAGGTCCTCCAGATGGCTGGATTCTTTCATTTTCCGTTAAGGGATGGGAGGAATCCGTAACATTGCCCAGTTGGCATGTGTGGAATTCCACACATGCGCAGATCATCCGGCCCATCTGAACAGAACTGAAGCCTTGCCCTACTCGCGGGCATCCAGAGCAAGACTCTTGTCGAGCCCGTATTTCTGCATCTTTTCGTAAAGCGTCTTGCGCGAGATGCCGAGCTGTTCGTAGACCGGCTTCAAAGCCCCGCCATGAGCCGTGATGGCATTGGCAATGAGCTGCCGCTCATAGGCGGCCACCTTGTCGGCCAGCCGGGTCGAGGGCGCATCCTGAGCCCCGGCGCTGTCCAGTCCGGTCTCCAGCCCCAGCACCAGCCGGTCCGCCGCATTGCGCAGCTCGCGCACATTGCCCGGCCAGTCACGCTCGGCGATTTCCGACAGGACCTCCGGCGCCACTTCCAGATCCTCGCGGCCATAGCGTGCACAGGCCTCCCGCACCAGATGCAGGAACAGGAGCGGAATATCCGCCCGCCGCTGCGCCAAGGACGGAACACGGATGGTCGCCACATTCAGCCGGTAGAACAGGTCGGCGCGGAACCGCCCGGCCGCCACTTCCGCCGCCAGATCCACCTTGCTGGTCGCCAGAAACCGCAGGTCCAGCGGCACGGCCTCGTTGGAGCCGAGCCGGGTGATCGTGCGCTCCTGCAGCACCCTGAGAAACTTGGCCTGCAAGTCCACCGGCATGGAGCCGATTTCATCCAGCAGGATTGTGCCGCCCCGCGCATGCTCGAACTTGCCGTATCGCGCGCGCAGCGCCCCGGGAAAGGCTCCCGCCTCATGGCCGAACAGCTCGCTCTCGATCAGCGTTTCCGGTAGCGCCGCGCAGTTGATGGCAATGAACGGCCCCTTGGCGCGGGCGCTGATGTCATGCAGACTGCGGGCGACGACTTCCTTGCCCGCCCCCGTCTCGCCAATGATCAGCGCATCCGCATCGCTGGCGCCGATGGCCCGTAACCGGTAGCGCAGGTCGACCATCACCGGGGTACGGCCCGGCAGGCGCGTCTCGACATCGTCGCGCTTGCCCGCAACGGCCCTGAGGCGGCGGTTCTCCAGCACCAATGCCCGCCGGTCCAGCGCATGGCGCGCCACACCCGCAAGCGCCTGGGTGGTGAAAGGCTTCTCGATGAAGTCATAAGCCCCTTCGCGCATGGCCTTCACGGCCAGCTGCACGTCGCCGTGGCCGGTCACCAGGATCACCGGGATCTCGTGATCCAGCTCCCGGATCCGTTGCAGCAGCGTCATACCGTCCATGCCCGGCATGCGTATGTCGCTGACCACGATCCCGTCGAAGCCGAAGCCGGTGCGTGCCAGCACTTCTTCTGCGGAGGAGAATGTCTTGACCTGCAGCCCGTAGAGCTCCAGCGCCTGACTGGTGGAGAGGCGCAGATCCTCCTCATCATCAACAAGCAGCACCATGCCGGAGTTCATACGGCCACCTCTTGCAAAGTCCCGGCGCCCGCTTCCACCTGCGCCTGCATAAGCCCGATACGGAACAGCGCCCCGCCCCCCGGCCTTGGCAGAACGGCGAGACTGCCACCGAAGTCCTTGATGATGTTATAGGAAATCGAAAGGCCCAGACCAAGCCCCTTGCCGACACCCTTGGTGGTGAAAAAGGGATCGAAAATGCGCTCGATGATTGCCGGCGGCACACCGGGCCCCCGGTCGCCGATTTCTATGATGATATGGCTCCCCTCCTCGCGGGCGCTGAGCATGATCTCCCGGTCCTCCAGCTCCTCGACCGCATCACAGGCATTGGTCAGGATGTTGACGAGCACCTGCTGCAGGCGCACCGGACCACCGCGCACCGGCGGAAGGCCCGCTGGAATGCTGGCATTCACGGTTGCACCGGCCGAAGTCAGCCGTGCCGAGACAATCTCCAGAGTATCACGGACAGCATCCTCGATCCGCACCGCCCCAAGCCGTTCGTTCGGCTTGCGGGCAAAATTGCGCAGATGCCGTGAGATCGACGCCATGCGGTCGATGAGCTTGGAAATGCGGCCGAGATTGTCCTGCGCCTCCGCGATGCGGTTCCGCTCGATCAGCAGGGCGGCACTGTCTGCATAGGTCTTGGCGGCAGCCAGCGGCTGGTTGAACTCATGCGACAAGGCGGCCGACATCTGGCCGAGCCCGGCGAGCTTGCCGGCCTGGATCAGATCCGCCTGGGTCTGGCGCAGCTGCAGGTTCACCCTTGCAAGATCGGCCGTGCGCTCCCCCCCCCGCCGCTCCAGTTCCGCCTGAGCCTCGATCTGCATGAACATGCGCTCCTGCAGCCGGGCGCGGCGCTGGATGACGGCGGAGCCCCCGAGCACGGACAGGCAGAGGAACAGGAGGATGGCAACAAGGCTGGTGCGCGCCTGGGTGTGGATCGAAGCGGTATCGAGCAGCACCTTCACCGTCCAGTCGGCTCCGGGCATGTAATGCTCGAGCATCAGGTATTCACGGCTGCCGCCAGTCTGGCTGCCGCTTTGGCTGCCAGACTGGCTGATGGTCATCAGATCATGGCCGGCAAAACTGCTGCGTGCCACCGGCAGTTCCCGCAGGATGGCGTCGGAATAGCGGCGGGATTCTTCTGTGCGGCTCAACCGCTCCTGGGTCAGCGGCAGCACCGAGGCATAGAGCCATTCGGGATTGCCGGTCATGAAGATGATGCCTTCCGGATCCGAAACGAGGATCTTGTATTCGCCGCCCTGCCAGGAGCTTTCGATGCCTTCGATATCGACCTTGAAGACGATGACCCCGCGGATTTCTCCCGAGACCCGGACCGGTGCCGAAAAGTAATAGCCGCGCTTGGCCGAAGTGGTGCCAAGGGCATAGAAGCGCGCCGGCCGCCCGGCTGCGGCCTCTTGAAAGTAGGGGCGGTAGCTGAAATTCTCGCCGACGAAACTCGCCGGCCCGTCAAAATTGCTGGCGGCAATCGTCGTTCCGTCCGTTGTCATGACATAGATGTCGGAGGATTCCAGCAGCGCGTTGATGTCCTTGAGATACTGGTTTGCCAGCTGGCGCAGGCCGGGATTGTCCGGATCCATCAGCAGATCCTTCATGTCCTGATGATCGGCGATCAGGGTTGGCAGCGGCTCATAGCGGCTGAGATGGCCGCTGAGCGCTGCGACCGCCAGACGCAAGGCACTGACGGCCTGCAGCGAGGCTTCCTGCATGAAATGCCGTGTCAGGGTCCTGTCGCCGATCGTCACAAGCGCCAGGGCCGAAAGCCCCAGCAGCACGATCAGCGCCGCAATCATCCGCCGCGCTGCAATGATGCGTCTTTCAGGAGATATTGCATCCGCCATCAGGTCAGGTCCTCTTCGGGCAGAAGATACCGTGGCAGGCCGAGGTTTCCAATGGCAAGCCAAAGCCAGGGCCCCAGCTGCCGCCCGTCAGAAACCGGCCCCCTTGCGGAACCGCGCAGGCGGAAGCCCGGTGAGGCGGCGGAAGTCGCGGGAGAAATGATAAGGGTCGGCATAGCCGCAGGTGGCGGCAACCTCAGCCACGGTTCCGGAACTTTCCGTCAGTGCCCGCTTGGCGGCCGTGATGCGCTCATGGCGCAGGAAATCCATCGGCGACGTGCCCGTGGCCGCCCGGAAGGCCCGGAAAAGCTGGGAAGGGCTGAGCCCTGTCAGCGCCGCCAGATCCCCGATCCGCCAGGGATGGGAAAGACTGGCGCGCAGGCGCTCCATCAGCGCGGCGATACGGGGATCCTGCGTGCGCCCTTCATCCGCCGGGCGCCCGGCCGCCAGCTGCGAGACGATGAGCGCCACTTGCGCATTCACCAGGGCATCCACCGCAGGCCCGCCCTGCTGTGCCAGCCGCAGCACAGCCGCAAAGGCAGCTTCCATGTCCCTGCAGGCCTCAGGCAGAAACAGCGGCTGGCGCGGCACATCCAGCACCCGGTGCAGCGCATCAAGCCCCGCACCGCGCAGACCCATCCAGTAATAGCGCCAGCGGCCCTCCCCCGCCGCGCCATGGGCATAAGGCCTTGATGTGTCGAGCCAGGCCACCATGCCCGGCAGGACCGCGTGCGTGGCACCGCCCGTCTCGATCCAGCCCTGCCCTTGCGTGGCGATGAGCAGCACGTGATCGCGGTAGCGCTTGCGCGTCGGCTCGGCGCCGGGCAGCGCCAGCCCGTGACCGGCCGCCTGCAGCGCATAGGGCAGCACCGCCGCCAGCGCACCGGGGGTGTGAAAGGCAATCTCTTCACGCTCGTCCATCATGCCCCGACGATGCGGGGCCTTGCGAGTTTTGTCCAGCTTTTGCGTTGATCCTGCATTTCCGCCCGGATTTTCTGAAGCTATCTTCCGCCCCTTGAGGGAGATTTTGTCATGTCAGGTTCCGCAGCCGGCGCAGCGCCGTCACAGGGTGAGTTTGTCTTTGCGCCGCTGGAGCCTGCCTTTGCGGCGGATCCCTATGCCGCCTATGCGCAGCTGCGGGCGCGCGAGGGGCTGACATGGTTCCCCGATTTCAAGATCCATCTCGCCTCCCGCTTCGAGGATGTGTCGGCCATCGTCATGGACAAGCGCATGGTGCGCTCGCTGGACGGGCTGGCAAGCCCCGAAGAGATTGCTGCGGAGAAACGCGCCGGAAACTGGCACGACATGCCCCACCATTCCCGCTTCGTGCAGTTCAGCCTGCTGGACAGCGACGGCGAGGTGCATGACCGGCTGCGCAAGGCCGTGTTCCGCCTGTTCACCCCGGCCATGATCGCAAGGCTGCGCGACAGCATCCAATCCTACGTGGACGGGCTGGTGGACCGCCTGCTGGAACAGCGGGACATTGACTTCGTGGAAGATCTGGCGGCGCAGGTGCCCGGCCACATCATCGGGCGGCTGCTCGGCGTGCCGGATGAGGATTGCCCGCAGCTGCGCATCTGGTCCGAGAATATCGTCCAGTTCTTCGATATCGACCGGTCGGACACCCGCAAGCAGCTGGCCGAAACCGCGACCACCGAGTTCTACACCTATCTCACCGCGCTGAAGGCCGAGCGGCAGAAGGCCCCGCGTGAGGACCTGATTTCCGAGTTAATCCGCGCCGAAGCCTCGGGACAGTTCACCGAGGACGAGTTCATCTCCACCTGCATGCTGATCCTCATGGCCGGACATGGCTCCACCATCGACGTGCTGGGTTCAGGCATGCACTGCCTGTTCCGCTTTCCGGACGAGCGGGAGAAGCTGAAGGCCGATCCCGGCCTGCTGCCCACTGCCGTGCAGGAGATGTTCCGCTTCGAATCGCCCCTGCCCTTCTTCCACCGCTATGCCACGGAGGACGTGACCATCGCCGGCACCGCCTATCCACGCGGAACGAAATTCGGCCTGCTCTATGGCGCGGCCAACCGCGACCCGGCGGCCTTTGCCGATGCGGACCGGTTTGACGCGGGCCGCAAGCCCAACCGGCATCTGGCCTTTGGCGGCGGCGCGCATTTCTGCCTGGGCAACCATCTGGCACGGCTGGACATGGAAATCATCTTCGCCACCCTGCTGCGCCGCTGCGCAAGGCTGGAGCTGGCGGAAGACCAGGTGGACTACAAACGCGGCCTTTCCGTGCGCGGGCCCAAGCGCCTCAACCTGCATCTGGCTCCTGCCTGAACCTTCAGCTTCCAACCGGACACGCCCCCATGCCCCGTATCATCTTCCAGTCCGCCGATGGCACCCGCACCGAAGTGGAGGCCGCAAGCGGCCAGAGCCTGATGAGTGCCGCCGTTGCCCATGGCATCGAGGAAATCGCCGCCGAATGCGGCGGTGCCTGCGCCTGCGGCACCTGCCATTGCTACATCCCCGAGGGACAGGGCATCGCCCTGCCGGAGGCGGAAGAGATGGAACTGGCGATGATCGAATGCGTCATCGACCCCCGCCCGCAAAGCCGCCTCACCTGTCAGGTCACCGTCAGCGAGGCCATGGACGGCTTGGTGGTGGAGCTTCCAGCAAGCCAGCACTGAAGCTGGAACTGTTGCTTGGCTGGCCATCCTCAAGAGCCCACCTCTCGTGGCGAAGGTCCGGAGACGCCTTGCCAGATTCAACAAGGAGACTCATCACCGCTTTCAGGCTATAGGTGGATTTGTTCACGTTTCACCCCAAATCTGCCAAGTTGATGAGCAACAGTCCGTCAGTCTCCCTTCCCGTTCTGGCTCCGGACCGGGTGCATGAAGCCTCCGGCCCGGCAGCGCTGGCTTTTGCGCTGCTGCAGGCGGCGCAACTGCGGGAAGGCAAGGGAACGGACAAGGCGGTGCTACTGATCGCGCCCACCCATCTGCGCGGCGGACTGCTGCCCTCAGGCGTTGCGCCGCTGATCGACCCGAGCCGCCTCATCACCGTGCTGGCCCCCACGCAGACGGATCAGCTGTGGAGCATGGAGGAGGCGCTGCGCTCTGGCGCGGTGCATGCGGTGATCACCCTGACGGAAAAACCCCTGACCCTGACGCAGGGCCGCCGCCTGCAGCTGGCCGCAGAAAGCGGGCGCACGCTGGGCCTGCTCGTCACCGGACAGGAGGGCGGCAGCAACGCCAGCGAAACCCGCTGGCACTGCGTGCCCCTGTGGGACGAGGCGGACTCGACTCTGCAGGCCTGGTCGCTTATAAGGAACAAAAGAGGAACAAACGGCAATTGGACGGTGCGCCTCAATGACAAGAGCTCAGGCCCGGCGAGTGTTGTGCATCTGGTTTCCCAGACTGGCGAGCGACCGCATCCTGCGGCTGCGGCCTCATGAGGGGCCGTTTGCCATCAGCCTCAACCGCAGCAACAGCGAGCATATTCACTGCCTGAACAGGACGGCCGAAACACGCGGCCTGCGCCGGGGCATGAGCCTTGCCGATGCACGCGCCCTGTGCCCGCAGCTTGTCAGCGAACCGGCAGACCTGCCCGGCGAACGGCAATTTCTGGCCGCCCTTGGCCGCTGGGCCGGGCGCTATGGCCCCATGGTGGGGCGCGATGGCGCCGATGGGCTGGTGGCCGACATCACCGGCGTGCCGCATCTGTTCGGCGGCGAGGAAGGCCTTCTCGCCGATCTCCATGGCCGCTTCAGCCATGCCGGACTGACAGTTGCCGCCGCCATTGCCGGTACGCGCGGGGCAGCCTATGCGCTCTCGCGCCATGGCGGCGGCATCGCTCCTCCAGGTGAGGCCTTGGCCGCCATCGGCGCGCTGCCGCCCTCGGCCCTGCGGATCGACGGGGAGACGGCCAGCGGCCTGCAGCAGATGGGCCTGCGCAGTATCCGTGATCTCACGCAGGTGCCGCGTGCGCCACTGGCGCGCCGCTTCGGCGCCTCGCTGATGCTGCGGCTCGATCAGGCGCTCGGCCTTGCCGGAGAGCCCGTTTCTCCCGATGGCCCGCCGCCGCATTTCGGCGCCCGCATCACCCTGCCGGAGCCGGTAGGCCTTGTCGATGACGTGATGGCCGGCCTCACCCGCCTGCTGGAGCGGCTGTGCGAAAAGCTAACGGCCGTCAATCTCGGCGCCCGGCGGCTGCATGTGGAGCTGCGGCGGGTGGACGGCGATCTGGCGCAGCTGGACGTGGGCCTTGCCCGGCCCATGCGCGACCCCGCCGCCATCGCCCGCCTGTTTGCCCGCTCGATCGAAAAGCTGGATGCCGGTTTCGGCTTTGACCAGCTGCGCATGACCGTCAGCATCGTGGAGGAGATGCAGCCGCAGCAGCTGACGAGTGCCGGTGAGGGCGAAGCGGAGGGCAAGCTCGCCGATCTCATCACCCGCATCGGCAACCGGCTGGGCTTTGATGCCGTGCGCCGCCACCTGCCTGCGGACAGCCACATTCCGGAGCGCAGCTATCTGGCCGCCCCCGCCGCCTTCAGCCGGCCGGAGCCTTTTCCCCAGAGTGGCCCGCGCCGCCCGCTCATCCTGTTTCCACCCGAGCCGCTGACGGCACAAGGGACAAGCCCGCCCGCCCGTTTCTCCTGGCGGCGCATGCGCTTCACCCTTGGCCGCGCCTCGGGGCCGGAGCGCCTGTCGCCGGAATGGTGGCTGGATGATCCCGCCTGGCGCCGGGGCCTGCGCGATTACTGGTTCGTCGAAACCCGCGAGGGCCGCCGCCTCTGGCTGTTCCATACACCGCAGGATCCGGGATGGTACGTCCATGGCGAATTTGCCTGAACCGGCAGCGGGCGGCTATGCCGAGCTTTGCGTCACCAGCAACTTCACCTTCCTGACCGGCGCCTCGCATCCCGAGGAACTGGTGTTGCGGGCGGCGGAACTGGGGCTGCAGGCGATTGCCATCACCGACCGCAACAGCCTTGCAGGCGTGGTGCGGGCCCATGTGGCCCTGCGCGAGCTGCGGCGGCAGCGGGCGGAACAGACAGGCGCGCTGGAGGCAGCCCCCGCTGCCGAACCCGCACCGGAAAAGCCCGGAGAAACACCGCTGCATCCGATGACGGGCCGCCCGCATCCGCCCGTCCGCTCCCACCGGCGCATTGACCCGTCAAGCCGGCAGGATATGGGCCGGCAGAATATGCAGGCGCCGGAATCCGGCGAGCCGCAGAAGCCCGCAGACCCCACCCTGCCGAAGCTGATCACCGGATCACGGCTGGTGCTGCAGGAGTGCCCGGTGGAGTTTGTAGCTCTGCCGGTGAACAAACCCGCCTATGCAAGGCTGTCGCGCCTGCTGACCCTCGGCAAACGCCGTGCCGTCAAGGGCGCCTGCACGCTCTATCCCGCCGACCTGATGGAGTGGGGCCGCGGCCTCATCCTCATCGCCCTGCCGCCAGATCTTCTCACCGCGAAGCCGGAGACGGCGCTGGAGGTGAAGGCCGTGCTGAACCGGCTCGTCCAGCAGTTCCCCGGCCATGTCTACACCGGCGCGGTGCCCGGCTATGACGGGCAGGATCAGGCCCGCTTCGATGCGCTGTACCGCCTGTCGCTGGCAACGGCCGCGCCTCTGGTGGCCGTTGGCGATGTGCTGATGCACCGGGCGGGCCGCCGCGCGCTCGCCGATGTGCTGACCTGCCTGCGCGAGGGCTGCACTATCGCCACCCTCGGCCGCCGCGCCCTGCCCAATGGGGAGCGGCGGCTGAAGGACGGGGCCGGCATGGCCCGTCTTTTCACCCGTTATCCGGCAGCGCTCCGCCGCACGCTGGAGATTGCCGCCCGCTGCGCCTTTTCGCTGGATGATCTCAGCTATCAGTACCCGGAGGAAGTGAGCGGCGGTGAGGATGCGCAAGGCCGGCTGGAGCGGCTGGTGCGGGCCGGTCTCGAAAGCCGCGAGCGTTTTCCCGATGGCGCGGATGCTGACACGCTTTCCAAGGTGGAAAGGGAGCTGGTGCTCATCCGCCTCAAGGCCTATGCGCCCTATTTCCTCACCGTGCATGACATCGTGCAATTTGCCCGCAACCGGAACATCCTGTGCCAGGGGCGCGGGTCGGCGGCCAATTCCATCGTCTGCTACGCGCTTGGCATCACCGAGGTGAAGCCCGGCACCACCCTGATGGTGTTCGAGCGCTTCATCTCCGCCGAGCGCGGCGAGCCGCCGGATATCGATGTCGATTTCGAGCATGAGCGCCGCGAGGAGGTGATCCAGCACATCTACGAGCGCTATGGCCGCCACCGCACCGGGCTGACCGCCACTGTCATCCATTTCCGCTCCCGCGCCGCCATCCGCGAGGTGGGCAAGGTCATGGGCCTCTCGCAGGATGTGCTCGCCGCCATTGCCGGGCAAAGCTGGGGCTGGTCCAATGGCCCGCCGGATCCGGCGCGGCTGCGCGAAATCGGGCTGGACCCGTCGGAGCGGCGCCTTGCCATGACGCTGGAACTGATTGCGGAAATCATCGGCTTTCCCCGCCATCTGTCGCAGCATGTGGGCGGCTTCGTCATCACCCGTGACCGGCTGGACGAGCTGTGCCCCATCGAGAATGCCGCAATGGAGGGGCGCACCGTCATCGAGTGGGACAAGGACGACATCGACGCCCTCGGCATCCTCAAGGTGGATGTGCTCGCTCTCGGCATGCTCACCTGCCTGCGCAAGGGCTTTGATCTTCTGGTCCAGCACGAGCGGCAGGCGCTGACGCTGGCCAGCGTGCCGGAGGAGGATGCGGCCGTCTATGACATGCTGTGCCGTGCCGATGCCATCGGCGTCTTCCAGGTGGAAAGCCGGGCGCAGATGAATTTCCTGCCGCGCATGCGCCCGCGGGACTTCTACGATCTGGTGATCGAGGTCGCCATCGTCCGCCCTGGCCCCATTCAGGGCGGCATGGTGCATCCTTATATCAACCGGCGTCGGGGCAAGGAGAAGGTGGATTATCCTTCTGACGCGCTCAAGGGTGTGCTGGGCAAGACGCTGGGCGTGCCGCTGTTCCAGGAACAGGCGCTGCAGATTGCCGTGGTGGCGGCGGGCTTCACGCCCGGCGAGGCCGACCGGCTGCGCCGCAGCCTTGCCACCTTCAAGCGCATGGGCACGATCCACACGTTCCGGGGCAAGTTCATCTCCGGCATGCTGGGCAATGGCTACAGCCCGGAGTTCGCCGAGCGCTGCTTCAGCCAGATCGAGGGTTTCGGCGAATATGGTTTTCCCGAAAGCCACGCGGCGAGCTTTGCCCGGCTGGTCTATATCTCCGCCTGGATGAAGTGCCACCACCCGGCCATTTTCGCCTGCGCCCTGCTCAATGCCCAGCCCATGGGCTTTTATGCTCCGGCACAGATCGTGCGCGATGCGCGCGAGCATGGAGTGGAGGTTCGGCCCGTCTCGGTCAACCACTCCGCATGGGACAACACGCTGGAGCGGCGCAGCGACGGCGCACTGGCCCTGCGCCTCGGTTTCCGCCAGATCAAGGGCCTGCGCGAGGCGGATTGCCAGGTTATCGCCGCCAGCCGGGGCAACGGTTATCCGGATGTGGAAACCATCTGGCAGCGCACGCGCCTCAAAGGCGATGTGCTGCAGCGGCTGGCGGAAGGCGACGCGCTGACCTGCCTTGGCCTCACCCGCCGGACCGCCCTGTGGCAGGTCAAGGCGCTGGGTCAGGCCCGCACCTTGCCGCTGTTCTCCGGCATGGACGGGGAAGCGATTGCCGAGCCTGAAGTGGCCCTGCCCTCCATGTCGCTGGGCGAGGAAGTGGTGGAGGATTACGTCGCCCTGCGCCTGTCCTTGCGTGCCCACCCGATGGAACTGCTGCGCCCCGCGCTGCCGGGCCTCACGGCCCATGACCAGCTGACCCGGCCGGACCTACGGCAGGTGAGTGTGGCCGGTCTCGTCATCACCCGCCAGCGCCCCGGCACCGCCTCGGGCGTCATCTTCCTGACGCTGGAGGATGAAACCGGCGTCAGCAATGTGGTGGTCTGGCCCAAGGTTTATGAAGCCTTCCGCCGCGCCGTCATCGGCGGGCGGCTTTTGCGCGTGACGGGGCGTTTGCAGCGCGAAGGGCAGGTGGTGCATCTCATCGCCGGACAGATCGAGGACCTGTCCCACATCCTGCCCGGCCTCGGCCAGTTTGGCGGAGAGATAGATGCCACGGGCAGAACGCCTGCCGCGCCCGGCGGCGCTGATCTGAGGGGCGGAAAACCCGGCGCCCGCCATCCGCGTGAACAGGCCAAGCTTCTATTCCGGAGCCGCGATTTTCATTGACTGGCTGACCGGGCAATGAATGACAAACATCGCCCCGAGCGGGAAATTGCAGCCGGATAGCCGCCAGCCTTCTGCACCAGGCTTGCCGTCCCACCGGTATCAGGTTCGCACGAGCCTGACCAATGCTCGACGAGAAAGGCGCATCGAGAAGCTGCCGTTACCCCGCGAAGTCCTTCAAGATGTAATGACCGGCAGCAACCTCACTATAGAGTGCTTCGGGTCTTGAATAGCCGATCTCCCGGATCGGGCTTCTCAACTCTTCCGCCTCGATATTGCGGCGCCGTCCAAGCCTGTCCGGATCGGGAACCGGTACAGCCTCCATCAGCTTTCGCGTATACGGATGCTGCGGACTGGAGAATATGGAAGCGCGCGGACCAATTTCGACAATCTGCCCAAGGTACATAACAGCTACCCGATGGCTAACGCGCTCGACGACCGCCATGTCGTGGGAGATGAACAGGAAGGCGATACCCATGCTCTCCTGAAGGTCGAGCATGAGATTTATGACCTGCGCCTTGATGGATACATCAAGCGCAGAGACGCTTTCGTCGGCGATAATGATCTTCGGTTCGAGGGCGAGCGCACGTGCAATACAGATGCGCTGGCGCTGGCCACCGGAGAACTCATGCGGGTAGCGCCGGGCCATGTCCGGCGAGAGCCCGACCTTTTCCAGCATCGCTGCCGTCATCTCGCGTGCCTCTGCCTTCGTTCCGAGCTTGTGTTCAAGATAAGGTTCAGCCACCGCCTCGCCGACCGTCATGCGCGGATTGAGGCTGGCGAAAGGATCCTGGAAAATCATCTGCACGGAGCGTCTGAGACTGCGCATTTCCTTGCGGTCGAAAGCCAGAACATTTTCCCCGTTGATCAGGACAGAACCGCTCGTCGGCTCGATCAGCCGCATGATGGCGCGGCCGGTCGTCGACTTGCCGCAGCCGGACTCGCCAACAAGGGATAGTGTTTCGCCGGAATGGAGCTTGAACGAAACATCTCCAACAGCGTGCACACGGCCGGCAGGACGCGCGAAAAAGCCTGAATAGATGTCGAACTGCTTGGTGAGATTCCTGACCTCCAGCACTGGCGCCGCATCACGCGCAACCGTGTCAGGCAGATCTTTCGGTGGTTCCACGGCTCCCGTCACCGTATCGGTGATGGCAAAACGGGCGGGCAGTGTCGAGCCGGCCATCGAGCCCAAGACGGGAACAGCCGACAGAAGCGCCCGGGTATAGGGCTCCGTGCTGTCACGGAAGATGTCCGCCGTCCTGCCGGTTTCGATCTGCTCGCCGCGAAACATCACGACGGTCCGGTCAGCTATTTCGGCCACGACGCCCATGTCGTGAGTAATGAAGAGGACTGAGGTCCCTTCCTCTTCCTGCAGGGTCTTGATGAGATCGAGGATCTGGCCCTGGATCGTCACGTCCAGCGCAGTCGTAGGCTCGTCGGCGATCAGAAGCTTAGGCTTTGCGGCGAGGGCCATGGCGATCATGGCCCGCTGGCGCATACCACCGGAGAAACGGTGCGGATATTCATCGAAGCGTGAAGCCGCCGAAGGTATGCGTACCTTTTCCAGAAGCCGAATGGCTTCCAATCGCGCGCTGGCCTTGGACACATCGCTATGGCAGCGGATCGCTTCCGAGATCTGGTCGCCGATGGTGAAGAGCGGATTGAGGCTCGTCATCGGCTCCTGGAAGATCATCGCCACCCCGGCACCACGAACCTTGCGCATCTCGCGCTCGGGCAGGCCGAGCAATTCGCGCCCTCCGAGGAAAACCTTGCCCTCGATGCGGCTGGTCTCCCGCTGCAGAAGCCGCATGATCGACAGCGACGTCACGCTCTTGCCCGAGCCGCTTTCGCCGACGATGGCGAGCGTCTCTCCCGGCGCGACGTCAAATGAGACGTCGCGTATGACGCTTTTCCACTCGCCCTCGCTGAAGAAGGAGGTAGTCAGGTTCTGGACGGAGAGAACGGGTTGTGTCGTCATCGCCGGCATTCCTTTCGTGCTTGCCTCAGTCGGGCCAACGCATGAGCCCATCGAAACGATGGCGGCTCAGATCTTCGATCGGTGTCGCAATCACCTCGTTGGAACTGCGGGCCTTGTCGAGTTCCTCCCTCAGGCGGCGTGCCACGATTTCTTCCTGACCGGGGTGCAGGTTGCAGGGATCGAGATAAAAGTAATGATGCTCGGCCTCATGATCGCGGACGATGACGGGCGTGTCACCGGACGCCAAGGCCCGGGACAGATCCCAAGCCGTAATATGCGCCTCATCCGGCCTGATGAGGACCTTCAGCCGGTCGAGCGGATTGCGGGTCGGATCGGGATCGATCACCGCCGTCACGCCCGGATAGGGCTCGAGCGTCTCCTTCCAGAGTTTGAGATAACCACTTTCGCGGGCGCGAATGCCCTCATGGTCACGGGTTTCCCAGGCCTCCAATGCCGCCATCACGCCGTAGATGCTCTCCTTGCCGGCCTTCATGCCGCGCCCGATGCCAAGATTCTGCAGCATGGCATAGCGCACCAGTTCCTTTCTGCCGGCGACGATGCCCGAGGTTGGACCACCCAGAAACTTGTGCCCGCTATAGAGCGCGATATCGGCGCCGGTGGCGAGAAAGCCTTTCAGATCATATTCGGATGCAGCATCGACGATCACCGGCACGCCTCTGGCGTGGGCGATCTCGACAAACTCCGAAAGATGCAGCAGCCCGTAATTGACCACGTGGTGGGACACGACATAGACCGCCGCCGCCGTCTTGTCGGTGATCGCCTGCTCCATGTGATACCGATGGGTGGAGGTTGCCTGGCCGATCATCACCACCTTGCCGCCGGCAAGACGGATCGACTGGTCGACCGGCGCACCATAACTTACGACATGGCCCATCTGCACGATCACCTGATTGCGGTCGGTAAGCGTATCGGGGAGCTTCTCGATGGCGAGCAGGTTCGGCCCCGTGATCGCACCGGCAACGGCAAGACTGATGCCCGCGGAGCAGGAGGCAGTCACGAAGCCCGCCTCAGCGCCAGTCAATCTCGCGATGACGGCGCTCGCCTTGCGCTGCAGGTCATTGATTTCAACGAACTGGGGCATGATGGCCTGTACTGCACGGACTGCCTCCGGCACCACGATCGACGCACCGAGGCTCGTCATCGTGCCGGATACATTGATGACGGGGCGCAGACCGAGGCGTGCCCGGATATCCTCACTCATTGATTTCTCCTATTGCGATCACGCTGCACCGCCGGTAGAAGCGGACGCTATAACGTAATAATGTAATAACGCATTGAGTGCCTGCGGTTGTCCCTTGACCACCCGAGGCGAAGAAGGAAGGCATGCTATGGCCGAGACTGCCGAAACTACGGCTGACACCACGAAAAAAAGCCGCGGCTCCCGGGTGAGTGCGATCGACCGCACACTGCAGATCATCGACCATCTCTACGAAACTGGCGTTCCGGAAGGGGCATACGGGATCGCAAAAGCGGTGGGTGCGCCGTTGTCGACTGTCTACACGATCATCGACGACCTCGTTGAGAAGAACATGTTGACGCGTACCGCCAACGGAGCAATCTGGCTTGGTCCGCGGCTTTACCACTATGGCCTCGCCTATGCCCGCTCGATCGATTTCATGAGCGTTGCCACCCAGGAGATGCACGATCTTTGCCGGCTGGCCGGGGAAACGGTTCAGCTTTGCGGCCGCGACGGACACCATATGCTGGTGCTCGCCATGGCCGACGGGCCCAGCCATTTTCAGGTGAGTTCGCGTGTCGGCACCCGGGTGCCACTCAACTGGACCGCGTCCGGCCGCCTGCTTGTTGGCCATCTTCCGGAAGATGAGCGCATCGAGCTTTTCAGGCGCGGTGCGCGCTCCTCGCCGACGGGCCGTGCAGATATCGACGCCGCCTCCCTGTCGACTGCGGCGGCGAAGGCCTTCGAGAACCGGCTTTCGATCCAGGCGGGTGAGTCCGACTACGCTGTGGCCTGCATCGCCTCTCCCATCTGCAACGGTCAGGGCGAGTGCGTGGCCACCATCTCCATCGTGCTTCCCGAACAGAAGGTCAGCCAGCAAGATGCTCATTACGGCAACCTGGTGCGGGATTCGGCCGCCAATATCGAAAGGCTGATGGGTTGGCGCAGCCATTGATGCCCCCTACTCCTTGAGCGCCACGATCGCTTCGATCTCGACCGTGATGTTGTTGGGAAGAGAGCCGAAGCCGACGGCTGAGCGCGCGTGACGGCCATTTTCGCCGAAGATCTCGATCAATAAATCGGAGCAACCGTTGATAACGTTCGGGTGATCGGCAAAATCCGGCACGGCATTGACCATGCCAAGAAGCTTTACCACCTGCTTGACCCGGCCAAGATCACCCAGCGCATCCTGCATGACAGCAAGAAGATTGAGCCCCGTCAGCCGCGCGTGCTGATAGGCCTCCTCCGTCGTGACGCCGCCACCAACCTTGCCGGTATGGAGCGTGCCGTCAGCCTCCCGGGGGCCCTGACCCGACAGATAGAGCATGTTGCCCTCAATCTTGTGGGAAACGAAATTAGCGATCGGCGGCGCCGGTGGCGGGATCTCGATGTTCAGTTCGGCAAGCCGCGCATAGACGGCCCCGGAGAGATCATTTTCGAGGGCGGAGGAATAGGACACTAAAGCACCTGTCATCTGATGAAATTGCAGACCCGGCTCAACGCCAGGAATAACCATGGCTGTGGCGAACGAGTTTCGGCGGGCGCGGCTGGTAGCGGCTGGCCTTGATGACCTCACTGCCGATCACGGCGTAGACCGGATCGAAGAGCTTGCTCATCCGGGCGACATCCCCATTGGAATCAGTCGCTTCCAGATCCGAATCGATCAGATTAAAGATCGTGAACTCCGCCCGGTTACCGGCCGAAAGCAGGTTTTCGCCCGGCAGGCCGATGACCGAGGCCGGGGCCGCCGTGACCGCGCGGATGACCTCCGTAAAGGGCATGCCAACCGACAGAAGCTTCGACATCGTCGTCGCCATGTCCCAGACTGGGTGGTTCATCGAATGGCCGTGCAGGTCGGTCGAGATCGAGAACGGCATCAGGCCGCGCTGGATCGCAGCTTCCGCCACCTTGAAGGAGAACGAAGCGCCGCCATGGCCGATATCCAGGCGCACGCCCTCCGACGCGCAGCGTTCGGCGAGCTGGAACAGATCCTCATCCTCCAGAATGGAGGAGCCTGCTTTGCCGTTGAAGCAGTGGGTGACGATATCGCCAGGATCAAGGATTTCCAGGACCTCGTCGTATAGCGCTGGTGGTTCGCCGACATGAACCATCATCGGCACTTTGAGGATCTTGGCGATCTTCTTGCCGAGCTTGACCGGGGTCACACCCCAGGAGCCGGTGATGACATGGCTCGCCCGCACCTTGATGCCAACGATATGCTCCTTATTGGCTTCATAGCAGTCGAGGATGCGATCAAGGTCGATATCCTTGATGTCGCGCAGTTCCGGCACGCGGTTGCAGGCCACCAGGCCAATCGAGCCAAGATTCAGGAACGCCTTGATGCGCTCTCGCGACGGCTCGATGATATATTCCCGGAAACCGTGGAAGTTGGCCTCACCCGCAGAGCCCGCGTCGACGAGCGTGGTGACGCCGCGTTCCGCGCCGCATTCGGACGGCCGGATCGAGATATCCGTGCCTCCATGCCAGATGTGAACATGAAGATCGATCCATCCCGGCGAGATCCAGGCACCCTGCCCGTCGACAACCGTCCGGCCGCCAGCCTGCGGCAGGCCCGGCGCGGCCGCCTCGATATTGCCATCAGCGCCGATGGCAACATCGATCGGGGTTCCGGTCTGCACCGTATCGAAGCCCACGGGCTTTACGTTGCGTATCAACAGAGGTTCGGCGGTTCTTGCCTGCACCATCTTACAAGTCCTTCTGCAAACGGGGATCCAGCATGTCGCGCATTCCATCGCCGACGATCTGGAGTGAGAGAACGGCCAGGATGATCGCCAGGCCCGGATAAAGCGTCATCCAGCTGGCCTGATCGAGATATTGCCGGCCGGAGGAAATCATGGTTCCCCAAGTCGGAACTTCGGGGCTGACGCCGACGCCGAGAAAGGAAAGCCCGGCCTCGGCGAGGATCGCATTGGCGAAGAGGAAGGTGGTCTGCACCAGAATGGGGGAGATGAGGTTCCGCAGCACATGCCGCGTCATGATGTGGTAGGTCGAGATGCCCATGGACTGGGCAGCCTCGACAAAAGGAAGTTCACGGATGACGAGTGTCGAGGCGCGCACAATGCGTGCGAGCCGTGGCGCGTAGACGATCGACAGAGCCACGATGACCGTCGACATCGATGGGCCGAGGGCCGCGACCAGCGCAATCGCCAGCAGGATGTCCGGGAACGCCATCATGGCGTCGATCAGACGGGCAATCGGCGTGTCGAGCCGCGAGAAGAAACCCGCCAGCAAGCCGAGCGTCACTCCGATCAGCGCCGACAGCACCACCACCGCAAACCCGATGAAGAGTGAAACCTGGCCAGCAAAAATCGTGCGTGTGAAAACATCCCGGCCAAACTCGTCGGTCCCGAACCAATGTTCGAGACTTGGCTCCTTCAGCCGGCTCGCGATCGACAGCTTGGTCGGGGAATAAGGCGCAATCACCGGCGCGAGCACGGCGAGCAGGACGAAGATGACAAGGACGGCAAGCGCGATCAGCACCGGTTTGCGCCTGGTCAGCCGGCGCAGGAAAACCCACAAAGCGGCCCCCGCGGGGGAGGAAATCTGGACCTCGGCCATCAGTAGCGCACCCTTGGATCGACCAGCAGATAGAGCATGTCGATGACAAAATTGATGAGAACGTAAAGGCCGGCAATCACGAGCAGTGCTCCCTGGATGACCGGATAGTCACGGCGCAGCACGGCTGAAACGACGAGACTGCCGACGCCGGGAAGCGCGAATACGGTTTCAGTGACCACGGCACCGGCCACGAGCACGGCACCGGTGAGGCCGATGACCGTCAGGATCGGGATCAGCGCGTTCTTCAGAGCGTGTTTCAATATCACCCGCCGTTCGACCAGGCCCTTTGAGCGGGCGGTGCGGATGTAATCCTCGTTCAGGACATCGAGCATGGCCGCACGCGTGAAACGCAGGATGAGCGCGGACGAAACAAGGCCAAGCGAAACCGCTGGCAGAACCAGATGATGCAGCCGCTCAAAAAAGCTCGCGCCCGGCCCGCCATAACCAGAGACCGGGAAGACACCGAACTTCACGGCGAAATACTGGATCAGGATCAGCCCAAGCCAGAAGCTCGGCACACTGGCCGCCGTCATGGCGATCACCGTTGCCGCCTGGTCGATGATTGAACCGCGGCGGTAGGCGGCATAGATGCCGACGGGAAGAGCGACGGCGCTCGCAAGTATCAGTGCAAAGACCGTGAGGAAGAAGGTAGGCTCCGCGCGCTGCGCCAGCGCCGCCGTTACCGGAATGTTGAGGAAGATCGAGCGGCCGAGATCGCCCTGCAGCAGCGAAAGCACATAGCTTGCGTATTGCACGAGGATAGGCTGATCGAGACCGAGGCGGATCCGGAGATCGGCGATGTCCTGAGCGGTCGCATCGGGTCCCAGCATTACGGCCGCCGGATCGCCCGGCGTGACGCGCACGATGACGAAGACGATCGTCACCACGAGTATCATGACCACGATCATGCCGAGCAGGCGTTTGAATACATAACGTATCATGCAGCTTCACCGTGTCTGACGCATCGCCCGGCCGAGCGCGGGTCATGCGAAGTGCCGGCAGGAAAAGAGACCGCCCTCACAGAGCATTCTCGCGAATAATGCCGCCGAGGCGGTAATAGGACTGTTTGGGAATGCGCTGCAGCGTCGGGTAGTCGACATAGACCAGGCCGAAACGCTTGCTGAAACCGCGGCCCCATTCGAAATTATCCATCAGCGACCAGGCAAAATAACCCCGGATGTCGTGGCCTTCCTCGATCGCATCCAGAACAGTGTTCAGATAACCCTCGAAATAGGCGATCCGCTCCTTGTCGATGACCGTCCGGTCGGGCCTCAGCGCATCGTGGAAGGAGGCGCCGTTTTCCGTGATGTATATCGGCGGATTGCCGTAGCGGGCACTGGTATCCCGGATCTGCTCGAGGAAGGCACCCGGATCGACCACCCAGTTGACGTCCGTGAGCGGGCCGGCACCGGTCGGCGGCATGGTTTCGGCCACGCCCCAGGTGGCACCGGGATGCGGCGCGACATAGACGGGGTTGTAGTGATTGAGGCCGAAGAAATCGAGCTTCTGGCTGATTTCCTCCATGTCGCCGGGCTTCACCAGTCCATCGAGCTGGTCCCTCAGCGGTTCGGGATAGGTGCCGAGCCATAACGGGTCGACTGTGACGCGGCGCCAGAGCGCATCGCCGAGAACACATGCCTCACGATGAGCCTCGTCGTCGTAATGCGGACGAACCGGCCCGAGCGAAACGATATTGCCGGCCTCCGCCGCGGGGGCTTCCGCGCGCACTGCCGTCACCGTCTTGCCGTGGGCAAGATTGAGATTGTGGATCGAGGCGAGGCAGCTCGCATAATCCTGCTTGCCCGGAGCGTGGCGGCCGAGATTGTAGGCAACCCATGGAATGACATTGGGTTCGTTAACCGGCACGAAGCGTTGGACCCGATCGGAGAAGTGGCGGATCACCTCGGCCGCGTAGTCGCCAAACCAGCTTGCGGTATCGCGATTCCGCCAGCCGCCTTTCTCTTCGATCGCCACCGGCATGTCCCAGTGGTGAAGGCAGATCCAGGGCTCGATCCCTTCATGCAAAAGCAGATCGATGACCCGGTCGTAGAAATTGAGCCCACGCTGATTCACCTGTCCCTTGCCTTCGGGAAAGATCCGCGGCCATGCGGTCGACAAGCGATAGGCCCCGACACCGAGATCGCGCATCAGGCCGATGTCTTCCGGATAGCGGTGATAGTGATCGCAGGCAATATCGGCGGTGTCGCCATTCGTGGTCCGGCCGGGCGTGTGGGCATAGACGTCCCAGACACTCGGTCCCCGGCCGTCCGTCCTGGTTGCCCCTTCAATCTGAAAGGCCGAGGTGGCGGTGCCCCAGAGAAAACCGCTCGGAAAGGCTCTTGTCATGGGAGTACCTGCTCAAGTCGCGGAATGAACAAGATAAAAAGGATCCCGGCCGGTGAGGTGGGTGAGCACCGGCCGGGACAAGGTCCTGGGAGGAACCAGGATTACTTGCCGTTTTCGGTGCTGACGTTCCAGAAATACGGCCAAGGCGATGGCTTGAAGCCTTCCAGCGTCTTCGCTTCCGCAGTCAAGGCATTGAAGTCGCCGACCTTGAAGACAGGAGCTTCCTCGTAAAATGCCTTCTGCACTTCAGCGAAAAGCGCCTTGCGCTTCTGCGGATCGGCTTCCGCGAGGAAGGGATCGGTAACGGCATGCTTTTCGGCCGAGTTCCACCAGCCTGGAAAATCATCGGACATCCAGCCGTTGAGGGCAGGTTCTGCCGGGAACGGCCCATGGGTGATGAAGATGTCCCAGAGCGCTGGATCGGCACGGCGCTGCGTCAGCGTCGCCCAATCATAAATCCCGAGGTCGACCGTAAAACCCGCCATCTTCAGATACTCGGCCGCGACCTGTGCCATCTTGTAATGGAACTCGTATTGCCGGCTCGTCAGGATGCGCAGCGGCTTGCCGTCATAACCGGCTTCCTTCAGCATTTCTCCTGCCTTCACGGGATCGCCGCTGCCGTAGCGCTGGATGCCTTCATCGGTGTGCCAGATATAGCCTTGCGGATAGAGTGAGCCACTGACCCTGGAGAACTTCTCATTGCCAAAGGCCGCGAGCAGCATGTCTTCGGGGTTCAGCGCCGTCTGGATGACGTGGCGGACCGCCTTGCTCGTCATCATTCCCTGCTTGGTGTTCATGACGAAAACCGGCGCGCCGAAGGGCTCCAGCACGACTGGCAGCGCCTTGTCGGCACTCTCCAGACGCCCATAGCTCTCCGCCGGCAGTGAATCGGCAAAGTCGAACTGGCCGGACAGGATGCCTTCCAGGCGGGTATTGGCATCCGCCACAGGCACGAAGCGGATCTCGTCCAGTATGGTTTCGCGCTTGCCACCGAAGCCATTCGCGGATTCGGTACGGGCTGCGTAATCATCGAAGCGCACGAGTTGGATGTACTGGTCCGGTTTGTGCTCCTTCAACATGTATGGACCGGTACCGGTGAAGGTCACGAGCGGTTCAACCAGATTCTCCTTCGGCATGATCACGGCTGCGGAGTTGTTGAAGGCCAGAAGCGACAGAAGCGGCGCATAGGGCTTGCTGAGTGTAATGCGGATCGCATTGTCACCCGTCATCTCAACCTTTTCGACATACGGAGCAGCCTGCTTGCCGCGTGAGGCGATCGACATCCAGCGCTCGATGCAGGCGAGCACATCGCCGGCATCCATGGTGCTTCCATCGTGGAACCGCACGTCCTTTCGCAAGGTGATGTCGTAAACCCTGCCTTCTTCGGAAATCTCCGGCATGGCGTCGGCGAGAAGCGGCACCACGTTCCACTCGCCGTCATAGGTGAAGAGCGTTTCGAAGATATGCTGAGTGGTCATGCCGACGACGTCGGCGGTCGACACCATCGGATCCAGCGTCGGCGGTTCACCGATCGTCGCGACATCGATCTTTCCCGCAGCCAACGTCAGTCCTGGATAGAGCGGCAGCGTCATGATTGCTGCTGCCAGCAACGCGTTTTTCAACATCCTCGTCCCCTCTGCTTCATAATTATATAATAGAAGCCATTACTATGATAGTTAAGCCGCGTTTGCAGATGGGTGTCAAGTGCCGCTTGAATTATCCGCCTCATACGAGCCCGAGCAGCGCCTGAGCAATCTCAAGGCGTGATGCGTCAGCATTGGAAGACTTGGTATCGGTTTGAAAAGGCACGCGGCGCACGCGTCGAGGCTGGCGATCGGCTGAAGACCGGCATTATGCGATTGCAGACTGCCCCGCATCAGGTTTGCCGGGGTTCACATTCATGAGTGGGATGGAGCATCATGAGCAAGACGATGCACCCGCTCCCCAAGAGGTCCGCGAGCGCGGTAGAGCTGCCAGCCGGCGATGAAGGCCTGCGTTCGAAGGGATTACGACTGGCCCTGGGCAGCGAGGCCCGGCATCCGTCGCGTTGTCAGGCGCTGTTGTCGATCGCATGAGGGCTGACCTGGCTCCGGCGGTGCGCGCCTTTTACTTGCGGAACGTGGCTTTCGACGGTTTTGCCTGTTTGCTTTGTACTTGTTTTGTTCTTTGTTGATTATATAGGTGTTTTTGAATGGT